>CAKTYZ010000012.1 GCA_934635225.1 uncultured Kiritimatiellota bacterium
CCGCCCGCGCGAGAGTAGGACGCCGCCGGCTCTTTTCTTTTCCGCCTCCGGAGACGCGCGCTTGCGCGTCTCTCCTTGCATTTTAGCAATAGACCTCACCCTCTCCTTTTTGGTATACTATCTTTTTTGAGGAGAGTTAGGCCTCAGAAAGGTTTGAACGTGAGATGAAGCGCGAAGATATTGACAAGGTTCTAATCATTGGTTCGGGTCCCATTGTCATTGGGCAGGCATGTGAATTTGACTATTCAGGGACGCAAGCCTGCAAGGCGCTTCGTGCGTGTGGCTATAAGGTTGTGCTGGTGAACTCCAATCCTGCGACGATCATGACGGATCCCGTGATGGCCGACGCGACTTACATTGAGCCGCTTAATGAAGTGCGCCTTGAGCAGATTATCGCGAAGGAGTGCCCAGATGCGATTTTGCCGAACCTTGGCGGCCAGACAGGCCTCAACCTTTCCATGGAGCTTGCGAAGAAGGGCATTCTCGATAAGTATGGCGTCAAAGTAATCGGCGTCAATCTGGATGCGATTGAGCGCGGCGAGGACCGAGAGATTTTCAAGGCGACGATGACGAGACTTGGCATTGAGACGCCGAAGTCAGGCATTGTCCACTCCGTTGAGGCGGCGATCGAACTTGTCGAGAAGGAGATCGGCTATCCGGTCGTCGTGCGCCCTGCCTACACGATGGGCGGTTCGGGCGGCGGCTTTTGCTACAATGTCGAGGAGTTGCGCACGATCTGTGCGCGTGGTCTTGACGCTTCGTTGACGCATCAATGCTTGATTGAAGAGTCGATTCTCAATTGGGAAGAGCTGGAAGTCGAGGTCGTTCGTGACGCAAAGAACCAGATGATTTCCGTCTGCTTCATCGAGAACATCGATGCGGTCGGCGTTCATACGGGCGATAGTTTCTGCGCCGCGCCGTTTCTCACGATCTCGAAGGAGCTTGAGCGGAAGCTTCAGCGTGACGCTTTTCGCATCGTCGAGGCGATTGGCGTCATCGGAGGCTGCAATGTGCAGTGGGCGCATGATCCAAAGACAGGTCGTGTCGTCATCATTGAAATCAATCCGCGCACGTCGCGCTCTTCGGCCCTCGCATCAAAAGCGACGGGCTTTCCGATTGCGCTCGTCTCGGCAAAACTCGCGGCGGGTATGACGTTGGACGAAATGCCGTATTGGCGTGACGGAACGCTGGAGAAGTACACGCCGAGCGGGGATTACGTCGTCTTGAAGTTTGCGCGCTGGGCATTTGAGAAGTTCCGAGCCGTCGAGGACAAGCTTGGCACGCAGATGAAAGCCGTCGGAGAAGTCATGTCCATCGGCAAGACGTACAAGGAGACATTCCAGAAGGCGATTCGTGCGCTTGAACGCGGTCGTGCGGGCCTTGGTTTCGTCAAGAATTTCCACGACCTTTCCTTGGATGAGTTGCTGAAACTTCTTGCCGTGCCGAACTCCGAGCGTCATTTCCAGATGTACGAGGCGTTGCGCAAGGGAGCGTCGAATGACCAGATTTTCACGCGCACGGGCGTGAAGGCCTATTTCGTCCAGCAGATGCGCGAACTCGTCGAGGAGGAAGAGGAGATTCTGCGCTACAAAGGCGCTGCGCTTCCGGACGGTCTGCTCGTACAGGCGAAAAAGGACGGTTTCTCCGACAAGTATCTTGCGCAACTCCTCGATATCCCCGAGAAGGACATCCGTGACCGGCGCAAACGCCTTGGGTGCGTCGAGACATGGCACAAGGTTCCCGTCTCCGGCGTTGAGAATCAGGCCTACTACTATTCCTCTTACAACGGAAAGTCAGGCGAAGTCCCGGTCTCAGACAACAAGAAGAAGGTGCTGATTCTCGGTGGTGGCCCAAATCGCATTGGCCAGGGCATCGAATTTGACTACTGCTGTTGCCATGCGGCGCTTGCGATGCGCAAGATGGGCTACGAGACGATTATCGTCAACTGCAACCCCGAGACGGTTTCGACGGATTACGATACGTCCGATAAGCTCTACTTCGAGCCCGTCACGGTAGAAGACGTTCTCCAGATCTACGAGGCGGAGAAGCCGATGGGCGTTATCGTCCAGTTCGGAGGTCAGACGCCTCTCAACATCGCGCGAGGCCTTCAAGAGGCGGGATGTCGCATTCTCGGCACGTCTGTCGATTCAATTGACGATGCGGAAGACCGCGATCTCTTCCATGCCATTATGGACAAGCTCGGCATCCCGATGCCGGAGTCGATGATGGCGAGTGACATCGATGGCGCGATCGCATGCGCGAACAAACTTGGCTACCCGCTCATCATCCGCCCCTCGTTCGTTCTGGGCGGGCGTGGCATGGAGGTCATTTACGACGAACAGCTCTTGCGCGAGTATGTCGCGAAGGCGGTCGGTGTGACGCCGGATCGCCCGCTCTACCTCGACCGGTTCCTCTGTCATGCGATGGAATGCGAGGCTGATGCGCTTTCGGACGGAACGGACATCTTCATCCCGGCAATCATGCAGCATGTCGAACTCGCCGGCATCCATTCGGGCGACTCGGCGTGCGTGTTGCCGCCAGAAGGCATCTCGAAGCGCAATCAGCAGACGATTCTTGACTACACGCGGCGGATTGCAGAGGAGCTGAGGGTTGTCGGTCTCATGAATATGCAATTCGCGATTGAGTTTACGAAGGGCGAGCCGGAGGGCAAAGTCTACGTCATCGAGGCGAATCCGCGTGCGTCGCGCACGGTTCCGCTCGTCTCGAAGGTCGCTGGCGTGCAGATGGCTGGCATTGCGACGAAACTGATGCTTGGCGAGACGGTAAAGGGCCTTGGGCTGGAACAGGAAAAACATGTCGTGCCGTACTTCGGCGTCAAGGAGGCCGTCTTGCCGTTCGACAAGTTTCCGGAGGTCGATCCCGTCCTTGGCCCGGAGATGCGCTCGACAGGCGAAGTCCTGGGGCTGGCGGATACGTTCGGGCTGGCCTACTTCAAGTCTCAGGAGGCGGCGGGTTCGCCGCTCCCAACGAAGCCGGGCAAGGTCTTGGTGTCGCTTTCCGAGAAGATTGAGGAGGCGGCCGATGCGGTGAAGAACCTTGCGGACATCGGCTTTACGGTGTTTGCAACCGAAGGAACGGCGGCGTGGCTGCGGGAGCGCGGCGTGCCGGCGTATGTTGTCGCCAAGATCGGCGAGGGCCGCCCCGATTGCCTTGACGTCATCAAGAACCGCGAAGTCTCGTTGATCGTCAACACGCCGTCCGGTCGCCGTGACGCGCGTGCCGATGACAGCCGCATCCGTCAGAACGCGATCAAGTACAAGGTCCCGTACCTGACGACGATTGCGGCGGTGCGCGCGGCGTCGGAGGGCATCGTCGCCGCGATGAGCGGCAAGGGCGAGGTCCGTTCGCTTCAGAGCTATCACGCGTCAATTGGCAAATAAGGATTTTGGCTTATGTTCAACAACAAGGTCTATCATAAGATCGATGCCCTGTCGGGGTCGGTCGCGACGCTTCGCGCCGAAGGCGTGAAATACAACGAAATCGCCGAGGTCGAATCTCGTGCGGGCACATCGCTGGCCCAGGTCATTAAGCTGGACGGAGAGAATGTGACGCTTCAGATCTTCGCGGGGGCGCGTGGCGTCGATACCGCCGCCCACGTCCGTTTCTTGGGCGAGACGATGAAGATTCCCTTCTCGCACGCGCTGCTTGGGCGCGCCTTCACAGGAGCTGGCGTACCGCGTGACGGCGGGCCTGTCGTCGAGGGCGAGCCTTCGCCGATCGGTCAGCCGTCCGTCAACCCAGCGCGGCGCATCATGCCGCACGAGATGGTGCGCACGAACATCCCGATGATCGACCTTTTCAATTCGCTCGTGAAGTCTCAGAAGCTGCCGATCTTCGCGCGGGCGGGCGAACCGTACAACGAACTTCTGGCGCGCATCGCGCTGCAGGCCGACTCGGATGTCATTGTCATCGGCGGCATGGGGCTGAAGTATGACGAATACCTGAAGTTCCGCTCGACGCTTGACCAGTCCGGTGCGCTCGCGAAGACGGTGATGTTCGTCCACACGGCGGCGGACCCGACAGTCGAATGCATGCTCGTGCCAGATGTCTCGCTGGCCGTTGCCGAGAAGTTTGCCTTGGAGGGCAAGAACGTTCTCGTCCTTTTGACGGACATGACCTCGTTCGCCGATGCGATGAAGGAAATCGCGATTACGATGGAGCAGATTCCCTCGAACCGCGGTTATCCGGGCGATCTCTATTCGCAGCTTGCCGCGCGTTACGAGAAGGCGGTGGATTTCGACGGCGCGGGCTCGATCACGATTCTTGCGGTGACGACGATGCCGGGCGATGACGTCACGCATCCGGTGCCGGACAACACGGGCTACATCACCGAAGGTCAGTTTTACCTCAAGAACGGGCGTATCGAGCCGTTCGGTTCCCTTTCGCGCCTGAAGCAACAGGTCAACAAGGCGACGCGCGAGGACCACCGGACGGTAATGGACGCGATGATCAAGCTCTATGCGCAGTACAAGGAGACCGTCGAGAAGCAGTCGATGGGCTTCAAGATGAGCGAATGGGACCAGAAGCTCCTTCGGTATGGTGCGGACTTTGAGCGCGAGATGATGGACCTTTCCGTCAACATCCCGTTGGAGCAGGCGCTGGATCTCGGCTGGAAGATTCTCGCCGACAACTTTGAGAAGGGCGAGGTCGGAATCCCGTCCAAGCTTGCCGACAAGTTCTGGACGAAGAAGTGAAGGGGATGTCGATGAAACTCGATCCGACGAAGATGAAGGACTGGCAGATTGCCGAAGCCGCCGAAGCGAATCTCAAGTCTGCCGCAGACCTCGTGAAGGATCTTGGCATTCAAGACGGCGAATGGGACGCCTACGGGAAGTATCTCGCGAAGGTGGATGTCACGAAGGTCTTGAAGCGCGTGGGCGCGGGACGGCGCGGCAAGTACATTGACGTGACGGCGATTACGCCGACAGCGCTGGGCGAAGGCAAGACGACGACGACGCTTGGCCTTGTCGAAGGTCTCGGACGTCTCGGCAAGAAGGTCATTGGCTGCGTGCGTCAGCCGTCGGGCGGTCCGACGTTCAATATCAAGGGTTCGGCGGCGGGCGGGGGCCTTGCGCAGGTCGTGCCGCTTACGTCCCTCTCGCTCGGACTAACGGGGGACATCGACGCGATCACGAACGCGAACAACCTTGCGATGGTCGCCTTGAACGCGCGCATGCAGCACGAGCGCAACCACGATGATGCGTGGTTGGCCGAGCGGGGGCTGGAGCGTCTCGACATTGACGAGAACCGCATCCAGTTCCGTTGGGCGATGGACTTCTGTGCACAGGGCCTTCGTAACATTGAGATTGGCAAAGGCGGTAGGCTCGACGGCTATGCCTGTCATTCGGGCTTCTACATCACGGTCGCTTCGGAGGTCATGGCGATTCTTGCGATGTCTGCCGATCTGAAGGATTTGCGCGAACGCCTTGCGAAGATCATTGTCGCCTATTCGAAGTCGGGCGCGCCTGTGACAACGCACGATCTCGAAGTTGACGGTGCGATGTGCGCGCTCCTCGTGAACGCAATCAAGCCGACGTTGATGCAGTCCCTCGAAGGCCAGCCGATGTTTGTCCACGCGGGACCCTTTGCGAACATTGCCATTGGGCAGAACTCGGTCGTTGCGGATCGCCTTGCCTGTGCGCTTGGCGATTACGTCGTCACGGAGTCAGGCTTTGCGTCTGACATGGGCTTTGAGAAGTTCTGGAACATCAAGTGCCGCTGTTCAGGCTTGAAGCCTGATGCGGTCGTGTTGGTGGCGACGGTCCGTGCGCTGAAAGCTCATGGCGGTGCGCCGAAGGTGAAGGCGGGTCTTCCGCTTGATCCGGTTTATACGCAGGAGGACCTTGGCCTTTTGGAGAAGGGCTGTGATAACCTGCGTGCGCACATTGACATCATCCGTCGCGCGGGCGTTCAGCCCGTCGTCTGCCTTAACGCGTTCTACACCGACACGCAAGCCGAGCGAGATCTCGTGCGTGAGGTCGCCGAGCGGGCGGGCGCGGCGTTTGCCGTCTCCGATCACTGGCTCAAGGGTGGTGAAGGCGCGTTGGAACTCGCCGAGGCCGTCATCAAGGCGTGTGATGCGCCGAATGATTTCGCCTATCTTTGTGACTTGAACGAGCCGCTGAAGGACCGTATTGAAAAACAGGTAAAGGAAGTTTACGGCGGCGATGGCGTTGACTTTGATCCGCTCGCGCAGGAGAAGCTTGCGGCGTACCAGTCGGATCCCGAGACGGCGAAGCTGCCGATTTGCATGGCGAAGACACAGTATTCGCTGTCGCATGATCCGAACCTTCTGGGTCGTCCGAAGGGGTGGCGTTTACCGGTGAAGGACATTCTCGTCTATCGGGGCGCTGGGCTTCTCGTGCCGGTCGCGGGCGAGATCAAACTGATGCCGGGAACTTCGGCCTCGCCAGCTTTTCGCCGCATCGATGTCGATGTCGAGACGGGCAAGGTGCACGGTTTGTTCTGATGCATGAGCATCCGTCCATTTCGGTCGTGATTCCGACGTTCAATCGCGCCGAGATGGTTTGTGACTGCGTCGCGAGCGTCCTCGCGACGCGGTATCCCGCGCTGGAGGTGATCGTCGTCGACGACTGCTCGCCCGACGACACGGGGGCGAAGATCGCGGCGCGCTTTGGCGGCGATTTCCGCGTGCGCTACCATCGGAATGGCGTCAACAGGCAGCTTGGCGGCTCACGGAATGTCGGCGCCTCGCTGGCAAGAGGAAAGTATCTCCTTTTTATCGACGATGACAACCTCGTCGAGCAAGGCATCCTGTCCGCGATTGTCGCTGATTTCGAGTCGCATCCCGAGGCAGGGCTCATCGCGCCGATGGCGGTCAATGCCGGCGGCCGGAAAGACGGGCTCATCTGGACGTTAGGCTGTGACTTCAATCGTTGGACGTCTCAGCCTCGCAACTTTGGCGCGAATCTTCCTCTTGGGCAGTTGCCGAAAGACAGGATTCGTTTTCCGACGCTCTACTCGCCAAATGCTTTCGCGGTCCCAAAGGCAGTCCATGATGAAGTCGGGGGGTTCTGCGAGCGCCTTCCGTTTTATTTTGACGAGTCTGACTATGGGTGGCGGATTGCCGATACGGGACGAAAGGCCTGGATCTTGTCCACGGCGGTGACGCGTCATCAGAATTTTCTGGCGGCTGCGGATGTTCCGGCATTGCGAGACTTGGGCATCAACGCTCCTTGGCGCGCGTTTCGCCTGGGCCGCAACCGCCTGCGCTTCGCCCGGCGGCATTTCGGCTTTCTCCAGGTCCTCTCGGTCGCGCTGGTCTTCGCGCCGCTCTCGGCGCTCTGGTACGGGGCGGTCGCCTTGCGCTGCTGCCGCCCCGGCATCGCGTGGGCGTACTGGCGCGGGACCCTGCGCGGGCTCGCGGAGACGGCGCTGCGGAAAGAATGGCCGTGAGCAAGCGCCTCCTCTTCGTCTCAAGCTCGCGTTTCCCCTGGTACGCCAAGGGGACGTCCGCCGCCGCGCATTTCGCCGCCGCGCCGTACAGCATCGACGCGATCGGCTACAACCTCGAACGCATGGGCTGGACGGTCGCGTGGCTCGGCTGGCGCGATACGGCGAATCCGTTTCGCCTCGCGAAGGAGATCGACGCCTTCAGGCCCGACATCGTCTACACCTACGGTTCGACGGCGGCGGTCTGGCCGATACTTCTGAAGCACGTCCTCTGCCGCCATCGCCGCTTCGTGGTCGTGCACGGCTGGGACGACCACTATGACCGCATTTGGAACGAGCTGTTCGGCTGGCCGGGCAAGGTTCTCATGCGGGCCGTGCAGAAGTTCCTCGTCACGCGCTCGGACGCGGTCGTCACGCTGAGCCATGCCCTTCAGAAGCTCGGTCGCACATGGGGCGTTGACTGCGCGTACATTCCGAACGGGGCCGACCCGGTCGACCGCAAGGCCGTGCGCGGCACGATTCGCCTTGAGGGACGCTTCAAGCTCGTCTACACGGGCGACAAGGCGAGGTGGAAGCGCACGGCGGACATCTGCCGTGCGATGCGCCAGCTGCCGGAAGACGTCAAGCTCTATCTGACGGGGCGTGACGAGGACTACCTGAAGCCGTATCTCTCCCCCAACTGCATTTCGCTCGGCTGGCTCACGAAGGAGGAGCAGCTTTCGGTGATGAGCCAAGCCGATGCCTTCATCTGCACCTCCGACCAGGACTGCAACGCGAAGCTGCAGGAATATTTGCGCTGGGAGCGGCCGATTCTCGCCCTGCACGGCGAGGCCGACAACTTCTTTACGGACGGCGAGAACGCGCTTCTCGCGACGGACGGCGACTACGCGCCGCTGATTTTGCGTCTTGTGGACGACTCGGCGCTCGGTCGGCGTCTCGCGGCGAACGCCGCGCGGCAACTTCCGGTCTGCTCCTGGGCCGAGATCGCGCAGCGCTTCGACGCCCACTTCGCGAAGCTGCTCGCCGGCTGCGGCGTCATGAACCTTCTCTTTATCGACCATGAGTTTCATCGGCGGACGCGGTCGGCGGACTTCTTCGTCGAGATTCTGCGAAGCGCATTTGCGGTCACGGAACACCATTACCAAAAAGCCTATCGCACGGGGGCTCGGGCGGCGATGCGCGGGCAGGACGGCGCGGTCGTCTGGGAATTCCCGATCGCGCGTGGCCGGTTCTACTTCCCCGGCAAGGTCAACGTGTTCGTGCCGATGTACGACAACGAATGGGGCAGCGTCTGGCAGTGGAGGCGCCTTGCCGCGAGCGGCATGGGCGTCGTCTCGTTCTGCGGGAAGGTGTCGGCGCACGCGCGGCAGTGCGGCGTGACGAATCTGCTTGACGTGCGCTACTTCCCGGACCCGGCGGCGCTGCCGCAGGCGGCGGGCGATCCGAAAAAGGTCTTCCTGTGGGAGCGCGGCGGCGTATCGCGCGAACAGGCCGAGAGGATGTTCCCGGCATCCGATGGCTATACGCTCGTCGTCAAGGGGGCGAACGAGTTCCTGCCGCGCGCCGACTACCTGGCGCGCTTGGCGTCCTGCGGCGTCGTCCTTGCGCCGCGCCGCAAGGAGGGCATCGGCATGGCGTTCCTGGAGGCGATGGCGATGGGCACGTGCGTCGTCGCGCACGACGACGCGACGATGAACGAGTACATCGTCGACGGCGAAAGCGGGCTGCTTGTCGATTTCGACCGCCCCGCGCGCATTGCGCCGGAACGGGTCGCGCGGACGCGGGCGGGCGTCGCGGCGGCGGCCGCGCGCCACCGGGTGCGTTGGGTCGAAGACGCGGCGAAGATCGTGCCGTTCGTCCAGAGCCTCGCGCCGTGCCGCCCGGGGCTTGCCGCGCGCGCGAAGATCGCGCTCGAATACCCGCTCTATCTCGCCGAGGGGGCGCTCTGGAGGCTGCGCCATGGGTGAGGCGCGCCGCGAGACGATTCACCGCATGACGCGGCGGTGCGACGGCTGGGACTACCGCCAGCGGGCGATCTACCAGGTGACGCTCGTCCAGGCCGACCGCGCGCGGCCCCTGCTGGGGCGGCTCGTGATCGACGAACCGAAGGCGCCGCCCGAGGCGGTGACGGCGCGCGTCGAGCCGAGCGAACTGGGCGCGGCGATTCTCGCGCACTGGAAGCGGCTGGGCGACTTCACGCCCGAGATCAAACCGCTTTTCTGCCAGCTGATGCCCGATCATCTGCACGCGATTCTTGAGGTGATGCGGCGGCCGATGGCAAAGCCGCTCGGCAACGCCATCGGTGGGTTCAAGACGGGGTGCGAGAAGATTTACCGAGAGCTTGCGCTCTCGGAACGGAACAAGGCGCTCTTGGCACAGAACAAGGCGCTCTCGGAACGGAACAGGCGGGCTTGTTCGGTGCCCGAAGCGCGAGCTTCGGGGGCACCCCGCCTCTGGGCGGCGGGCTTCCAAGATTCGATTCTCTTTCGCGCCGGGCAGCTCGACGCGATGTTCAACTACCTGCGCGACAACCCGCGCCGGCTCGCGGTCAAGCGGCTCTTCCCCGATCTCTTTCGCGCCGTCGCCGCGCTGCGCCGCCCCCTGCCGTCGCTGGGCGTCGTCGGCGCGTTCGCGGCCCTCGGCAACCGTTTTCTGCTCGACCGCCCGCTCGTTCAGGTTCAGGTCTCGCGGCGCGACTTCGCCTATCGCCGCGAACCGAAGGCGGGCGGCGGGCTCAAGATTGCGCGCGACGCGGCGGGCGAGCCGCTGGTCGCACAGGAAAGCGCGGCGTTCACGGCGAAAGCCGAAGCGCTGCTCGCGCGGGCGCGGCAGGGCGCGGCGCTGCTCTCGCCGTGCGTGAGCGAGGGCGAGCGCGAAATCGCGCGCCGGGCCTTTGCCGAGGGTCTGCCGCTCGTCGTCTTGCGCAACAAGGGCTTTGCGCCGCTCGAAAAGCCGGGCGGGCGGCATTTCGACGCCTGCGCCGCCGGGCGGCTCTTGATGCTCGCGCCGGCGGCGTGGCCGCACATGCCGGGCGAGAAGCCGATGACGCGCCGCGACGCGCTGGCCCTGAACCGCCTCGCCCAGGCGCTCGCGGAGGGGGGACCGGGGGCTTGCGCCCCCGGCACAGAACAGGGCGTGGCCCCAATCGCCTATCGCGGCGTGACGTTCGCCGAGGTCGATGATTGGGCGCGCGCGGCGGTCAATCTCGCGCCTCGCCCGCGCGCCTGCCCCGTGCCCGAAGCGTGCGCCTACCCCGTGCCCGAAGCGCACGCCTGTCCTGTGTCCGAAGCGCGAGCTTCGGGGAACGGCCGCGAACGTCGCGCTGAAAGGCTCTGCCATGGCTGAATTCGATTGCGCGCCCGTTTTGCTGATTGGCTTCAACCGCCCCGAACGGCTGAAAGCCCAGGTTGACCGCCTTCGCGCCGTAAAGCCGCGTCGGCTCTTTGTGGCTGTCGATGGCCCGCGCCCCGACAGGCCGGGCGAAGCCGAGATCGTTGCGCGGACGCGCGCGGCGGTCGCGGCCGTCGACTGGCCGTGCGACCTTCAGACACGCTTTCTCGACGCGAATCGCGGTTGCCGCTTCGCGCCGCCGGAGGCGATTTCGTGGTTTCTGGACGCGGCGGGCGAGGGCCTCATCCTCGAAGACGACTGTGCGCCGACCGCCGACTTCCTGCGCTTCGCGTCTGAACTGCTGCGACGCTACCGCGACGAGCCGCGTGTCGGCATGATTTCGGGCGACAATTTCTACGGGTATCAGAGCGATCCGTGCGCGTCCTATCACTTCTCGCGCCATGTCCACATCTGGGGGTGGGCGACGTGGCGGCGGGCGTGGCGCGCGTACGACGGTACGCTCGCGCGCTATCGCGAGACGGTCGAGGAGATTCTGCATGCGCCGCGCCCCGACAAGTTCCGGCGTTACTGGCGCAAGTATCTGCGGGGCGTCATCGAGAACCCGACGACGTGGGACATCCAGTGGTGCGTGGCGATGGCCGCGAACAAATGGCTGTGCGTCGTGCCGCATGTGAATCTCGTCTCGAATGTCGGGCACGAGGCCGGCGCGTCGCATACGGGCGGCTTCGTCTACGACGTGCCGCATTTTGTGTCGACAGGCGCTCTTGGGTTCCCCTTGAGCCATCCGCCGCGCGTCGCGGCCGACGAGACGGCCGACCGCCGTCATGCCAACCGCAGCGCCGGCTATGTGCCGCGCGCGCTCACGGTGTGGGGGAATGTCGCGCGCCGCAGCCACGCCGCACGGGCGCTGGGCGGATGGATTGTGTCGTTCGCGCATTGGGTGGAACGGCGATTCCCGGCCCTGTTCAGGATTTGACGATGACGCTTCAGGACTATACGTGGCGCGCGGCCGAAGACCGCGGCGAGACGTTCCGGGACGGGCCGTCGGCCGTCACGCAGGATCAGCCGGGAAGCTGGCCTTTATGTCGCGAAACGTCGGGAACCGGGCGAACGTGATCTTGTGAAGATACGGTTCCAAGTAGGGGATTCCGCTCTTCTTCCCGGTGATGCGGAGGTAGGCGCGAAGAAACGCCCGAACGATTCCGAGGTTTGACGCCAGCAGGTAAAGGGTGCGGCAGAACACGATGTCGAGCGCGGAGTTGCACGATCGGAGCGACCGCCAGACGGTCGTGCCATAAATGTGGGCGTAGATCGTATGCCAGAGGATGTGCGGCTCGGTGAGAAGGTGGTTCGCCATGTGAAGGGATTTCCACGGCGTGTCGCTCGGGAAGTGTATGGCCAGATCGACGTCTTTGCTGCATTCTTCCGGGTTGCCGGTTTCCGCTTGCCAGTTCTGCGGAAGCTCGCCGGTGTCGGTTCTCTTGTCCATGAAGACGTTCAGCGCGGTCTGGTCGACGAAGGGCGCGGTGCCGCCGTTGTCGGAGAGGAACTTCAGGATCTTGGCATGAAGGTTCTCTTTCCTGAACAGGGCGAGGTTCATGACGATCATCCCGGCGCAGAAGTATTTGCCGGGCGTGAGCGTAAAGCCTCGGCTCTCAATCCACGCGCGTTCAACCGCGCCGATTTCACGGCCTTTCGTCCTTTCGGGGACATATTGCAGGATGAGGTCCTTGTCGGCCAAGTCCCACAGCTTTGAAATGTCGCCGAGCCAGACGAAATCGACATCGGAATAGATGACGTGCCTGATGTCTCGCAGAAGCGCGGGCAGCAGAAGGCGCGCATACGTCATCTTGCTCGCGCCGTGCCATTCTCCCAGTCCGTCGAACGAGGCGTTTGGATCGACCGCGATCCGGTCCAGGGCGCAGTTGAACGGATGGGTGGCGGCGAGCAGGTCGCGCCAGTTTGCGTCGGAGATTCCGCCGTCGAGGACGTGGATCGTCACGTGCCGCGAGGGGGCGCAATTGGCCGCGATGGACCATGCCGTGACGATCAGCCCCTTGAAGTAATTGTCATCAGCGGCGAGCGCGACATGTATGGATGAGTCGGTAGATTGCATGCTTGATTCTCGGTGGCGTGACGGTACGAAGAATGTAGAAGAGCGTTGCGCCCGCCTTTCTCAATCGGGTTTTCCTCAGGTAGGCTCGGGGCGTCGGATAGATGAGCGCGGCGAACTTTTCCGGATGCCGGAGAATGAATGGCGGCAGGCATCGCTCGGCGGGGACTGCGTAATATCGGTCGCCGAGTCCGAACAGGTCGCCGCCGTTCTCGATGACGTGCCTGACGTGATTGGCGTCCGCGAACCGACCGGTCGAATATTCGGCATGGGCGAAGCTGGCGAGCTTGCGCAGGATCATCTCCATGCCGCCCATGAAGCTGAAGTGCCAGCCGGCGTTTCGCACGATCCTGTCGGGCTTCAAGGGGCGAAGGAGATGCGGAGAGGGGAAGGATGTCAGGACCTCCTTGACGGACCAGTTGCCTTTCCGCATCTTCTGGTAGGTCTTCGGGTCACGGAAGGCCCTGCCGGACAGGACCATCGGCCCCCACTCCCAGCGCGGCATTGAGAAGTTGCAGAAGTTAAGGTAGAAGGACCGATGGCTCAGCTGCAGCATCCGCACCTTGTCGTCTTGCGCGTCCCGGGCGGCTTTCCTGACGGCGGCAGCCGAAGGAATCTCGTCCAGGTCGGACACGATGAGCACATCGTCATCCCTGAGTTCGGCAAGTCCTCGACTAATCGCGTGCCGCTGGTAGTTCTCATAGGCCCATGCCCATCTCTTGGGGTCTGATGACGGCGAGGCGATGTAGGACTCGACGGGGGCGAAGTCATCAACGACAATATGGATGATCTTGTCGAGGAAAGGCGCGAAGCGTTTCTTGTTGTTGGCGAAATACAAGGGCTTTGCCTTTCCGCGATAGGTCCGGGTCGCCTCGACCAGGACAAAGCGATCGACCGCTTCCTTCAGGATGTTCAGCCGGATTTCCAGTAGGTCCAGCTCGTTGAAGAAGCTGAAGCAGTCGTAGATCATGTCATCCTCTCCTTGAGCTCGTCCGGCACGGGGTTGGGGAAGTCGCGGCGGCAGATGCGCTGGAGACGCAGGGCGTTAGGGAGCGAATAGGCCAAGCGTGTCTTGACGCGCGCGATGGCCGTTGGCTTTTCGCCCAGCACGCGTTCGAGTCGTTCGGCGATCTCGGAATCCGGG
The DNA here is from genome assembly GCA_934635225.1 of uncultured Kiritimatiellota bacterium. Lineage (GTDB taxonomy): Bacteria > Verrucomicrobiota > Kiritimatiellia > RFP12 > UBA1067 > UBA1067. The sequence goes on from CAKTYZ010000012.1 coordinate 14,043, forward strand.
ATGTCGGTTTCAAAGCCGAGCCGGGCGAACGTGCGCTCAAGGGCGCGGCCACGACGTTTCGTTTCGGCGAGCGTCCGATACGCGAGGTCGAGGCGCGGGGCGAAGACGTCGAGCGAATAGCGGTGGATGATGCTGTCGCGGCAGCGTTCGCGCTGCTCAGGCGCGGGCGGCGTGTCCGCACAGGTCCGGATGACCCCGAGGGCCGCTTCGGCCGTGCTGACGGGATAGGCCCCGAACCGGGCGTCGGCGATCTCGACCTGGGCGTTGTCGTTTCGCGGCTTCGAGTGCGCGATGACGGGCGTGCCGCAGGCCATGGCCTCGGCGACGACGTAGCCGAACGACTCGCCGATGGGCGAGAAGTTCAGCGTGAGGTCGCAGGCCGAGTAGAAGGCCGAGAGCGCGTCCGCGCCGCGAAGCGCGGGGACGCGGACGACGCGCGCGCGGCAGTCGACCGGCCAGCCGGCGAAGTCTTCCGTCGCGCCGGAATAGTCGTCGACGGACACGAAGACGACGCGCGGGCAGTCCCGAAGGGCCGGAATCACGGCCTTGCGAAGCTCGGCCCAGTCCGTCTTGCCGATGCGCCCGACGACGAGGGCCTCGCCGGGGATTCCGTGCGCGCGGCGGAAAGCGTCGGGCGGCACGGGGCGGAACGCCGCCGTGTCCACGCAATAGGGAAGGTAGATGCCCGGCCGCCGGAAGGGCCAGAGCCACCGCCGCCAGCGCCAGAGGTCCCAGCGCGAGATGTGGGCGTGCAGGTCGATGGGGTCGGGGACGGTCAGGTCCGCCGAACCGAAGACGTTCGTCTCCAGGACGCGGCAGCCCGTCTTCCGCTTGAGGACGCGGAGAAGCGCGGTGTCGCGGTCGGAGACGCCGCCCGCGCGGTGGACGTGGACGACATGCGGGGCGAAGGCGAGGGCGTCGTCGAGGGCGTCGAGCCCGATGCGCACGGGGATGCCGTGTTCGGAACAGGTCCTCTCGGCCGCGCCGCCCTCCTGGAGGCCCCAGACGAGGGCCTGGTGTCCGGCTTGGCGCGCCAGGGCCGCGCAGTTGACGAGGAACCGCGGCGTGCCGCGATAGCCGAGTTCGTTCGTGACAAGGAGAACGTTCATGCGCGGCGGCCTTTCGTGCGGCACAAGGCGAACGCGCCCATCGCGGACAGCAGGAGCAGCCCGAAGGCCAGCGACAGGTAGACGAGCGTCGAAAGGCGGGCGACGTGCAGGGAGGCCATCCAGTCCACGAGCGCGTCGGGCGCAAGCCCCCTGAAGGCCTCGCATCCCGTGAATGCGATGAGCAGCGCCGCGTAGGCGAGATTGAGGAAGACCAAGAGGGCCAGCGCGCCGAACCGTCCGCAGGCAAGCTCGTAATTGGCGATCGCCCCGGCGGAGAGCCCGAACCCGTTCGAGAACGTGAGGATGGGCAGGAGGTAAACGTATGGCAGGTACGCGCGCCACGTTTCGGTCAGCGCGAAGAGCGGCCGCGCCGCGAGCGCGAACGCGAGGGCGAGCAAGATGCCGCCGCCGAGCGTGGCGAGGACAGAATGCCAGAGAAGCCGGCGGTTCTCCCGACCTCGCTCGTGCGCCTCGGACGCGAGCGGGAAGAGGATCAGGGTGAAGGACGCCGAGATGAAGCCCACCATGTCCGAGAAGCGCGTCAGCATGTAGTAGGCGGCGGACTCGACCTCGGGCAGGCGCTGGCGGTAGACGGTCGCCGTGAGTGCGCCGGCGAGGCTGCCGAACAGCGTGTAGACGGCAAAGGGCGCGAGGTAGCGTCCGATCTCCGGCAGGTCGCGTCGCCATGTCGCGTCGGGCGCGTGGCCCTTGAGTGCCTTTCGGATGTCAAGGACGGAGAGGAATGATGCCGTCGCAGCTGGCGTCGTCTGGCCGAGCAGGTAGCCGGAGAGCGGGCGGAAAGGCATCGCGACGAGAAGCGTGACGAGCCGGATCGGCGCACCGATGACGTTCATCGCCGACAGGGTCTTGAAACGCTTAAGGCCCTGCTGTGCGCTCGTGACGACCGTGTTGACGTTTGCGGCCAGCCCGCACAGGAGGATGAGAACCGTCAGCGAACCGGAGGTGATGCGCAGACGCTCGTAGAAGAACGGCATGATGAGATAGGCTCCGCCGATGCAGAGGGCGAAGAGGACGGCCGTCGCGGCGAAGACGTCGCGGATGAAGCCCTTGACTTTGCCGTATTCGCCGCGTGTCGTGTAGACGCTCACGTACTTCGCGAAGACGGTCGAGAGGACGGCGAGCGGCACGGTCAGGAACGACGTCAGCTGCTGGAGCGGCAGGACCGCGCCGAGTTCCGTCGGACCGACGTATTTCGGCACGAGCCAGAGCCCGATGAACGCCTGGATCGCGTCGCCGGACCGACAGGCGGCGAAGATTATCAGCGAATACCACCAGAAATCGCCAAGGCGGCTATGGAGTTGTTGGAGCATTCCAATAATTATACCAAATTTTTCATTCCTCGCTTCCTGAATGCGCGCATGGAGACTCCGACATGGCGCAAGAAGATGTTCTTGAGGTGATTGACGTTTGAGATGCCGACCGCGATGGAGATGTTCGCGATTGGGCTGTCGGTTTCGGTCAGCAGCCGTTTGGCTTCGCGGATGCGCCGGTTGCGGATGTTGTCGGAGATCGTGCTGCCAAGCGATTCGCGGAAACGCAGGTCGGCCAGCCGCCGCGAGACGCCGAGATGCCGGGCGACGTCGTCTACGCCAATCCCGGAACAGGCCTTTTCGTCGATAAACGCCAGCGCACGTCTGACAATGCCGAACGCCGCGCCGACTCTGACGGACGAGCCGCGCGTGCCGATTCCCGTGATGCCGTAAAAGCTGAGGGGCGGCTCGGACAAGTGGCGTTTCTCCAGAATCCATTCAAGCCGCTCGGCGGCGAGCCGTCCGCCCGCACGGAAGTCAATGGCAATCGAGTCGAGGGAGAGCGGGTCGCAGAACGCCGCGTTGTCGTCAATCCCGAGGACGGCGACATCCTTTGGCGTTTCAAGGCCCTCGCGCCGTGCCGCGCGGAGGACGCGCGCGGCGGTCTCGTCGTTGGCGGCAAGGATGGCGGCGGGCTTCGCGCGCGTTTTCAGGTAGTTGCCGAGGCGTCCGCTTGTGACGGAAATCGCCTGACAGGCGTGCCCCTGGTCTTCCAGTCGCCGCGTGAACGCCCGCTCACGGTCGGCAGACCAGAAAGACGCATCCTTGTCCTCGACGTAGCCGAAGTCGCGGAAGACATGCTGCGAGAGGAAATGGTCGGCGGCCGCTTTTGCGAGAGCCGCCGTGTTGAGGGAGATGGCGGCGGCGTGCCTTGGCAAGCCGCTCAGCAGGCGATTGTCCGTTTCGACAACGAAGGGGATGCCGCTCCGGATGATGTGGCGCAGTTGTGTCGCTGTCGGGAAGCTGAGCAGGATGACGCCATCGACCCTGTCGCGCTGCGCCTGGCGAAGGCGCTCCTCCGTAAATCCTTCGTCGGTGCAGACCAGCTGAATCTCCCAGATCCGCTTCCCTTCGCCGAGGAAATCCAGTATGCCGTACAGCTTCTCCTTTCCGGCATAGGCGGATGCGTCCATCACGACAATGACGCAATACTTGGCAGACGTTTCCATAATGCGCATATTATAGCAGAAAATGCCGTCGCCGCCTTTAAGACGAATCGTCGATGGCGGCGACGTCTGCCACAGCGTACGCGTGCGCGTTTCTCAGCCCATTGGACAGAAGTCCGCCGTTTATGGTATAATAAATGAACTTTTCATCGAGGAAGAAGATACATGGCAATCGTATTAGGTCTGCCGAAGGGCAGTTTGCAGGAATCGACCTTCGCGCTGTTCAAGCGCGCGGGGTTCAATGTGTCGTGCTCCAGCCGTAGCTACTACCCGTCGATTGACGATGAGGAGATCAAGTGCCGACTTCTGCGTCCGCAGGAGATGAGCCGCTATGTCGAGCTGGGCAAGATTGACGCGGGCATCTGCGGGTATGACTGGATCTACGAGAACGGCAGCGATGTCGAGGAGATCTGCGAGTTGAACTACTCGAAGGCGACCTCGAACCCCGTCCGTTGGGTGATTGCCGTCCCGAACGACTCGAAGATCAAGACGGTCAAGGATTTGCAGGGCAAGCGCATTTCGACTGAGGCGATGGGCCTCGTCAAGCGCTATCTCAAGAAGCACGGCGTGAAGGCCGAAGTCGAGTTCAGCTGGGGCGCGACGGAGGTGAAGGCCCCCGAGCTCGTCGATGCGATCGTCGACCTGACGGAGACGGGGTCGTCGCTTCGCGCGAACAACCTGCGCATCGTTGACACGATCTTGACCTCGACGACGCGCTTCATCGCGAACAAGGCCTCCTGGAAGAACAAGGCCAAGCGCGCGAAACTGGAGCAGCTCAAGATGCTCCTCATCGGCGCGCTGGAGGCTCAGCGCCGCGTGCTGCTGAAGTGCAATGCGCCGGAGAAGACGCTTGCGAAGATCGTGCAGGTCATGCCGGCGCTTCATGCGCCGACGGTGAACAAGCTCAATGACTCGGGCTGGTATGCCGTCGAGAGCGTCGTTGAGGAGCGCCAGGTGCGCGACCTCATCCCCGCCCTCAAGAAAAGCGGGGCGACGGGCATCATCGAACTGCCCCTGAACAAGATCATCTTCTAATAACTCTTAACCCTAACCTAAGGAGAAAACAAAAATGGGAAGCATCAAGAAGAAACGCCGGAAGAAAATGTCGAAGCACAAATACGACAAGCGCATGAAGGCGCAGCGCCATAAAACGAAATAATTTCCGGTAAGCGCCGGATCCGTCACATCGGAGGCATAAGATGGGTGAGGTAATTGGAGCGGGTGAACTGCACAAGGGCGTGAAGCTCTTGATCGACGGCGAGCCTTGGGAGATTACGGAGTTCGACTTCTCGAAGCCGGGCAAGGGGCAGGCGATCTACAACTGCAAGCTCCGCAACATGATGACCGGCGGCGGCATGACCAAGAGCTACCGCTCGGGCGACAAGTTCGAGAAGCCGGAGCTTCTTCAGATGTCCGTCACGTATTCGTACGACGACGGTCAGGCTTTCGTCTTTACGGACGAGAACTTCGAGGAGATCCGCGTCTCTTACGACGTCATGGGTGACAAGAAGTACTTCCTGATGGACGAGATGGAGGTAAAGGCCCTGTTCTTTAACGAGAAGGTGATCGGCGTAGATCTCCCGCAGCTCGTTGAGCGCAAGGTGATCAAGGTCGAGCCGGGCGTGAAGGGCAATACGGCCTCGGGCAAGGTGACGAAGCCGGCGACCGTCGAAGGCGGCTACCAGCTCGCGGTGCCGCTCTTCATCAACGAAGGCGACGTCATCCGCGTCAACACCGAGACGGGCGAGTACAACGACCGCACGGCGACGAAGTGACGTTTCGTCGTCGGCTTCTGTCGTCGGATACCGCTCCTGCACGCGTGGGGGCGGTTTCTTCATGTTCGGGCCACATTTATGATATAATACAGCCTATGAAATCTTATAACTGCGTAGTCTGCATCAAGCAGGTCCCGGATACCCAGAAGGTGACGGGCGAGGCGATGAAGGCGGACGGTACAATCAACCGTGCGGCGCTGCCCGCGATTTTCAATCCTGAGGACAAGAATGCCCTCGAAGCGGCGCTTTGGGTCAAGGAGACGTACGGCGGCACGGTGACCGTCATCACGATGGGCCTCCCCGCCGCGAAGGCGATTCTGCGCGAGGCGCTGATGTGCGGCGCGGATCGCGCGGTTCTCGTCACGGACCGCAAGGCGGCGGGTTCTGATACGCTCGCGACGAGCTACATCCTTTCCCAGGCCGTGAAGAGGTTCAGCCCCGACCTCGTCTTCTGCGGGCGGCAGGCGATTGACGGCGACACGGCCCAGGTCGGCCCTCAGATCGGCGAGAAGCTCGACTGCGCCGTCGTCACGTATCTGGAGAAGCTGGCGCTTGACGGCGACACGGCGATTGCGACGCGCGACATCGGCACGGGCGTCGAGACCTGCCGCGCGAAGCTCCCCGCCCTCTTCACGGTGACGGAGAAGTTCGGCGAACTGCGCCCGTTCCAGATGCGCCGCGTCATGTCCTGCAAGAACGCCGAGCCCGAAGTTCTCGATTGCGCGGCCATCGGCTGCGAAGATTCGCGCTGCGGCTTTGCGGGCTCGCCGACGAGCGTCAACAAGATTCAGTCGGTCGTCCTCGCGGGCGGCGCGTTCAAGGAGGTCGCCCCGACGGACGAGGGGATCGGCGGCCTTGTGGGCGAGCTGATCGCCGACCATACCATTGGGTGAGGAAGAAGCAACTAAGGAAGAGGGAAGAAGTATGGAAGACAGAACCAAAGGCGAAGTCTGGGTGTTTGCGGAGCAAGAGGAGGGGAAGCTCTCCGAGATTCCGTTTGAACTTCTCGGGAAGGCGCGCGAACTCGCGGCGAGACTGGGCGTCAAAGTCGGCGCGGTCCTCATGGGCGAGGGCGTCGAGCCGTGCGCGGCGAGACTGATCGCGGGCGGCGCAGATGTCGTGCACCTGATTGACGACCCCGCGCTCAAGCTGTTCCGGAGCAAGGCGTACCGCCACGCGATGGTCGAGCTGATCAAGGAGGAGAACCCGCAGATCGTCATCTTCGGCGCAACGCACATGGGCCGCGATCTCGCGCCGGCCGTCGCGTCCGCGCTGCGCTGCGGGCTCACGGCGGACTGCACGGACCTGCAGATCGGCGACTATGCCGACAAGAAGACGGGCGAGACGTTCACGAACGTTCTGCACCAGATCCGCCCGGCGTTCGGCGGCAACATCATCGCGACGATTGTCAACGCGCGGAACTGGCCGCAGATGGCGACGGTGCGTGAAGGCGTGATGAAGCCGTTGGCGACGAAGCACGAGGGCGGCGAAGTCAAGCGTCACGGCTCCCATCTCGCCGGGGTGGAGATTCCGGTCGAGGTCATCGAGATCGTCCGCAAGGCGTCGAGCGTCAACCTGAAGGGCGCGCGCATCATCGTCGCGGGCGGCGCGGGCGTCGGGTCGAAGGAGAACTTCCAGGTCCTGCATGACCTTGCGGCGGCGCTGGGCGGCGCGGTCGGCGGGTCGCGCGCGGCGGTGGATCTCGGCTATTGCGAACATGAACGGCAGATCGGGCAGACGGGCGTGACGGTGCGCCCGGCGCTTTTCATCAGCTGTGGCATCTCGGGTGCGGTTCAGCATCTTGCGGGCATGCAGGATTCGGCGAAGATCATCGCGATCAACACCGACCGTGACGCGCCGATCTTCAAGGTCGCGCACTATGGCATTGTCGGAGACCTCAATGTCGTCGTCCCGAAGCTCATCAAGGCGATCAGGAACAAGGGCTGAGAAAGAGTTCCGCTTCTCGGAAGGTGGATTGAAGATGAAGGAAATTGGAGTTGGCATTCTGGGCTTTGGGACAGTCGGCGCGGGCGTCGCAGACGGTCTTCTGAGGCATCGTGACGTCATGTCGAAGCGACTGGGGGTCGAGATCGCCCTGAAGAGGATCGCCGACCTTGACATTGTGACGGATCGCGGCATTTCGGTCCCGGCGGGCGTGTTGACGACCGACGCAGCAGCCGTCATCGCCGATCCCGAGGTCCGGATCGTCGTCGAGACGATTGGGGGCACGGGAATCGCGAAGAAGTTTGTCTTGGATGCGCTCAACGCGAAGAAGTGCGTTGTCACGGCGAACAAGAAGCTTCTGGCGGAGTACGGCAAGGAGATCTTCGACACGGCCGAGCGAAATGGCGTTGACATCTACTTTGGCGCATCCGTCGGCGGCGGCATCCCGATCATCCGCGTCGTCCGCGAAGCCCTCGCCGCGAATGACATTGAGTCGATTCACGGCATCCTGAACGGTACGTGCAACTACATCCTGACGCGCATGGAGCGCGAAGGCGCGCCGTTCGACGTGGTCCTGAAGGACGCGCAGCGGCTTGGCTATGCCGAGGCGAATCCGTCTCTCGACATCGACGGCTTCGACACGGCGCACAAGGCCTGCATCCTTACGGCGCTCGCGTACGGGTTCCAGCCGACGCTGGACCAGGTTCAGGTCGAAGGCATCCGCAACCTGAACGGCATTGACGTGAAGTATGCGGCGGACTTCGGCTACCGCATCAAGCTCCTTGCGGTTGTCGCGAAGGACGGCGACGAGGTCGAGGTTGGGGTCCATCCGACGCTCATCCCGTTCGCGCACATGCTCGCAAGCGTGAACGATGCGTTCAACGCGGCGATGGTCAAGGGTGACATGTCCGACTACACGATGTACTACGGGCGCGGCGCGGGGCGCGCGCCGACGGCCTCGACGGTCGTGGGGGACATCGGCGACATCGCGCGGAATCTCGCGCACGGCGAGACGCGCTACGCGCGCGGCGTCCCGGACTATGCGGAAGGGCAGCTGAGGCTTCGCGCGGCGGGCGACATCGTCTCGAAGTTCTACGTTCGGTTTCTGGTCGCGGACAAGCCGGGCGCGTTTGGCACGATCGCGTCGATTCTCGGCAAGCACGGCGTGTCCATTTCGGCGGCGACGCAGAAGGACCTTGCCGCGCCGGTTGAGTCGGGCGAGACGGCTTATGCGCCGGTCGTCGCGTTGACGCACAAGGCGAAGGCCTGTGAACTTGAGGCGGCCCTTGCCGAAATCAAGGCTTCGGGAGTCGTTTCCGAGGATCCGGTTAAGCTTCGGGTAATCTGAAGCATTCATTAGAAAGGTGGTTGACCATGAAGAAACTGATGATGGCGTGTGTGGTGGCTCTGCTGTCCGCCGGGGCGTTTGCCAAGGAGGCGACGCTGACGATGGAGAAAGGTTGCGTCCGTGAGGGATGCATGACGAACTGGACGCCGTTTGCGCTGACGATTGCGGGCCCTGTCGGGCTCCCGTGGGGAAGTTGGTGCGTGAAGGGCCTTCAGGTCGGCATCTGGAACGACGTTGTCTCTTTCTCCGGTCTTCAGGTCGGGGCCGTCAACATTGCCGACCGGGCGTATGGCGTCCAGATCGGATTCGTCAACGTCATCGCCGGCGATGACATTCCCTTCCTTCCGGTTCTGAACTGGAGCTTCTGAAGGGCGAGGCTTGAAGCGCTTTCTGGTTCTGGGCGTGTTGCTGCTGGCGGGATGCCAGAGCTACAAGATCGTGCAGAAGAACGTCTTCTCGGACGAGGACGGATTTCTCGTGACGGTTGCGTACGGCGTGTCCGAGCGCGAACACGTCAACACGTTCGTTTCGCCGATGACGGGGCAGGAGATGCCGTTCAAGTCCAAGCTCGTGGTCGAGGTGGACCTGCCGGACGGCGAATCCTTCCGCGCGTGGCAGTGCATGAACTTCCAGTCGCGCGGCACGATGTACAAGACGGACAGTGGCCGCTGGCAGATTCTCGTGAACGGCTTCACGTGCATCATCTACCGCCAGCTGGTGGAGAGTCCGTCGGACTATGGGGTCGCCTACCGCGGCGTCCTCTGCGACACGCCGCAAATGGACGTGAAGAAGGACGATCGCTGGAAGCCCGTCCTCCGAAAGGGACGTGAATACAGAAAACCGTCACGATGAATCCGCTTGAGAACATTCGCGTCGTGCTTGTGGGCACGCTTTACACCGGAAATGTCGGCTCCAGCTGCCGCGCCATGGCGAACATGGGCATCCGGCACCTGCGCTTGGCCGCGCCGAACCTTCAGAACGACTGGGAGGAAGGGCGCCGCCTGGCCGTCCACGCGACGGACGTCCTGGACGCGCGCGAGGAGTTCGCGACCTTTGAGGAGGCGGTCGCAGACTGTGTCGCCGTGGTCGGCACGACGGCGCGCGAAGGCCTTTACCGCCAGCACGTGAAGGCGCCACGCGACTGTGCGGCGGACATTCTTTCGCTGGCGGAGACGGGGCCGGTCGCGCTCGTCTTCGGGCGTGAGGACAAGGGCCTGCTCAATGAGGAGGTCGCCCAGTGCACGCACCTCATTCGCATTCCCGTGGACGCGGGCTACACGTCCATCAACCTGTCGCAGGCCGTCCTCATCACGTGCTACGAGTTCTTCACGGCTTCGGGCCGCTACCAGCCGCCGCACGAGAAGGCGCCGCCCGCGCCGCAGGCCCAGAAGATGCAGCTCATGAAGAACTGGGCGGCGATGCTGGAGGAGATCGGCTTCATGAAGCCGGAACAGGCGGACCATTTCATGCAGGGCTTCCACCGCGTCTTTTCGCGCGGCGTCTTCACGAAGGACGACGCGGCGCTGCTGCTGGGTGTCGCGCGGCAGGCGATCTGGGCGAAGAGGAACGCCGTCGGGCTCTCGACGCCGACGGTCTGACGAGGCGAATTTGTGGTATAATACGGGCAGATTCAAGGAAAGAAGGTCAACAGATGATTGATGTCAAGAAACTCAGGGATGATTTCGACCAGACGGCGGCGGATCTGGCGCGCCGTGGCGTAGAGAAGGAACGGCTTCAGAAGGCGCGGGATCTCGATGCGCGTCGCCGTGCGCTCGTCGGAGAGACGGAGGCCCTGAAGGCGAAGCGCAACGCCGCGTCGAAGGAGATCGGCAAGATTGCGAAGGAAGGGGGCGACGTCGCCGCCGCGAAGGACGAGATGCGCAAGGTTGGCGACCGCATCGCCGAGATCGACAGGGAACTGGCGCAGGTCGATCATGACCTCCGCGAGACCCTGCTGATGATTCCGAACATCCCCGCACCGGAGATCCCGACGGGCCTCGATTCGACCGCGAATGAGGTCGTCCGGTTCGTCGGCGAGTGGAAGGACCCTGACTTCAAGATCCCGACGCATATCGAGATTGGCGAGAGACTTGGCATCTTCGACTTTCCTCGCGGCGTGAAGTTGACGGGCACGGGTTTCCCGATCATCCTCGGCCAGGGCGCGAAGCTTCAGCGAGCGCTCATCCAGTACATGCTCGATCTCCACTGCCAGAAGCAGGGCTATACCGAGATGCTGCCGCCGTTCGTCGTCAATTCGGACTCGATGACGGGCACGGGCCAGCTGCCGAAGTTCGCCGAAGACCTTTACCACTGCCAGATTGACGACTTCTGGCTGATTCCGACGGCGGAGGTTCCGGTCACCAACTACTACCGCGACGACATCCTCGACGGCAGGAAACTGCCGATCAAGCTGACGGCCTATACGCCGTGTTTCCGTCGCGAGGCGGGGTCGGCCGGCAAGATGACGCGCGGGATGCTCCGCGTCCATCAGTTCGACAAGGTCGAGATGGTGAACTTCGTCCACCCCGACGTCTCGTTCCAGCAGCTGGAGGTCCTCGTGAAAGAGGCCGAAGCCGTGCTGACGGGTCTTGGGCTCCACTTCCGCGTGCTTCAGCTCTGCTCGGGCGACATGGGCTTTTCGGCGGCGAAGTGCTATGACCTCGAACTCTGGGCTCCGGGCGAACGGCAGTGGCTTGAGGTCTCGTCCTGCTCGTGCTTCACGGATTATCAGGCGCGCCGTCTCAACTGCCGCTTCAGGGATGCGGACGGGAAGACGAAGTTTGTCCATACCCTGAACGGTTCGGGCGTGGCGCTCCCGCGTCTCATGGTCGCGCTCCTTGAACAGCACCTGAACGCCGACGGGTCGGTCACGATTCCGGAGGTCCTTCGCCCGTACATGAACGGCCAGGAGAAGCTTCTTCCGGTCAAGTGAACGACAATGAACGTCTTTAACTCCCTGACCCGCCGCGTTGAGGCGCTTGAGCCTCTTGCCGACAATACGGTCCGCCTCTACACGTGCGGGCCGACGGTCTACAACTTCGCGCACATCGGCAACTTCCGCGCCTACACGTTTGAGGATGTCCTGCGCCGCGTCATCCAGTTCAACGGGATGAAGGTGAAGCAGGTGATGAACCTCACGGACGTGGACGACAAGACGATCCGCGGCGCGAACGCGGCGGGCGTGGCGCTGACGGACTACACGAAGACTTACAAGGACGCGTTCTTCGCCGATCTGGCGAAGCTCAACGTTCAGCCGGCTGAAGTCTATCCGGCGGCGACGGACCACATCCCCGAGATGATCGCGCTCGTCCGGAAGCTGATGGAGAAGGGGGTCGCCTACCAGTCCGAGGACAAGTCCGTCTATTTCAAGGTCAGGGAGTTCCCGGGCTATGGCAAGCTCGCGCACATCGACTTCGACAACCAGCGTACCGGGCTTCGTTGCGCGGCTGACGAATACGACAAGGAAAACGTCGGCGACTTTGCGCTGTGGAAGGCGTGGGAGCCGTCGGACGGTCCCGTGGGCTGGGATTCGCCGTGGGGGCGTGGGCGCCCGGGCTGGCACATCGAGTGCTCGGCGATGTCGATGAAGTATCTCGGCGAGACGTTCGACCTGCACACGGGTGGAATCGACAACCTCTTTCCGCATCACGAGAACGAGATTGCGCAGGCCGAGGCCGCGACGGGAAAGCCGTTCGTGAAGACATGGATGCACTGTGCGCACCTGCGTGTCAACGGCGAGAAGATGTCCAAGTCCCTCGGCAACTTCTTTACGCTCCGCGACCTTCTGGAGAAGGGCTACACGGGGCGTGAAATCCGCTATGTGCTGATCAACGCGCACTACCGCAGCGGCCTGAACTTCGCGTTCTCCGCGCTGGACGATGCGCGCAAGTCGCTTGCGCGGATTGACGCGTGCGTGGAGAAGGCGAAAAAGCGGAGCGGCGTGAAGACGGAAGGGCGCGAGCCGTGTGCGTTTGCGCAGAAGTGCCTTGACGCGTTCACGACCGCCGTCAACGACGACTTGAACGTTCCGAAGGCGTTTGCCGCGCTTTTCGAGCTGGTGCACGAGACGAATGCCGCGCTTGTGGCGCCCGAGACGAAGGGCTTTGACGCGGAAGAGGTCTTGCGCGTCTTCAGGCGCATGGACGAGGTTCTGGGCGTCATCTTCTTCGGGAACGAGAAGAAGTCGGTCGCGGTTCCGTCCGAGATTCAGTCGCTTTTGGATCAGCGTGCCGAGGCGCGCCGCGTGAAGAACTGGGCCGAGTCGGACCGGTTGCGCGAGGCGATTGCCGCGGCAGGCTGGCTTGTCAAGGACTCGAAGGAGGGCCAGACGGTTTCTCCGAAGTAAGAAGGAGGTTCACGATGGACGTCAAGACCAAGATAGAGTTGGATGAGGCGGTGAAGACCGGCAAGGTGCTCGTCGATTTCTGGGCGACGTGGTGCGGGCCGTGTCAGATGATGGGGCAGAAGATCGAGCGCGAACTTCTGCCGCGCATGCCGGACTTGAAGGTCGTCAAGGTCAATGTGGACGAGGCGCCGGAACTTGCGGCGCAGTTCGGCATCATGTCCATTCCCGCGCTCTTCTGCTTCAAGGACGGCGTCAAGATCTCCGAGTACATTGGCGTGACGGACGTTGAGACGATACGCAGCGCGCTGAACTGACGGCGGGCGCTTTCCCGACGTCCGCGAAGGTTCCGTTTACGGTTCGATGACGACCTTTGTCCCGGGTTGGCACAGCGCGTAGAGGCGTGCCGCGTTCCAGTTCGCAAGCCGAAAGCATCCGTGCGACCCCGTGAAGCCGATGGATTCGGGCACGGGCGTTCCGTGCATCCCGTATCCGGGCAGGTTGAGCCCCATCCACGCGACCCCGACGGGGCAGTTCTCGCCAGCAGGCCAGATGAAGCGCTGGACCTTCTGCCCCTTGGCCGTGGAGTCCGGCGTGTAGGTGTAGTTCGGCCACGCGACGTAGCTCGTGATCTTCAGTTCGCCTTGCGGCGGGATTTTCGCCTTGTTCGCGGCAATCGAGCAGGGGAAGAGGCCGAGACACTTGCCTTTCGCGTCAAACGCCGTGATCTCGCGGTTCGTGAGCGAGACGCGGACGAGGGCCGCCGTCGGTCTCTGAGGTCGGCGCGGCCGACCGCGTTCGGCGGCGGCGAACTCTTCGCTGATCGGAGGGAAGTCGGGAATGACGAGCCGGAGCCCGGCGTGGACGTTCTTCCAGTCCACGCCGGGGTTGATGCGGGCGAGGGCGCGTTGCGAGAGATGGCCGCGCTCGGCGAACATCTCTTGGATGGTTTCGTAGCCCAGGCGCCGAAGCTTCGCTTTCGCGGCGGGATCGCCCGGTATCTTCACCAGCGCGTCAAGGTCGGCCTGTGTCACGGTCTCGATGCGGAACGGATCCGGAGCGCGGGCGAAATAGCGGTCATAGGCGACCTCGGGCGAGAGGACGACGGGCTTCTCGCCTCGGTCGAGAAGGAAGCGGCGCAGGGCGCGTTCGCCTTTGCGCCCCCACACGCCGTCGGCGGTGTTGCAGGAGTAGCCCGCACGGTCCAGATGGATCTGGAGCGCGAGGGTCTTGGATTCGACGAATGTCGCGGACAGAAGGAGAAGGATCGTTCCCAGCATATTCTGGATATTATAAATCAGACTCCGCCGTCTTGGCAAGTGGGTCGTCGGGAATTCTTCTTCGGCAGGGCCTTTGGCGTTTGACGGCCATGCTATAATAGGCGGCATGGAAAATAAGATGTCGCGCCTTTTTGTCGGGCTTGTTCTCGCGCTGCTGTCGATTTTCGGCTTTGCGTCCACTTTCATTGTCGGCGCCGCGCTGACGAAAACCTGTCATGTCTCGCCGGAGGTCCTCGCGTGTCTGCGGTTCGTGATCGCGGGCACGGTGATGGCGGCGTGGATGGCCTGTCTGCCGCAGGAACGCGCACGGATTGCGTCCTTGACGCGCCGCGACCTTCTGGACCTGCTTTGGCTGGGGCCGGTCGGCACGACGCTGATGGCGTGGTGCGTGTTCATGGGGTGCGCGCGCGTGAGCGCGGCGAACGCCTCGATGGCAGACGCGCTCACGCCGATCATGATTTTCCTGGTGGCGGTCCTGAAGACGCGCCGCGCGAATCTTGCGGAACTCGCCTCGCTCGCCTGCGGGCTGGTCGGCGCACTGCTGGTCATCCAGATCGTCACGACGAAGGGCCTTGCCCTGTCGGCCTATTCGGTCGGCGATGTCTATGTGCTGCTGGCGGCGGTGACGTGGAGCGTCTATACGGTCTATGGCCGTGACCTGATCGTGCGGCTGGGGTCTTCGCTGTTCACGATGTTGACGATGCTCATGGGCGCGGCCTTGTTCAGCCCCCTGTTGCTGTTCCTCGATCTCGCCTGGCCGACGACTTCGGCGGCTTGGTTGCTTGTGCTGGCTCTGGGCCTCGTTTCGACGCTTCTGCCGTTTTGGGCCTGGAATGCCGCGCAGAAGTTTCTCCCAATGGCCGTCCTGGGGGTCTGCGCCTACTTTACGCCGGTTTTCTCCGTTGCGCTGGCGAGCCTGTTCCTCGGGGAGTCTGCGACGCCGCTTCAGTGGCTGGGCACGGTGTTCATCGTCGTTTCGGGTTTCCTTTCGCCTCGTTCCTGAGCGAACGCCTTCCGCCCTCTTTGGCGGGAATAATATGGTATAATAGAAAGCCATCGGGAGCGGTAGCCGGAAAGTCCTGTGCAAATCAGGCGCTGTCGCGCAGCCGTTACAGTCGGAAGACGGGCCGTTCCTTCAACGTCAAGTACCTTCGCAAGAGGGGGAAAGAGGAAACATGAACACACTGGTGCTGGCTGCGGTCGCCGCAGCCACAAACGCGGTTGTGGGCGCCGAGGCGCCCGTCGCCGAACTTGGAGCGGTCGTCGTCGAGGCCAGTCGCCTCGGGCAGACGAAGATGGAGATTCCGCAGTCCGTACAGGTCATCACGGCGGACGAGATTGCGCAAAGCGGCGCGCGGGATGTCGTCGATTTGCTTTCGAAGGTCGCACCGTCCGTGAGCCTGAACCGCCTCGGAGGAAACAACCCTGCGCTTACGCAGATATCGATGGGCGGCTATGGCGAGAATGGCTTCGGCAGAGTCCTCGTGCTTGTGGACGGTGAGCGGCTCAACAATCCCGACATGAACGCGCCGAACCTCGCGCAGATTTCGCTCACGTCTGTAAAGCAAGTCGAGATCCTCTCTGGTCCGCAGACTGTCCTGCACGGCGACGGCGCATCCGCCGGCATGATTAACGTCGTGACCGAGCCGACGGACTATGAGAGTCACGGCGCAATTGAGGCGCATGTCGGCTCATGGGGGACGGCGGGAGGCTCGCTTGCTTATCGCGGCGGAATTGAGGAGGACGGAATTCTCTACTGGGCGAGCGGGGCGTATGACCATTCAGGCGGCTATCGCGACAATTCTGGTTTCGACATTTGGAATGCCAACGGCGGCATCCGCAAAAACTGGTCGAACGGCTCGTGGCTGAGGGTCTCCGCATTCTACAACGACAGCACCTACGACTTACCCGGGTACCTGTCGCGCGACCAGTGGCATAATGATCCACGGCAGTCAACGGCGACGGATGACTATTACCGTCGCACGACTTACGGCCTGAATACGACGATGAACGTGCAAGTCAACGACGAGAACGCCATTCGGGTGAATGGGACGGCGTCACATCGCCATATGCAGTCGCGCACATATGGCTATTGGGATGTAGATTACCAAATGTATTCCTATGAAATCACGCCACAGTGGGTCAATACGATGGAAGTCTTCGGCCTTGAAAATGAGTTCATTTTGGGCTCGACTTTCCGCTATGACCGCAACGACGCGCAGACACCCGTGGCGTATGGCGGAGCGAAAGGTCGGCTTTCACGTCCTGCAATGGGCTTCTTCGTGCAGGACACATTGCATCTGACGGATAGCCTCGCCGTTCAGTTGGGCGGACGCTACGAGCGTCTTTGGATGCATGACATGCGGAAAGGGGCGTATAACATCCCGACGAAACGGACGAGCGATCAATATGCTTTCGATGTGGCACTTCTCTTTAGGCCGATTGACGATCTGAAGTCATATGTGCGCTTCTCGCGCTTCTTCCGGGCGCCGTTTCTTGACGAACACGACGGCAAGGGGTCTCTGCTTTCCCCCGAAACTGGCTACATGGCCGATGTTGGCGTAGACTGGGAGTTCCTTGACGACTTTTATCTCGGTGGCAATCTCTATTGCTCGAAACTGGAAGACGAGATTTTCTACAACCCCTACATCGGCTGGGGCGCCAACATGAACTCACCTGCTGACACGATCCGCGAAGGCCTGAACCTCCGCCTCGGCTGGGAGCGTGAAAAGGTCGCGGGCATTCGGCTTGCGTATGCGCTTGTCCGCGCTGAGTTCGACGGCGGCGATTTCGACGGAAACAAAGTGCCACTCGTCCCCGAGCAGACGCTTTCGCTGACGGGGCGCGTCTACCTCTGGGACGATTGCTTCGTCTTTGGCGGCTATCGTTACCAGACCGCGCAATGGGCGGCTTCCGACTTCAACAACACGGGCGCTTATGCGCCCTCGCGCCGCGAGGGGCGCATTCCAGGCTTCGGGCTTTTCCATGTCGGAGTTCAATATGCCCCCACATTCGCCGCTTGGGTGCGCGGCTTCAAGGTCGGTTTCACGATTGACAACCTCTTTGACAAGAACTACTGCGATTACGCGACCTATGGAACCAGCTACTGGCCCGGCACGGGACGCAGCCTCATGTTGACAATCGGGTATGAGTTCTAACCTGTTATCGTGGCGGAGCAGGGACGTATCGCCGATGTGCCCGCAGTGAAAACAACCTGAGACGGGGGAATGGGAGTTGGATCTGGCCTACATGGCGGCGGTTGTGACGGGGGCGGCGCTCTCCGTCTCGGGCGCGGCGCTCCAGAGCGTCCTGCGCAATCCGCTGGCGGAGCCCTACCTGCTGGGGACGGTCGGTGGCGCGGCGCTTTTCGCCGCGCTTGCGACGAACCTCGGGCTGGTTGCGCTCGGCGCGTGGGTCTTGCCCGCGTCGAGTTTCCTCGGCTCGTGCGTCTCGCTGGCTCTCGTCTGTCTCGTCGGTTCCTGCGCGGCGCGTGCGCGGCGGACAGATGGCGCGAATCCGTTCCTGCTCTCGGGCGGGAACGCGGTCGTCCTCGCGGGCTTCGCGACAGGGGGCTTCATGGGTTCGCTCGACATGCTGGTCCTCTCCTACGCAAAGCCCGATGACTTTGCCGCGCTCTCGAAATGGCTCTATGGTTCGCTTGGAGGCGTCACGGGCCCGACGTTTGCGCTCGGCTGCGTTGCCCTGACGGTCGTCTTGACCGCGCTTCTGCTCCTCGCGCGTCGGCTCAACGTCATGGAACTCGGTCGCGCCGAGGCGGAGGCCCTCGGCGTCAACACGCGCGCGACGCTGGCGGCGGTCCTCGCGCTCGTTTCGCTGGCGACGGCCGTTTCGGTCGCGCTGGCGGGGGCGATTGGCTTCGTCGGACTCGTCGTGCCGCACGCCGTCCGACGCAAGACGGGGCCGCGTCTCCAGCGCGTCTTCGCGTATTCGGCCCTTGTGGGCGGCGCATTCCTGCCGTGCGCGGAGTTCGCGCGGCGGCTCCTGCCATCTGCGGACGTGCCCGTCGGCGTCGTCTGCGCCATTCTCGGCGCGCCGTTCTTCTTCGGTCTGCTCGTCTCGCGCCGCAATGGCGAAGGCTGGGACATCTGATGGAAGGGCGGCGTCCGCGTTCCTCCCTATGGTCCGGGACAAGTGAACGCGTTCTCCAGGGCAAACGAACGCGTTCTCCCGAGGAAGTGAACGCGTTCATCGTGTCGAGAGAACGCGTTCGTTTGGGTCAGAGAACGCGTTCACTTGACATAAAGAACGCGTTCACTTTGTCAAGAGAACGCGTTCACTTGCGCTTCGCCTTGCCTTGAGGACGGATTTTATGATACACTACCCATGCAAGAGGTCCCGAATTGAAGACTATCTCACTCTTAAGGAGCAACGTCCATGAAACAGAAGTGCCAGCTGAAGTATCGCGTCCTTTCAACCGTCCATCCGGGCACGGGCAAGAAGTTCCTGCGGCCTGTCATCGCCGAGCGCGACACCTATTCGCTTGAGCAGGTGGTCGAGTTCGCGCTGTCATCGGGGTATGTGCGCGGGCATTTCTACGATGTCTGCGGCACGGTCAACGGCTTTATCGAGGCCGTCCAGAAACTCGGGATGATGGGCAAGGCGGTGAAGCTCGGGGACTGGCTGCGCGTCCACGGCGAGCTGACGGGGACGGTGGACGAGGAGACGCGGCGGGTCGGCGAGCGGAACGACTACCGCGTGGTCCTCACGCCGTTGAGGAAGATGTCCGTCAAGGCTTCCGCCTTCGACTGGGTGAGCCTGGAGGAGCTGGAGGGGCGGCTGCGCCTCACGCGCCTTTCTTCGGGCGCCGAGAACGCGAAGGAGGGCGAGATTCTGCGCGGCAAGCCAATCTGGGTGTCGGGCATGAACCTGATGTGCAGCCCGTCGCGCGGCGACTCGATTGTCGCGACATGGGCGGGGCCGGACGGCGGGCTGCGGCACGCGGCGCTGGAGGTCACGGAGGAGAGTCAGGTCTACAGCGCCCTGAAGTGGCCGACGCAGCTCGACGATGCGCCTGACGGGACGGTCGTGACGCTGACCTACCGCATTCACGTCGGCAAGGACCCCGACGCGCCCGAGCAGGTCGCCCATATCTCCGCGCCGATCCGGTAAGGCGGTCAGACCATGGCAGGGGGAAACCGGAGGACTTTGTTCGGAGCAGAAGCGCGGTTCAGGAAGCAGGAGGCAAAAGAATGAAGTCACCCATTGAAACCATACTTGAGGACAAGATCCTCCGGCGGCTTGACGCCTGTCCGTTTCCGTCAGAGCTGGCGCGGAGGCTTTTTGCCGACGAAGAGGTCCATCGCGTTCAGGACTATGCGAACGTCGTGTCGATACGGCGGCTGGGCTTCAACGACCATGGTCCCGTCCACATGCGCCAAGTCGCCTACAACGCGATCAAGGCGCTCGCCATTCTGCACGAATCGGGCGTGAGGACTTCGTTGGAGGAAGATGGCGCCGGCGGGTTCGAGGACAGCCTCGCCGCAGTCTTGCTCGCGGGCTTCTTGCATGATCTCGGGATGACCGTCGGGCGGCAGGACCATGAACGCGTCTCAGGAATGCTGGCCTTGCCAGTCATCGAGCGACATCTGCAGGCATTGTTGCCGGGGGACATGAATCGGCGCGTAATCATCCGTTTGATGGCCTTGGAGGGCATTTTCGGGCACATGGGCACGACGCGCATCCATTCGCTTGAGGCGGGTCTGATTCTCGTCGGCGACGGCTGTGACATGACGAAAGGGCGTGCGCGGATTTCCATGGCCCTTTCCGACCGCCCTCACGTCGGCGACATCCACAAGTATTCGGCAAATGCCATTCTGCGCGTCAGGATTCTCCCCGGCAAGGAGAGGCCGATGCGCATCGACGTGGAGATGGAGGCGGACGTCGGGTTCTTTCAGGTCGAGGAAGTGCTGATGCAGAAGCTCCTGATGAGTCCGGCGCAGTCGTTGGTCGAGCTGTATGCGGGCGTTGTGGGGCAGGACAGGAAGAGGTATCTGTGAGAGAGGCGAGGCCAACTGCCAACGAAGCGGCCGCCGAATTCCTCGTGCACGAATTGATTGGCCTTCCTGTCATTCGTCCGAAACCTTCATGACGATGAACCGAGTGCAAGGCGTCCTTTCGACAAATTTCTCTAATCCATTTGAGGCCTTAAGGACTATTTTAACTTTGGCATTTCTAGGCACTTGAGAAGGAACATCAAACTTCGCGCAATAGACATACGGCCAATGGATTGTTCTTGGGCCTTGCTTGCCTTGTGCCGCCATGCCCGAGACAAGTGGCTTGCCTGTGGAATCAACAATCCAATAGGACAAATCAAAATCAACGTCAATTGGCACATCGCAGATGGACATGGACTTGTCGATTTCGATATTCAGCTCATGTCTGCCAAGATGGCGACAACAAAACTCTCCTTCGTAAGCGAACACCCCAGTCTTTAAAGGCATGGACACGAGCGGCGTGAAATATGTCGGCGGCGGAACAAACACGCCGCAGAACACGCCGACCTGAGGGACAATGCTTCTTCCTATTGCATAAAGGAGGAACAGTTCTGCTCCCAGATATAGGACTGGCAGCAACAACACAAAGATTAAAGAACGAAGAAGCATCCGTCCCGCTCGTGACATTCGCAACAAGATAACGGACAACAGGATGATTGCAAAAACAAGCACACCCACAGCAATCCATTCCATAAGCATTCATCTCCTTTTCTTTTTGCACTTGCATTTCACTTCTTGCGAATTCTTGATTTCCAAATATCTCGCCCGCAATGCGTCGGCATAATCCTGACAATTATACTTCTCTCCAATGATTCCCAACATGGAATATGGTTTCTGTTCGCGGCTAACTTTTTCAACGGCCAGACGCATGATACAGCTGGTTTGACATGAAGTAGGGAAATATCTCCTTTGCCTTCGCGTGGAAATTATTGCCAAGAACGAGGAACTTCTTGCCGCGATTCACAAGGAGCGGAAGGAAATCAAGAAACCGCGAAAACGGCGGGTTCGTCACGACGATATCCGCCTCGTCGAGGAGGCGGAGACATTCGGGGCTGTCGAAGCTGCCGTCGCCCTCCAGTTCCCTGACGGCGATCTCGTCGCCATCGACCTCGCGGTTCCCGTTGGCGTCGCCATCGTAGATCTGGTAGACGGCCTTTCCGCTCGTCTTCTGCGTGAAGAGATCGACGTCCTGGCTCTTGTAGCAGGTCGCAATGACGTGTTTTAGGCCGAGGATTTCAAAGCTGCGCGTGAAGTACTTGAAGAAATTGCTGCAGCGTGGGTCGTCGCAGTTGCAGAGGACGGTCTTGCCTGCGAACTGCGCACGGTAGTGGCGCACCTCGTCCTCGATGTCGGAGAGCTGCGTATAATGCTCGTCGTTTTTCTCGTTCCGCGAGCGATTGATGGTCGTGTTGAGCGTGTGTTTCATGGCGATTGCTTACGTGAGGCATATTATAGCATGATTTCACTCCGGTAATGTTGGGAATAGAATTGCCAACATCATGGCAGACAGCATCACGATGGCAAAAGTGATATATCCATATAGGCGCTCGTGAGTTCTTATTCCGATTGCGGAACGGACATAGCGCACGGTCATGCATAAACACCAGATCCATCCAATGATGGCAAACTCACAGATGTTCGACAAATTTTTGGGCTGGCCAACATGTTCAAAGAGTCCCCACGCATATGGAGCAACAAGCAACGCAACAGGGTCTATCCAATGGATAATTTGAAGAGGTTTCTGTTTCTTGGCTTTCATCACGATTACATAAACAATCATCAAAACAAGAATAACAGGAAGGCAAAAGATGAGGTAGAACAGCAAAGCCCACGAAAGCGGCGCAAACCATGCGCTAATTTGTTTGCGACGTTCAACATCGGCCCTAACCGCATCGTCATGTAAGATACGGTTGTACTCCACCGATGCTTCATCTTCAAGATTTTTGTCATGCAGTGAAATCATCACCCAACACGGGCCTTGCCTATGAGACGCTTCAACTCGCAACTTAAACAGGTCGTTCTCAACTGATGCGTACAATGCATTCGGCGGAGAATGAAGGTCAAATGTCGGATTCAATTTAACCGCATCACCAAAGCTCGACTTTACCCATGAATAGACATTAGAGACCATCCCTATCATATCAGAATCACTTGCGGCATAATCAAAGCTCCGACAAAGCCCTATGTTGCAGAGCCGTTGCGATTCCATTGTGAATCCCAAATGCAGAGAGTCGAATCCAAACCGTAGATCTTTTATGTTTTTCACGATGAATTCTTCGCCATGCGGCCCAGGCACAATGCTTGGCGAGAAGGGCTTGCCAAGCACTTGCGAGGCTGTCAGCCCAAATCGCCGCGATCCGATGCCATTTTCAGATAATGGAGCTGAAAGGTCCATGTGCATGGCAAAGCCATGACACGTATCAGCGGCGAGTATGCCTGTGGCACTATAGAAACAAAAAACGACTATCTTTTTCATCATTTATGTATCCCTTGTTTCTTGGCGGAAAGCCCACATTCACAGCGAATTTTCTTGTCTCTTATCAATTCGTTGTATTTGCTTCGCAGTGCATCAGCGTAGTCTTGGCAATTGTACTGCCGGATACTTCACTCTCTTCGATAGGATCTCGGTTGAGCCAGCGCATGAGCGAGGGGACATAGAAGCGGTAGCCATAATAGTAAAGGCCCGTCCCGGAATCGAGAGGCTTCGTCGAGAAGCGGTGGCGGAAGACGTCGGCGAGCGGACCCGACTGTGTGATTGTACGGCCGAAGGCGTCGTAGGCGTAGGTCACGACCGCCTCGGCGTTCGAGACTGTCGCGAGCTTTCCGTCGGCGCCGTAGGCGAAAGCCTGCGCACAGCGCGTCTCATGGAGAATGTATCTTCTGTCAGCCTTACTCGTCAATTTGTCGTGAATTATACCAATTTTTGGAGCCTCGCGAACTCATTTTGGCGTGCTATTTTTTATCATCAGAAATGAGCCAGGATATTTCTCCATAAACAAAGCTAAATCCCCACCAATTTTCAATTTGATTTTGTACTCAGACCGCAATTCACCAATACTCTCAATTTCGTATCGACAGATTGGAAGATAATTGGTCCCCACTGATAGGTAGTAGTTTGTATAAACCTCATTAAACTCCTTCGCGATTTTCATATCTGCCGAACAGAGGTATCCACTAAATTCGAGGTTCAACTCGTCCGGCTTGCCGTATTCAAATTCCTTCGGGGCGTTGTTTATGAGACCCAACCCAACCATCTGCGCCCCGCCATAAACATGCATAAATGTCGTTTGATATTCGTTTGACACCGCCGACAGTTGAATCTGTGCATAGGGCTTATACAAGTCTGACGGTGCAGAGAACAAGTAAAACCAAGCTTGGTTAATGGGTGAAATAGTCAGGCCTGTGTTCTGATAGCGAATGAAATCATATGCATTGAAAAATGTGTAGCATCCCAATAGCAGAAGAATCATTCGCATTGCCGAAAATCCTTTTTCTCGAGTGCATTTCCTGTTCAAGAAAAACGCAAGGCAAAGAGCGCAAAACAGTAACGCTGACAAATATGGCATCAGCAACAGCCATAATGGAGCCAGCCATCCAAGAATGAAATCTTTTACTGCACTCATTTCAATTTTCTTTCTTACATTTGCATTTCACTTTGGGATCATTCGCGAGTTCATGGTATTTTACTCGCATCCCTTACGGATATAGCCATTCGGTGATTCATTTTCCAATTTCCCTGTCTTGCTCCACCCGACATTGGATGGCTGACCTCCATCACCGTAGAACAGCTGCTCATGCACAAGTTCAATGTTTAGCGTATCGGCAGCAAGGTCGATGGCGTGTTTCATGAATGGACACGAAACGAGGGACGACCATTTCATTATTGGCAGACCACCCAACCCCCTTATTGCAAAATACGCTCTCCCATCCTTGTCATGCATGCATATCGCATTGTTCCCGCAGAAACCATAGGTGTTAGCGCCTCCTCGTTCCCCTATCGGGTCGCGGTTGAGCCAGCGCATGAGCGAGGGGACATAGAAGCGGTAGCCATAATAGTAGAGGCCCATCCCGGAATCGAGATGCTTCGTCGAGAAGCGGTGCCGGAAAATGTCGGCGAGGCCGCCGGACTGTGTGATTGTCTTGCCGTCGGCGTCGTACTGGGGGATGGCCTCATACGGAGAATCTGAGGTACGGCGAATGAATTTCAATTATCGTGTTCCTCGTTTATTGAATATGAACGTATCTGCCCATCATACTTAAAGTCAATGTTTATTTGTCCAAGTCGGGGGTTCCATTTCATGACAATATCATCAGAAGAATCCGTTGGATCATGGCCTAATGAAACGATGAACCAGCAATCAACATCCCTATCTATGTGCATCGCATGTCCCCAGGCATCATGGTAAACATTTGTAAGATTCAACTCCGATACCGTCGTAAGACCATTCAATATCTCAACAGTTTTATTGTAGCGATCCCGCTCTCTTTCGCTAATGTAAAATCTGGTGAATACAATAAGAACCGAGCAGAATGCAATTAAGGCTGCCGATGCCATAATCATTTTCTTCATTTTGGGTAGGCTCCTCCATAATTAAGATCTGGACTGTCATACTTTGAAGACCGCATTACTGCTTGCATATACAATGCGCGATATTGTTTCTCCAATTCATCCTTCATCTCATTGCATTTTGAACATAGCCGCGTTCCATCAAATTCATTCAACATTCTTAGAAAAGAAAATAGCGCATTGAACGAGTTCCAATGATCCATTTCATGGGCATACGCCGCTTGCCATTCTTGGGTAGAGTTGCGCCCAACACCCCATTTCCTGTTGTACCGCTTATATCGTTCATCCCATCTGCCATGTCCAGGCGTTAGAATCGACAATCTCCTATACGCTACACCATCTATTTTCAATACGCCAAACGTAGTGCAGTAAATGGTTACAGAGCAATTCCGCGAGAAATAAGCCCTGCTATTCCTGCCAATATTATCTTTGACATTGTAACGATCTTCCGTGATTGCGATTTTCTCTCCTAATGAATCAAAGTTACAAATCGGGCTGTTCCCGCAGAAACCATAAAGATTCATCCCGCCATCTTCCCTGATCGGGTCGCGGTTAAGCCAGCGCATGAGCGAGGGGACATAGAAGCGGTAGCCGTAGTAGTAAAGGCCCGTCCCGGAATCGAGATGCTTCGTCGAGAAGCGGTGCCGGAAAATGTCGGCGAGCGGGCCCGACTGCGCAATTGTACGGCCGAAGGCGTCGTAGGCGTAGGAGGCGACAACAGCGCCATTCGCATCACAGTAGTGCGTGACGTTCCCGTTGTTGTCGTAGAGCGGGACGTAGGCCGCGCCGTCAATGGCCAGGTACAGCAATCCGCCGATGCCCCCCGCACCCTGAAGCGTGCCGGAAAGGTCCTTGCCCCAGCAGTAGCGGATGGTTGACGCCGTGCCGTTCGTGTAGGCGACGCGTTCCTCGACGAGGCTGTTGGCAGCGGATCTGCAATGCCGCATTTTATGGTTTCCATTCAAAGACAGTATTTGTTCCATCTCGCATTCGTGCACTTGCTTACTTATCAAGGCATTTTCTCAAGACGATCCGCGCATTGGGATTCGCTCGTCGAAACGCTTCGTGATTGCCGAAACTCAAGAAGGAGAAATAGAGAGGCGTGTCTTGTGGCAATTCATCAGGGGCAAAAAATGCCGCATAGCAGAAACGCATATATCTCTTACCCTTGTCATCAAAGCTCACTAACGCCACTTCATTGCTCTGAACAGTCTGAAAGATAGGCTTGCCACTTCCATCATGTACGACGATGGAAAGGCCAAGCTCGCTATTCTCCCACGGTTTCACATCGCAACCAACAATATCAATTTCGTATCGTCCCGTGTATTTGCACGAGAACGCAACATTGTTCACTTCTGTACACAACGGGATGTCAAGTATAGGGACAGTATAATCCGATGGTTGAAAGTTGTATTGGATTATCAAGCCTATGAAAGGAGTTTGAGACAAGAACTCAAAGGCAACATCCCACTTTCTAATGAGAATCCAAGCACTCGCGCACACTATTGACAGCAGTAATACGCCTGGAAGAAATCTGGACATGTCTTTCATTGTTGTCCTTTCCTGCATTTACATTTGACTGCGGGATCGTCCTTAATTGCATCATACATGCGTCTTAAGCTGTTCGCATAATCTTGGCAATTATACTTGGGTCGGCCTAATCCCAAAAGTGAGTAAGGTGGAGGCATCACGCGCGCCTGTGCTTCTTTCATAATGCAATCATCATATTCACGACAGTCACGCCGAGAATATCTTTCTTTGGATTCTTTTGTCAAGAAGCCTTCCTTGGAATAACCGATATTCGTGCCATCATCATAGAACAAATGTTCATGCAAGATCTCTATATTCAGTTTGTCCGCAAGGCCAAAGTCGAGAATCACAGCAGGAACAGCTCCTATGATTTGCGCAAAACAGGAATAGCTCAATATCGCGGGCAGGCCCGACAGGCGACGAACCTCAAAATGAGCCCATCCATACTTGTCGTATCGGCAAATCGGGCTGTTCCCGCAGAAACCATAGATGTTAGCGCCTCCTCGTTCCCCTATCGGGTCGCGGTTGAGCCAGCGCATGAGCGAGGGGACATAGAAGCGGTAGCCATAATGGTAAAGGCCCGTCCCGGAATCGAGATGCTTCGTCGAGAAGCGGTGCCGGAAAATGTCGGGCGTACCGACGGTCGCCTTCGTGAGTCCCGAACGGCGGTCGTACAGCCATTCGCGGGCAAGAGAGACGGAGTCTGTCGTGCTCGTCGGGCGGCCAAGGAGATCGTAAGCCGTCAAGAGCCAGTACATCGACTGTCCGCCGAAGATCTGGGCACAGGGGGTGACAAGATCCGTCCGCGCCGTCGCGCGGGTCAGCCGTGCCGCAAAGCGGTTTCCGCAAGGCAGCGTATGGATCGCATTCGTCAGATAAGGGCCATCGTAGGCGAAGGCGACCGACACGCCGCATCCGACGGCATTCGAGAGGACATAGCCGGACATGCGACCTTCCGAATCGTAAAACCGAGTCTCCGCCGCACGGTGAACATTCGCAGCCATGCCGCCGTCGGCACGCAAAGAAAAGCGTCGAGGTCTATTGCGTCGAGAATGCATCAGCTGACCTTTACTCAGACAATGTTGGGGTTAGGTACGCAACAAGAATGCATAAGAGAAAGATCAAAAGATTTCCAAGACGGGCATAACGCACATAATGGCGAACAGACAAGAAAGAAACAATCAACCGTGCGGCCAACAGAAGCGCCCAGATTTTTCCGAGCAACATGATCTCACACAAATTTGATAAACTCTTGGTGCCGACTCCTGGCAGAAATGAGCAGACTGCCCAAAACGGCATGGCAAGAAATACAACTGCAATATCAGACCATAGGAAATAACGTGGTTGGAGATCTTGTTTTCTTAATAAGTGGATTGTCGCCTTGACAACGGCCGCAATGGCCAACACACAGAGTGGATACTGCAGAAAGTAGAAAAACAATGCATAAGACAATCCCTCTATGACCATGAGTACCGAATCCATGTTCAATCTCCTTTTTTCTTGCACTCACACCGAATCTTCTTGTCACATGCAAGCTCTTGATACTTCTCCCTTAACTTAGCAGCATATGATTGGCAATTATCGAACCAGGGCAAGAAAGCAAGTGCCGCATTGTACCGTTTGGGCTTGACAAGTTCTACGGCCTTCTTCATGATACAGTCATCATACCCAGAATCAGTCACAACATATCGATATTTTGTTCGCTTGGGATCTCGTTTAACTCTCCCGTCATCAAAATAACCTACATCGGTCAATGGGTTTGACGGTGTTCCATAGAATAGTTGCTCGTGAGACCATTCTATATTAAGCTTGTCCAAAGTTGTGTTTGTGGAGAATTGATCGTTCCACGACTGTCCGGCCAAGACGCGCTTGGCAAAATAGGCTCGTCCGTCCTTGTCATTGTAGGCAAGCGCATTGTTCCCGCAGAATCCATAAAGATTCACCCCGCCATCCTCCCTGATCGGGTCGCGGTTGAGCCAGCGCATGAGCGAGGGGACATAGAAGCGGTAGCCGTAGTAGTAGAGGCCCGTCCCGGAATCGAGATGCTTCGTCGAGAAGCGGTGCCGGAAGACGTCGGCGAGCGGGCCCGACTGCGCAATTGTACGGCCGAAGGCGTCGTAGGCGTAGGAGGCGACAACAGCGCCATTCGCATCACAGTAGTGCGTGACGTTCCCGTTGTTGTCGTAGAGCGGGACGTAGGCCGCGCCGTCAATGGCCAGGTACAGCAATCCGCCGATGCCCCCCGCACCCTGAAGCGTGCCGGAAAGGTCCTTGCCCCAGCAGTAGCGGATGGTTGACGTCGTGCCGTTCGTGTAGGCGACGCGTTCCTCGACGAGGTTCCAGCCGTCGTAGAAGAAAGTCGTTGTCGCCTCCGGCGTGGCCTTGCGCACGCGGCGGGACTGCGCGTCGTAGAAGCTCGTCACGAGCCGGACGCCGTTCGATGAAACCGAGACGAGGCGGTTGGCCGCATCGTAGGCGCAAGTCCACGGGCCGAACGCCGTGAGGTTGCCGTCGGCGTCGTACCGGGGGTAGGCCTCGCACGGAGAATCTGAGGTACGGCGAATCGAGGTGTATTGGTTGAGCGCATTTGCGGCGTAGGCGTTGGTGACGCTGCCGGACGCGGCAAGGACGGCGTTGCCGATGTGGTCGTAGGCGTACGCCTCCCCCGTGTTCTCCGCGTCTCCGCGTGAGGACATTACCTCGCCGCGCGCGTTGTACGCGAACGTGTCGTTGTTGCGGGAGACGGGGCGCGAGAGCGCGTCGTAGGCGTAGGAAAGGCTTTCGACGGCGACGCCGTTGACGCGGTTCTCGACCCTTTCCACGAGGTCGCGGCGGAAAGGATCGCGCGTCATCGTGCGCGTGAACGCCGTGCCGTTCGTGAGCGTCAGCGTGCAGCCCGCGTCCAGCCCATCGGGCGTGTAGGCGTAGGTCACGACCGCCTCGGCGTTCGAGACTGTCGCGAGCTTTCCGTCGGCGCCGTAGACAAAGACTTGCGCGTAGCCGTCCCCGGACAGCGCAAGCGACGACAGCCGCCCCTGCGCGTCGAGCGTCCGCACGAGCGTCGCCGACTCGCCGCCGACCGTCCATGTCTCGTTCGTCGCCGTACTGTTGTCCGCGAGGGCAAGCGTGACGGCGGCGTTGCCGTTCGCCGACGAGACGACGCGTCCAAGGGCGTCTCTCGCAAATGCCGCGTCGTCCGTGCCGGACGAAGAGCGGCGGCCGACGATCTGGCGCTTCGCGTCGTAGACGTTCTCGGTCCAGCGTCTACTGGCGCAGGTCTTCCGGATCGGCAGCCCGTCGGGCGACCAGGCGCAGGTTTCCTTCGAGCCGTCCGCATACGTCTTCGATGTGTAGAGCCCCGTCGCCGCGTCGTAGGCCCAGCGCGTCATGTCCCAGACCACGCCGTCACGCGTCGTCGCCAGGGACGTGCGGCGGCCTTGCGTGTCGTACCCGTAGCGGACGGGATAGGTCGCGCCGTCCTCGGCGATGATGTTGCCGACGGCGTCGTAGTCCGTGCGGGTCTCGAGGCCCAGCGCGTTGACCGTGCGCACCCTGTGCCCGAGCGCGTCGTACTCAAACGTCTCGGTGACCGCATCCGTTCCGTTGGTGAACGTCGAGACTGCGACAAGGTCCCCTGCCGCGCCGTAGACGGACTCGGACACGGGGCGGCGGATGTCGCCGACCTCGCTTTCGACTCGCACGTTCCGTCCAAGGGCGTCATAGGCGAAGCGTCGTGTCTCGCCATCGGACTCCTGTTCCAGCGCGAGGCCGAAGGAAGTCCGCCGGACAATCGCGGGAGCGTCAGTCGACGTGCGCGATTCCGTCGTGAGTCCCGTGTTCGCGTCAAAGGCCATCGTCTCGACGACGCGCGGGCCGTTCGACGACTCCGTCTCAACGTGCGCGCGCAGGCCGTGCGCGAGTCCCGTCAGCCGCTCGCGCGTGATCGTGAGCGCATTCGTCGTCGGCCCGATCGTCGCCTCCCGCGTCACGCGCCATGAGACGCCTGAGGCATCCGTCTCGTAGGCCACTTCGCTCCGCCGCGTCACGCCGTCGAGGACGGTTCCGACCTGTTCGCCCAAGGCATTGTGGAGACAGGCCGTCGTGCGGGCGACGTCGCCCGCGACAAGAGTGGCCGACACCACGCGGTCGCTTGCGCCATCATAGGTCTGGCTCGTGATGCCAAGCGGCGTCTCTGCCGACACGAGCCGCCCGAGGAGGTCGTAGGTCGAGACGAGGTTCGTGACCGTGCCGCAGTCGCTCGATTCCGTGACGACATAGGCCGTGCGTCGGCCGTCGGCGTCGTACTTGTCGAAGCGGCGCTCCTCACTCCAGTTGGACGATCCCCACTCGCGTCGCGTCGAGGAGCCGCCGCCGAAATAGGAGCGGCTCCTCGTCGTCACGGTCTTGGTCCTGTTCGTGAACACGGTCTCGCGCGTCTCGATGCATCCGTCGAGGATGTCCGTGCGCCACTCCGTGTCCTTGCCCCGCTCGTCCGTGAGGACGGCGTAGTCGTCTCCGCCGTAGGAATATTCCGTCGTGACGGCGGATGCGCAGGAGCGTGTCCCGCCCGTGGGCGTCGCGGCCTCGCCGGGGACATGGCCCGCGTAGACGACGGTGTTCGTCTCGCGGCCGAGCGCGTCGAAGAAGCGCTGGGTGACGCGATGCCCGCCGTTTGTCGAGACCCTGGCAAGCCACACGTCCTCCATCGCGTAATAGAGGTGGTCGGTGCCCGTCTGGGCGGAGCGGAGGACTTTGCGCCCCTCGCGGTCGCGGCTCCAGAGGAGGCGGCAGCACGAGTAGGCGTTCGTGAGCGACGTGCCGTCGAGGAAGGTCGTGGCGCGGAGTCGGTTCTTGTCGTCGTAGACGGACCGCTCGTCGGCGATGGCCGCGTCGCCGTTCGTCAGGCGCGTCGTCCGGCGCAGGACCGTCCCGTAGCTTGCGTCCAGTTCCGTCACCTCGTAGGTCGGGAAGGCGTGCCCCGCACGGGACTTGCGCGAGGCGCACGTGAGGACGCTCCCGGACTGCGTGTACGAATTGACCGTGAGGATGCCGTTCTCGTCCAGCGACTCCGCGACTGCCCCGCGCATCAGAAGCGGCGTGCCGTCACCCGTGTCCGCGAAGGTGACCTCGTAAGAATAGGCGTTCCCGTCGGCCGCCCGCGCCGCCTCCTGATCCGCCGCGCGCCACGTTTCGCGCCTGATCGCGGCGCAGCGACCCTCTCTCGACCGCTGACGCGGCTCATTTCGTTCGGGGGACATTTCCCGTGTGAGGCGCGTGTAGCGCGTCCAGGTGCGCCCGACAAGGGCTGCGGCGCCGTCCGTGACGACATAGCGCGTCTCGGTTCGCACTTTTGTCGCGTCGTCGGGATGTGCCGAGTCGCCCGTGGGAGGCGTGAAGTCGCGGACGGTCACGAAGGCGTTCGCGAGGCCCTCGGCGTTGCGGAGTTCGTTCGAGACGACGGCCGGGAACGACTGCGGGATCCCGGCGTCTCCACGTTGCTCGACGCGCAGCGTCTCGTGCCCGAACCCGTCGTAGTCCGTGTAGACCCATGCGCGGGCGTTGCTCCAGACGAGGCGCGGCTGGCCATGGCGGCCCGAGTTTGACGGATCGTTCCAGTAGTCCGCCCGCGACCATTTCGCGTGCCGCCCAGTCAATTCCTCGCGGTACGTCTCGCGGAGGACGGCGCCGTCACATTCGCCGACGCGGCCCCGTTCCGTGGTGACGCACGAGAGGATATGGCCGTTGGCGTCCGTCATCGTGCGCGTCTCGCGCTTCACGCTGTCGCCGTAGCCGGAGAAGTCGTTCTCCGTCCGCAGTTCCGTCCCGACGCCCGCGATGTTGTCGAACCGCGTCCAGGTCCCGTCATCGTACGTGAACGTCTCGTCGGACATCACGTTGTCGAGACGGCTGATCTTGCGAAGCCGGACGCAAGCGGGGTCGCCGTTGGCGTTCACGATCTCCCATGTGTGTTCTAACCGCTGAAGGGCGGTGTCGCGAATCGTCACCCGCACCCCGTTCGCGATGTCCGCGACATGCACGTCACGCCCTCGCGTATCGTGGCAGACGATGCGTTTCGTCCCCGGCTGGGATGTCTCGGTGATGTGCGCGTCAGGATGTTCAAGAAGCAGGAACGTGGACTTGGAGATGACGATCGGCACGTCCGTCGCGAACCAGAGGAACCCGGCGACCTGTCCCCTGACGGGCGTGCCGAGCGGGATGCGGAACTTGAGCGATCCCAGCGAGGCTCCCTCCAGCGAGTCGCAACGCCCGTTCGCGCACTCCGTCTCGCAGCTGTCGCACGCGTCCTCGAGGTAGCCCTCGTGGTAGCCGCCGCATCCGGCCGCGTCGTAGACGTGCTCCGCCGAGCCGGACCAGACCGCGACGCCATCGATCAGCACCCGGCCCGTGCCGCCTTCCGTCTCGGACGAGAAGGGCCAGCCGTCGCCCGCGCCGCCCGTGACGAGGAGCTTGCAGCCGCCGTCGTGCCAGCCGCCGCCCCAGTCGCGGTACCACATCTTCCGCAGACATCTGGAGTCGAGCGGATAGGCGTCCTCCTCGTGGTACCGGCCGCTTTTCCAGTCGTAGACGAGCCCGTCGTAGCCGCATCCGTGGCCGTGGCAGCGCCACGAGACAGACGGGGAGAGGATGACGATTGTGAGGCCGCCCGCGCGGGGTGCCCTCGCCCTGCGGACGCGGCGCAGGGCCGGATCCGGGACCTGAAGCGAGGTGTCGGGGATTTCAAAGACGCCGGGGCGCCGGACGGCGACCTTTCCGCCCGAGGCGTCGCCCTCGAACGAGAGGTCCCCGTCCCCGGCGGCCGCGTTCAGGAGTTCGGCGACATCGCTTTCGTCCGGGCTGATCGGCGCAGACGAGGGACGGCGCGCGTGGTCAACTGTCAGGCGCACCAGCGAGTCCGCCCCGTCCGTAAAGACGAGGAACTTCGCCCCGCTTTGCCCCGTGATCTCGCGCCCGCCCCCGAAGCGGAGCTCTGGCGCGTAGGCGATCAGGTAGAGGGGCTTCTCCGAGACGACGGGGGACGAGCCGGCGGCGCGGAGGCGAAGCGTCAGCGACGAGGGGCGGTCCCCCGCCGCGAGCGGAATGCGGAAACTGTCGGCGGCGGGAGAGACCGAGGCCGTGCCGGACGATCCCGTGTCCGTCTCCCATTCAAGGGAAGCCCCCCGCAGACGCCATGCGGCGGCGGAATCCGGTGCCGCCGAGACGAAGTACTGCTGCCACGCGCTCGTGCGGTTCACGCGAAACGTCCGCTCCCAGATGAGGTTCGTGGCCGTGGCGGGCCAGTCGGCGGCAAAGCCACCGAAAAGGCGCCACGAGACGCAGACGTTCGTCGCGACGACGAACGCCGCTGGGGCGGCATTCGTGGGATTGACGCCCGTGAGGATCTTCGCGGCGAGCGTGAAGCCCGTCCCATCCCGCTCCGTGGCGGTATCGACGGCGTTCGTGCTGCCGAACCAGTGGCGTTCGTAGTCGTCCGGGATGCCGTCGCCGTCGAGATCGTCGGACGGCGTCGCTTGGAGAGGATCGGGGTCAGAACCGTCCACGAGCCCGTCGCCGTCCGTGTCGCGGGAGAGCGGGTCCGTCCCGAGCGCGACCTCGGTTCCGTCCGAGAGTCCGTCGCCGTCCGTGTCCCAGAGATCGGGGTCGGTCCCGTGAACGAACAGCTCGTCGAGGAGGGAAAGCCCGTCGCCGTCGCGGTCAGGATCCGTGGCGTCTTCTGGCGAGAGCGGGTGGAACGTGAGCGAGGTGAGGTTTGTGGGAATCGCGTTCGTCGTGAACGCGAGGCTTCCGAGGAATGCGCCGACAAGGACGTTCGTCACTTCTTCGGCATCAAGGGGGGAGCGATCATAGCGGTAGGCGAAGCGGCCTGACGGCCAGAGCTCCGCCTGAAACGAGACGGGCGTCGTCGTCGCGCGATTGAGGAGCGCGTTCCGCCACGTGAGCTGGAGCGTGTTGGACGGCGTGACGAGATGCCAGAAGCAGGAGGGTTCCGCATTCGTCAGCAGGCTCCAGTTCGCCTCGGGGACGATGCCGAGCGAGGCGCGGAACGGCGCAAACCAGCGGTTCGTGACGAGGTTTCCGTCCCCATCGCGGATAAGCGGCTCGGCTTTGCCGAAGGAGAAGACCCGCAGGGCGCTGACATCGGTTGCGGCAACCCTGAACGCCCAGTTCGTGAAGGCGAGGTAGATCCAGTCCGTCGCCGCGCCGAACGCGCGCCAGTCGTCGCAGACGGTCGCGTCCGCTGGGGCGGAGAAGTCGAACGTCTCGTCCATGCCGACGCGCGTCAGGACGGCCCCGCGCCGGAAGTCGTCGTCGGTCAGCGTTCGGGACGTGTTTCTGGAGACGATGGGCGCGAAGTCCGTCCACTCGTCCCGGACGGCTTCCGGATCCCTCGGGGCGGGCGCGCCGCCGCTCGGCTTCACGCTCGCGTACGCCCACAGGGCGGCGAAGAACGCGCCAAGGAAGACGCGGGATGCCTTCGGCAGCCGCCTGAAGAAGGCGACGAGGTCGTGCGCGGGGCGCACGCCCATCTCGTGCAGGAGGGCGGCGAGCCACGCGACCGTGAAGGCACAGGCGAAGAAGAGGAGAGACGCTGTCCAGATTCGGGCAAGCATGTCGTCACCGGATGCCCATGAAGAAGCCCTTGCGCCTGAACTCGCACTGGACCCACCCGGACGGCACGCCGCCGCCGCGTCGGGTCACGCGCACGAGGTTCCACGATTCCCGAAAGAGCCACGGCGGAGGTTCCGCCGCCAGCCCCGCAAAGGCTGTTTCGCCGCCGCACACGGCGGAAAAGCGCATCGGGACGAACGCCGAGTCGTTCTTCACTTGGATGTCGATGATTCCGTGCTGGGCGTTTTCGGCGGTCTCCGTCTCAATCCGCTCCCCCGCGCGGACGTTCTCGACGAAGTAGCGTCCGCCACGCCAGCCGTAGACCGTCTCGGTCTCTTCGGCATCCAGAGACCCGTCCTCGTTCGCATCTCGGCCGAAAGCGACCTCAAGCGCGTTTGTCGGCGTCCCCTCCAGTTGGAGGCGCAGCAACATTTCCCGCGTGTCAATGCGGTTCACGCTCATTGCGACGTTGGTGGAGACTTCCGTGTCCGCGAACTCCGGCGCCGGTTGCGGCGGGACGACGAACGTCCCCGCGAAGACGGCGAATGCTGACGGCACAGCCCACATGACAAGAGGACAATATACGAACTTCATGCCTTGCATTATACCATATCCGCGACATCAGCACAATGTTCAGACATGAATGACGATTTTCGGTCGGTCGCGTTGACGGACACGTTATCAACATGGTATAATTCGCTTCTCGAAAACATGTGGGATCGTAGCTCAACTGGACAGAGCGGCGGTTTCCTAAACCGCAGGTTCCGGGTTCGATTCCCGGCGGTCCCACCAAGTGCCTTGGCGGCGGCGCAGCCTTGTGCAGATGAAGGTCGTGCACGGGCGGTCCGTCGTCAGAGGTTCGGGAGAAATGCCGGTCAGAACACGTGTCCCAGAATTTGGTATAATACGCGCCCAATTATGAAGAACACAGTTAGTCCCGCATGGGAAGGTTTCGTTGGCGGCGAGTGGCAGGAAGAGATTGACCCCGCCGAGTTCATTCGCCTGAACTACACGCCGTATGAAGGCGACGCGTCGTTCCTTGCAGACGCGACGCCGGCGACGACGACGCTTTGGAACAAGCTGCAGGTCCTGCAGAAAGAGGAACGCGCGAAAGGCGGGGTTCTTGACATGGACGCGGACATCGTCTCGTCCATTACCTCGCACGCGCCGGGCTATCTTGACAAGGAACTTGAGAAAATCGTCGGTTTGCAGACGGACAAGCCGTTGAAACGCGCATTTATGCCGTATGGTGGCATCAAGATGGCCGAAGAGGCTCTGACGACTTACGGATACACGCCGAACCCCGAGCTGCATCGCATCTTCACCGAATATCACAAGACGCACAATCAGGGCGTCTACGACGCCTACACGCCTGAAATGCGCCGTGCGCGCAAGAACAAGATCATCACGGGCCTGCCCGACACCTACGGGCGCGGCCGCATCGTCGGCGACTACCGCCGCGTCGCGCTCTACGGCATTGACCGCCTGATCGCGGGCAAGGAGCGCGACCTGCCGATGGTCGGCGTCGGCTCCATGCCCGAGGATGTCATTCGCGGGCGTGAAGAGGTTTCCGAGCAGATTCGCGCACTGAAGGCCATGAAGGCCATGGCGGCGAGCTACGGCTTTGACATCTCGCGCCCGGCCGAAAACGCGCGCGAGGCCGTGCAGTGGACGTATTTCGGCTATCTTGCGGCCATCAAGACGCAGAACGGCGCGGCGATGTCCATCGGGCGCATTTCGACGTTCCTTGACATCTACATCGAGCGGGACCTGAAGCGCGGCATCCTCACGGAGACGGATGCGCAGGAGCTGATCGACCATCTCGTCCTCAAGTTCCGCATGGTCAAGTTTGCGCGCATTCCCGAATACAACCAGCTTTTCTCAGGCGACCCCGTCTGGGCGACGATCAACGTCGCGGGCATGTGCGGGGACGGACGCAGCATGGTCACGAAGAACGACTACCGCATCCTGCACACGCTGGAGACGATGGGGCCAAGCCCCGAGCCGAACCTCACCGTCCTCTATTCGCCCCGTCTTCCCGAGGCCTTCAAGCGCTATGCCGCGAAAATCTCGATCGCGACCTCCAGCGTGCAGTACGAGAACGACGAGGTCATGCGCCGCGTCTGGAGCGACGACTACGCGATCTGCTGCTGCGTCTCGGCGACGCACACCGGCAAGGAGATGCAGTTCTTCGGCGCGCGCGCCAACCTCGCGAAGTGCCTTCTTTACGCCATCAACGGCGGCGTGGACGAAAAGACGCGCGTGCAGGTCGGGCCGGAGCTCCGGCCGATCCTGGACGAGACGCTGGACTACCGGAAGGTGCTTAAGTCCTACCTTGCGATGATGGACTGGCTCGCGGGGCTCTATGTCCACACGCTGAACCTCATCCACTTCATGCACGACCGCTACTACTACGAGGCCGCGCAGATGGCTCTCATCGACACGGATGTCGAGCGCACGTTCGCGACGGGCATCGCTGGCTTCTCGCACGCCGTCGATTCGCTCGCGGCGATCAAGTACGCCAAGGTGCATGTCGTTCGCGACGAAACGGGGCTGGCCGTTGACTACAAGGTCGAGGGGGACTTCCCGCGCTATGGCAACGACGACCCGCGTGCGGACGAGATCGCCAAGGCGCTTCTCAAGGAGTTCATGAACAAGATTCGCAGCCACCACACCTACCGCCACGCGACGCCGACGACCTCGATCCTGACGATCACGTCGAACGTCGTCTACGGCAAGGCGACGGGCGCGATGCCCGACGGGCGCAAGGCGGGCGAGCCGCTGTCGCCGGGGGCGAACCCGTCGTACGGAGCGGAGAGGAACGGCCTTCTCGCCTCGCTCAACTCGGTTGCGAAACTGCCGTACGGCTACGCCCTGGACGGCATCTCGAACACGCAGACGATTCATCCGTCCGCCCTTGGCAATGACGAGGCGACGCGGGAGAAGACGCTCGCGAACGTGATGGACGGCTACTTTTCGCAGGGGGCGCACCACCTGAACGTGAACGTCTTCGGCACGGAGAAGCTGATTGACGCGATGGAGCATCCCGAGAAGCCCGAATACGCGAACTTCACGATCCGCGTCTCGGGCTATGCGGTCAAGTTCATCGACCTCACGCGCGAGCAGCAGCTCGACGTCATCAGCCGCACCTGCCACAAGGAGCTGTAAGGCTTGAAGGGAAAGGTCCATTCCTACGAAACGTTCGCCGCGGCCGATGGCCCCGGCGTTCGTTTTCTCGTCTTCCTGAGCGGCTGTCCGTTCCGCTGCCGCTACTGCCACAACCCCGACACGTGGGCGAAGCCGCCCGCGTTTGAGGCGACGGCCGACGAGGTCCTGGCCCGGGCGCTCCGTTACCGTCCGTATTGGGGCGCGAACGGCGGCTTGACCGTCTCCGGCGGCGAGCCGATGCTGCAGGCCGCGTTCGTCGCCGAACTCTTCGAGAAGGCCCATGCGGCGGGCGTGACGACATGCCTCGATACGGCGGCGGGATGCTTCGACCGGAAAGACCCCGCGCAAGCCGCCCTCTTGGCGGCGACGGACACGGTGTTGCTCGACCTCAAGCTCTTCGACGCGGCGGCGCATCGCGCGTTGACGGGAGCGGACAATGCGCCCGTCCTTGATTGCGCCCGGCACTTGTCCGAGCGCGGCACGGACATGTGGATACGCCGCGTCTTGGTGCCGGGCGTGACGGACGGCGAAGATGACTTGCGGCAGACGGGCGCGTTCATTCGCACGCTTTCCAGCGTGCGCCGCGTCGAAGTCCTGCCGTACCATGCGCTTGGCGCATCCAAGTGGCAGATGCTGGGGCTGGACTATGCGCTTTCGGATGCGCGCCCGCCGACGACGGACGAAATCGTCCGTGCCGAACGGCTCCTGTCCTTCGGGGCGACGCCTTGCTGACGGCTTCCCGAAGGCTCGGCACGAGTGCGCAGACGGGAGGCCGCGCAGCCCTTCCGCCCATGGGCTTGTTTTGGTCTCACGAATTCGCTATAATACGCTTCCATAATGACTAGCAACGACGAATATGTCATCCAGCTGCTGACCGAGCGCGGGTATCTTACGCCCGAGCAGGTCGAGACGGCGGCGAACTCGATGAAGGCCGAGAACGAGACGACGCTTGACGCGCTCGTCGCGGGAGGAACGATTGGCCAGGACGAAGTCTTGGGGACGATCGCCGATCAGTTTGGCCTCAAATACTGCCATATTGACGCGGACGCGATTGACGTGGCGTCGGTGACGAAGGTCGTCACGCCGGAGATCGCGAAGAAGTACGGGGTCGTCCCGATCGTGGCGGACGAGGGGTCGGTGACGGTCGCGCTGTCAGACCCGATGGGCTATGACGCGATTGACTCGCTCCGCTTCGTCTTGGCCGGGAAGGACGTCGAAGCGATCCTCTGTCCTCTCGACGAGGTCAAGAGCGCGATGGCGAAACTCTACGTCACGGGCGAGGAGGCCGAGGTCTCGACGCGCGACGAGGAGGGTCTCTCCGACACGACGGCAAGCGAAGGCGATGACAATGCCGTCATCAAACTCGCCAACATGATCCTGACGACGGCGATCAAGATGAAGGCTTCAGACATCCACATCGAGCCGATGGAGAAGGAGTTCCGCATTCGCTATCGCATCGACGGCGCGCTCCGCAAGATGGACTCGCCGCCGAAGCGCCTGCAGGGCGCGATCATCTCGCGCTTCAAGATCATGTCGAAGATGAAGATCTCCGAGAAGCGCGTCCCGCAGGACGGCCGCATCCAGATTTCCGTCGGCGGCAAGGACCTTGACCTTCGCGTCTCGTCCGTGCCGACGAACCACGGCGAGTCGATCGTCATGCGTATTCTCGACAAGTCGAACCTCTCGCTCGGCTTGCCGCAGCTCGGCTTTTTGTCGGATGACCAGACGACGTTCGAGCGTCTCATCAAGCTGCCGGACGGCGTCGTGCTCGTCACGGGGCCCACGGGATCGGGCAAGACGACGACGCTTTACGCCTGCTTGGGGCAGATCAACACGCCCGACAAGAAGCTCATCACGGTCGAAGACCCGGTTGAATACCAGATGAGCGGCATCAACCAGGTGCAGGTCAACAAGGACGTCGGGCTGGACTTCTCGGCGGCCCTGCGGTCCATCTTGCGTCAGGCTCCGAACATTGTCATGATCGGCGAGATCCGTGACGCGGAAACCGCCGACATTGCGATGGAGGCCGCGCTCACAGGCCACTTGGTGTTCTCGACCTTGCACACGAACGACGCGCCGTCGGCGGTCACGCGTCTTCTGGACATCGGCGTCAAGCCGTTTCTCGTCGCGTCCGCCCTGCGCGCCGCGATGGCCCAGCGTCTCGTGCGCGCCATCTGCGAAAAGTGCAAGGAGTCCTATACGCCGAGCGAGCGTGAGCTCAAGATGCTGACGGGCCTTGCGAATGGCACGAACGCGCAGGTTCCCGACCACATGTATCACGGGGCCGGCTGCGACAAGTGCGGCAAGTCGGGCTACAAGGGGCGCAAGGGCATCTTCGAGATCTTCAAGGTCGATGACACGATCCAGCGCCTCATCTTCGACCACGCGCCGGCGACGCTTCTTCGTCAGCGTGCGCGTGAGATGGGGATGCGCACGTTGCGTGAGGACGGCATGCTCAAGGTCGCGAGCGGCATGACATCGCTTGCGGAAGTCCTGCGCGTCACCATGGGTGATGCCGACTGACGATGAAGGGCGAAGGCCGCGTGACGCCGCGTATCGCGCTGCAGGTCGAGAAGAACCGCGCACACGGGCGCGCGCTTCTGAAGGGCATCGCCGACTACGCGCTTGAGAACACGGCCTGGCGGCTTGAGCTGGTCGATCCGCAGAGCCTGACGAGCGCGGCGTACGTGGCGCAGTTCGACGGCCTGATCGTGCGTGTCATGGATGACGCGACGGCCGAAGTCCTGGCCCGGTCCCGGAAACCCGTGGTTGACACTTACGGACGGATAGACGGCAACCCGCTGGCGTCTATCCGCCTTGATGACGTGCGCATCGCCGAGATGGCTCTCCAGTGTTTCGTCGATCACCATTATCACGCGTTCGCCTATTGCGGTTTTGGCGGGTTGCGCTTTTCGGATGCGCGCGGCGCGGCGTTCAGGGCCTGCGCCGAGCGGGCGGGCACGTTTGTCGCGTCGTTCGGCGGGTCGTCGCGCCACCGGATTGCGGATGTCTTCTTTCGGAACGAAAAGCTGGATGTCCCGGACGCAATCGCCCTCGGGAAGTGGATCAAGGCCCTGCCGAAGCCGATCGCGCTGTTCTGCTGCAATGACTTGCGGGCCATGCAGGTGCTGACGGTCTGCGCCGATGCCGGCGTATCGGTGCCGTCAGACGTCATTGTTCTCGGCACGGATAACGACGTGCTTCTTTGCACGTTTACGAACCCGTCCCTGTCAAGCATCGAGACGGACCCGTTTGCCCTCGGGCGACAGGCGGCGCAGATGCTGGACGACCAACTTCGCGGCGCGTACGCGAGGCCTGCGGAAAGTCGGGTCGTCCTCCACCCGCCCACGCGCATCGTCGAGCGGATGTCAACGGAAAACTACCCGTTCGTGACGCCGTGGCTGTCACAGGCCGTCGCCTACATTCGCCGGAATCTCTCGAAGGGGGTCACGGCGGATGACGTGGTGCGCCATATCGGCTATTCGCATCCGACGGTCACGCAGGCGTTTGTCGCGGAATTGGGGCGTTCGATCAAGAAAGAGATTCTGTGTCAGCGCAGTCGCCTCGCGTGCCAGCTTTTGAAAGGGACGGCCTATTCGGCGAGCGAAATCTCCGTTCGGTGCGGTTACCGCTCGCCGCAGTACTTCTCGCGCAGCTTTTCAGAGGAGTTCGGCGTTACGCCGGATGTCTGGCGCAAAGGCTGATTTTTTCAGGAACTGCAATCCGTTTTTCAGGAACTGCAATTTACTTCGCCTCGATTCTGGCGTATAATTCCTTTTCAGAATGCGCGAAGTCTTTTCATACGTCATAGGTCTCGGTGCGGCGGTGATGATGCCGATCATCTTCACGGCGCTTGGGCTGTTCATCGGCATCAAGTTCACGAAAGCCCTGAAGTCGGGGCTTCTCGTCGGCGTCGGCTTTGTCGGTCTCGGCGTCGTGACGGCACTTTTGACGTCGAACCTCGGCCCCGCGCTGAAGGGGATGACGGCCCTCTATCACCTTAACCTGCCCTATTTCGACCTCGGCTGGCCGGCGGCAGCGGCCGTCGCCTACTCGTGCGCCGTCGGCGCGTTCATCATTCCCGTCTGCCTCGGGGTGAACGTCGCGCTTCTGCTCGTCGGCGCGACGCGGACGGTGAACATCGACCTCTGGAACTACTGGCACTTCGCGTTTCTCGGCGCGATGGTCTTCTTCGCGACCGGCTCGCTCGCGTGGGCGTTCTACGCGGCAATCGTCCTCTATGTCATCACGCTCTGTCTTGCGGACTTCACGGCAAAGGGCTTTCAGGCGTACTACAAGGATGTCGACGGCATCTCCATTCCACAGCCGTTCTGCCAGAGCTTCACGCCGTTCGCCGTGGGCCTCTGCTGGCTTCTGGACCGCATGCCCGGCTTCGCGCGGCTTGACGTCGACGCGGAGGGCCTGAAGCGTCGGTTCGGGATTCTGGGCGAGCCGCTTTTCCTTGGCGTGGTCATCGGCTGCGGCATCGGTGCGCTCCGTTGCGCCAACCTGAAGGAAGCGGTTGACTCGATTCCCGCGATCCTGAAGCTCGGCGTTGCCGTCGGCGCGGTGATGGAGCTCATTCCGCGCATCACCGCGCTTTTCATCGAGGGCTTGAAGCCGATCTGTCAGGCCGTTCAGGAGAAGCTGTCGCATCGGTTTGGGGCGTCGTCGGGCTTTAATATCGGCATGTCGCCGGCGCTCGTCATCGGCCATCCGACGACGCTCGTCGTCTCAATCCTGCTCATTCCTGTCATTCTCTTTCTCTCGGTCGTCCTGCCGGGAAACAAGTTCCTGCCGCTTGCGTCGCTCGCGGGGATGTTTTACCTCTTCCC
The DNA here is from genome assembly GCA_934635225.1 of uncultured Kiritimatiellota bacterium. GTDB lineage: Bacteria > Verrucomicrobiota > Kiritimatiellia > RFP12 > UBA1067 > UBA1067. Next base: position 57,080 of record CAKTYZ010000012.1, read on the forward strand.
CTGCGTCCTGCCGATTACGAAGGGGAATGTGGCGAAGACCTTCGTCGTGGGGCTTGTCGCGCTCGTTTGCGGGCTTTACTTCGTCACGAACCTGACGCCCGCGTTTTCAAAGGCGATTGCGGCGGCGAACTGCGAGGGCATCGCCGTGCCGCCGGGCTTCTCGGGCGGTGCGGCGCTCGATTTCGCGTCCGCCCTCTGGTGTTGGCTCATCTATCACCTGACCGTCACGCTCAAGTGGGTTGGCGCGACGGTGGCCGGGTTGCTGGCGGCTGGAATGTGTGTCGTCAACAGGCAGCGGATCAGAAAAGCGCGGGAACTTGGCGGCGGCGGTCTTTAACACAGAGGCACGAAGTCACGGAGACATGGGGAAATAAGGTGGAAACGCGTCTGGACAGTTGGTTGTGTAAATGCGGCCTTGCCGCATGGAAGGCTCTCCGTGCCTTTGTGTCTCTGTGCCTTTGTCTCGGGGTCCTTCGGACCGTTTGCGTCTCCACGGCCTTTGCCGGGTGCGGCGTGGCGCCTGAGCGCGATGACGATTTCTATTGGGAGAACGACAAGGTCGGCTTCCGCGCCTACGGTCCGCGAGACGTCCACCGCTGGAGCGGCATCGACGTCTTCAACAAGGGCCATGCCGCAGACGAGGTCGTGAAGCTCCTGCGCGGCAAGGGCGCATGTGGCGCGTGGCACAACCTTGCGACGCTGAAGGGCGGCGTCCGCACGTTCGACAACTACACGATGGGCGCGTCGCGCGGGGTCGGAGGCGTGGCGTTCTGGGGTGACGGCGAATGGAAGACCTACCCGAACTGGATTTCAAGTGAGGTCCTTCGTCATGACGGCGACCGTTTGCAGTTCAAGCTCGTCTACCCGGCGTTCTCGGCGGCGGGGAAAATGACCTGCCTGATCACGCTGAAGCGCGGCGACCGCTTTTTCCGCAACGACGTCAGCTTTGAGAAGAGCTTCTTCGGCGATTTTGCGGCGGGACTTGGGCTTGATCTGGAGCCGACGCGCGGGCACAAGGGCTCGCTCGTCGAGGAGCCGGGGTTTGTCTCGCTCTTTGAGGACGAGAAGTTTGACGCGAAGGGCAATCCCGAAGGCTCGACGATGGCGGCGATTCTCGTGGCGGACCCTTCGGCGGTCGAGGTCCGCACGGACTGTCAGAACTGCCGTGTGCTTGCGTTCAGGAAGAGGACTTTTACCTACTGGGCTGGCGCGAGCTGGTCTGGTGCGGGCGAAATCACGACACCGGAGGCCTGGCACGCGCATGTCCGGGCGTTCTGCGAGAAGATTCAGGACAAAAAACAGAATGGAGACAGAAAATGATGGCAATGGCAATTCTGGCGACAGTCGCGAACGTCACCGTCCAGACGGCGACGCATCCGGACGACTTCAAGACGTTTGACACGGCGAAGATCCGCAGCCGCTTCGTCATGGAGCGGGTGATGGCGCCAGACGAGATCAACCTCACCTACACGATGTACGACCGCCTCGTCTACGGCGGCGCGATGCCCGTCACGCGGGAGCTGGCGCTGGAATCCTTTGAGGAGCTGAAGGCCGAGAGTTTCCTCGACCGCCGCGAACTAGGCGTCATCAACGTCGGCGGCCCAGGCGTCGTCATGGTGGATGGCGAAGCGTTCGACCTCGCCTTCAAGGAGGCCCTTTACGTCGGGCGCGGCAAGAAGTCCGTGACGTTCCGCACGCTGGATGCGAAGAATCCCGCGAAGTTCTACCTCAACTCGGCGCCGGCGCATCGGGAATACGTGACGCAGCGCATCACGTCCGACCAGTCCTGCGCGAAGCCGGGCTACACGATCGGCAACTTCATCAAGGCCGGCAAGATGGAGGAGTCGAACGACCGCGTCATCAACCAGCTCATCGTCGCGCCCGTCCTCGCGAAGCGCCCCGGCGGCGGATGCTGCCAGCTTCAGATGGGAGTGACCGAGCTGAAGCCGGGCAGCGTCTGGAACACGATGCCGCAGCATGTCCACAGCCGTCGCATGGAGGCGTATTTCTACTTCAAAGTCCCCGAAGGGCAGGCGATCTGCCACCAGATGGGACGGCCGCAGGAGCAGCGTCTCGTCTGGCTTCATGACGAGCAGGCGATCACCGCGCCCGAGTGGAGCGTGCATTCGGCGGCGGGCACGTCCAACTACATGTTCATCTGGGGCATGGGCGGCGAGAACCTGAATTACGGCGACATGGACAAAGTTCCGGTCAAGGAGATGAAATAATGATAACTTATGACCTTTCCGGCAAGACGGCCCTCGTCACGGGTGCCAATCGCGGCATCGGCAAGGCAATGGCGGACGCGCTCGAAGAGGCGGGTGCGCAGGTGGTCCGCACGTCGTCGAAGGACTGCGACCTCTCCGACCGGAAGGCGGTGTACGCGTTCATCGAGCGCGTGAAGCGCGCCCACCAGATCGACATCCTCGTCAACAACGCGGGGATGATTCTCCGCAAGCCCGCCGCCGAGCATCCCGACGAGTACTGGGACAAGGTGATGGACGTGAACGCCAGCGCGTCGTTTGTCCTCGCCCGCGAGTTCGGGCGCGACATGGTTGCGCGCGGCTGGGGCAAGATCGTCTTCACCTGCTCGCTTCTCACGTTTCAGGGCGGCATCACGGTGCCGGGCTACGCGGCGTCGAAGGGCGCCGTCGGCCAGCTCGTGAAGGCCCTTGCGAACGAATGGGCGGGGAAGGGCGTCAACGTAAACGGCATTGCGCCCGGCTACATCGCGACGGACAACACCGCCGCGCTCCGGGCCGACCCGACGCGCAGTCGCCAGATTCTTGAGCGCATCCCGGCGGGACGCTGGGGCGAGGCGTCGGACATCGCGGGTGCGTGCGTCTTTCTCTGTTCGCCGGCGGCGGCCTACGTCCACGGCGCAATCCTGCCCGTCGATGGCGGTTGGCTCGCGCGTTAGAGACGGGTTTTCGTCAAGCCATATTGAGAGGCGTGTGTCGGTCATGAATGAAATCTTCTCCATAATTGATGTTCTTAGGGGGAGACGGGGAATCGCGAGTTTTCAGAAATCACAATCGAACTTTCAGGAAGTGCAATTTACTTCGTGTGCCTCTGGTGTTATAATTCCCGTATAAACTTGGCGGAAGGTGCGGGCGGTCCGCATTCCCGGCAGCAGCAACCACACGACGGAGAATCAGCACATGAACGAGCGACATGGGTACGACGGCAAGCGATTGTCTTCTTTGAGGCTATTTCGCCTCTGCTGGGCGCGTTGCGTCCTTTCCGGATTCCTGGCCTGTGGCCTCGGACAGGCTGGAGCGGAAGAGTTCCGGCTCACGCGAGACGACTCCTGGCATTACGAATCGTTCGATTCCAACGGTCCCAAGGGGTTCAATTGGGGGCCGCTGGCGCCCAATGGCCCGGCGCCATCGCCCGGCAACGTCTACATTGTGCCGAACGGGAAGACAATTCGTTCGGACAACGCGCACGAGGGCTCCGTCACGGCCGGCTACCTGAAGCGGTCTGTCTTTGCGGGCGACTGGCTGCAGCTGGGCGAGTCAACCGGTTCGGGGGTGGCGACTTTCCTGACCTGGAGCAGCAACCACGCGGACGCGCCAGACCTCCGGTGGGTCAATTCCAGGATCTTCTGCAACGACCAGGGAACCGCCTACTTCTACGGAACGAACACGCTCTCCTTTGCCGGCGGGCAGCATCACGCCGGCGGATGGCACGCTCAGGCGAATACGACGCGAACGCTCTGTCTCGTCCAGACGCTGATCTGCGACGAGCCGGATCTCGTGCTGGAGGCCGTCTGCAAGGACGGGGTCGGCGCCGCCATCCGCGGGCAGCTGAAATTTGCCGATCTCAACGACCGACTGGCCGACCTGCGGCGGTTCAAGGGCCGGCTCGCGACACGCGACGCCAACTCCGCGCTGGCGTTCCTCGGAAAGCATTCCATCCCGGACTACGAAACGTTTCGGGCCGACGGCATCACGCTCGCCGACCAGACCGCGCTGGTGATCGGCGCGGCGGCTCGGCAGCCTGCGACCTGTGGCGTGACACTTGCCGAAGGCGCCACCGCGACTCTTGAGTCGGCTTCCGGATCCGTGACGTTCGCGTTGCCTGTTTGCGGTGACGAGAACACCGTCCTTGTCATCGCCAGGGAACTGCGTGGCGCGAATCAGAACCCGACCGTCACCCTTGCCAATGACTGGACGTCCTTCCATGGCACGCTGGTTGTCTCGAACTGCACCGTCAACCTTACGTCAGATGCCGCGGGCCTCACGTCCGTTCCGATTGTCGTTCGTTCCGGGGGGACGGTTCACCTGCCGCATGTGGGCGCCGAGTACGATCTCCGCCCCGATCCTGGCGCGACGATCTTCGTCGATTCCCTTCGCATCACATATGTTCCCGGAGAAGGGACTGAACCCATTGAAATGAAAGACGTCACGGCGGCAGGCTATGCCATGACGCCGAAGCCGATCGTCATCTGGCTATCGGAAGCCATCAAGCTTCCCGTCAACGATCCGCTGGAGTTTCCGTGTCTCCGGCTTCCCGCAGGTCTTGCGTCCGCTGCGGACTTCACGGACGCGACGGCCCGGACCTACGGGTATCCGAACTCGCGGTTCGTTGTCCGCCCTGACGCGGAAGCCGGATTTGAGATGGTCTACCTGGTCATCAAGCCGGCCGTCGAACTTGTCATCTCGAAGGCTGACTCGGAGAACTTCAAGCATATCCACTTCGACGCGGCGCAAGTCCAGAACAAGACGACGGACGAGTGGCGTGACATCTGGAGCGACGGCAAGGCCCCGCAGAAGGGCCGCGACTACCTGATCTTGCCGTACACGGAAACCCATACGGCCGACAGCTGGCACGAGACGTTCGACTTCCCCGGCGACTCGCTGCTTCTTCGTGCGCCGTTCAACACGCGCGCTCAGAGCAACCATGTCGAGAGGCTTGTCATGGACTGGTATTCCAGCATCTGGTCGGGCGGATGCGGGTATGGCAATACCCCGCACATCTTCACCGGCACGATCGACATCGCCGGCGGCGATGTCGAAATTCCGGTTCGTGTCAACGCCATCGGGGGCAACAATCACTGGAACGGCTTTGATTTCCGCTCGACGATCAAGGGCGGCGGATGGTGCTCGTTCCGCGGCAGATCGACCAACTGCCCCAACTACCTGCGCGGCGACAACGTGAACTTCACCGGCGGCCTGATGTTCGAGACAGGCTGCACGGCGGCCCACAGCGCGCCCTGGTACTTGACGAACGACCATGCGCTGGGCGGCGCACGGCCTGCGGGCAACACCAACAACTACCGTTCCGTCTGGCTGAAAGGCGACTGGAACGGGCTTGTCGCGCTGGAGACGCTGACGCTTGATGCGGCGAATCGCGGCCTTTATGTCTCCGGCACGGGGTGCTTCCTCGGCGCGGAGAAGGGAAAGACGCTGGTGCTGGACTGCCACGTGCGCCTTGACCAGTCCCTCCGCAAGACCGGCGAGGGAACGCTTGCCCTCGCGCGAGAGCCCGAACACGGCGCGGACGGGCAGTCCCTTGTCGCGGACGAGAACAACGTGCTCGCGGTCGAGCGGGGTTTCGTGAAGTCTCTGGGCCGCGACGGCTACGCGACGATGAAGCTCGTCTTCTCAGAGGGCGCGGGCATTCGCCTCGATGCCGGGGCGGCGGGCGATGCGCGGCGCTATGGCCTCCGTCTCCTGCAGCCCGATCCGATACAGGCGCTCGGGCCGTCGGTCGCGCTCAGCGTGGAAGGGGCCCTGCCGGACGATTCGCGTACCGTCGCGATCTGCTCGGTTCCCGCCGGGACGGCAGACCTGCTGCCGCTTTTCGACACGCGGGCGAACGTGCGTGCGCTTCGGCTTCGTTCCGGCGATTACGTTCGCGCGGTCGTGAAGCGCGACGATGTGACGCTTGCGGACGAGGACCTTGTACGCTATGTGGTCGAATACGACCTCCCGTCCGGTCTTGTCTTTTATGTCAAGTAATTAGGGGAAAGAATGAGTCGCATGTTCTTCAGAGTCGGATTTGGCGGGATTTTGCTTGCGGGCCTTGCGTTTACGGGCCAGGGCGAATGGCTGCCGGACGGCATCATGCCGCCGGACACGATCCGGACGGATCACCCGCGCATCTTCTTCAACGCCGACACGTGGCCGGCGGTCGTGGCGCGCGCCAACGGGCCGGCCCGCGAGCGGCGCGACGCCCTCCTCGCCCGTTGCGACGCCTATCCGGACCGGCCGAAGTGCGCGAACACCGGCCCTGTCGAGCGGCGCACCGTGAAGACGGCGGACGGGCAGACGGTGACGACTTCGCTGGCGCACACGGCCATCCCGAACGTCGAGGAGTTCGGCACGCAGGCCGCCGAGTGCGCGTTCGCCTGGCGGCTGACGGGCGAGAGGAAGTACCTTGACAAATGCCTGGCGATGCTCAAGGAGAGCATACGCGGCTACCATGAGGCGTATCGGAACGGGCGCGCCGTCCACTGGTACTCGACGACGCGCATTCATGCGATCTGCGCGTATGACTGGATCTACAACGACATCTCGGACGAGACGCGCCGCGAGATCCTCATCCCGCTCATGCAGCATGTCGAGGATACGGTCACCGTTCCGAACATCATTCGGCGGAATGACGGAAACCAGTCCGGCTCGACGGGCTGCTATGGCGTCGAGTCGCTGCTGTGGTATTCGGGACTCGCGGCCTACGGCGACGGGTACTGCGACGAACTGGCGAAGCGGCACCTTTCAATCGGCCATGCGCTGAACCGGACGATGCTGGCCTTTCGGGAGAAAGGCGCGGGCGACGACGGCGCGCTCTCCTCCGCAACGCCCGGCTACGCCCTGGGCTGCTATCCGTGGGCGCACTTCAACTTTTTCCATTCGTACCTGTCGGCGTTCGGGCGCAATGTCGCGGCCGACTATCCGGCAATGGCCTACTACCCGAACTGGGTCTACTGGACCTGGATTCCGCCAGCCGGCCCCGACGGTGCGCCGGTTTACAGCGGGGTCGGCGACGACGAGCACCTGACGAACAGGCTGCCCCTCTGGCTGACATACGAGCACCTGACGCAATACATGCACTTCTATCGGGAGGCCGACCCGGCGGCGGCGCGTCTCGCGGCCGCCCTGCGCCTGCGCTGCCCCAATCGCAACATCGGCAGCTCATGGCCCATCTATCCGTTCATCATGGACGACACGGCGGACGCGGTTGAGCCGCTTGATGATGCGTTGCTTGAGAACCCGCCGCTCAAGGCGCGTCACTTCCAGACGCTCGGACAGTTCGTGATGCGCAGCGGCTGGAAGCCCGACTCGACGTACGCCTTCTTCTTCGCGGGCGCGACCTTGCGCATGCACAAGCATCACGACGAGAACTCCTTCGTCATCTACAAGCACGACTTCCTCGCGCTGGACTCGGGTTCGCGCGCCGACCAGACGGACTACAACCTCCGCTACTACTACTCGCAGACGGTCGCGCACAACGCAATGGTCATTCTGCGCGCCGGCGAGCCGATGCCGAGATATTGGGGCCCTGAGTACGACGGCCCGGAGGGCAAGGTCAATCACGGCGGACAGTTCGGATGCGGCGCGAAGGTCCTGGCGTTCGGCACGGACAAGTACATGAGCTATGTTGCCTCGGACGCGACGGCGTGCTACAACCAGCCGAACGGCCCGCCGAAGTGCGACGAGTGCGTTCGCCAGTTCGTGCACGTCCAGCCGGACGCATTCGTCGTCTACGACCGTGTTCGCACGCGACTGCCGACGGACGAGAAGCAGTGGCTTCTGCACATGCAGAACGAGCCGCTCGTGTCGAACGGCGTCACGCGGGTCTCGGCCGGGAAGGGGCGCCTCTTCTGCCAGACGCTTCTGCCGGCGAATCCGCGCGTCGAGGCCGTGGGCGGCCCCGGAAAGGAGTTTTGGGCGAGCGGACGCAACTGGGACTTTGAGGCGACATGGAAAAGCCGTCAGCTGGCAAACGCGGCGCAGCGCGGCTCGGGTCCCTACTGGGGCAGCTGGCGGATTGAGGTCTCCGCGCCGAAGCCCTCGACGGAGGAGCAGTTCCTGAATGTCCTCAACGTCGGTGACGAGACGACGCGGCCGATTGTGGTGCAACGCGTGCAGGAGGGCCGCATGGACGGCGTGAAGTTGACGCTGCCCGGCCAGACGTATCATGGGCAGACAGGGTCTCTGGAGATGACGGTGCTCTTCAACCGCGTCGGCGCGGTGGGCGGCGAGGTCAGCTACCGCTTCCTCTCGCCGACTGGGGCTGTCGTGGCGAATTCGACGCGACCGCTCGCGGATCGCATCCAGCCGCAGGCGGGCGTGATTTTCGGCAACGAGGAAAAGGAAGGGCGTGCGCGATGAGGTGCGTTTTCGCTTGCCTGTGCCTGGGGCTTCTGCCGGCTCTCCCCGCGCGGGCGGACGCGACCTGCCCGAAGGACCGACTGCCGCGCAAGGTGATCGTCGGGACGGTCTGCGCCAGCTTTTCGGGGACGCCGGAGGCGCGTGCCGCGCGGGCGGGGACGCTGGCGGACGAACTCGCCGAGAAGGCGCGTCGCGCGTATCCCGGTCGTCGGCTTGACCTCGTCGTTCTGCCGGAGCACTGCATCATGCGCCCGGCGGCGCGTGCGAAAGACAAGGTCGTCACGCGGGCGTTTGCTGAGCGGACGCTGGGCGCGATCGCGCGACGGAACGGCTGCTATGTCGCGGCGGGCCTGTTTCTGGCGGAGAAAGTGGACGGTTGCGCGTATCCGCGCAACTGCTGTGCCCTTTTTGATCGCGAGGGGCGGATGGTCGGCGTCTACAACAAGGTTCACACGGCGCTTGAATGGGGTGATGTGGAATCGGTCGAGACCGAGGACGGGCTTGCGCCTGGCGGCGATTTCAGGGTCTTTGAGACGGACTTCGGAAAGATCGGATTCCTCGTCTGCTACGACATGTCGTATGCGGACGGCTGGGCCGCGCTCAAGCGTCAGGGAGCCGAGATCGTCGCGGTGGCGTCGATGTCGCCGCAGGCCTTTCGCCCGGCGCTTTTCGCGCATCAGCACCAGTACTGGGTTGTCACGGCGACGCCGCGCGCGCAGGCCGCCGTCATCACGCCCTTGGGGCTTGTCAAGGCGCGGGCGGGCGACGAGCAGACCGTCCTGACGGAAATCGACCTCTCGTTCGCGATCTGCCATTGGTCGCCGGAACTGCGCGGCGGGCAGTCCCTGAAGGCCGCGTTCGGCGAAGGGGCCGTCGATGGTCTCTATGCGCCCGAAGAGGACAACGGCATCTTCTGGAGCAACCGTCCTGACATGACCATCGGCGAGATGATCAAGACGGTGAATGTCCGCACGCGTGACGCGGAAGCCGACCGCGCCGACCGCGCCTCGAAACTGAGCCGCGTTCCGAGACGGGGCACATACCTCTGAAAGGATTCCTGACATGGCACTGGTTCATCTGATGTTGACGGTCGCGGCGTGTCTGACGCCACAGGAAGTCGAACTGAAGGCGAAGCTCCCGGAGATCTTCGCGAAGTCGGCCGCGCACTACCGCGCGCTGGACGCGGCGGCGACGCCTCTCATGCACGATGCGGACGGAAAGCCGCGCGTTCCGCACGGTTGGCGGAAATGGAAGACTGGCAAGGACGAACTCGACATGCGCGAGATCTACTGGTGGACGTCGGGGCACTTCCCGGGGGCGATGTGGTATCTCCACGAGGCGACGGGTGAGGCGTTCTTCCGCGCACGCGCGACGGCTTGGACGGAAATCCTGAGGCCGATCGCGACTTATGGGGAGAACCACGACGTCGGGTTTATGATGTACTGCTCGTTCGGCAATGCGCGGCGCATCCTGAAGACCGACCGCTACGACGATTTGCTCGTGCAGACGGCGAAAACGCTCTCCCAGCGCTTCAACGAGAAGCTGGGGCTGATCCGGAGCTGGGGCAAGAGCGACGACACGCAGACGTTCCTCGTCATTCCCGACAACCTGATGAATCTTGAACTGCTGGAGGCGGCCGCGAAGATCTCGGGAGATTCGCGCTTCGACGTGATCGCGCGGAGCCATGCGACGAAGACGCTGCAGAACCATTTCCGTGCCGACGGCGGCACGTACCACGTCCTTGACTACGACCAGCGTCCCGGCTTTCTCGGTTCGGTGCAGAACATCCATCGCGGGCAGGGCCTCTCCTGTCAGACGGCGTGGAGCCGCGGACAGAGCTGGGCAATCTACGGCTACGCGATGATGTACCGCGAGACGAAGGACCCGGCGTACCTTGCTTTCGCGCAGAAAGTGACGGATTTCGCGATCAATCATCCCCACATGCCGGCGGACGGCATCCCGTATTGGGACTTTGGCGCACCCGGCGAGGAGCGTGACAGTTCAGCTGGTTCGGTCATGGCGTCCGGGCTTTTGGAACTTGCGGGCCTTGTCGGGGGCGAGAAGGGCGCGGCGTATCGCGCCTTCGCGGTCAAGCAGCTTCTCGCGCTTGCGTCGCCCGCCTATTTCGCCTCGCCCGGCGAGAACGGAGACTGGCTTCTCAAACACGGTGTCGGGCACAAGCCGGTGAACTCGGAGATCGACACGCCGCTCAACTACGGAGACTACTATTTTCTGGAGGCGTTGTTGCGCTTCCGCCGTCTGCACCCGTGAGTGACGCGTTTTCCCCGTTGTTGCGGAACGGTGCGCGACGCGATTTGAATTGCGCCGCCGACCGGATGACGGGGGCAATCAGGGAAGGCGGCGGAGTTTATGACCCTTTTGAATCCCATGGCCTTCCTCTCTTCTTTGCTGACTCGTTAGATATTGCCATTTGAGCATTTTTGGTCTTGCTGCGCCACAAGGGCATGAGGATTTGGTATAATTCTCTTGTTTCCAGACGAAGGGAGTAAGACCCAAGTTGGGGTGTCAAACGCCCCGGGAGAGGGTTGAACAGACAATATAGACGAAATAAACAGACTGGTCGTGCCAAAGGGCGGCCGGATTCCCCACGAGTGTCAGGCTCGGAGCGGGAGATGTGCGGGGTGGGCAACCTAACTCGTGCAGCGTACGCGATTTCAGCGTATGACGCTTCATGTGAAACTTCGCCAAAGTAAGATAGTGTAAGCGGAATACGATGATCGCGCTACGTGGGTAATCCACGTGGCGTGTTTTCATCATTCATGTTTACACAAGGGCGTTTGGCGATGCCTCACATGAGACGTGGTAATTGAAAACACGCCACTCTTTTTGCCGTTAGATGGGATGGTGTGTGTGACCAAACGGCATAAGTGGATGATTGATGAAGATAGAATATCACCTGCCAGAAAAGGCACTGACGAATGAGATGCTCGCGTCTATTTATGAGGGGTGGACGGAGGATAAGATTTATTCAAAAACGGGCATTCGCGAGCGACGCATAGTGGAAGATTCTGCTTGTGCTGTCGATTTGGCGGAGCGTGCGGCGAAAAAGCTCTTTACGCAATATTCGATAGATCCAAAGGATGTGGATTTTATTGTCCTTTGTACGCAGTCTTCAGCGTATAGGCTTCCCTCATCATCGTGTCTTTTGCAAAATAGGCTTGGGATTAAGCGGAACTCGGGCGCTATTACGATTGACCATGGCTGTTCTGGCTTCGTATACGGGCTGTCGGTCGCCAAGGGGTTGATCATCGGTGGAATGGCCAAGAATGTTCTCTTGATCACGACGGAGACCTATTCACGATACATTGACGATTCTGATCGTTCAACGCGTACAATTTTTGGCGATGGTGCCGCCGCTGTGTTTATTGACAAGGACGATGTCATGCGCATCGGATCGTTTTCTTTTGGAACCGATGGAAGTGGCGGTGACAAACTGATTGTAAAAAATGGTCGCCTGTTCATGGACGGTCCGGAGATTTTCAACTTCACGCTTGATGTCGTTCCGGCTACAATTGATGCAGTTCTTGCGGTGAATCAGCTGTCAAAGGAAGATATTGATCTCTATGTGTTTCATCAAGCAAATAAGTTTATGCTTGATGCGATAAGAAAAGTCTGCGCCTTGCCATATGAGAAATGTTATGTGAATCTTGAAACGACTGGCAACACCGTTTCGTCAACAATTCCGATTGCGCTCAAACAACTCTCTGATGATGGGCGGTTAAAGCCGGGGAAGCGTATCATGCTCATGGGGTTTGGTGTCGGTTTGAGCTGGGCCGCGACGATAATTGAAGTCTAAAACCACAGAAAGGAATAATTAAAATGGAACTTAACGAAAAGATAGAAGCACTCGTGGAGATATTTGATTGTGATGCCGGAGAATTGAAGCCCGAAACGCAACTCAATACCCTTGAATGGGATTCGATGGCTATGTTATCACTAATCGCCATCATAAAGGCGAAATTCAATAAAAAGATCTCTGGGGAAGACTTACGAAATTTCAAGACTATTAAAGACATTCTAGACAGGATGGAATGATGGATCTGCTTGCCTTGTCAACAAAGAGAATTCTGGTCACAGGTGCGTCCTCTGGCATTGGTCGCGCTTGTGCCAGAATGCTATCAGAACTTGGGGCATCCGTAATAATTACAGGACGAAATAATGATGCTCTCGCGGAGACTCGTAGGATGATGTCTGCGCCGGAGAGACATATTCTTGTGTCCGGTGATATATGTGAAGATGCCTTTGTCGAAGATATGACCCAAAACATTGGAAAGATTGATGGGTTAGTTCATGCGGCAGGAACTTGCCCTGCATTGTCTATCAATGTCGCGGATGCGGACATAGTGATCGATTCAATGAGAGTAAATTACGTTGCGTTTATGTCCTTAATGAGACGATACGCACGCCGAAAATATTCAAACGATGGATTTTCCGCAGTTGCCATTGCGTCCGTGTCAGCAATGGCGGGATGGGCTGGAGGTTCGCTGTATTCAGGGAGCAAAGGAGCCGTATGTTCGGCGGTTAAGTCTTTGGCCATTGAACTCGCGCCTCGTGTCAGGGTGAATGCAGTCTGCCCAAGCAACATCAAAACGCCAATGTTTGATTCATTAGCTGCTGAAATCAACGATGAACGGGGTTTGGAAGAACTTCGGCGAAAGCAAGTGCTTGGAATCGGAAAACCTGAACAAGTGGCGGGGCCAGTATGTTTCTTGTTGAGTGAAGCGGCCTCGTTTATTACAGGAATTTGCATGCCTGTTGATGGCGGTTATCTGGCACAATGAGGAGAACTACCATGAGCCGAAAGAATCTGTACATTATTGGGGCGAGAGGATTTGGCCGAGAATTGGTTGGTACTTTTCGGCTGTGGAATGGATTCTTGGATAAGTATGTGATCAAGGGTTTCTTGGATGACAAAAGCAATGCCTTGGATGGCTATGGCGAATATCCGCCGATTGTCTCCAGTGTCGAGATGTTTCAGCCTCATTCAAATGACGTGTTTGTGTGTGCTTTGGGTATCGTGAGCTGGAGGAAGAAGTACATCAAGTTGGTGCTTGATAAAGGAGGGCGATTTGACTCGATTGTTTCGCCGCTGGCAACGGTTCATAAATCCGCTAAGGTTGGTGCTGGATGTGTAATCCTTAACAATGTCATCATTTCATCGGATGTCACTGTCGGCGACAATGTCCTTTGCCATGCTGGCGTACTGTTGGGGCATGACACTAAAATAGGAAATCATGTAGTTATCGAGTCGTTTGCATTTACCGGTGGATTTGCAAGCATTGGAGATGACGCTACACTCCATACGAGAGCAACAATTCTTCCTCACAAGAAAGTTGGCGTAGGGGCGACCGTTGGGGCTGGGAGTACCGTTATTTCGAATGTAAAGGCGGGTAAAACCGTATTCGGCATTCCAGCGATTGACATTAGTTTGTAATGCTTGAATTTGTCTGTGACGATTTGACTTGCGCTTAGAGGGGTGTCGATGAGATCATGAGACATAATGTGTTTGGCTAACATGGTGTTTGCGCAAAGATGTTGCCACTTTTGTCTAGGAGGGAAGCATTATCGCTGCTCTTGGTGCAGATTTGGTATAATGTGCGCGTGAAAGGCATGTTAGAGAAGAAGGATATGGCAGGCAATCATTTCGAGGCGCGCGGTCGGGAGGAACTGGCGTGAGCGATCTCATGAGGACGCCTCCGCACAGCGTGGAGGCCGAGTGTGCGCTTTTGGGGTCGATACTCCTTGACGCGAGCGGCAGCAACGAGCGCGTGATGGACGAGTGCCGAGGGCAGGGCGTGACGGAGGAGTTCTTCTATGTCCCGGCGAATCGCACGGTCTACGCGACGATGCTTCAGATGGCGATGCTGTCGAAACCGCTTGACGCGCTGACGCTCATCGAGGAGCTGCGGCGCGAGAACCGCTTGGAGACGGTTGGGGGAACGGCGTACATCGAGACGTTGATCGAACGGGTTCCGACGACGGCGCACGCCGAACATTACCTGGAGATCGTGAAGTCGAAGTATCTGCGCAGGCTCCTCATCGAGCGGGCGACAAAGGTCGTCGAAAAGGGCTTTGACGAGAACGCGTATCCCGATCCGCAGATCGTCCTCGGCGAGGCCGAGAAGACCTTTCTTGAAATCGGCGGCACGCGCGGCGCGACGCTGCCGTGGTCGACGGCGGTGGACGACAGCTACGCGCGCATCGACCGCATGTTCGAGTCGGGCGGTCGCCTGATGGAGGGCCTCTCGACCGGCTACAAGTATCTGGACGAGACGCTGCAGGGCCTGAAGCCCGCCGAAATGATCGTGATCGCGGCGCGTCCGTCGGTCGGCAAGACGTCGCTCGCGATGAACATCGCCGAGGCCGTCGCGTTGGGCGAGATGATCTCGACCGAGACGCCGATGGCGGACAACGCGGGCAAGGGCGGCCGCCCGGTGGCGATCTTCTCTCTGGAAATGCCGGTCGAGCAGCTCACGAAGCGCATGCTCGCCGGGCGCGCGCACATCAACATGTGGCTGCTCAACCGGGATCTCGTGCCCAAGCGCGAGAAGATCGAGATGACGGACAATCTTCTGCGCGCCAGCGGCGAGCTGAAGAGCGCGCCGATCTATGTGGACGATACGGCGGGCCTTGACGTGATGGACTTGCGGGCGCGGGCGCGGCGCATGAAGAAGCAGCATGGCATTGAGCTGATCGTCATCGACTATCTTCAGCTCTGCAACTGCCGCGAGGGCGCGCGCCAGAGCCGTCAGATCGAGGTCTCGATGATCTCCCAGCAGATCAAGGCGATGGCGAAGGAGCTGAAGGTCCCCGTCATTGTCCTTTCCCAGCTCTCGCGCGCGAACGAGCAGCGCGGCGACAAGAACGAGAAGCCCAAGCTGTCGGACCTGCGCGACTCGGGCGCGATCGAACAGGATGCGGACGTCGTCTTTCTCCTGCGCCGCCCGAGCCGGACGGCTGGCGCGGACAACGCGGATGACAAGACGCTGGCGATTGTGGACATCGCCAAGAACCGCAACGGCGAGACCGGCGAGGTCGAGATGAGCTTCATTCGCGAATGGACACGTTTCCTGGACCGCGAACCGCGCTCCAAGTCGGTCAAGAACTTCGAGTCGTCCGAGCAGATGCCCGAGCAGGGCGAGTTCGTCCCCGATCCGATCAGCTGAGCCGCGCGGGTGGCTCGACCATCTTATATGGTATAATACGCACATGAGTTCTGACCTTTCCAATGTACGAAACATCGGCATCGTCGCCCACATTGACGCGGGCAAGACGACGACGACCGAGCGCATCCTCTTCTATACCGGCAAGATCCACAAGCACGGCGACGTCCACGACGGCAACACGACGACGGACTTCATGGTCCAGGAGAAGGAGCGCGGCATCACGATCCAGTCCGCAGCGATTTCCTGCACGTGGGAGGGCCATGCGATCAACATCATCGATACGCCCGGACACGTTGACTTCACGATGGAAGTCGAGCGTTCGCTGCGTGTTCTGGACGGCGCGGTCTGCGTCTTCTGTGCCGTCGGCGGCGTCCAGCCGCAGAGCGAGACGGTTTGGCGTCAGGCTGACCGCTACGGCGTGCCGCGTCTCGCGTTCGTCAACAAGATGGACCGCATGGGCGCGGATTTCGCGCGTGTTGTCGAGGAGATGCGCGCGAAGCTGAGGGCCCCCGCGTGCCCGGTTGAATTGCCGATCGGCCGCGAGGACGACTTCAGGGGCGTCATTGACCTCATTCGGATGAAGGGCGTCGTCTATGACGAGGCGACGGAGGGCAAGACGTTCACGGTCGGAGAGATACCCGCCGAGATGAAGGACGACGCGGAACTCGCGCGCGCCGAACTCGTGGAAAAGGTCGCGGACTTGGACGAGGGCGTGATGGAGGCATTCTTGGAGAAGGGCGATCTCTCGGCGGAAGAGCTCGTCCCGGCCATCCGCCGTCTCGTCATTGCCGGGCGCCTTGTGCCCGTCCTCTGCGGCACGTCGCTTCGCGACAAGGGCGTCCAGCCGCTTCTCGACGCGATTTGCGCCTATCTGCCGTCCCCGCTTGACCGGCCGCCTGTGTCGGGGACGGATCTCAAGAGCGGCGAACGCGTGACGCGCAAGCAGGACGATTCGGAACTTCTGACGTCGCTGGTCTTCAAGATCGCGACAGATCCCTATGTCGGCAAGCTCTACTTCGTGCGCGTCTACGGCGGCGTCCTCAAGAAGGGCGCGAACGCCTACAATCCGCGCACGCGGAAGCGCGAGCGCATCATGAAGATCGTCCGCCTCTTTGCCGACGACCAGATTGAGGTGGAGGAGCTGCGCGCGGGCGACATTGGCGCGGTCATCGGCCTCAAGGAGGTGACGACGGGCGACACGCTCTGTTCGGAAATGAAGCCGTGCTATTTGGAGCGCATTGTCGCGCCGCAGCCAGTCATGTTCCTTGCCATCGAGCCAAAGTCGAGCGCGGACAAGGACAAGCTCGTCGCGTCGATGCAGTCGCTTGCGGCGGAAGATCCGACGTGCCAGTTCCGTGAAGACGAGGAGACGGGGCAGACGATCCTCTCCGGCATGGGCGAGCTGCATCTGGAGATTCTCGTGGACCGTCTGAAGCGCGAGTTCAAGTGCGCGGCAAATGTCGGCAAGCCGATGGTCAGCTACTGCGAGACGGTGACGCGTCCGGCGGTCAAGAGTTTCCTGTTCGACCGCGAGCTCGGCGGCAAACGCCATGCGGTCGAACTGAAGATCGAGGTCAAGCCGATGGTGCGCGGCACGGGCGTCAAAGTTGGGCTGGCGCGCGATTTCGTCAACCTCGTGATGGACAGGAATCTGCAGGAGTGCGTCCGCCAGGGCTTGGCAGACGGCGTGGCGACGGGCGTCCTCGCGCGCTATCCGATGACGGACGTGGAAGTGACGTGTCTGTCGGCCACGCTGGTCGATCCTGAGA
Source organism: uncultured Kiritimatiellota bacterium (assembly GCA_934635225.1). Taxonomy (GTDB): domain Bacteria; phylum Verrucomicrobiota; class Kiritimatiellia; order RFP12; family UBA1067; genus UBA1067. The sequence continues at coordinate 74,375 of CAKTYZ010000012.1, forward strand.
TTTCGGATGAGGTCGCATTCCGTTCGGCGGCGATGATGGGCTTTCGCGAGACGGCGGAGGCCGCCGCGCCCGAGTTCCTCGAACCGATCATGAAGCTGGAGATCACGACGCCGCCCGAGTCGGTGGGCGAGATTCTCGGCGACTTGAACAGCCGTCGCGGAACAGTTCTCGACATGGACATGCGCGGCGACCTCCAGGTCATCCACGCGCGCGTTCCGCTCGCGAAGATGTTCGGCTACGCGACGGCGATTCGCTCGCTCACGAAGGGGCGCGCCTCCTATTCGATGGAGACGGACCAGTTCGAGCTGGCGCCCAAGGCCGTGCGCGAAGAGATTCTCAGCCGCTGAAGGTGCGCACGTGGCGGGTGAGACGGTCCGGTCTGAAGCGGTGTGCCTGTCGATCCATCCGTGGTCGCGGACAAGCCACATCGTGTCGTGGCTGACGCCGCGCGGCAAGGTCGGGACGGTCGTGAGGGGGGCCGTGCGCCCCAAGAGCTTTTTCCTCGGGCAGTACGACCTCAACTACACGTGTGACATCCTTTACTATGGCCGTGCGCGCGGCGAGCTTCACGCGCTTCGAGACTGTCTGCCGCTTGACCGCCGCGATGCGCTTCGGGATGATTTCCGTGCGCTGGCGCTGGCGGGCTACTTTCGGCGACTCGTCTTGGACTACGTGCCGACGGGCCCGGAATGCGCCGCGTGGTATGAGCTGCTGACGGAAGCGCTGGACGCGCTGGCAGGGGCGTGCGACGACTCCCTGTCCGTTTCGCTCGTACCGCGCTTTCTCCGCTTTGAGCTGGAGGTTCTGCACCTTCTCGGGCTTTCGCCGGAGATCGAAGCCGAGTCGGGCGTCTTCCGGTTGCGGGGCGAGCGGATGATTCCCGTCTCGCGTGCCGTCGCCGCCTATTTGCGGAATCCGACGGAAAATGCCGAAAATCCGCAAATCCCCCTTGACGCGGCACGGGTGATTGGTGTATTCTATCAATTCCACTTGGATTGTGCCTCCGATGTACGGCGGGCGGTCCTCTCATTGATTTTGAAAACCAAGGAAAGAAAACGAGAACTATGATGAACATGAAGATGATGGGCGCCGCGCTTCTGGCCGGTGCGGTGCTGGTTGGGTGCGAGCGCAAGCTGGTCGACCCGGCCGTGACGGTTGACGGCAAGACGCTCTTGAAGTCGGAGATCGCGTCCGATGTCGAGAAGATCATAGCCGCGCAGGGCGACAAGATCCCGACGAATCGTCTCGCCTACGCGCGGCAGATGTTCGGCAACCAGATTGCGCAGAGCTTCATCATTGAGAACGTGCTCGTCGCGAAAGCGAAGGCTGACGGCTTTGCCGTGACGGACGAGGACCGCAAGGCGCGCGAAGCCGAGTTCCTCAAGGCGGCGGAGAAGATGCCCGACGCGCCGAAGTCAATCGAGGACTACTTCAAGAAGTTCCCGCTCGGCGAGGACCGTGCGCGGCAGGAGTTCGAGAACGGCATTCTCATTGACAAGATGATGAAGGACTATCAGTCCAAGCGCGAGAAGAAAGACTATCAGGCCGAGGCGCAGAAGCAGATTGACGAGGCCGCCGAGAACGGCAAGAAGTCGCTGGCGAAGATCCAGGGCTTCAAGACCGAGCTCGACAAGACGCCCGCCAAGGACGTCGCGGCGAAGTTTGCGGAACTTGCAAAGGCGAGTTCCGAGTGTCCGTCTTCGGCGAAAGGCGGCGATCTGGGCGAGTTCACGCCGGGGCAGATGGTCAAGGAGTTTGACGCGGTGGCGTTCAAGTTGCCGGTCGGCAAGGTCTCCGATCCTGTCCAGACGCAGTTCGGCCATCACCTCATCCTCGTGACGAAGAAGATTCCGGCCGTTGCGGCGAAGGGCGACAAGCCGGCTGAGCCCGAGAAGGTCCAGGCGAGCCATATCCTCGTGAAGTCCTCGGGGATGACCACGGCCGACAAGGATGAGCTCGCCAAGAAGCTCGAGAGCGAAGACGAGCGCGCGTTCGCGCAGAAGTTTGTGCTGGAACAGGTGCAGGCGGCGAAGATCGAGGCTTCCGAGGAGTATAAGCATCTTCTGCCGGCGGCGGTTGAAAAGCCCGTCGAGAAATGATATACTACCCACCCGTTGACTGAGAAAGGAAGAAAAGAAAATGAGCCAGCATGCATCTCTCAAGGGTTCCGGCAAGATCACTTCGAAACGCAACGTTCTGAAGCGTTTCGAGCGCGTTGACCTCCTCCAGAAGCGTGGGGAGTGGAAGGAAGGCAGCCGTGGCCTCGGTCTGAAGAAGACCAAGCCCGAAGCCTAAGTTTTGGCGCCTTAGACGAAGAGAGAAGTACCCGAGTGTTCCGTTCGGGTACTTCTTTCCGTTTGTGACAGGGTACGGTGGCTCAAATGACGAAGACCGAGATCAAGGTGCGCATTGACGAACTGCGGCGGCTCATTGAAAAGGCGAACCGCGATTACTACGACCTTCAGCAGCCGACGGTTGGCGACCGTGACTATGATCTCTGGGAGGCGGAACTGCTGAGACTGGAGGACGCGAACCCCGAGTTCCGTGACGCGTCTTCCCCCGTGCGGAAAGTCGCCGGGGGCGTCTCCGAAGGCTTTGCAAAGGTGACGCATCATCCGCCGATGCAGTCGCTGGACAAGACGCACGCGAAGACGGAACTTGCCGAGTTCGACGCGTTCATCCGCAAGACGGTCGCGGGCTTCACCTATGTCGTCGAGCCTAAAATCGACGGAATCTCGCTCTCGCTCCGCTATTCGGGCGGGCGGCTTGTGCAGGCGGCGACGCGCGGCAACGGGGCGATCGGCGACGACATCACGGCGAATGTCCGGACGATTCGGACGATTCCCCGGATGCTGCCGCCCGACGCGCCGCGCGAGCTGGAGGTGCGCGGTGAGGCCTATATGACGCGGGAGGGCTTCGTCGAACTCAATCGCCGGCAGGCGGAGGCGGGTCTGGAGGAATTCGCCAACCCGCGCAACGCCTGTTCGGGGTCGCTGAAGCAGCTGGACCCGAAGGTCACGGCCCAGCGTCCGCTGGACGTCATCATCTACAACGCGGGCGGCGTCGGTTGCGATGGCTTCGCGTCCCATTCGGAGATGATTGCCGCGTTTCGCACGTGGGGTTTCCCGGTCGCGCCGTGGTCTGCACGCTGTCGGACGATGGACGAGGTCTTCGCGGCCATTGACGCGCTGCAGGAGAAACGCCATTCCTTTCGCTTCGAGATCGATGGTGCCGTCGTCAAGATTGACGAACGGCGTTTCTACGAGCCTCTGGGCGCGACGGCCCACGGACCGCGATGGGCACGCGCCTACAAGTACGAGCCAGAGCGCGCGGAGACGGTTGTGGAGGCAATCACCGTTCAAGTCGGGCGCACGGGCATCCTGACGCCGGTCGCCGAGCTTCGCCCGACGGAGCTCGCCGGTTCGACGATCGCCCGCGCGACTCTGCACAACGCGGACCAGATCGCGCGGCAGGACATTCGCATCGGAGACCATGTCTGGCTGGTGAAGGCGGGCGACGTGATTCCCGCGATAGATTCCGTCATCGTCGAGAAGCGTTCGGGGGCGGAGAGGATCTTCGCGATGCCGACGGCCTGTCCGGTCTGCGGTGGCGCGGTCGTGCGCGAAGCGGGCGAAGTGGCGGTGCGGTGCGTGAACCCGGCCTGTCCCGCGCAGCTCGCGCGGCGCGTCGAGCATTTCGCCTCGCGCAACGCGCTGGACGTAAAGGCCTTGGGGGAAGCGGTCGTTGACGCGCTGGTGGAGAAGCGGATGATAGCCGATCCGCTTGACCTCTTCACGTTGCGGGTCGTCGATCTCTATGCGTTGGAGATTTCGGGGCATCGCTTCGGCAAGAACGCGCAGACGGCGAAAGATGCGCTGGAGGCGGCAAAGTCTCTGCCGTTGCATCGCTGGCTCTTTGCCATTGGCATCCCGAATGTCGGCGTGACCGTGGCGAAGGACATCGCGGCGGCGCACGAGCGATTCTCCCAGATTTCGGATTCGCCTGTCTTGAAGGAGGTCCTGGCGAATGACGCGCGCAAGGGGAAGGATCGGCAAATCCTGAAGATCAAGGTCGAGGCGGCGCGGGCGGTCCTGAACTTCTTCGCGAGCGATTACGGGCGGTCGTTTGCGTCGCGGATGTCCGAACTTGGAATCGACCCGGTCTCCGAGCGTCCGACGGCGGTGCGGGCGGCGGGCCCTCTCGTCGGTGCCGGTTGTGTCCTGACGGGTACGCTCTCGCGGCCGCGCGGCGACTACGCGAGGCTCATCGAGGCGGCGGGCGGCATTGTCCAGAGTGCCGTGACCTCAAAGACGCGCTACCTTGTCGCGGGCGCGAACGTCGGCGCGACGAAGACGGAGAAGGCTCGTGCGCTCGGGACGGAAGTCATTGACGAGGCGCGCCTTCTCGAACTGCTCTCAGCGGAGACCGACTGAGGCGGACGCTCTCCGTACGACGCCCGCCGCGCCTTGTAGACGGCGGGGTGTGCCACTTGTCCGACTGTCGGACAATATGGTATAATATTTGCCGTTTTGCCGAATTGCCGTTCAGGCGATGAGCGTCTGCGACTGTAGCTCAACTGGATAGAGCGTTGGCCTCCGAAGCCGAAGGTTGCTGGTTCGATCCCAGTCAGTCGCACCAAAACGAACCGAATCGCCCGTTGTGTCGTTTAACAGGGCAGTAAGGTATGGAATCCATGAAGAAGGTTTGGTTTTGCGGTTGTCTGCTCGTGGCGTGCACGCTTAGCGGCGCGTCACGGGCGTCACTTGAGGACGCGTTGTCGAAAGGCGCGGCGTTTCTGCTTGCGCAGCAGGCGGCTGACGGACATTTCTCCGACCCGCAAATGCCGGCGCTGACGGCATTGCCGCTTTGGGCGTTGTCGTCCGTGCCGTCCGGTTCCGCAGATGCGACGGCGCGCGAACGGGCGGCGGCGTTCGTTCTCCGCACCCAGCGCGCGGACGGCGGCTTCTATGTCCCCAAGCCGGGACGCGGCGGTTCCGGCCTTGGCAATTACAATACGTCCGTCTGCCTGATGGCCCTTTTCGAATCGAAGCTTGCGCCGGCGGCCCCGCTTCTGAAGGCGCGCGAATACATTGCCGCGTCTCAGCTGGTGGGTGACGACACGCTGGCGGGCGGCTTCGGGTATGACCGCGCCTCGCGCCGTCGCTCGGCCGACCTGTCCAACACGTCCTACGCGATGGACGCCATGGCGCGCACGGCTTCGCTGGAGGAACTGCGCACGGGCGGGCGGAAGGTCGATCTGGACTGGGCGCGGGCGATTGCCTATGTCGAGAACCTGCAGAAGACGGACGGCCCCGACAAGGGTGGCGCCGCCTATAACGAACGCACGCCGCAGGGCGGGAGCGTGACGAACAGGGCGGGGAAGGTCCATCTTCGCGCCTATGGGTCGATGAGCTATGCGGCGGTTCTCTCGATGTGCTCGGCGAAGCTGACGCGAGGCGACCCGCGCGTTCGGAACGCGCTGGACTACTGTTCGCGCTATTGGTCGGTCGATGAGAACCCCGGCATGGGCAATCAGGGGCTCTACTACTACTTTGACATCCTGGCGCGAGCCTTGCAGGCCGCTGGGGTCGAGACGCTTGTCGCGCCGGACGGGCGGACCATCGACTGGAAGGAGGAACTTTCAGGCAAGCTGCTTTCCCTGCAAAAGGCGGATGGCAGCTGGGTGAACGACAACAACCGTTTCTGGGAGGCCGATCCCGTCCTCTGCACGAGTTTCGCGATGATCTGTCTCGCGTTGTGTCGGTGAGAAGGGCGGAAAGGCGAAAGACGTGAATGCATCATTGAAAGCGGAGGGCGTGTGCTGCGCCTATGGAAAGGGCGCGGCGCGTGTCGAGGTCCTGAAGAACCTGTCCTTGGCGATTCAGCCGGGCGAGTTCGTGGCCCTGATGGGGCCGTCCGGCTCGGGGAAATCGACGTTCTTGCACGTGGCGGCGGGGCTGATCCTGCCCACGGGCGGGCGAATCGCGGTCGGCGGCGCGGAGGTGACGGCGATGGGCGACACGGCGGCCACGAAGTTCCGTCGGCGGCATGTCGGCGTCATCTTTCAGGCGTTCAACCTGATTGAAACGCTGTCCGTGCGCGAGAACATCGTCCTGCCTGTCCGTCTGGACCATGACCGCCCGGATGCGGCGCGCTTGGCGGAGCTGATCGCGAAGCTGGGTCTTGCGGGGAAGGAGCGTCGATTGCCGTCGGAACTCTCCGGTGGCGAACGCCAGCGCGTCGCCATCGCCCGTGCGCTCTTTGCGCGCCCGGACGTCATTCTGGCCGACGAACCGACGGGCAATCTTGACGCGAAGACGTCGCAGACGATTTGCGAACTGCTGCAGGACCTCAACCGAACGGAACGCTGTGCGATCCTGATGGTCACGCACGATCCCGTCGTGGCGGCCGCCGCGACGCGCGTCTGCTTCCTCCGAGACGGGGGGATCGCGGCGGACCTGCCGACGAACCACGACCCTGCGGCGATCTCAAAGCGGTATCTGGAGATGTGCGAGTGAATTCCCCTTTAATGATGGTTGTCAGGCTCATGCTGAAGGGGCTACGCCGGGGAAAGGCGCGTTTCGTCTGCGCCGTCGCGGGGCTGGCGGTCGCCGTGGGGGCGCTTGTCTTCATGACGTCGCTCGTCGCGACGAACCGGGCGCAGGCGCCGCGTCTGGCGGCGGTCGCGTGTGCGCCGTGGGCCGCGTGGCAGACGGAAGGCCTGACGTTTGGCCGTCGGCCGAGCATGTCCGAGCCTCCTCCCCAGGCCGTCCGCGCATCGGCTTCTCCCGACCTTCGTCTGCGCGCCCTGAACCTCACGATCGACTACCGCCCGAACGGGCGCGTGATGCAGGGCCCTCCCATGCGGGCCTTGCTGGCGGAGGCGCCGCCGACGAATGTCTATGGCGTGGTTTCGCTGGCGGAAGGCCGTTGGGTCGATGCGGCGTCGCGCGCGCCCGAGGTCGTCTGCGTCCGACGGACGATGCGGCGGTTCGGGCGCGTGCCGGAGCCGCCGCTCGGCTCGTCGGTCAAGTTCGTGGGGCGGTGCGGCACGATGACGGCAACGATTGTCGGCTATCTGGACGGCGGTAGCCTGCCGCGCGAATTCCCGTCCGTATTGGCGAACCCCGCGGCGTTCTCGGCTTTTCGGGAGGAGCCGCTGGGGGCGGTCGCCTTCTTTCGGCAAATGCCCGGCGACGTGACGCCGGATCTCCTGACGCCCCGTTCGGAACGCGTCATTCGCGCGTTCCAAGGCGACGACCAGAAGCGGATGGACTATGCGACGCCGCTTCTGCTGGCCGCCGCGTTCCTGACGGCGCTCTCGCTTCTTGTCAATTCGCTTCTGCTGTCCGTCGAATCGAACCGCCCGACGTTCATGACCTTGCGGACGGTCGGCCTGACGCGCGGCGGGGTCGTGGCTTTTGTCGCGGCGGAATCCATTTGCGCGGGGCTGGTCGGCTGGCTCGTGGGCGTTGTCGTGGCTCTCGGCGCGCTGGCGGCCTATGTCGCGTGCGATCCTGTCGCGTTCCCCGTCGGCTGGGCGCCGGACGGCGGCTGGATCGGCCTGACGCTGGCCGCGCTGCCGCTTGTCGTCCTGCTGTCGGTCCTGTTGGCGTTGGCCCCGGCGTTGCGGGTGCGCCCGTTGGCGTCTGCCGCGTTTCAGGCGCGTCCACGGCGCAAGGGCATGGTCATCGCCTTTGCGTGCGGTTTCGCCGCGTTCGTCGCCGTCGAGGTCTGGGGGGCTTCGCTGATGCGCGCGTTCATCCCGTCTCCCGAATGGCCCGATGCCATCGTCTCGCTCTTGCCGGGGGGCGTCTCCAGCTGGGATGTCGAGAAACTGCGCGACGTCGAGGGCGTTCGGCGCATTTCCGAACTGGTCCCGCGCCAGCTGCCGCTGGCTCAGGACGCGCGGCGCAACGCGCTCTTCCTCGCGGCGGAGTTCCTGCCGGAGTTCCGCTTTGCCGAAGGCTCGTGGGAGACGGCGGAGGCGGCGTTGCGTTCGGGGGATTCGGTCGTCATCACGAAGATGATGTCCGTTGCGCACGGCTTGCACGCGGGGGATTCGCTCAAGGTCCTTCAGCCGGGCCGACGCGGTGCGCCGCCGACGGAGCTGTCGTTTCCGATTGCGGGTGTCGTGGATCTCAACTGGCACATGGTGACAAGCCGGGGGCTTGTGCGCGGGCTCAATGGCGCGTCTCCGCAGACGGACGGTCCCGTCTTCTGTTCGCTTGACACGATGGGGGTGGTCGATTTCCGCACGTTCGTCACGGATCCGTCCCTTTCGGCGCCGATGACGCATCTCTGGGTCGATTATGACGCGGCGTTTCTCCGAAAGCACGGGGTCTTTCCGGCGGGACGCCTGGTTGAAGCCGAAATCGCGCGGCGCCTGGGCAATCCGTCCGCCGCGACGGTGCGGCTTCATGCGCGCGACGAGATCGCCGACGGAACATTGGCGCACGGCAGTGACGTGATCGGTCAGGCCGCCCGCGTGCCGTTTGTCTTCCTCGCGATTCTCGCCATCGGGTTCGTGGCCCAGCTTGTCGCCGAGGTGGATGCGCGTCGGCGCGAGTTCCAGACGCTTCGCGCGGTGGGCGCGACAAAAGGCCAGCTGGCGTGGCGTTTGGCGTGTTCGGCGATTCGGACGGCCTTGGTCGGCATGGGGCTGGGGCTTCCGGTCGGCGCGTTGATCGGCTGGCTGTTCACGTTCAAGACGGGGGCCATCTGGCCGGGGCTTCCGCATCATTTCGTCCTCCCCTGGCGGGTGACGCTCGAAGGCGCGGTCGGTGCGCTGGCCTTTGCGCTCGCCTTTGCCGTCCCGACGGCGATGGCCCTCGTCCGCAAGAGCAAGTCGAACCGGTAGGGCGACCGCCTGAAATCCCTGGCGAATCGGCAAGCCGCATTTGCCGCGCGGACGCGGCGTATGGTATAATGTGCCGGACCAGAGTCAAAGGAAGTTGAAAACAGCATGAAGAAGGTCTTCATTGACGGCAGCGCGGGCACGACGGGGCTTCGGATCCGGGAACGCCTGTCCGTGCGCAGGGACTTGGAGGTCGTCGTTCTGCCGGACGAGGTTCGCAAGGATCCCGAAGCGCGGCGTGCGGCGCTGAACGCGGCGGACGTCGCGTTTCTCTGCCTGCCGGACGCGGCGGCGATTGAAGCCGTCCGGATGGTCGAGAATCCGCAGACGGTCGTCATCGACACGTCCACCGCCCATCGCACGGCCGCCGGCTGGGAATATGGCTTTCCCGAACTGGCCGGCCGCCGCGCGCGCATTCGCCGCGCGACGCGCATCGCGAACCCCGGATGCCACGCGAGCGGGTTCATCGCGCTGGTCGAGCCTTTGGTGCGCGCGGGCGTCTTGCCGCCCGACGCGACGCTTGCGGCCTTCTCGCTGACCGGCTATTCTGGCGGCGGCAAGAAGATGATCGCCGAATATGAGGATGAGGGCGCGGCGGCGAATCCGCTCCTCTCGGGCGGGCGGCAATACGCGCTCGGGCAGACGCACAAGCACCTGCCCGAGATGACGGCGGTCTGCGGGCTGGAACGCGCCCCGTGCTTTTCGCCGGTCGTCGTGCCGCATTACAGCGGAATGGAGGTGACGGTTCCGCTGGCCGCGTCTCAGCTCGCGCTGCCCGGCGGCGTCGGGGCGCTGGACGCGTTGCGGGCGGTCTACCGCGCCGCCTACGCGGACGGGCTTGTGCGCCTTGTCGAAGACCCGGCGGCGGCCGAAGGGGGCTTTCTCTCGTCGGCGGGCCTGTCGGGCCGCGACACGATGGAGGTCTCCGTCGTGGGCAACGACGCGCGCGTCCTTCTCGTCTCGCGCTTCGATAACCTGGGCAAGGGCGCGTCGGGCGCGGCGATCCAGAACATGAATCTCGTCTTGGGCTGCGCCGAGGACGAAGGGCTGGAGGTCTGAGGTCCGGGATGAACATCGTGATGATCTTCAAGGTCGCGGTTCTCGCGATTCTCCGCAACAAGACGCGGTCGCTCCTGACGTGCATCGGCATCATCGTCGGCATCGCCGCGGTGATCGCCGTTCTCGCGATCGGCAAGGGGGCCTCGACGATGATGGTCAAGGAGATCTCGTCGATGGGCAACAACCTCATGATGGTCTTTCCCGACCGGCACCGCAAGGGCCAGGTCAAAAGCGGCATGGGCGCGGGGCAGACGATGACGGCGGGCGACGCCGAGGCGATCCGCCGCGAACTGGGGCATCTCGTCGCGGCCGTCTCGCCGACGGTGAACGTGAACGCCCAGCTCATCCGCGAGAACCGGAACTGGAACGCGCGCGTCTCGGGCGTGAGCTGCGACATGCCGGAAATCCGCAACTGGCAGGTCGCCGAAGGCCGCTTCTTCGAGGAGTCGGACCAGCAGGCCTCGCGCCGCGTCTGCGTGATCGGCACGACCGTGAAGAACAACCTCTTCGCCGAGGACGAGGACGCCGTCGGGCAGACGATCCGCATCGGCGCGATGCCGTTCAAGGTCGTCGGCGTGCTGGAGCCGAAGGGCGCCAACGGCTGGGGCCAGGACCAGGACGACACCGTGATGGCCCCGTACACGACGGTCGGGCGCGTGCTCCAGCGCTCGAAGTTCCGCTCCATCAACATGATGAACGTCTCGCTTCGCTCGATGGACGACGTCGAGGAGGCGAAGCGCGAGGTCACGGCGCTTCTGCGTCAGCGGCACAAGCTGGCGGACTACGAGGACGACGACTTCGAGACGCGTGACACGACGGAGATCATGAACACGATCGGCTCGGTGACGGGCCTCATGACGGTTCTCCTGACGGCGGTCGCGGCGATATCCCTGCTGGTCGGCGGCATCGGCATCATGAACATCATGCTCGTCTCGGTCACGGAGCGCATCAGGGAGATCGGGCTGCGCATGGCCATCGGCGCGACGCCCGCGTGCATCCTCTGGCAGTTCATCCTGGAGGCGGTCGTCCTCTCGACGGTCGGCGGGGCGATCGGCGTGGGCGTGGGCGTGGGCGCGGCGCGGGCGATCGGCGAGATCAACCATTGGCCGATCGTCATCGAGGTGTCGTCTGCAGTCTGGTCATTCCTCTTCTCGGCGTTTGTCGGCATGTTCTTCGGGTTCTACCCGGCGTATCGCGCGTCGAAGCTCAACCCGATCGACTGTCTGCGCTACGAATGACGGCCCTTTCGCCGTCTGTCAGGATTCGGACACCCTGTCCGAGGGAAACGGCGAAACCACGGGGATTGGACGGTCGTTTCTAACGCGCTTCTAATCCGGGTCCCGTCGCGGCGCGGGCGAAGGGCCGCGCATTTCCCTTCAAAAGGCCGTCGAAGACGGCGGTTCGGCGTTCTCATGGGCTTCTAACGGGCCGGTCGCGCACATGGCGGGAAAGCGAGGGGACAGCGGCGGAATCGCGCGCGAAACGGCCTGGACGAGCGCGGCGTCCGACGGCTGCGTGTAGCGCGCGTGCATGCCGCCCCCGGCGTGTCCGGTGATCGCGTCGGTGACATGCGGCGGAACGCCCGCCTCGTCCATGAGGGAGATGAACGTCGCGCGCAGCGAGTGGAAGCTTGCGCGGCCGTTCCCCTGCTTCAGGACGCCGCACGCCCGAAAGGCGCGTCCGATGGCCTTCGTCGGGTTTCGCCGCGCCTTGCCCGCGAAAAGGTACCTGTCGCCGTTCGCCGTGGCAAGAAGACGCCGTACGCAGGCCTCGGCGAGGCCGGTCAGCGGAATGCGGAGAAGCCGCCGCTTGCTCTGGCGCGTCTTGTTGGGCTGAAGAACGAGGAAACGCCCGCCGGAAGCCACTTCGGATCGCTCCAGCTCCGCGACGTCCGACAGCCGAAGCCCCGTATAGTAGCCGATGACGATCATGTCCGCATAGGCGCGCGCCGTCTGCCGCGCGAGGAAGTAGTTGACGAGGCGCAGGACCTCGTGGGTTTCGAGGCGACGGTAGAATTCGTGTTCGCGTTCGCTGCGCACGGACAGTCCGGGAGACGCGACGGGATTCCAGACGGACTCATTCCACTCAAGGACGTGCCAGACGCGGCGGAAGAAACGCAGCATGCGCGGGGCTGAGAGATAGCGCCCCCGCAGTTCGTCGGCGATCCGCTTCGCTTCCGCCGCCGTCAACGCGGCCGGCGGGCGGCGCGTCGGGACGAGTCCCGCAAGAATCTCGATCCATCGGCGATAGCTCGTGGCGCTCGCCTCCGGAATCGGAAGCGGCGATTGCGCGCGAAAAGACGTCCACAGGCAGCGCCAGGGGATGCGCGTCTGTGCGCGTTCCCTGCTGAGGCGGCTTTGCGCCATCTCGCCAAGGCGGATGAGCTGGGCAAGCCACTTGTTCTCGTCGTCAGGGTCCCGCGGCTGGATCTGCGCGGCGCGAAGGCGCGCGACGCGGAGGTTGTCCGTCTTCAGGGAGATCCACTTCTGACGACGATGGAGCGTGACCACGAGATAGTAACGGCGGCCTTTCCGTTGCAATGAGCCGGTAAATGCGTTCATGGCGGGTAGTATACGGTAAACGCCGCCCAATGCCCAAGAACGCCCGGTGCTGTGCCTCCCGCATGGGGGCGGCTCTTCCATCCGCATGGAGACACCCCTTCCATCCGCATGGAGACACCTCTTCCATCCGCATGGAGACGCCTCTTTTCGGGCGCGTCCAGACGGTCGCCGCCGATTGACGCGTACGGGCGGAAATCGTCATTGTCCTGAAAATCGCGGTTGACCGCCCCTGCCCACGTGCCTTTCCTGTCGACATGAAACCGAAGACGTCTCTGCGCCCGCCTTGCGCCCTCTCTGCGGCTGAGACTTTGAAAAACGAAGCCCGCCGAGGCCGCTCCAAAACCACCTTCATTCGCCCCGCCACTTCGTTCTCTCGCCACAAGGCGCGGCTTCGCCGCTGGCACAGAGGGGGCGCAAAGACCAAGCCATCCCGCAGAAAGCCCATGATCTTGCAAAGCTCTATTTGTGAGAAAGTCTCTCCGCGCCCGCCTTGTGCCCTCCCTGCGGCTGAGACTTGAGAAACGAAGCCCGCCGAGGCCGCTCCGAAGCCACTTTCATTCGCCCCGCCACTTCGTCCTTTGCCGCAAGGCGCGGCTTCGCCGCTGGCACAGAGAGGGCATAAAGACGGGTCCATCCCGCAGAAAGCCCATGATCTTGCAAGGCTCTATTTGTGAGAAAGTCTCTCTGCGCCCGCCTTGCGCCCTCTCTGCGGCTAAGACTTTGAAAAACGAAGCCCGCCGAGGTCGCTCCGAAGCCCCCTTCATTCGCCCCGCCACTTCGTCCTTTGCCGCAAAGCGCGGCTTCGCCGCTGGCGCAGAGGGGGCGCAGGGACGGGTCCATCCCGCAGAAAGCCTATCATCCTGCAAGGCTCTCTCTATTTGTGAGAAAGTCTCTCTGCGCCCGCCTTGCGCCCTCTCTTCCGCTCCGCTTCCCCAGCCCTATTTCCCTTTCAGAAAAAAGTCAATTAGCCCCCTTGACCGTGGCGCGTCAGATATAGTATAATTCAATCCGTCTTTGAGAGGAAGAGGGGATTCGGACAGGGTGTCCGGGCCTAGGATATCCCGGGCAGCAATGAAAGTTGACCTTTGGACAGGAGAAGGCGCGGTCGGGTTCAATGCGAAACTCAAACCTTTGAACTGGGCTGAATGGCATGACTAGTGTGCCGACCGTGTTCACGCGGGTATAACAAAGTGGGTCGGCAAGATACCGCCGAAATGAAAGGATCGCCCGGGTCGCTCCGGTTGAGGCAAGGCGATGGTTCGCCGCGCCGAGAGAAAAGGCCAAATTAGGAAAACAAACAACATGAAGAAACTCATGATTGCAGCCGCAGCTGCGGCGATGGTTGGTGGTGCGTATGCGGCGTATCCGACGATGCGCGACAACATTGAAGCGAACAACATCGGCTCAATGTACAACGTTGCCATTTCGCTCAAGACGATGGTGCCGAAGACCTACGATTCGACCAAGACGAAGGGTTGCGTGATTTGCCCGACGACTGAGGGCGAGACGTGCCACCTCTTTGAGCAGGGCACGCTCAAGATCAACGGCATCTTCGCGTCGTGCGACTGCGAAGATACCTTCAAGTACGGCTACTATTGGGTCGGTTCGGGCAAGAAGGCCGTTGCGGTCCTTCCTCCGGTGACCAATGCGGTTGAGTACACCGATCTTCCTGAAGACGTGATGAAGTTCGGAGCCTACCGCTTCAGCAAGACCAACAAGAAGGTTGCGGCCTATCTCGGCCTCGATGGTGATGCCTTTGAACTCCTTGGCTACGGCTTTGGCACCTATACGGATGCGAAGTATTCGTACAACAAGGCGAATGACGTGTTCACCCTCAAGACCCCGGCGAAGGTCTCGGTTTCGGGTTCGATTACGGGTCTCATCGACACGCAGTTCATGGCCGAAATCAACGGCGAAGAGTCGAATGAGTACGTGGCGTTTGAGATGGATGGCGTCTGCACGGTCGGTGGCGTGGCGTGTTCGGATGGCGATTATCTCAACCAGGTTCCGGCTGTCGGCACCTTCTCCGTGAAGCCGCGCAGCATCGCGAAGCTCAGCAAGGTGATTCCGGCTCCGTGCTACGTCACGGTTGCTCCGTAATCGATTCTTGTCGATTCAGCATGAAAAAAGAGGACAGGAGAGTGATTTCCTGTCCTCTTTCGAGTTAAACGTGAAGACAGAGCAATCTCTTTTTCTCATTTGTGCGGGCCTTCTCGCAGTGTGGGGGTGTGATGCGCACAAGAAAGAAACGACAGACTCAAGCCCCTCGGAGGATGCGGTTCTCGTCGCTTGCGCGACGAAGACCTATTGTCGGGCCGAATGGGATTGCGACGTGGCGGCCAGCGTCCGTTTGGTCTGCGCGGGGCTTGCGCGAAACGGAAAGACCCCTGACGCGAAGTTCCGCGCCAAGACTGAACGGCATGCCCGAAAAGCCAGTCTTCAGAACGCCATCAATTATCTACTTGTCAGAAGCAGTGCGCTCGGGCGTGATTTTGAGTCCGACCCTGAAACCTTGAAGCGTGTTCAAGATCGCTATTCTCGCGGCGTGTTTCAGAAAAAGGGGAAGTTTGAGGAGATCGCCGAACTCGTCTCGCCCGAGGACTATCGGGCAATCGAAGAATTGGCTCGTCGGACGTCGGTCGTCGAAGGCTTTTTGCAAAAGAACTATGCGCCTCGTTTCAAGGTAAAGGACAGCGAAATTGACGTTGCGTGGTCAAACGTGGTCGCGCTGTCCGAAATGGCCGACAAGACGAATCAGACCCTGATGGCGACCGCGCGTGAAGTGACGCAGCGCGCACGGGCCGGAGAAGATTTCACGCGCCTCGTCCATCAGTATTCGCAGGACGCGAATAGCGACGAGAACGGCTTTATCGAGGAAAAGACAGAATCCGACTTCTCATCGGACAAGCCGGCGGTCTGGGCGGCGGTTTCGCGTCTGAAACCTGGCGAGGTGTCGGAGCCTCTGGACTCCGAAGAAGGGCTGTCCGTCTTTAAGCTTGTCCGAATCGAAGGGCCGAACGACGACCATCCCGACGAGGAGCACCGCATCCTGCAGCGCGTCGTCTTTCACCGGATGCTGAAGTATCCTTTCGAGACGAAAGAGGACCTTGCCGTCTCCATGCGCGACAATGCCCGTCTGGAAATGGGGGCGACGGCCGTGAAGGAGCTCGTGGCCGAGAATCCCATTACCTTCCCTTCCGGCGTGGAGGGCTTTTCGCGAGATCTGCTCGTCATGTTGCGCGCGTATTCAAAGGAAATCGTCGTGCCTCAGGCGAAGGGCCTTTCGGGGGCTCTCCTGAAGGCGATCAAAATGAGGAGAAACCATGAAGAACCCTAATGTCAGTCGAATGAGGGCCTTCGCCCTTTTGGCCCTTGTCGCTATCGGGCTTTCAGCGCGCGCGGGCGACTTGGTCGTGCCGGGCGTCTGGAACGGTTCGTTCGCGGAAAGCCGCGCCTATGCGGATGCGCAGGGCGTTCCCCTGCTCCTGTTTGTCGGCGCCGAGGACTGCTCTTCGTGCACGACGGTCGATCAATGCCTGAAGGAGGACGTGCGGTTTCTCGACTGGAAACGCGCACACGGCGATTTCGTCTACTGTTCGCTCAAGGCCGCGCGGAAGGACAACATCGCCGGCTATTTGAGCAATCCCAAGAAATACCAGTCGCTCGTCTCAAAAGACCTTGCGGACGCCTTGGATTTCACGAAGGGGAGCGTGATTCCGCGCGTCGCGTTCTACTGGCCCGGCCATGCCCCCGAAAAGCAGTCTTTCAGCTGCTGGAAGGGCTATATGCCGATCAAGGAGCCGAAGGACGACACGATTGGACAGCTGCTGGCGTGCCTGAATGCGTTTTTTGCGGACTACACGGCGGTCACGTCGTTTGTCGCGGGTCAGACACCTTCGGACCGACTGGAAGCACTGCCGACGGCAACTTCCGTTCTCGTGCCGATCCGGCGTTCGAGCGGGATCTCGCGCACGAACCCGACGTTTCTTGTCGTTCCGCGAACGGCGGCGACAAACCGGATTGACTGGGCGAGCGGGCAGACGGAAGCCTTTGTGACCGTCGAACTTCCGTCTGACTTGCGTGTAGATGACGTCATTGACTTGATTCTCTTGGGTGAAGAGGGCGCGGTCCAGGCCGAGTCCTCGTGTCGCGTGGTGACGGAGCCGGAATGCGCTCCCAAGAATCCGCTCTGGTTCGGCGAGCGGGACGCAGCGACGCTCCGGCCGGGCGAGTGGACGATGGACGTTGACCTCGCGCAGACCTGCGCCAAGGCGGCGGGGTCGTTCACGCTGAACCTCGTCGGCGGCTCGCTCTGGTGCCCCGACTGCGTGAAGACCGACCGCCATTTCGTCGAGACGCCCGCCTTCGAGGGCTGGCTGGAGAAGAATGGGGTGTACTGTTCGCTCATCGACGTGCCCGCCCCGCACTACAACCTCTGGACCTGCCTTCTGACGTACGACAAGCTCAACGCCTTCGACGGCTATGTCAGCACCGTCACGAACGGGACGGACATCGCCGCCGACGACGTGCGCGTGCAGAGCGGCGCGGGCTATCTCTCGCGCAAGGGGGCCGATCCCGAACAGGCGGCGGACGTCCTCGCGCGGAACATCGCCCTCTACACGAACCTCGTCGCGAACGGCGGGCTGTGCGTGCCGGGCAAGGCGCGTCTCGGCGTGCCGACGTTCGTCGTCCAGAACGCGGCGGGTCGCGTCATCGGCCGGCTGGACAAGTTCGCCGCCGTCAGCCCGACGGACGCGCACGCGGCCGCCGCCTATGTGCGTCGGCTGGACGAGATCCTGCTGCTCGCGGACGACCCGACGGAAGAGCTGAACCGCGACTGGCAAACCGCGACGACGGACGACTGCGCGCTGGACATTCGCGGCGGCATGCGCACCTCGACGGTCTCGGCCATCGACCTCTCGGACTATTGGCGGCTTACGGGCCGCGACCGCTGGACGCGCACGACGCTGGCCGTCAAGGGCCGGACGGGCGAGACGGACGAGACGAACGTGCGCCTGAACCTGTGGCAGGTGACGGGCGGCAAGGCCGTGAAGATCGCGATGCAGGAGGGCAACCTCGCCACGGGCGTCGGTCTGTCGCCGCAGGAGCTGTCGTCTGATTCGGCGGTTGAGTACTTCATCCAGCTTGAGGCGTTCGAGACGAGCAAGGCCTTCGCCCTGGACAGGGACGAAAGCTCGGTCGCCATCTACGACCTGACGGCGGAGTCGGCGGACGACGCGGGGACGGTCTCCTTCGGCGAGTCGGCCCGCACCGTCAGCGAGGCGGAGGCGAAGAAGGCGGGCGGCACGCTGCGCGTGCGCGTTCCCGCCGTCCGCACGGGCGGCGCGTCGGGCGCGACGAACGTCACCGTCGCCGTGGACGCCGCCTCGACGGCGTTTCCCGACCGCTATCGCCTCGTCGCGGACACGGTCGCGTGGGCCGACGGCGAACAGGGGACGAAGAACTTCGAGATCGACGTCTTTGATGACAGCAACGCGGACGGCACGCAGGTCCTGCGGCTGACGCTGGGCGACGCAGCGTTCGCGCTGACGATTGAGGACAACGACCGGCTCAACGTCGGCAAGCTCGCGTTCGCCGACGCCGAACCCGCATTGGCGAAGAAGGGCCTCGTCATCGCCGAGGAAGGCACGCACCTTCGCGTGGCGGCGGCGCGTACGGACGGCGCGTCGGGCGACGTCGCCTGCACGATTGCGACGACGGCGGGCGCGTTCGTCACGTCGCCGACGCTTGCCTGGCCCTCGCGCAGTTCGGGTGCCCAATGGGCGGAACTCGACCTGCCGACGCGCGTGGACTGTCCGTCCGGCAAGGTGACGCTGTCGTTCGCCGCGCTGGAGGGCGGCGTCAAGGCCGACTCGTCCGCCCGCACGCTCACGGTCCAGCTCGTCGGCGCGGACGCGCCGCGCTTTGAGACGGATTCGCTTTCTCTGGGCCTGACGCGCTACTGCGCCGTCTCGCAGGAAGTCGCCGTGCTGAACCTCGCGGCGGCAGGCCGCGTGCGCCTCGCCAGGCTTTCGGGGTCCGTCCCCTCCGGCGTGTCGGCGAGGCTCGTCGATGACCGGCTGGTGGTGAGCGGCACGCCGACGGCGAAAGGCGGGGCGTACGAGGCGGTCTACCAGGTTTCGCAGACCGTCGGGCGCACGTCGGAGCCGGGGCTGACGATCCGTCTGGCGTTTGCCGTGACGGACATCGCGACGCTCGCGCCGTCCGCGCCGGGCGCGAACCCGTCCGTCAAGGCGCGGCGCACGGTTCCCGACCTGATGGTCGTCGATTCGGCGTCGAAGCGGCTGGCGGGCGTCCTGTCGAGCCTGACGATTGCGCCGACGGGCCGTTGCACGGCGCACTACCGCTGTTCGGCCGGCACCGTCTCGCTGTCGTCCAAGAGCTGGAGCGCCTACGACGCCGCGACAGGCGCGTTGGCCGCCGAGCTGACGGCTTCGCGCAAGCCCTATTCGCTCGTCGTGACGGCACAGCCGGACGGCGCGGTCGAAGTGACGCTGTCGGATCCGGACTTCGCTGATGAGCTGGTCGGGGAGGCGCCGCGCGCGTGGAGCCGGGACAATCCTGCGACGGCGTGGGTCGGCGCGTACACGGCGGCGTTCCGCCCGGCCGAGGACGGCGGCGAGGCGCTGGCCAACGGTGCGCCGGTCGTCACGCTGGAGCTGACGGCTTCCGCCGCGCACACGGGCAAGATGCGCTATGCGGGCTTCCTGCCGAACGGGCAGTCGTTCAGCGGCTCGGCCGTCCTGACGGCTGACGGCGTCGATTCGGCGCTTCTGCCGATCTGCTACCGCACGTCGAAGGACTTCTTGACGGCCGTCCTGCGGATTCAGGCCAACGGCGCGGCGAAGGCCGTGACGTGCGACGCGGCCGTCCTGCCGTGGTGGATGCACGCGGAGGCCCTGCCGGCGGCGTGTTCGGAGGTCTGCTACGGCGATGTCGTCGGCTCGCGGATCGACGCGAAGCAGAATCTGCTGGAGACGGTCAGTTCCACGGCGGTCGGGCACAAGCTCGTCGCCGAGGGCGTTTGGGAGAGCGGCTTGCCCGTCATCATCTCCGAGACGACGGCCCGGCTGGAGCCGAACGCGGCAAAGGCGGTCGGGGCGAAGCTCTCGCTGAACCGGAAGACGGGCCTTGTGAGCGGCAGCTTCAAGACGGAGAACGCGGACGGGCGGACGGTCACGGCAACGTATCGGGGCGTCCTTCTGCCGGGCTGGGGCGACGGCTGTCCGAGCTGCGGCGACGTGCCGTGGGCGATGGGGGCGTACTGGTTCGGCGAGAGGCTGACGGGCGAGGTGAACGGGCGTCCGAAGACGCTGAACGTCAAAGTCGGGAATGTCCTGTACATCGAGTCGAACTGAAAAGACCCGCTCCGCAACGCTTTATTTTAACTTGTCAAAACGGTGCTATTGACAGTAAAAAAAAACAGTTATAATAGCACCTCAAACTTGTAAAAGAAAGAAGATGACGCGCGTGGATAAAAAAGTGGTTCTGATGGGTGCGGGCACCGTGGCGCTGGCGGCGGGGGTGGCGCTCTGGCTTGGGCGCGGCGCGTTCACGGACGCGGGCGCGTCGGACGCGGCGGCGGATCGGCAGGGGCGGCAGATCGGGGAGGCTGCGTCGCGCACATCCGCAAAGCCGGCGCGCCCCGCACGCATCGCCGAGGCGCGGCCAACAGCGCAGGGTTCTGCGTCCTCTGCCGCGTCTGAGGCAGAGGCGAGCGACAACGACAGCGAACTCTCGGCGGAAGACCAACGGCGAATCGACGAGATTCAGACGGCCTTGGACGAGGAGAAGCTGTCCGACGTGAAAAGCCTCGCCGAGAAGCTGATCGACCATCCGTCGGCGGCTGTCCGCCAGAAGGCCGTCGAGGCGCTTCAGTGGTTCGGCGCGAAGGCGCTCGGCACGCTGACGCCGTATCTGGCCGACGCGGACGAGGACGTCAGGACGACCGCGATGGACGCCGTCGAGCAGTCTCTCCTGCAGATGGAGGACGAGAAGGCGAAGCTGGACTACATCGAGTCGCTGTTCCAGATCCGCGGCGCGTGCGACACGGACGGGCTGACGATGCTGGAAGGGCAACTCAAGGGATTCTCGGATGAGCTGTCGGTCATCGGCTCGGCGGTTCGGGTGATTGAGGCCAACAGGAACCCGGATGCCGTGCAGGCCATGAAGGACGTCTACGAGTTCGTGACGGGCGAGCCGTACACGACGCCCGACGCGGCGCAGAAGTGGCAGGACGAGAAGCGAAGCGAACTTCAGCCCGACTGAGAGGCGGCCGCCGCGATGAGCCTCTATTGGTACAATGGCGAACCGAACTTTGGAGATGCCCTTTCTCCCTTGGTTTGCGCGCGCTATCTCGGGCAGACGGACCTTTCGTGGGCGCGTGCGCGAAAGGCCGCCGTGGCCGGAATCGGGTCCATCCTCGACACGATGATGCTCCACCGCCCCTGTCCTTTCCCGAAGTCGGCGCTCACGCCGGTTCGCGGCCTCCTGTCGCGCTCGTTCCGCCGGCCCCTGAACGTCTGGGGCAGCGGCCTGATCTGCCGGACGTCCGGCGCGGCGGGATACGTCGTCCTGCGCAAGGTCCGGGCTTTCGCCGTGCGCGGAAGGCGAACGCTGGACGAACTCGTCTCACTGGGCGCCTTGGTCAACCCGCGGGACGACATCGCGTTCGGGGACCCGGCGCTGCTGACGCCGCAGCTGATGCCGGTCGCGCGAACGCGACGGCACCGTCTGGGATTCGTGCCGCATGTCGCGATGTTCGGTGACGGAACCGCCTCGGCGTTCGCCCGAGAGCACCCCGAATACCGTCTGATCGACCCGAGACTGCCGCCGTCGGACGTGATCACGGACATCGTCTCGTGCGAAGAGGTCTTCTCGTGTTCCCTGCACGGCCTGATCCTCGCCGACGCGTACGGCGTGCCGAATCATTGGGTCGGATGGACGCATCCCTGGATGTCGGACGCGGACAACGCGTTCAAGTACCTTGACTACTATTCGGCGGTCGGCGAGAGCCGCGAGCCGTTTCGCCTTTCGGAACCGCAGACCTGGAAGGCGTCTTCACCCATCGATGGCGCGAAACTGGACGTCGTGCGCGGCCGGCTGACGGACGCGGCGGCGGCGCTGACGAAGCGGACGGAGGAACTGGCGTGACCTTGCCTCTCATCCATTGCTTTGACCACAATTACGTCTTGCCGGCGGCGGTTTGCTTTCATTCGCTGCTGGAGCATGCCCGCCGGAAAGACGTGTCGTACGTCATCGAGGTCTTGGGCAGCGGGTTGACGCAAGAAGACTCGGAACTGCTGAAGACGGTCGTTTCGCGCTTCCCGAACGCGCGGCTGAACATCCGGAGTCTGCCGAGCCTGTCACGCTTCCGGGACGGCATCCGCACGCGGAGCCATTATTCGACCGAACTGTATCGCAAGCTGGCTTTGCCCAGCCTGTTTGAGGAGTACCGGACGGCCGTCGTGGCGGATGTTGACGTCATTTACGAAGACGACGTCGCAAGCGTGTTGGACGAGCTTCCACGGGATGACGACTGGATGGTCGCCGGCGTCTGGGACCTTGGATACGCCGCCGCCCACGGCTGCGGACTCTTCCCGACGGGGCGTCCGTTCATTCGCGGATACGCGCGGAAATACACCCAGGCGGAGCGGGAGGCCTTGCGAATTGGAGCGGGCCTGATGGTCTACAACCTTGACAGGCTGCGCAAGGAGGGCATTCAGGCGAAATGGGAGAGCTTCGCCCTGAAGAACCTGAAACGCGCCATCCTGCCGGAACAGGAGACGATCAACCTGACGGTGCCGGACCGGATTCGGCTGTTGCCGATGCGTTACATGGCGATTGCTCAGCACCTGCCCCAGTTTGGCCGCATGACGGCGGAAGACCGCCGTCGGAATCCGGCGTGGGACGAGATGTTCGCCCACATCGTCCAGCTGCACTACGCGTCGGCGACCAAGCCGTGGTCAGACCCGGGATCGGCCGGGGCAGACCGCTGGTTCGCGGCATGTGCCCGGGCGGGACTCGTGGAGACGTGGCGGCGGTGGTTCGCGGAATACAACCGCCCGGCCGTCGAATGGCGCGAACGCCGGAAAATCGTGGACCTCTCCTTCCGCCTCTTCTCGCGCGCGTACGAGCTGTCCCTGACGAAAGGCCCCAAATCCGCTTCCCCGGCAAAGTGACGGCCCCGGGACGGCCCGCCCGCCCGCAACGGGCAGGGCGTATTGTGGTATAATACCGTCTCCATGGCGAAGGGCATCACAGAATCGACGGTCGAGGAGATCAAGGCGCGGACAGATCTTTCGGATCTCATCGCGTCGTATGGCATCGCCGTCAAGGTCGCGGGGACTTCGAAGAAGGCGTGCTGCCCCTTTCACCACGAGAAGACGCCGAGCTTCAACATCAACGACGCCAAGGGGTACTACCACTGCTTTGGCTGCGGCGAGAGCGGGGACGCGATCAAGTTCGTGCAGAAGATGGACGGGCTGACGTTCGTCGAGGCCGTGAAGAAACTGGCGGACCAGTGCGGCGTCAAGATCGAGACGCAGGAAGACCCGTCAGCGGGGAAGCGCAAGCGGATCTTGGCGCTGCTGGCGGAACTGACGCAGTTCTATCACCGTTGCCTGCTGGAGGCGAAAGAGGGCGAACGCGCGCGCGCATACCTGAAGGAACGCGACCTCGGGCGGCAGATCCAGGACGATTACCTCATCGGCTACGCGCCGAACGGCGTCGCGAACATCCTCCGCTGGGCGAAGAAGTACGGCTACACGCCGGAGGAGTTGGAGGCGGCGGGCGTCATCCGGCAAGGCGACCGCCCCGGGGATCCCGGCTATCACCGATTCGGCGGGCGTCTCATGTTCGCCATCAAGGACAAGCAGGGCCGGGTCGTCGGCTATTCGGGGCGTCAGCTCGTCGCGTCCAGGAACTCCGGCAAGTACGTGAATTCGCCCGAGACGCTTGTCTTCAGCAAGAAACGCATCCTCTACGGCTTTGACAAGGCCATGCGGGCGATTGCGCAGGACAAGAAGAACCACGAGGCCCTCGTCTGCGAAGGGCAGATCGACTGCATTCGCCTCCAGACGAGCGGCTTCCCGAATGCCGTCGCCGGGCAGGGGACCGCCTTTACCGAGGACCATGTCGCGATGCTGCGGAAAGTCGCGGACCTCGTGACGCTCGTCTACGACGACGACGGCGCGGGCCATGCGGCGACGATCAAGTCGGCGCGGCTCTGCCTGGCGGCCGAACTGCCCGTGCGCGTCGTCTCGCTGCCCAGCGGGGACGACCCCGATTCGTTCTTGCGCGCGCATCCGGCGGAAGACTTCCGCAAGATGCTGGAAAACGCCGAGTCGATCATGGCCTTTCAGGTGCGCGCCGAACGGGCAAAGGAGAAGAGCCCCCAGTCGGTCGATGCCGTCGCGCGCATCACGCGAGAGGTCCTTGCGACCATCGCGGCGTGCCCGAACGAAGTGCTGAAGGCCGCGATGACAGGCGAGGCCGCGCAGATTCTCGGGTTGCCGACGCGGGCGCTGGCCGACGAGCTGGGCCGCGTCCGGGTGGAGGCGAAGCACGCGCCGCGGACAGCGCCGTCCGTCGCGGCGGAAACGCCGGGCGACGACGCGGAACGCGAGGAAGGCGAGCCTTCGGACCCGTCCGGCGAGAGCCTGGCGGGCGAAGACGCGGCAAAGGCGATGCCGCCGCCTCCCGGGGAGATGGCGCTGTGTTCCTTCCTGCTGGGGAACGAATACAACCAGGATCTGGATGGCATGATCGGCAAGTTCCTTCCGCCGCCTGTCTTCACGCACGCGTTCACGGCGCGTTTCGTCGAGCTGTGGCGGCAGGAGTGCGCGAAGGGCGAAGACCTCTTTGCCGCGTTTGCGGACGCGCTGTCTCCGCGTGAGCGCGCTTGGTTTGACGCGATCCTGGTCGGGGTCGGCAAGTCGCAGGCCAGCGCGCTGTCGGCGACGGACATCTTGAAGGACTTCGTCCGAGCGCGCTGGTCCGAGAGGCTGAGGCGACGGCGCGGGGCGCTTCCCGCCGTCGGCGACGCGGCGGCGGAGACCGCACGCGTGCAGCTGTCGATGGACCTGAAGCGTCTTTCGACGGCTCGCTGGCCGGACGTGAAGATGATGATTCGCAGGTATCTGGCAGAGGCAAATATGGTATAATTCAAACCTTGACGGACAGATTTCAAGCAGAACCTCAACACGAACAAGAAAAGGAGAACCATGGACCTTAAGGAAGCCACAAGCCGCATCGCCGCGCAGGGCGAACTCGTCACGAAGATTCGCGAGGAGGTCGCGAAAGTCATCGTTGGGCAGGAGAAGCTGATCGACCGGCTCATCCTTGCGCTGACGACGGGCGGGCACATCCTTCTGGAGGGCGTGCCGGGCCTTGCGAAGACGCTCTCCGTGAACACGCTGGCCAAGGTGCTCGGGCTGGAATTCAAGCGCATCTCCTTCACGCCGGACCTTCTGCCGGCCGATGTCGTCGGCACGCTCATCTATTCGCCGAAGACGGGCGAGTTCGCGCCGAAGAAAGGCCCGGTCTTCACGAACCTCCTTCTCGCGGACGAGATCAACCGCGCACCGGCGAAGGTGCAGTCCGCGCTGCTGGAGTCGATGCAGGAACGGCAGGTGACGATCGGCGAGGAAACCTACCGTCTGCCGCAGCCGTTCCTCGTCCTCGCGACGCAGAACCCGATCGAGCAGGAGGGGACCTATCCGCTTCCCGAAGCGCAAGTCGACCGCTTCATGTTCAAGTGCCTCGTCGAGACGCCGTCAAAGGCGGACGAGCGGCGCATCATGCAGAGGTTCGCCGAGAGCGCGGCGACGCCCGAGGCGAAGACGGTCTGCACGCCGGACGACGTTGCGACCTTGCGCACGACGCTGAAGGAGGTCTACTGCGACGAGAAGGTCGGCGACTACATCCTCGACATCGTCTTCAAGACGCGCGAGACGGACGAGATGATCCAGAACGGGGCCTCGCCGCGCGCAACGCTTGCGCTGAACCTCGCCGCGCGCGGCAATGCGCTCCTGCGCGGCCGCGCCTATGCGACGCCGCAGGACGTGAAGGAGGTCGTGCACGACGTCCTTCGGCATCGCATTCTCCTGACTTACGAAGCCGAGGCCGAGGGCGTCACGTCCGACAAGATCATCGACAGGATCCTGAGCGAAGTCCCCGTGCCGTAATCGGGCGAGTCGAGAGGGCGGTCGCAGATGACAGACGTTAAAGAGCTCATGGCGAAGGTGGGGAAGATCCGAATCCTCACCAACAAGTTGATTGACGACCAGCTCGCGGGCGACTACCACTCGACCTTCAAGGGGCAGGGCGTCGAGTTTGACGAGGTCCGCCCCTATCAGGTCGGCGACGATGTCCGGACGATTGACTGGAATGTGACGGCGAAGACGGGCGTCCCCTACATCAAGCGCTTCGCGGAGGAGCGCGAGCTGACGATCCTGTTCCTCGTGGACGTCTCCGGCTCTCAGGGCTATGGCAGCGTGCGCCGGTCGAAGATGGAGCTTGCCGCCGAAGTGACGGCGCTTCTCGCCCTGACGGCCATCCGCAACCAGGACAAGATCGGGCTCGTCCTCTTTTCGGACAGGATCGTCAAGTACATTCCGCCGCGCAAGGGGCGCGATTCGGTCATGCGGCTGGTGCGCGAGGTGCTGGCCGCCGAGGACGACGCGCAGGGCGGCACGGACATCGAAGGCGCGTTGCGGTTCCTCAACGGCATCCAGAAGCGCCGCGCGGTCGTCTTCCTCGTGTCTGACTTCCTTTCGGGGGCCGGGGCGGATTCGACGCCCTACGCCAACATCCTTCGGGCGACGGCGCGTCATCATGACGTGATCTGCGTTCCTGTGAGCGATCCGGCGGAAAGCGCGCTGCCGGATGTCGGGTTGGTGGAATTGGAAGACCCCGAGACGGGTGCGCTGGTTCTTGTGGACACGTCCAGCGCGAAGGTGCGGCGTGACTTTGCCGCGCGTGCCGAGCTTGAGAACGAGGATCTGCGTCGCTTCTTCCTCCGGACGGGCATCGAGACGTTGCCGGTCTCGACCGACAGGCCCTATGTCGATTCCGTACGTCAGCTCTTCAAGCGCCGTGCGCGCAAGCGTTGAGGCGGTCCGCATGTCGAAAGAAGAAGGTCGTATGCTGTTCCTCTATGGTGCGCCCGCTTCGGGCAAGACGACGCTCGGTCGCCGCTTGGCGACGGCAGGGGGCGTCGCGTTTGCGGATCTTGACGCGGAGATCGTCCGTGTCGCGGGACGGACAATCCCCGAGATCTTCGCGACGGAGGGCGAGGCGGCCTTTCGAGATCTCGAATCGCGGACACTGAGGCAGATCGGCGCGGTTGGGGTCGTCGCCTTGGGTGGCGGCACGCTCCTGCGAGAGGAGAACCGTCGCTTTTGCGAGCGGAAAGGGACGGTTCTCTGCCTGGACACGCCGCCGGAGGCGGAACTCGCGCGACGGATGGACGCCGCGGCGGGGACGCGCCCGCTGGGCAACCGCGCCGAGGAACGCGCGGCGCATTACGCGTCGTTTCGGAATCGCGTCTCGGCTTGGTTTGACTTGGGCAATTCGCTCGTCCTCTGCGGTCGGCACTTGGCGTCCGCCTTTCTCGCGACGCGTCCGGTCGTGGCCGATGCGACCGTCGCGTCTTTGTGGGCGGATGAGCTGGGGCTCGCGCCGATTGCGACCGTTCCCTCTGGCGAACGGCACAAGACGATAGAGACGGTCGCGTCTCTGTGGCGCGCGTTCGCGCACGCGGGACTAGGCCGGAACGACACGGTCGTCGCGTTGGGCGGCGGCGTGACGGGCGATCTCACGGGATTCGCCGCCGCGACGTGGATGCGGGGCATTGACTGGATCAACGTGCCGACGACGTTGCTTTCGATGGTGGATGCCTCGACGGGCGGCAAGACGGGATGCGACTTGCCCGAGGGAAAGAACTTGGCGGGGGCATTCCACGCGCCGAAGCTTGTCGTCATTGACGACGATTTCCTGAAGACGCTCTCGCCTGAACTCCTGCGCGACGGCAAGGCCGAAATGATCAAGCATTCGATCATCTCCGCAGGGACAGGCCCCGCGTCTGCCGGGGCAAGCCCGGGCGAGGCCCCTGAAAAGATTCCTTCGGCGGATGAAATCGCCCGAAATCTCGCCGTCAAGGTCGGCATTGTGCGCGAAGACCCCTTTGAACGGCGGGGACGAAGGCTCTTGCTCAACTGCGGGCATACCGTCGCCCATGCGATTGAGAAAGCGACGCGGTATGCCGTCTCCCACGGTTCGGCGGTGGCCATCGGCTGCGTGGAAGAGGCGCGGATCGCGGTGCGAAGGGGCCTGTCCCCGGCGGATTGGCCAGATGCGCTGGCGGCGCGTTTCGCGGTGGAAGGTCTGCCGACGGCGTTGCCCGAGGGCTTGACCCTGCCGGCGCTCGTTCCGCTGATGAAGGGTGACAAGAAACGCGCGGGTTCGGTGGTCACGTTCGCGTTGCCGTGCGGATGGGGTGATGTGCGGGCCGTGCCGATTGACCTCGCGAAGGAGGCCCTGTGATTCGCCTGACGCCGGGCCTTCGGCGCGGCACGATGGATGTGCCCGTCTCGAAGTCGCACGCGCATCGCGTGCTTGTCGCCGAGTTCCTGGCGGGGCGAACGGCGCTTCTGTCTCCCTCGCCCGACGATTGCGATGACATCTGCGCGACGAAGCGTTGCCTACTGGCGTTGAACGCGGGGTCGTCAACGGGTGCGACGACGTTGGATTGCGGAGAGTCCGGCACGACGCGGCGCCTTTTGGGCCCGGTCGTCGCGGCGTTGGGCGTGAGGCCGAACTGGGTGATGAAAGGCCGTCTCGCGTCCCGTCCCCAGATTGACTATCTGACGTTGACGTCGGGCGTTCACGAGCTTTCGGGAGACGTGTCCTCGCAGTTCGTCAGCGGGCTTCTCTTCGCCTTGCCGCTTCTCGCGGGCGATTCGGAGATTCGGTTGACCTCGCCGCTTGCTTCGCGCGGCTATATTGACATGACGCGCGGCGTCTTGCAGACCTACGGCGTGCGCGTCGAGGAGGCGACGACGGGGTTTCGCGTCGCGGGCGGACAGCGCTATCGGGCACCGGTGACGGAACCGCGCATCGAGACGGACTGGTCCGGCGCGGCATTTCCGCTGGCTCTGCGTGCGCTTGGCAACGAGATCCGTCTGGCCGACTCCTGTGTCGCGGGGCTTGTGGAGACGTCGCTTCAGCCGGACCGGGCGGTCGTCGGCTTCCTTCGGTCGTTCGCGCGGTCGGGTGAGGTCGCGATTGACATTGACGGGAGTCCAGATCTTTTCCCGGTTCTGGCCGTTGTCGCGGCCAAGCGTGACGGGAATACGCGGTTTACGGGCATTCGGCGGCTTCGGCTCAAGGAGTCGGACCGCGTTGCCGCGATGGCGGATGTCCTGAGACGGTTTGGCGTCGAGACGGCTGTTTCGGAGAGCGAATTCTTCGTTCGCGGACGAAAGGCCCCGCTTGCCGGAGGGGCATTCCGTTCGTTTGCCGACCACCGGATCGCGATGTCGATTGCCGTTGGGGCGACTGTGGCTGGCTCGACCGTCGAAATCGACGACATCGCCTGCGCGGCAAAGTCCTATCCGGGATTCTTCGGCCAGTTCCAGAGCGCTTCCCTGATTGACGCGATGCGCATGGCAAACTAAACCGTCTTCGTCATTTTATGCTATAATGCACGGTATGGCCGAGATCGCACATATTGCCCTGCCGCTGAAATACCGCCCGATGACGTTCGACGATGTCGTCGGGCAGGAGCATGTCGTCCGCACCCTGCGGCATGCGATAGAGGCGAATCGCATCGCAAACGCCTATCTTTTCATCGGTCCGCGCGGCATTGGCAAGACGACGCTTTCGCGCATTTTCGCGAAGGCCCTGAACTGCCTGTCACCGCATGGCGTCGAACCCTGCGGAGTCTGCGCGAACTGCGAGGAGATCGCCGCCGGGCGTTCAATTGACGTGACCGAACTTGACGCGGCTTCGCACAACAAGGTCGAGGACGTGCGCCCGATCATCGAGCAGTGTCCGTTCAAGCCGACGGGATCGAAGTTCAAGATCTACATCATCGACGAGTGCCACATGCTGTCGAGCGCGGCGTGGAATGCGTTGCTGAAGACGCTTGAAGAGCCGCCACCGCACGTCCGCTTCGTCTTTGCGACGACGGAGGGCGACAAGGTCCTGCCGACGATCATCTCGCGCTGTCAGCGCTTCGATCTGCGGCGCATCCAGACGCATGACATCGTCTCACGCCTGAAGTACATCTGCGAGAAGGAGGGGATCGAAGCCGAGGAAGACGCGCTTCTCGCGATCGCGCGCGGCGCGGAAGGCGGCATGCGCGACGCGCTCTCGTCGCTTGACCAGCTCATCTCCTTCAAGGGCGACAAGGTGACGGAAGAGGATGCCCTCGGCGTGTTCGGCCTTGTCAGTCGTCGTGCGCTCGAAGACCTTGCGGGGGCCATCCTCAAGGGGGACACGGCGGCGATTCTCTCGTCGATTGAGATGTTTGACTCCGCCGGCAAGAACATGCGCCGCCTGTCGGGCGAACTGCTTCAGCATTTCCGCAATCTCGTCGTCTTGCAGGCGCTTGGCCCGAGTTCCAAGTCCCTTGAGGCGACGCCTGACCAGATTCGCGTTCTGGAGGCTCAGGCGAAAGGCATCGACCCCGGGCGCGTTTTCCGCGTCTGCGACCAGTTGGCGGAGATGGAGGACAAGTTGCGTTACGTGCTGTCGGTCCGTACGCTGATCGAGATGTCGCTGATTCGCGCTTCGCGCCTTGCGACGACGGCGACCGTCGATGAGCTGTTGCGGGTGGTCAAGGGGTTGAAGGGGGGATTGCTGCCGCCGTCTGCCATGCCAGCGGCGCAGCCCGCCGCGCCGCAGAAGCCGGCGGAGGCCTTGCCCGAGACGCGTCGAGAGGTCTTGGACGATCCGCGCCTGAACGACGACATCCTGTCGGCGTTTCCGGGCGCAACAATTGCTGATATTCGGGAGGTCAAGAAATGATGTCGTGTGCCTGGCTTTGGATTTACGCGGGGCTTGCCCTGATGCTTTCGGAACTCGTTGCGCCAGGTTTCGTGCTCTGCTTCTTCGGCCTTTCGGCCGTGACGGTCGGCGTCCTGCGCTTCGCTTTCGGCGAGGGCTTTGACGCGACTTGGCAGTTGGCGGCGTTCTCGGTCCTTTCCGTCCTTTACATCGTCTTGCTGCGGCGTTGCCTGAAGAAGGTCTTTGTCGGCGACAAGGACGGCTTGTCGCGTGGGCTGACAGACGACTATGTCGGGCGTTCGGGCCGTGTGACGGAGGCCATTGAGCCGCCGAAGACAGGCCGCGTCCTCATCGGTGATGCCGAATGGACGGCGACCGCCGAAGTGTCGATCGCGGCAGGGACGGACGTGTCGGTCATCTCCCAGAAGAACCTGACGATGGCCGTCCGCCCGCTGTGACCCACGGCCGGCAGGCGGCAAGGACTCTTCTGGTCAGGGCCTTCGCGGGCTTTAGCGCTCGCAATTTTCATCCGATTAACCTCCTGAGGTGCGCTTGCCTCGGATTATTTGATATAATATGCGCTTCCAAGGAGGAAGAGAAGCATATCATGAGCAAGCAAACAAGTGTCGGTACGCGCATTCGCACCTATCGCGAACACCTGAACATGAGCGTCTACGATCTCGCCCAAAAGAGCGGAATCGACGAAAAGGTCGTCAACTCGATTGAGAAGGACGAGGTCCTTCCCGCGCTTGGTGTCCTGACGAAGATTTCCCGTGCGTTGGGCCAGCGTCTTGGCACGTTCATGGACGATCAGTTCAAGCCGGACCCGATCATCACGCGCGCGGCGGACATGGAGTCACAGAAAATCGCCGAGGAGGGCGTCAATACGCTCGGCTACGCGAGCCATTCGCTGGCGTTTGGCAAGCCTGACCGCCATCTGGACCCGTTCCGCATCGAATTCGCCGCAGACGGGGTCGATGGCGTCTCGTCGCACGAAGGCGAAGAGCTGATCATCTGCCTGGCGGGCGAAGTCGAGCTCACGTACGGGCCGAACAAGACCGTCCTGAAACCCGGTGACACGGCTTACTACAACTCTGTCGTCAAGCATGGCCTTCGGGCGCTGAACGGCAAGCCCGCGTCGATTTACGGCGTTGTCTACATGCCGTTTTGACGCGGGCGCGGACAATCGCGCGTTTGAACAATCGAATCAGAGGAGAGAGAGATGGGTTGGTTTGAACCGAAAGCCGAGAAGCCGGCGATTCCGCCGGCGAAGGCATTGTGGGCGATCTGCCCGAAGTGCAAGAGCCACTTCGAGAAGTCCGTCTGGAAGGCGAACAACGCAATCTGCCCGAAGTGCAATTACCACGGGCGGCTGTCGGTCCGCGAGCGCATTGCGCAAATCGCGGACAGGGATTCGTTCGCCGAGGTCTTCCGCGCGGTCTCCTATTCGGATCACCTGGAGTTCCACGACGCGACGGGTCCCTACAAGGCGAAGGTCGAGGCGACAATCAAGAAGACGGGCGAGACCGAGTCGGTTGTCATGGGGACCTGCACGGTCGAGGGGCATCCCGTGATGTTGGGCGTCATGGACTTCGGCTTCATGGGCGGTTCCCTCGGCACGGGCACGGGTGAACGCATCGCGCGGGCGTGCGAACAGGCGATTGCCGAGAGGCGCCCGCTGATCCTCTTCTCCGCGTCGGGCGGCGCACGCATGCATGAGGGCATTCTCTCGCTCATGCAGATGGCGAAGACCTCTGCCGCGATTGCGCGCCTGAAAGAGGCGGGGCTTCCGTACATCTCAGTATTGACCGACCCGACGACGGGCGGCGTTTCGGCAAGCTATGCGATGCTCGGCGACATCAACGTGACCGAACCGAAGGCCCTTATCGGCTTTGCGGGTCGGCGTGTCATCGAGAACACGATTCACCAGAAGCTGCCGGCCGACTTCCAGTCGGCGGAATATCTCGAAAAGCACGGTTTCATCGACAAGATCGTCGAACGCAAGGAGCTGAAGGGCTTTCTCGCCAAGATGCTCAACTACTGGGGGTTCTGACATGACGGCTATTGACAAGGTTAAGCTCGCGCGCGATCCGAAGCGTCCGCACCTGAAGGACTTCATTCGCGAGATCTGCTCCGACTTCGAGGAACTGCACGGGGACCGCCTCGTGAATGATGACCGTGGCCTCATAGGCGGCTTCGGGACGATTGACGGCGAGAGGGTCTTGATTCTCGGGCACAACAAGGGCGCGACCGTCGAGGAGAACATGGCGGCGAACTTCGGCATGGCGAATCCCGACGGCTACCGCAAGGCGATGCGTCTCGCGAAGCTGGCGGAGAAGTTCCACCTGCCGGTCGTCACGTTCGTCGATACTCCTGGCGCGTATCCGGGCAAGGAGGCCGAAGAACGCGGACAGGCCGAGGCGATCGCGAAGAGTCTGGAGTTCTTCTCGCGGTTGAAGACGCCGGTCGTCGTTGTCGTCACGGGCGAAGGCGGTTCGGGCGGTGCGCTCGCGATTGCCGTTGGCGATCGGGTTCTCATGATGGAGAACGCGGTCTACTCCGTCATTTCTCCCGAAGGCTGTGCGGGCATCCTCTGGCGAGACGGCAAGAAGGCTCCTGAGGCGGCAGAGGCGCTGAAGATCACTGCACACGATCTCCAGCGGCTCGGCGCAATTGACGCGGTTGTCAAGGAACCGGCAGGTGGTGCGCAGAAGAACCACAGGCTGGCTTGCGCGAACGTGAAGAAAGCCGTTCTCAAGGCTCTCAAAGACCTGAAGGGGCTGTCGACGGAAGCCTTGCTGGACGCGCGTTACGCGAAACTTCGCGCCTACGGCAACTTCTATTGACCGAGGCGTCGCGTCTTTCTGGCGGTGCCTTCGGCGCGTCCCTGTTGCTGACATGAAGCGATTCGTCTTCTTTGACCTCGACGGCACGCTGGCCGACACGGATCCCGACATCCGGGGCGCGTGGAAGGCCGCCTTGGACGACCTCGGACTTGTCTGCCCGGATTTTGACGCGAAGTTCGTCTCAGGGCCGCCGATTGACGAGATGGCGAAGATACTCTTTTCCGATTCCTTCACTCCCGAACTGGCGACGGCAATCCGTGACGGCTTTGCGCGGCACTACGACCGCGACGGCTTTCCCCAGACGCGCGAGTATCCGGGTGTCTTGGACGAAGTGCGCCGATTGAAATCCGAGGGGCGCACCGTCGCCATTGTCACCAACAAGCGCTTCGTCGGGGCCACGGCGATGGCGCAACATTTTGGTTGGGACCGTCTCTTTGACGGCATTTACGCGGGCGACATGA
The DNA here is from genome assembly GCA_934635225.1 of uncultured Kiritimatiellota bacterium. Taxonomy (GTDB): domain Bacteria; phylum Verrucomicrobiota; class Kiritimatiellia; order RFP12; family UBA1067; genus UBA1067. The sequence goes on from CAKTYZ010000012.1 coordinate 108,192, forward strand.
CCCCGCCGAAGGTGCGTAAGCCCGAACTTCTGCGGCGGGTTCTCGCCGCGTATCGGGCCGACCCGGCGGACTGTGCCCTTGTTGGCGACACGGTGAGTGACTTTGAGGCGGCGCGGTCGAACGGCGTCTGCTCGATTGGTGTCGCGTGGGGCTACGGCAAGCCCGAAGAACTCGCGCAGGCAGATATTTTCTGCCGGGCATTGCCATTTCCCCTTTGATTTGATACAATTCCCCGTGTGAAAAAGTCTTCTCCAAAACTCAAGTACCGCCGGATTCTCCTGAAACTGTCCGGTGAAGTCCTTGGCAACAAGGAAACGGGCGAGTGCATCGACCCTAAAAACCTCGCGTTTATGGCCGAACGCGTGAAGAAAATCCACGCAATGGGGTGCGAGGTCGGCATTGTCCTGGGCGGAGGCAACATCTTTCGCGGGTTGACGGGTGCGGGCAAGGGCGTCAACCGCGTGACGGGCGACTCGATGGGGATGCTCGCGACGATCATCAACGCACTGGCGATGATGAATGCGCTGGAGTCGATTGGCGTGCCGACGCGCGTGATGACGGCGATTGAGATGCCGAAGCTTGCCGAGCCGTTCATTCAGCGCCGTGCGCTTCGCCACTTCGAGAAGGGGCGCGTCGTCATCTTCGGCGGCGGCACGGGCAATCCGTATTTCTCGACGGACTCGGCGGCGGCCCTGAAGGCGAGCGAAATCGGGGCCGATGCGCTGCTGAAGGCGACGAAGGTCGATGGCGTCTACACGTCCGATCCGAAGAAGGATCCGAAGGCGACGAAGTACGCCTCGCTGAAATACGAGACGGCGATTGAGAAGCACCTGAAGGTGATGGACTCCGCCGCGTTTGCGCTTTGCATGGAGAATCACATTCCGATCATTGTCTTTGACTTCTTCGACAAGAAGGCTCTGGAAGCCGCCGTCGAGGGCAAGACGGTCGGAACGATTGTCAGCTGAGATGTCAGGAGTAATCGAGTAAAGTAAGTCAAGGGAAATCCAAACTATGGAAACTGTTTCTGAAGTGCTGAATGACACGACGACGAAGATCGCGAAGAGCTTTGAGGCCCTGAAGGCCCAGTTCGCGGGTCTGCGCACGGGCAAGGCCTCGCCGGCGATGGTCGATGGCGTGCAAGTCGAGGCGTGGGGGTCGAAGATGCCGATCAAGAACATCGCGACGATCTCGACGCCCGAGCCGCGCCAGATCAAGATCACGCCGTTCGACCCGACGACAATCGATGCGATCAACAAGGCGATTCTCGCGGCGAACCTCGGCGTGACGCCGCAGACGGACGGCAAGGTGCTGCGCATCACCGTCCCTGAGCTGAACGAAGAGCGCCGCAAGGAAATCGTGAAGACCGCAAAGACGCAGGCCGAGGCCCAGAAGGTCGCGATGCGGAATGTCCGGCGTGACGCGAACGATGCGGCGAAGAAGCTGGAGAAGGACAAGAAGATTTCCGAGGACGATCTGAAAGCGGCGCTGGAGAAGATCCAAAAGGCGACGGATGACGGCATCGCGAAGATTGATGCCGAACTGAAGTCCAAGGAAGCCGAAGTGATGTCGGTCTAACGAACAAGGTCAAGGCGGGAGGAAGTTATGGCAGAAGAAGTTGAGATGACACCGGTTGCGGCGGAACCCCCGAAGGCGGATCCGCTGGCGAAACCGGCGGTGCCAAAGGCATCGACTCTGAAGTTGAACCCAGTTGTTCGGAAGCCGGCGCCGGGTGCAGCCTTGAGACCGGGGCTGAAGTTGCCGCCGAAGCCGGGGGCGACGGTTTCGGCGCTGAAGCCGGGGCTGAAACTCCCACCGAAGCCGGGCGCGACGGTCTCGGCGCTGAAACCGGGCATCAAGCTCCCGCCGAAGCCTGTCATCCACAAGCCAGGTTCGACGATTGCCGCCGCGCCGCTTCCGAAGCCCGTGACGCCGATTGCGTCGTCGTCGGCTCCCGTAGCTGCCGCAGAATCTGCCGCGCCTGTCACGGAGGCGCCGGAGTCGGTCGCCGAGACGCCGAAGCCACTTGAACAGTTGAAGAGCGTCACGCAGAAGCTGAAGGGCATCACCCAGCAGATTCCACAGCAGGCGATACTCCGCAAGACGGGTATCATTGCCGATGCGGCGATGACTGAAGCCCAGAAGGAGGCCGCGAAGCACAAGACGGCGCGCATCTCGCTTTCGGACGCGATGGGCGTTGCTCCCGTGAAGGAAGAGCATGCGCCGATGAAGACGATTCGCATCAAGCGTCCGGCCGACATTGCGGACACGGCGTCGTTGAAGCCCCAGCCCCTTGGGACGGCGGCTTCTGTGGTGGAACCGACGGCGGGACCTGCGGTTTCTGCTGCGCCGGCCAACGCATCGGTCACCCAGCGCAAGACCTTGCGCATCACCCGACCGGGCGGTGCGGTGCATCCGGCTGGCAAGTTCGGCATCAAGCGTCCGAGCGCGGCGGCAAGTCCGGCTGAGGATGCTCCGAAGCCTGAAGACGCGACAGAGCTGGCTGCCGCGGACATCGCGGACATCCCGGAGATGCCGATGCCGACGCCCGTGACGGTCATGACGGACGGCACCCCGTCGTGGATCTGGACGCTTTCGGCCCTTGTGCAGCTTGCCGCATGCGTGGTTATTGGCGCACTGGCGTGGTCACTCTACGACAACACGACGATCCGGTTCTTTTGAGAAAGTTCGGCGCGATTCTGAAGACGACGGCTCGGGAGATTCTCTCGGAGTCGTTGTCTTTGCTGGTTCTTCTTGCCGCGCTCGCGATGGAGGTCCTCGCGCCGGCGTTCCATTATCATCAGTTCGGGGAGCCGACGCGTATGGCCCGAGACGCGGGATTTTCCGCGCTCTTCACCTGCGGCAGCGTACTGGCGGTCTTCGGGACGATTCGTGCGTTCCGGCGTGAAGTTGAGTCGGGGACTCTGGAAATGGCTCTGGCGCACCCCGTCTCGCGCGGCGGCTTCTTTCTCGCGAAGACGGCGGGCGCGTTCGTCGCCTATCTCGTCTTCGCCTTGATTGTCTTCGGGACGGAGCTGACGATTGTCTGGGGTGCGGAAATCGGCGGACGCCTATCCCGCCAAAGCGGTGAACTCTCGCGTGTGTTCGGTCCTGCGCTTGCCGCTGGCGTGGCGGTCGCGTTGCTGCCTCTCCTGCTGGGGGCTGTACTGAACCGCTTCGCGCGATTCCGCTTCGTTCTCACGGCGTTTGCGTTCGCGCTTGTGCTTTCGCTTCTTTTCGGCGGATTTTCGGTTGCGCTTCTGCCGCATTTCCTCGGACGACTTCTGCCGGTGGCGGTCTTGCTCGTCTTTCCGGCACTTGTGTTGCTCGCGGCTTCGGCCGCGTTTGCGGTCCGTTTCCGGGCCAATGCGGCGGCTTCGGCGGTTGGACTCGTCTTTGCCGCGCTTTTGCCGGCGATGGGCAACTACTATCTTTCGGATGCGCTCTCGAAGGGTGGGGTCGTGCCGTGGGCGTATGTCGGCCTTGCGGCGCTTGTGGCGCTTCCCGCCGTCGTGGCGTTCCTTCTGATGGGTGTCTGCTTCGGCAACCAACAAGGACATTGAAACCCATGGCTGAGAATATCATTGAGCTTGTGGACGTCAAGAAGACCTTTCGGGACTTTTGGCTTCGACCGACCGTGAATGCGGTGGACGGCCTGTCCCTGACGGTGCAGAGAGGTGAGGTCTTCGGGCTTCTCGGGCCGAACGGGTCGGGCAAGTCGACGACGATCAAGATGATTCTCGGGCTTCTCTCGCCCAGTGCGGGTAGGCTTTCGCTCTTCGGGCGCTTGCCGCAGTCGGTCGAAGCGCGACGCCGGCTGGGTTACTTGCCCGAGCTCAGTTATTTGCATCCCTTTCTCACGGCACAGGAGACGCTTGCCTACTATGCGGGACTCTCGGACCTTTCGCGCGCTGAGGCGAAGGCGCGAACGCGCGAGCTGCTGGCGATGGTGGGACTGTCGGAAGTCGCGAGGCGTCCCGTCGGCGGTTTCTCGAAGGGCATGGCGCGGCGCGTGGCGCTGGCTGCCGCGCTTATCGGCAAACCAGACCTTCTCGTTCTTGACGAGCCGACGTCGGGTTTGGACCCGATTTCCACAAAAGAGGTGAAGCTGCTCGTCAAGGCCTTGCGGGCCGGCGGCATGACGATTCTCACGACCTCGCATCTTTTGGCGGACGCGCAGGACATCTGCGACCGCGTGATGATCGTCAACCACGGTAGGTGCGTCGCCGAAGGGAAGGTGTCCGAACTCGGCACGAGCCTTGAAGACTTTTTTCTCGCGAAAGTCGATGACGCGAAGGACTTTACTCTCGCCCCGTTTCTGGCCAGCTGATGCGTGCGTTCGTTGAGATTGTCCGGCTGGAATTGAAGGCTCTCGTACGGTCCAGGACGGTGTTGTTTCTCTTGGTCGCCGCCACGGCCTGGATGCAGGCCTTTCCCTCGCTTGTGCGGGGCGATGGGACGGCGGCCGGGGCGCGCGAACTCGACATCCACTTTTCACTGGGCGGGGTCTTCGCCTTGCTGGTCGTGGCGTTGTTGGCCTCGGCGACAGGTTCGCTGGCCCGTGAACGTGCCGAGAAGCGGTTGCAACTGACGCTTGTGCGCCCGGCTGGCCGTCTTGCGCTGATTCTCGGCAAGGCCCTTGCCCATGTCGCTGTCGGTGCGTTTGTGTTGGCGGTCGCCTGTGCGTGCCTCGCGTGCCGCGTCAATCTTTCAGAGCCGTGCAGCCATGTCCTGTCGCCGATCCTGCCGTCCGTGCGGGACGAGGCGGACCGTATGTATGAAGTGTATCTCGCGGACACGAACACGCCCGAGCAGGTCCGCCACGCGTCCAAGGCGACGGTGTTGCGGCTTTTGGCGAATCGGGCAATCGACCGCTACGAGACGATTGGCACGAATGAGACGGCGCACTGGAAGTTTGCCGCGCCGGGGGATGCCGTTCGCATCCGGTTCACGAACAGTTTCGAGTTGCGTCAGGATGTCTGCGGCGTCTTTCGGTCGGGCGCGGCGGAACTCTCGGTCAGCAACATCACGCAGGCGATTGTCGTCTTTCCCTTTAAGGGCGGGGCTGCGGAACTCGCGTTCGAGAACAAAGGCAAGAACGCGCTGATGTTGCGCCCCCGGCGTGACATCTGCGTGTTGCGCACTGCGGACGATTTCGCGTGGAATCTGCTGCGCGCGTATGTCGGGCTTGTCTGCGTGCTGGCGCTTGTTGTCTCGTTCGGGCTTCTTCTGGGCGCGGGGCTGAGTCGTCCCGTCGCTCTGTTCGTCGCGTTCGTGACGCTTCTCGTCGGTGAGATGAGTCCAAGCGTCGTCGAACAGTATCCGGATGAGTTGGAGACGAAACTGTCGGACCGCATCGGCCTTGTCATTACGCGCTTTGCCGCGTCTGTGACGCGTCCGCTTTCGGCCGATTCGCCGTTGGAGGCCTTGGCGAAGGACGAATGCATCGAACCGTCGCGCATCGGTGGGATGCTCGTCTTCGATCTTGTGGCGATTCCGTTGCTTTTCGCGCTGGCAGGAGCGTTTGTTCTGCCGCGCAAGCAAGACGAACTTGTTTAGCGGGAGGGGCTTCAGACGGAGAGGGCAGTTCGAGAAGAGCGGTTGTTGGCGGCTTGTCTGCTTAGCTTGGCGGGTGGGTTTACGGATGTCTATTCCTATCTCTTTCGCGGGGGTGTGTTTGCGAACGCTGTCACGGGCAATCTGGTGATCATAGGGTTGCGGCTGGCGACAGGCGATGTCTGCGGCGCGGCACATGGCGTGTGCGCCGTCGTTGCCTACGGGGCGGGGGTCTTGTTCGCCAACGCGATTCATGTGCGCTATGCGAAAGTCCGTCGTTTTGGCTGGCATCAGGTCATCTTGTGGGTTGAGGCGGTTCTTCTGTCCGTTGTCGCCTGTCTGCCGAATGGGCCGGGCGATTTCGCGGTGGCGGCATTGATTTCATTTGTTTGCGCGATGCAGGTTCAGACGTTTCGCCGAGTGCGGGGGCTTCCGTTTGCCTCCACGATGTGTACTGGCAACTTGCGGAGCGGATCGGACGCGGCGTATCTGTGGTTGACGCGTCGTGACGTGTCAGGACTCTCCAAAGCGCGTCATTATGCGCTGATTATCGTGTGCTTCGTCTCGGGCGTTGTCGTCGGTGCGTTCCTTTTGCGAAACGTGGGTGCCTTGGCCTTTGGCCTTGTTCCGCTGACACTCGGCTGTGTCTCGCTTCTCGTCCACCGCCGTCCAGCGGCGTGGTTGCGCTGGTTGCGTCGTAGCCGCACCTCGCATTCGGGACACAGTCGATTTGAGACAGTTTGAGGGAAAATGTCACAAACCTTGACAGCAGGGCGAAGAAATGATATTCTGCTTGCCATGACTCGGGTATCAATTGTCTGTTTTCGTTCGCTGGCCACAGTCGCGGCGGCGGCTTTCGCCTTTTCCCTCCATGCCGCGCCGTCGGGGAAGACGTTCACGACGGTGGATCATCTCGGCGCGTATCCGACGCCGCAGAACGTGGCGGCCGCGCTGTCGGACGACGGAAGGCGCATCGTGCTTCAGTGGGACGGCGTGCGCTGGCCCGTCGACGGCTACCCCGGGGTGATCGACGGGCGGGACGTGCCGACCAACTTCTA
>CAKTYZ010000013.1 GCA_934635225.1 uncultured Kiritimatiellota bacterium
GTGTGGATTGTCTTTCTTCTTCTTCGATCCCCATGGCCTTCCTCTCTTCTTTGCTGACCCGTTAGATATTACCATTTCCCATGCCGGGTGGGCCGCTTGCACGTGGCGGCAGTTCTATGGTATAATTCAAAACATGGGGAATCGTGCAGAAAGTGAAATGGGGGTGAAAATCCTCGTGAGACGCGATCGGAAGGCCGTTCAGACGCGGTTGCGTACGGTTTTTGTACCCCCCCCCCGTTGTTAAGTGAGGCCGTAGAGTGCCTCTCAGTGCACATGGTGTCTTTCGATTCGAGTTGCGACACCAATCTTGTGATGACTGTTGCGCGACCTTGGGAGAGGCCGAGGCGCGTTCTTGCAAAACCAAAAGCCAAAAGCGAAAGGATATCATGACCATGACGAACGAGATCCATGATGAAGGAAGTCTGGACGTCAGGAAAGGGAGCGTGCTGTTAGTGGCGGTTAGTGTCGCATTGCTGGCCTTTGCTGGCGTGCTGTCCGTCGGAACGGTCTCGGTCTCTGTCGATGCCCGCTACCGTGTTGAGACGGAATCGGTAGAGGTCGATTTGTTCCAGTCGGGACTGGTGTTCATGATTCGGTGAAAGGAGGTCCTTTGACATGAAAGCCCTTTTGTTCTCAAGCCTTGTCGCGACAGCCCTCGCGGCGTCTTCGGCAACCGTTCAGAATGTCATCTGCACGTTGCTGGCGGACGGTCGGCTGGAAATCGCCTACAGCCTTGAAGGGGCGCCGGCGATTGTCACGCTTTCGGCAATGGTTGGCGAAGTGCCCGTGGACGGCATCAACTTCCGTCAGGTCTCTGGTGACGTGAATCGGGAAATCGCGACGGACGGGGTCAAGAAGATCTACTGGAGACCGGCTGACGATACGGCGAAGCCAGACGGCTTGTCGTCAAAAGTCGGGACGGCGAACGCGCTTCTCGAGAACGCGGTGGTGAAGGTGACGGCTTGGGATCTTGACGATCCGCCAGATGTGATGGTGGTTGATCTGTCCGACCCGTTTTATGGCGTTAACCGCATTTCCTATTACGAGAATGTCGAGTCGCTTCCGGGCGGCCTTCTTGAGAACCCGGTCTACCGGTTCCAGAAACTCGTGATGAAGCGGGTGCACGCCAACGGCGTCAAGTGGATCTGCGGAACGGCGTATTGCGGAACGACGGATCCGGCAAATGCGAAGTACGACCCGAAGTCCACATATTCCGGAGGCGCGGAATATCCTCGGAACCGCCAGCTCGACCATGACTACTACATGGGTGTCTTTGAGCTGACGAAGGGCCAACATTCGATGGTCATGGGGACGCTGAAGGGCGGCAAGTACAATCTTGTTGGAGAGCGCTTTCTCCGTCCGGCGGATTCCCTCTCCTTCATCGACATACGCGGCGGGGCCGATCATTTCTATCCGGCGGAACCGGCTCCGGGCAGTATCTTGGGCAAGCTGCGCGTGCGGACGGGCTTGAAGTTCGACTTGCCGGGCGAATACGAATGGGAGTTCGCGGCGTGGGCGGGGCACGGCTCGACGGTGATAGGGTATGAGTGGCCGAAGGTTGGGTCGGTTCCCGCCTATTGGGGCAACGGCGCGGAAATCAACTGGTGGGCCTACTGGACTGAAGAGGAATTGAAGAGCTTCATCGACTTGAAGAGCGACATGTCGAAAAAGCTGATCCGGGACGACGGACTGCCCGGACGCTACGCGGTCAACAGCGGTTACTATGATCCGGCGACCTTGTCCAAGTCAGCGGCATGGTCGGACGCGACGGTTTACGGTCCGACAAACGCGACGGCCCTTTGCGGAAGCTACGCGCCGAACGACTTCGGGCTCTACGATATGCACGGCAACGTGCGGGAGTGGTGCCTTGATTACTATGCGAAGGGGAACAGCGGCGAACTTGCCGACCCCAAGGGACCGATCAATGCCAATGGCCTGTTGCCGCGTTTGGGCACGGTCGATGGCCGGGATGTCACGACGAACCGCGTGTTGCGGGGCGGCAGCTTCCTCTCGACGATGCAGCAGTGCCGAGCGAGCAGTCGTGCCTTTAACTGTTCATCGTTTGCGTCCGCGCGGGTTGACTTCGGTTGCCGCATCGTCTGCCCTGTTGCGGACAGGATGATTAACAAGTGAAGCCGATAAGCAAGGAGAATATCATGACGAACGAAAAGTTCCTGACGCTGGTGCTGTCCGTGGCCTCGGTCTTGATCGCGACGGCGGGTGCGCCGATGGCCTCAGACATGCGCGTCGTGAAGGCGACGAACAAGTTGCTGAAGATGGACTACGTGCTGTCCGACGGGCCGGCTATCGTGATGCTGTCCGTGGCGACGAATGGCGTCTCGGTCGGCGGCGCGAACCTGACGGCCGTTTCTGGCGACGTCAACACAATCGTCTCAGGGGACGGGCCGCATTCGTTTACGTGGAATCTGAAGGACACGCCGTTGGGCGCGGCCCGGAAGGACCTCAAGGCTTCCATAAAACTCGTCTGCCGTCCGCTTGACAATCCGCCCGACTATCTGGTCGTCAACCTGGCCGAGAAGACGAGTGCGCCGCGCTACACGTTCATGGAAACGGAGGGGGAACTCCCCGGCGGGATTGCAAGTAACAGCGCCTACTGGACGGACAGAATCGTCATGCGTCGCATCCATGCGCGGAATGTCCCGTGGGTGATGGGCTGCCAATCGTTCTCGGATCGCTGGTCGGCCGGCTTTTCCGGCTTGCCGCACGAGGTGACGTTGACGAATGACTACTGGGCGGCGGTCTTCCCGTTCACGCGCGGGCAGTGGGCGGCCGTGACGTCGCGGACTTGCCCGGGACAGTATAAGTTCAGCGAACGCCGTCCGGTCGATACGGTTGTCATCGAGCGGAAGGACACGGCGCAGGAAAACAAGATTCCGGCTTTGCGCGGCGACCAGTCCGAGGCCTGTCGGTATCCGCACCCGCCACACGCCGCTTCCCTGCTTGGCCTTTTGCGCGCCCGCACCGGCCTCGCCTTTGACCTGCCGGGCGAGGCGATGTGGGAGTATGCCGCCAAGGCCGGCACGACCGACGAACAGTGGGGCGACGGGTCTCCTGCCGTCGCGGCGAACCTTCCGGGGCGCTTTGGCGGCAACGGCGGTACGCTTGACGGCGGTCAGTGGCCAGACCCCAAGACCGCCGACGTCTCGTGCGGGACGGCCGAAGTCGGCTCGTATGCGGCGAATCGCTTCGGACTGTATGACCTGCATGGAAACGTGAACGAACTCTGTCTTGACTGGCATGAGAATGATGTTCGGGGCCTGAACGGCGCCATTAATGCGAACGGCGACAAGACTCTTAGCGGCGCGGCTGGCGAGAAGAACGTCAGCAAAGGCGGATGTCTCGGCTCGGTGTATGACGAGTGCCTGTCCTCGAGACGCTATTCGGTCATTGTCGGCAACGGTGGCCGGGCTGAAGGATTCCGCGTGTTCATCCACACGATTGACCCACGGCTGACAAAGTGATCTGAGGAGTCGACTGATGAGTTTGCCTGCGTTTTTTCTGTCCGTATTGTCAGTCTTCGGAGAAAAGGTGACGCCGGACACGGCTTGGCGTGAGTATCCGAGGCCCGAACTTGTGCGACCGTCGTCGAGCTGGCGGTCGCTGAACGGCTCCTGGGCGTACGCGTTCTTCAAGACGCGTGGGAGCGAACCCCAGACGGAGGACGGCAAGATTCTTGTGCCGTTCGGGCCGGATGCCGAGCTGTCGGGCGTCGGTCGTGTGGTGACGAGCAATGATCTCGTCCGCTATCGGCGGACATTTGTGGTGGATGGCGCGTGCGGCGACCGAAAGATTCTGCATTTTGAAGGCGTTGACTTCCGGGCCCAAGTCTACGTGAACGGCGTGGAGGCGATGGACGTCCCCCACGCCGGCGCGTGGGATCCGTTTTCCGTGGACGTGACTGAACTCGTGAAGGATGGCACGAATGCGCTGGAGGTGATCTGTTGGGACCCGACCGATGACCATGTCGGCACGGCGGGCAAGCAGACCTTGTTGGAGCGCGGCTCATACCATCCGGCGACCGGCGGCATTTGGCAGAGCGTCTGGCTCGAATATGTTCCGCGCACCTTTCTCGCAGACTATCATACGGAATGTGACGTCGCATCTGGTCGGGTCAAGGTCTTTCTCGACATCCGAGGGGATGCGCGGACGGCACGGGCCGCTGTGCGAGCACTCTGGAAGGGCGAGGAGGTCGCACGAGCCGTCTGGCCGGGGAATGGCGCTCCAGCGGTCCTTCAGCTGCCGTCTCCTCTGCATCTTTGGTCTTGCGAGGATCCGGCGCTCTACGATTTGGATATCCGCGTGACGGACGCATGCGGAGCAAAAGACGTGGCGATGGGCTACTTTGGGCTGAGGTCCTTCACGAAAGTGCGTGACAAGGCCGGAACTCTTCGTTTCGCCCTGAATGGAAAGCCCATTTACCTGAGCGCCGTGCTGGATCAGGGACTTTGGCCGGACGGACTCAACACGCCGCCGTCCGAAGACGCTTTGCGTTTTGACGTCGATCTTCTGCATCGGTTGGGGTTCAACGCGATCCGGAAGCACATCAAGGTTGAGCCGAGGGCCTTTTACCGGCATTGCGACGAAATTGGCATGCTGGTCATACAGGACATGCCATCGGGCGGCGGAGACTATCACCATCGGCATACGGACAAGACGCCGCGCTACGGGATGTTTCGCCGCGAGCTGAAGGCGATGGTAAACCGACTTCGCAAGCATCCGTCCGTTGTCGTCTGGTGTCCCTTCAACGAGGCTTGGGGTCAACCGGGCGCACGGCTGTCCATGGACACGATTTCGTGGCTGAAACGCTATGATCGCACGCGACTCGTGGACGGGTTCTCGGGCTGGAACGACTATGATGGCGGGTTTGTTGACAGCATGGGAACGTTTGCGGACGCAATGGGGCCAGGCATGCATCTGATTCGCCGTCCGGATGGTGTCGCACCCGTGAGCGACATTTTCGACATCCATAAGTATCCGGGTCCCGTCGTGCCGCCGCAGGACAAGGACCGCATTCGGTTCATCGGCGAGTTTGGCGGCGGCGTCGGGCAGAACTATCTGTCGATGGAGTCGAGTCTGGTGGCTGCCATTCAGGATGGGGTTGCCGGTCACTGCTGGGTTCAGGCGACGGATGTCGGGCGTGAGGTCGGGGGCTTTGTCACGGCTGACCGTCGGACGGAGAAGGTCGATGCCGCACCGTTCGTCGCGTTGCATCGCCGGTTCGCGCAGGCTGCCGCAGCGGCTGCAAGGGGCGATGTCCCGCAGCCGGATCTCGAGAAGATTCCGGATGTGCGCTTGTTCCGCGGGACGCCGACATGTGCCTACCGCGATCCGGCTGTCGTGCATGTCAACGGAAAGTTTCACCTGTTCATGACGTGGGTCTATGCGCAAAAGAACAAGGTGCGGGCAACGATTGTCCACACGGAGAGTCGCGATCTCGTTCACTGGAGCGGCCTTGATCCGCTCTTTCCGGCGAATCCGAAGCACAACTATTCAAGTCCGGGGAATGTCGTCCGGGATGGTGACGAGTGGGTGCTGTGCTTCCAATCCTATCCGCGCCCGGGGGCGACGCTGGCTGACCGCCCGCCGAAATACGGGAATGCGGACTGCCGCCTTTATGTTTCCCGCACCCGGGATTTTGCCGTCTGGAGTCGGCCGGAGGTCTTGAAAGTGAAGGGGGCTGATACGCCAGTTGCGGATATGGGGCGCATGATCGACCCGTATTTCGTGAAAGGCCCGGATGGACTTTGGCGTTGCTTTTTCAAGCAGAACGGCGTGAGCTTCTCGACGTCGCGTGACTTGAAGAACTGGACGTTTGAGGGCCGTGCGGAGGCGGGCGAGAACGTCTGCGTGATTCGCACGGATGACGGTGGTTGGCTGATGATGCATTCGCCGCGGAACGGGATGGCCCTGAAGCGGTCTTCCGACCTGCGGACTTGGACAGATGTGCCGGGACTCGTCACGTTGGGACAGTCCGAATGGACATGGGCGAAAGGACGCATCACGGCGGGAGCGATTCTGGATGCGCGGCATGTCGAGGGCGTCGGGCGGTATCTCCTTTTCTTCCATGGTTCGGGGCCGAAGACTGAGCAGAAGGGCGATTTTGACCGCAATGCCTCGGTCGGCATCGCTTGGAGCGATGACTTGGAAAATTGGCATTGGCCGAAGTGATCCGTGGGCAAAAGAAGGAAACAAGACGAATGACGAGAAAAACGATGGTCGCAGCCGTTGGTGCGGCGATGGCTTTGAATGCGTTCCCACAGCCGAAAGTGGAACTTGTCGAATGCCCGAGATGTGAGCGGAGGATGCGCATCTCGGACGATGGCCTGTCTGCGAAAGTGAATGTCTGCCGACTGAGGGACGACATGCCGGACGCGGCGACGCTTGACCGGCGTGTCGCCGAGATGAGGGCACGGGCCGAACGTTATCTGGCCTTCGGGCGCGAAGTCGCGACTGGCGATCGGATGTGTCCCTTGATGGGCTGGTCGAGCTGGAACACGTTCGGCGTCGACATTTCCGAGGAGATCATCCTTGATGTCGCGCGGGCTTTGGCGACAAACGGCCTGAAGGCCGCCGGCTATCGCTATGTCAACATTGACGACGGCTTTTTCGCCGGACATGGCGCGGACGGCAGATTGCGTTTCCATCCGACGCGCTTTCCGAATGGCATGAAATCGACAGTTGACGGCATTCATGCGCTGGGGCTTAAGGCCGGAATCTATTCGGATGCCGGGGCTGACACCTGCGGGAGCATGTGGGCAGGGAGCGGCACGGGCGGCAAGGACACGGCCGGCGTTGGCTCGGGCCTCTACGGCCATGATGCGGCAGATTGCCAACTGCACTTCGTGGAACTTGGCTTCGACTTCATCAAGGTCGATTACTGCGGCGGCAAGAAGCTGGGGTTGGACGAACGTGAACGCTATACCGAGATCGGTCAGGCCATACGCGCGACGGGGCGGACGGATGTGCGCTACAACCTGTGCCGGTGGGCATTCCCCGGAACTTGGGCGTCGGAAATCGCCGATTCATGGCGTACGACAGCGGACATTCGCGCGAACTGGAAGTCCGTGCGCAAACTCATCGGCGAGAACCTTTATCTAAGCGCCTACGCGAGTCCGGGACATTACAACGACATGGACATGTTGGAAGTCGGACAGAGGACGGGCGAAGTCCGGTCGATCTTCGGCAACCACGGGGACACGGGCCTCTCGGAAGACGAGGAAGTGACGCATTTCGGCATGTGGTGCATGATGTCCTCTCCGCTTCTTGTCGGCTGTGACGTGCGGGCGGTCCCTGCATTCACGATGCGCTTGATCACGAACCCATATCTGCTGGCGATGAACCAGAATCGGGGACTGGGGGTTCAGGGGTATGTGGCTCAACGCGAGGGCGACGATGCCTACGTGCTGGTCAAGGATGCGGACGAACGGTTCGGGAAGTCGCGTTATGTCGCGCTCTATAATGCAGGGGAGACTGAGCACGTGTTCGATCTGCGGGCCGATGCGTTGGACCTTGGTGGAAAGGTTCGGGTTTTCGATCTCGTTGACCGGTCGGATTGCGGCGAGTTTGAAGCGCAAGATTTCGTCAGGGTCCCGCCGCACGCTTCGCGCTTCTTTCGGCTTGATGCGGATGTGCGTCTGGAGCGCGTCGTGTACGAGGCGGAGACGGCCTTCCTTACGGACTATCAGGAACTCAAGGATCCTGTCAAGGCCTGTACGGCTCATTCGGCCCCATTTGGGTGCGCATCAGGCGGCATGGCCGTCCGCATGCTGGGCAATCGACCGAGCAACGACCTTGTCTGGAGGGACGTATGGATTAAGGAGTCTGGGACGCGCGAGCTGGAGTTCTCCTGCGCAAGCGACGAGGACCGTCAGATGATCGTCGAGGTCGATGGCAAGGAGGTCGCGCGTCCCGTTGTCCAGAAGTGCGGGAACTTCTCGTGCCGCGTCTCCGTGCCGCTCAGCCTGACGCACGGCGTGCATACGGTCCGACTCTCGAATCCAACGGGGCGGATGCCGGATGTGGACTTGATGCGTGTGCGCAAATAGACTGAAAGTGAACACTCTTCCGTGATCGGGTGCACACTGTTCTAACGAATCGCGCCGGTAGATTTTACGATTTCCACGAAACGAGGCCGTTGACGAGTGCGCGGCAACTGTGGTATACTACGCGCCAGTTTGCTACCAGTAGAGTAGTAACAACAAGAGAAAGGCGGTTCGCAATGGCTAAGATGTACAAGACGATTCTGGAAAAGGTTGGCGGAACTCCGCTTGTGGAGATCTCCGACAAGCTCAACAAGGGCGGGGCGCGCGTCCTCGTCAAGGTCGAGTTCTTCAACCCCGGGGGGAGCGTGAAGGACCGCATCGCGCTCGCGATGGTCGAAGATGCCGAGAAGCGCGGGCTTCTGAAGCCGGGCGCGACGCTGGTTGAGCCGACGAGCGGCAACACAGGCGTTGGGCTGGCGCTCGTCTCGGCGGTCAAGGGTTACCATCTTGTCCTGACGATGCCCGAAACGATGAGCGTCGAGCGTCGCAAGCTTGCGGCGGCGTATGGCGCGGAAATTGTCCTCACGCCCGGCGCGGACGGCATGAAGGGCGCGATTGCCAAGGCGAACGAGATTGCGGCGGCGCGCGGCGGCATCATCTTGCAGCAGTTTGAGAACTTGGCGAACCCGGCCTCTCACCAGATTACGACGGGACCGGAGATCTGGGCGGATACGGATGGGCAGGTCGATGCGTTTGTCGCGGGCGTTGGCACGGGTGGCACGCTCACGGGCACGGGGCGTTATCTTCGGTCGGTCAAGCCGGATATCGCCATCTACGCGGTCGAGCCAGATACGAGTCCTGTCCTTTCCCAGGGCAAGGCGGGTCCGCACAAGATCCAAGGCATTGGCGCGGGGTTCGTCCCGAAAGTGCTCGACACGAGTCTCATCACGAAAGTGCTGACGGTCTCGTCCGAGGACGCGGGGAAGACGGCGCGAGCCGCTGCGGCGCAGGAGGGGTTGCTGGTCGGCATTTCGTCGGGCGCGGCGCTTTTTGCGGCATTGGAACTGGCGAAGACGCCGGAGTATGCGGGCAAGACGATCGTCGCGCTTCTGCCGGACACGGGCGAGCGGTATCTCTCGACGTGGCTCTTTGAGTGAGTGCGAGAAAAGAATCACAGGCAAGAGGGGAAACAGCAAGACAAGGAGATTCCCGAAATGAGCAAGAAAGCATTTCATCCCGAGACGCTGGCAGTCCATGCCGGCTGGAATGGCGATCCGGCGACGGATTCGTGTGCGGTGCCGGTTTACCGCACGACGGCCTACAACTTCAGGAATGCGCAGGACGGTGCGGACCGTTTCGCGCTCAAGAAGGCGGCGAACATCTACGCGCGTCTCATGAATCCGACGGAGGACGTGCTGGAGAAGCGACTCGCGGCCCTTGAAGGCGGCGCGGCGGCCCTGACGCTTGCCTCGGGCACGGCAGCCATCTATTTCGCGGTGACGAACATCGCCGAGGCGGGGTCCGAGTTCGTGTCGGCGGACAACGTCTATGGCGGCACGTATGTGCAGTTCAACACGATTCTCAAGCAGTCGAACGCCATTACGGTCCGCTGGACGCATCTCAACGACTTTGCGGCCGTCGAGGCGGCGATCAACGAGAAGACGCGCTTTGTCTATGTCGAGACGATCGGCAACCCGACCCTCGGCGTTGCGGACATCGAGAAATATGCGGAGGTCGCCCACAGGCATGGGCTTCCGCTTGTCGTGGACGCGACATTCTCGACGCCGATTCTGGAGCATCCCATCCAGTGGGGCGCGGATGTCGTCATTCACTCGCTTTCAAAGTGGATCGGCGGGCATGGCGCGGGCATCGGCGGCGTCGTGATTGACGCGGGGAGCTTCGACTGGACGCAGAAGGGCAATCCGCTCTATGTTGAGCCTGACACGGGGTATCATGGCGTCAAATGGGGTGAATTCGCGGGCAAGCTCGCGTTTATCACGCGCCTTCGGACGGTCGGCCTGCGCAATCAGGGGCCGACGCTCTCACCCGATGCGAACTGGATTTTCCTGCAAGGCGTGGAGTCGTTGCCGCTGCGCATCGCGCGACACAGCGAAAACGCGCTGGCGGTCGCGAAATACCTGAAGAGCCATCCGAAGGTGGAGTGGGTGCGCTATCCGGGCCTCGCGGGCGATCCGAGCCATGATCTCGCCAAGAAGTATCTGCCGAACGGACAGGGCGGCATGGTCGTCTTCGGGATCAAGGGCGGCGCGGCGGCGGGCGTCAAGGTGGCGGATGGGCTCCGGCTCTTCACGCAATTGGCGAATGTCGGAGATGCGCGTTCGCTCGTGATACATCCGGCGTCCTCGACCCACTCACAGCTTTCCGAAGAAGAGCAGCGCGCGGCGGGCCTTCAACCCGAGCTGATTCGCCTTTCCGTCGGCATCGAGCACATCGATGACATCATCACCGATCTCGAGCAGGCGCTGGAGGTGGCTTAGCCGAAAGCGTCCCAAGAGTCGGCGACAATGGTTGGTCTGGCCCGGTCGATTCAGCGCGACCGGGCCTTAGACATAAGGCGCAGAGAGGTTGTACCCTGTTCGTCCTTTCTTGCCGTTTCCACTTGCATTCTCGAAAAAATCTCTGCTATAATGGCGCGTGAACATGAAAGGATTTAACTGATGAATGGGGAAAGTTCGCTCGATCTCCGCCGCTTTCTGGCGCTTGCGGTTCTCTTGTCTGCCGTCACGCTTGCCCTTGCCGCGCACGCGGCTGCTCAATCGAGGCACGGCTATCTCTACTCGGCGGAGGAGAAGGTCGTCTCGCCGCACCCGTGTGAGGTCATCACGCATCCCTACCTTTCCGACGGTCGTCTGGTCGCATCGGCGGAGGCAGGCGAGGCGTTCGGACCGCTCGCGCCGGGGAGCTATCTCATCCGCGAGACCGTCGCGCCCGGACAGGTCCGGACGCGCTATCTCGGCGTCGCTGCGCCCGGCTGGACGGTCGTCCAGCTCACGTGCGGCACGACGGGCGACAGGCTCGACTCGGTCGTGCATGCGCGACGCGTGCCGATGAACTACTACGTGAGCGTTTCGGAAGCCCAGACGGACACGACGTTCCTCGGCTGGGAGCGTGACTACGGCGACGACATCCTCCTGCACCTGCATCCCGACTCGCTCGGCGCGATCGACCCGGCGTTCAAGACCCTGAAGGAGAATTGGGAGGATTTCACCGTCCCCGAAATCGTCGCGCGGCTGAAGGCTCTCGACAAGTGGATGACGGACTTCGGCTTCAGGCCGTTGAGGGGCTTCGCGAGCTATACGCCCGCGAACACGCTCGTCGAGGCCATGCGCACGGTCGGCTGGGACATCCTGCATTCGCTCTGTCCCGAACAGAACTGGAGCGATGGGAACTGGGCGATCAACCATTGGGGCATGATGAACCAGCCGTATTACGTCGGCGCGGACGATTTCCGAAAGTCCGTTGTGCGCGGCAACCCGTCCGGCGACGTGCTGGGGATGTGCATGAACAGCTACAACCTCTACATGCCGCACGTGGTCGGCTGGGGTGACAACGTCTGCTCCCCGTCGCACAACATCCGCTGGCACCGCACGACCGACTCGGGCGATGTGCCGGTCCGCTACGAGAACTTCCTTGACGACTACCTGAAGGTCGCCGAGGGCGTGAAAGGCGGCCCTTACTTCCTGACGACGGGCTACGAGTTCGGCCGCACGTTCGGCACGCGCGCCATGTCCGTCCACAACCGTGCGGGTTGCGAGTACGCGATTGACCGGGCGAAGGACGGCGGGAAGGTCGTCTTCGCGACGGCGTCCGACGTGGCGGACTGGTACCGGCGCTTCTGCCCGGCCTATCCCGAGAGCGTCTTCACGCAGCGGGACTACCTCGCCGGTACGCGCATCATGGACAAGCCCATCGATTCCGGCCCGTCGATTGGTATGGAGATGAAAGACTACAAGACATGCTTCGCCCACCTCTCGCCGCTTCCCCACTACCACTACGACTACACGATCCCGTGGCATTTCAAGGCGGCGGACACGACCGCGCCGAACGACTTCGCCGCAGAGGACCGCGAGCGGGTCGAGGTGCGGATCGGGGACGGCGGGCGGGCGGATTCCGTAAAGGCCGTCGTGAAGGATCCGCTTCCGCGCGCGACGCCGGTCTGCTTCTGGGACAGCGAACTGAAGGACGTCCCGGCGGGATTCCGCATCTTCACGCCGCCGGTGCTGGACGACAGGCGTGTGCATGCGGTCGTCGAACTGCCGAAGGGCTTCTGCGGCACGTTTGCGGCGCGGCGGACCGTGAAGAGCGCGCCCGCACGGGCGGAGTTCGACGGGCTCGTCACGCCGCTCTGGCGCGTCCAGACGATTGGCGCGGGCGCACGGCGGCACTGCTATGCGTTCGTCGATACGCCGCTCCTCTCGCCCTGCACGATCCGCTTCACCTGTCCGCGCGACTGCCGGATCGACACGCGGGAGAGGCCGCTCGGCGCGTTCAGGAAGGGCGAGACCGTTGAGCTTGCGTTCACGACGCGGCGGACATGGTATCGCTTCTGGGGTCTCACGGCCGAGGAGATTCAGCCGGACGCGGCGGCCGTGGCGGCGCTGGTGCGCGCGGCGGCGGAGTGGAAGGCGTTCGCGGCGGACGCGAAGGCGAACTTGGCGAAGTCGCAGGCGGCGGACGACGCGTTCTTCAGGTCCGTCGTGCCGGCAGACGAGACGTTGCTTTTGGACATCGACTGCTTCGGCAACGCCGTCTTCGGCGAGCGGAGCCGGGCGCAGCCCTTCGACCGCCGCGTTTACGCGGCGAACGACCGCGTGACGGCGAAGGAGTATTCGGACGGCGGCATCAGCTACGGGAAAGGGAAGAGCTTCTGGGTGCATCCGCGCGGGCTGACCTTTCAGGTCGAGGGCCTCGACTCGCTGGACCTGAAGCCGACGGACGTCGTCCGCATCCGTCTCTGCACGGTCGCGGGGGCGGACGAGCCGCTGTCCTATCTCGTCACGGCGAAGTCCGGCTGGAACAAGATTCTCGGAGACTTCGTCTCGCCGGCGGACCTCGGACACGCCGCGCACCCGACGGGGGAGCGGATCGTCTGGAATCCGCCGAAGACGCGGACGGCGGACGGACTGATGACGCTGGACGTTCCCGTGTCGAAGATCCAGGGCGGCGTCATCTCGGTCGGGCTTCGCACGAACCAGAAGCAGGTGCTGGACGACTGGTTCGCGGATGGCGGCTTCATCGCGCGGCTTGAGCGCGTCGTCGTGACGGTGCTCAAGGCGGATGTGCCGCCTGAACGGCTGGCGGCGCGGAAGGCGTTTTCGGAGCTGGCGTTCGGCATCTTCCTGCATTGGGGGCTCTACTCCTCGTTTGCGCAAGGCGAATGGTATCTTGAACGCGGCGGACTGAAGGAGTCCGAATATGCCAAGGCGGCGAACGCGTTCTATCCCCATGCGTTTGACGCGCGGGAGTGGGTGCGGGCGTTCAAGGCGGCTGGCGCAAGATACGTTGTCTTCACGACACGGCATCACGACGGCTTTTCAATGTTCGACACGAAGGCCAGCGCGTATGACATCGTGGAGGCGACGCCCTACAAGCGGGACGTGGTGAAGGAACTGGCGGAAGCCTGCCGGGCGGAGGGGCTGAAGCTCGGGCTTTACTATTCGCTCATGGATTGGCATCGCCCCGACTATCCGACGGGACGCGAGAAGAAGGCGCGTGCGTCCGTGGCGAAGGGGCGGGAGGATTACGACAGCTATTTCGCCTTCATGAAGGAGCAGCTGACGGAACTGTTGACGAACTACGGCGAGATCCTCTGCATTTGGTTCGACGGCGAGTGGGACCACGATCCGAACGACAGCAACTCGAAGGGGCTGGCCTGCCCACCGCTGGACTGGCGGTTCGAGGAACTGTATGCGCACATTCACCGCTTGCAGCCCGCGTGTCTCATCCTTAACAATCATCACCATGCGATGCGCGCGGGAGAGGACATCCAGGGCTTCGAGCGTGACGCGCCGGGAGAGAACAAGGCGGGGTTCAGCGACGGTCAGTCCGTTGAACGCGCATTCCCGCTGGAGACATGCGACACGATGTCCAATGGCGCATGGGGCTATCAAGTCGGGATAACCGAGTACAAGAGCGTGGAGGAGTTGCGCGAACTGCTGCAGACGGTGAATGCCAAGGGCGCGAACCTGCTACTGAACATTGGTCCGCGCGCGGATGGCCGCCTCCCGGAGCAAGCCGTCGAACGGTTGATGAACCTGCGTCAGCGGAAGCAGTCGGCGCAGGAGACGGTCTCGGCGGGTTCGACCGCGCGGTCCGCAGGGACCCGGATGTAGGCGCGCGCATGGCGGGCCGACTTCTCAAAATTTCTCAAATAATATCTCCATTCGCCCCTTGGCTTGTCACGGGCGGTGTGCTACAATAATCCCGTTAACCCGTTAAGAACAAAAAAGGAACAACTCTATGGCAACTGGAAAAGCAATTGTTTCCTCGATGCAGGTGAAGCGGATGTGGGGGAGGCTCGCGGCAGTCGCGCTCGTGGGCGCGATGGGGTCTCCGGTCATGGCCGAGACGATCGCATGGTGGCATTTCGATGACAAGGAACCCGGTCAGCGGACCGAAAGCAGTACGGATTGGGTCGTTGATTCCGTCCGTGGCGTTCAGGCCGAGCCGATTACGGTGGCGGGAGGGAGCGACACCTGGCATGACCATCTCACGACGCGCCCCGTCTATCTCTCGCCGTTCGGTTCGGGGGTCGTTTACGATCCCGTGACGGGCGAGCGCCGATCCAACGCCGCCGCGCTGAACTTCACGGTGAAGAAGGGGCCCAGCAGCGCAGCCGCGTCCGACCAAAAGCGCGCGTACTACGCGGCGGCCTTGCGCGTGGGTGGCGCGGCGGAGAATCTGGCGGAGGCGACCCAGCCGACGGACGCAATCACCGTCGAATGTTTCGTCCGCACGACGGCGACCGGCGCGGACTACAACAACTTTGCGCCGATTGTCGCCAAACGCAAAGACGAGTGGACAAAAGAATCTTGGGCGTTGTACATGGGAAGTGGCGGCAAGCTGGTCTTGCGTCTCAACGCACAGATTTACGGGTACGGCAAGGCTCCCTACGGCACCTATCGGGTCAACGACGGCAAGTGGCATCATGTCGCCTTCACCTACAGCGCGACGGAGGGCAAGGCGCGCGTCTATGTTGACTATCAGCTCGATCAGACCTATTCGACGGGGGGGGGGGCGATAGAATACGACGCAAGCACGACCGATCCGAACCACCATGCGCTTTGGATCGGCGGCACGGCCAATTGGGACAGTTCCTGGGGCGGTCGGGGTTTCCCCGGCGACATTGACGAGCTGCGCATTTCCGATGCCGTGCTGACGTCCGACAAGTTCCTGCGGCTGGAATTGCCCGACGCGAACGCTTATCGGCTGACGTTTGACGCGGCATCGGCGAACAGCGCGACGGACGCGGGCGGTCGGCCGGCCCTGGAGAAGGATCGGCGGGTCTCCGACAGCCTTTACCTGCCGGCTTTCCTTGTGTCCGCGAGCACGGGGAGCGCGGGAGGCGGCGCATGGTATGACGCCGCGACGAAGTGCGCAGACGCGCTTCGGGACGATGTCTTCGCCCCTGCCGTGGCGAACGCGAGGGCAGTTGCCTTTCAGACGAATGGGTTGTCGGGCGGGTGCTTGGTGAAGGTGCCGTTCTTTACGCAGAAGTTCTTCGACAACCGGCGCAGCTCCTTTACGGCGGAATGCTTCTTCAAGACGCGTGGGCAGATGTGGGGCGCATCCCAGACAATCTTCCAGATCGGATTGACGCCGACGATGAAGGTCCTGTTCAAGGATGACCAGCCGGGTCGGCTCTACTACTGCGGGAACAACAACGGCGTGTGGAGGGGCACTCAAGGTTGGCGCAAAGACAATCCGGACGACGGGCAGTGGCATCACGTCGCCTTCGTCTACGACGAGGTCGTCAAGCAAATCCGCTGCTACCTCGACTATCGTCTCGACCTCAAGATCTGCGTGACGAATGTCATGGACAAGGACGCTTCCCTGTTCATTGGCGCGAACCATAATACCGCACAGCTCTTCGACGGCTGGATCGACGACGTGCGCGTCACGAAGGCCGCGCTGTTCCCCGAGGCGTTCCTCTGCACCCATGACGTCGCCGTGAATCCCGACGACCCGACACGCCTTTTCGCGACGTTCGACAACACGTGCGCAACGGGGCCGTATCCGTCGTTCACGGGCGACTGGGAGAATGGCCCGAAGGGAACGGACGGCACGGAGGCGTCCTTTGTCCGCCCGTGGTCGTCAGGGCTCCTGCTGGGCGGCGTGGGCTCAGACGCGCGGACCGAGAATCGCGCCGCGCTGTCCTTCAACGGGTCGGCCATCGGTTTCCCGTATTCGCGGCTCTACGAACAGGAGGCGTTCACCGTCGAATTCTTCGGCAAGTTCAGCAAGGTGGACCGCTCGGCGAACCTCATTCGCTATTCGTCGGGCATCGATTCGTACACGTCCGTGCCCGTCTGGGCCCTCTATCGCAAGGACGAGGCGACCCCGAAACTTCAGTTCCGTCTGGCCATGGTTCAGAACGGGGGGGAATTCTCGAACTACGACTTCATGCGCACCATCCCGGGGCTTGAGGACAATCGCTGGCATCATTACGCCATCACGTTCGAGCCGACGCTGGACGGAACGAAAACGCGCATCGTCCTTTATCGCGACTATCAGCGGGTCTTCGGAGCCGGAGACAAGGAGGAGTTCGACGGTCGACTCAACTTCGCCGTGGCCGCGGGTGGGCGGATCTTGCTCAACGGCCGGGTGAAATCCGGTACGCAGGTCACGGGTCTGTTCGACTCGCTCCGCTATTCGGCGGGCGTGCTGTCACCGGAGAAGTTCATCCGCAAGACATCGGACGGACTGTCGGTGATTCTGCGGTGATTGTCCGAGGAGAGAGATGAGAACAATCGGCTTGTTCGGCTTGGCCGTGGTGGGGGCGTTGGCGGCGGACGCGATGGACATGGCGAAGCCCTCGCCGTTGGAAGCGCGCGTCAGCGTCAACGGACGTCTCGTCGCGCCGTCCTTCGACCTTGGCCTGTCCGCCTACCTGCCAGGCTGGGAGGGCCTCGGCGGCAATTGCGACTTTTCGGGATCCGACACGCAAAACTGCTGGCAGGTCGTCAGCGACGGCAAGCCGGTTCTTGACGCGGCCTTCAACTGGCAACCGCAGCCGGACGGTGCGCTCCTTTGCGTCTGGACGGCGACTTGCCGCGCACCGACGGAGCTGCAGTGCCTTGGGCTCATGCTGACGCTTCCGGTGGCGGATGCCGTCGGCCGATCCTGGTCGGCGGATGCGAAGACGCGCGTCTTTCCCGAGGAGGTCAATGGACCGGGCGGGTTCGGCGGCGGGCAGGCGCGGCGCTTTGCCTATCCGCTGGCGAACGGTCGCACGCTGACGCTGGATTGGTCGGAGTCCGTCCCCTACCGTGCGCAGGACAGCCGCACTTGGGGCGGCAGTACGGTTTTCACGCGCTTCGGCTCTCGTCTGGGACCGCACCGCTATTCGGCGGGCGAGACGGTCGTGTTCCGCGTGCGCGTCGCCGTCACGGGCGGAATCGCCTTGCGCCGGCGCGAAAAGCTCGTCATTTCGGAAGGCTCGTCGTGGGCGCGGCTGGAGAACAGGAAGGACATCCGAGCGGGCAGTGCGCTCGATTTCTCGGGGATGGCGCTCACCGATGCGCCGGCGGGGAAGTATGGCTGGCTCAAGGCCGAGGCCGGAGACTTCGTCTTTGCGGGGCGTCCGGGCGTTCGTCAGCGGTTTTACGGCGTCAATCTCTGCGGCACGGCGAACTATCCGTCGCACGAGGACGCAGTGACGCTCGTCACGCGGTTGCGCCGGCTTGGCTACAACACGATTCGCGTCCATCACCACGACAACGCCTGGCAGCATTGGCCCGCCGAGCGCGAGAAGCTGGACTTTCTCATAGCGGAGGCGATCAAGAGCGGTCTCTACGTGACGACCGACCTCTACGTCTCGCGGCGGGTCAAGTGGCGCGACATCGCGGTCGATCAGGATGGCGAGGTCCCCGTGCAACTCTACAAGACGCTTTGCACGTGCCATGAGCCGGCCTACCGGGACTGGTGCAGGTTCGCGGAAGCGTTCCTGCGCCATGTCAATCCCTACACGGGCCGCGCCTACGCCGACGAGCCGGGGATGCCGTTCCTCTCCCTCATCAACGAGGGCAACCTCTCGATGGCGTGGAAGCGTGACGGCAAGGCGGACGATCCGCGTGTCCAGTCCGCGTGGAAGGCGTTCGGCGGCGAAGGCGACGCGCCCGCCTACCTCTCGGAGGCCTATCGGAACTTTGACGACCACCTGATGCGCACGTTCACCGAGAAGGCGACGCGGTTCGTCCGTTCGCTCGGCGTCAAGGCCCTGCTGACGAATGACAACAACGGCTCGCGCCACGGCGAAGGCGAGGGCGCGACGACGACCTTCGACTATGTGGACTCGCATTTCTACATCGACCATCCGAACTTCCTCGTCAACC
Source organism: uncultured Kiritimatiellota bacterium (assembly GCA_934635225.1). GTDB lineage: Bacteria > Verrucomicrobiota > Kiritimatiellia > RFP12 > UBA1067 > UBA1067. The sequence continues at coordinate 18,578 of CAKTYZ010000013.1, forward strand.
GCTGGCAGCTGCCGTCGTCGTGCCCGAACGAGAATCCGCTGCGCGGCGTCGGCGTGCCCCTTCTGAACAAGGGCTACGCGCGGGGTGCGTCGAAGCCCTATGCGATCAGCGAGTGGAACTTCTCGGGTCCCGGCAAGTATCGTGCGCTCGGCGGCATCCTCACGGGCGCGTGCGCGGCGCGGGACGGCTGGGACGCGCTCTGGCGCTTCGCCTATTCGCACAGCCGTGACAACTTCCATGACGGCGCGCGCCAGTCGCCCGGCTACTTCGACTGCGCGACGGATCCTCTCGGACAGGCGGGCGACCGCGCGTCCATCTGCCTGTTCCTGCGCGGCGACGCGGACGCGGGCTCGCTGAAGACGGACGCGAAGACGGGCGCGATGCAGATCGTCTCTCCGCGCACCTGCGGCGGGTTCTCCGAGGGCGGCGACATTGACGCGGGCGTCGTTGCCGTGCGCGTGCGCGGCGTGCCGGCGGCGGCTTGGGTCTCGTCGCTGGACGGCCAGCCGATCACCGCGTCGTCGCGGCTCCTTGCGGTGCACCTGACGGACGTGCAGGGCGCCGGCGCAGTCTATGCCGATGACACGCGCAAGATCCTGATGAAGTGGGGCGCGGGGTGCCTCGTGGAGAAGGGCGAGGCCATGTTCGCCGTCAAGCTGGACCGTCCTGAGTCCTACAAGGTCTATGCGCTCGATACGGACGGTGCGCGGCGCGGGCTTGTGCCGACGGAAGTCCGTCACGGGCGGCTCGTCTTCACGGCCTCGACGGCGGGCGGCGTTCTCCACTATGAGCTCGTCGCCGACGAATGAACGCCATTTATGGTATAATGCAGGAAAGAAGTCCCGTTTGTCCATAAGCCAGAAAGAAAGGATAAGAAAGAATGACAAGTCTGATTGCCGCTGCGCTGGCCGTCTGCCTGAACGGATCGTGGCAGTTCAAGTTCGAGGAGAACAAGCCGCTTGAGGAGACGTCCTTGAAGACGTTCACGGCGAATGACGTGATGACCGTGCCTGGTTGCTGGGACGTCTTGCCGCGCTATTACCTGAAGCGCGGCACGGGCCTCTACCGCCGCGCGTTCACGTTGACTGAGCCGATGAAAGACGCGGTGCTGGTCGTGGACGGCATGGGCGTGCGGGCCGCGTTTGCGCTCGACGGCGTGGACAAGGGCCGTTACGACTACCCTTACGCGCGGCTGGAGATTCCGGTCGGACCGCTTGCGGCGGGCACGCACGAGATTGCGGCGGCGGTGGACAACATTCTCGAATGGTCGCGCGTCAAGCTCGCGCGCCCGTACTACGACTTCTATTTCTATGGCGGGTTCTATCACGGCGTGAAACTCGTCGAGCGCGCGCCGAAGGTCTTCGTGCGCACGCGCGACTACCAGACGGGGACGATTGAAGTCGCGGTCGAGGGCGCGGTCGTCGAGGGCGCCGCGGTCCGGGTGGACGGACAGCCCGTCGAGACCGCGTGGAAGGGCGGGCGCGCGACGCTGCGCGTGCCGAGCTTCCGCCTTTGGACGCCAGACGCGCCGAATCTCCACACGCTCGCCGTGTCGTGTGCGGGCGCGGCGGTCCAGCCCGCCGACGTGCGTTTCGGCATTCGTCAGATTGAGGCGAAGGGCGGCAAGATGTACCTGAACGGCAGGGAGCTGTTCCTGAAGGGCTTCAACCGTCACGAGTCGTCCGTTCTCGAAGGGTCCGCGACAGGCGAGACGACGATGTTGCGTGACCTCCAGAACCTGAAGGCCGTCGGCGGCAACTTCATTCGCGGTGCGCATTACCAGCAGAGCGAACGCTTCCTTGACCTCTGCGACGAGATGGGCGTCCTCGTGTGGGAGGAGTCGCTCGGCTGGGGCAACGGGCAGAATTACACGAACGGCAAGTTCCCGCCGAACGAGGCGGAAGACCCGGCATTCTGCGAGATGCAGGTCCATCAGACGCGCGAGATGGTGCGCGCGAGCTTTAACCACCCGAGCGTCATCATCTACGGGTTCCTCAACGAATGCGGCAGTCAGAAGGCGTCCGTCAAGACGCTCGTGGACAAGCTGATCGCGACGATCAAGGCCGAGGACGCGGGGCGTCTCGTCACCTTCGCGTGCAACATCATTGACGACGACATCTCTTGCGCGAATGTGGACCTCGTTTCGATCAACGCCTATCCGGGGACGATTCCTGCGGCGCCGGGCACGCCCGCGCAGTTGAAGGCGAAGGTTGACGCGCGCTTCACGAGCGCGATTGCGCGATTCCGCAAGCTCTACCCCGAAAAGCCGATCATGGTCTCCGAGTCGGGGTGCGGCGGCATGTACGGCGTGCATGACCCGAACGCCTCGATCAACACCGAGGAGTATCAGGAAGAGTATCTGCGCGACATCCTTGAGTGCCTGTGGGCGAATCCGGACTGCTCGGGTTTCGCGATTTGGCAGATGAACGACGGGCGCACGCGCGAACGCTACTGCGACAAGAACTGCTCGATTATGTTCGGCGGGTCGATCGCGGGGTGCCATGACCAGTTGCGCCGGCCGAAGCTCTCGCTGACGACGGTCAAGCGTTTCTTCAAGGCTCGTTGAGGCGTGGGGCGCGGCTTGCAGCCTTTCGCGGGAATGTGCTATAATGTCGAGCGTCTTCCGGCGTGTCGGGGACGAGAAAGGATAATCGCATGATGAAGAAAATGACGGTTGCCGTGCTGGCGCTTGCAGTTGCGCAGACATGGGCGGGTCCGCTTGACAAGGCGTGGCTCAAGGGCACGACGGGCAAGTGCCCGATCGAATACAAGGTCGGCGAGGCGATGACGTTCACGGTCACGCCGATGGAGGTCGGCGATCTCGGCGCGGGAAAGTGGTTCCTCGACTGGAAGCGGACGGGCGATGACGGCGTGGTCGATCAAGGCAAGGTCCCTTTCGACGGCAAGACGCCGTTTGTCTATTCGACGAAGATCGCGAAGCCCGGGTTCGTGCGTCTCTACGCGGCGGTTGTCGATGCCGACGGCAAGCGGTATCGCAAGCAGTTCATGGGCAATCCCAACACGCCCGAAGGCAAGCGGGCGATGAACGCCTTTGAACGCGCGAAGAAGGAGGTCTTCTTCGACGGCGGCGCGGGCGCGGAGATTGAGAAACTCGCGCAGCATCCCGAACCGAAGGACTTCGACGCGTTCTGGGCGGAGCAGTACAAGCGGCTGGACCGTGTGCCTCTCAAGGCCGAGCGCGTCGAGATACCCTGCTCGAACAAGAAGGCGAAGCTTTATGCCGTCGAGATTCGTTGCGCGGGGCTTCGTCCCGTCACGGGCTACCTCTCGGTTCCTGTCGCCGTGGCGGACGGGAAGAAGTTCCCGGCGCGGCTGGAGACGCACGGATACAGCGGGGACCGCTGCACGCATGACACGCCGAGATGGGCACGCGACAACGAGATTGTCCTCAACATCAATGCGCACGGGTTGAAGCTCGTCGAGTTCGGCGCGACCGATGCGGACACAAAGGCCCTGCGCTGGGAGATTCGTTCGCACGACAAGACCTACGCTTTCGACGTGAAGCAGAACGCGGACCCTGAGGTCGCCTACTTCAACGGCATGGTCCTGCGCGTAAAGCGCGCGCTCCAGTACTTGAAGACGGTCGAAGGGTGGAACGGCAAGGGCCTGTACGCCTCGGGCGGCAGCCAGGGCGGACTCCAGACGATTTGGGCCGCCGGATGCGGCGAGGGCGTGACGTGCGCCGAGAGCGGCATCACCTGGTGCTGCGACCTGTACATGTCCGGCAAACTGCGCAACGACGCGTCGCTGAAACTCGCGGGCGACGGCTGGTACATCCCATGGACGGAGGCACTGGGCTATTATGACGCGGCGAACTTTGCGAAGCGCATTCCGACGACATGCCGCACGGTCATCACGCGCGCGGGACTGGGCGACTACTGTTGCCCGCCGACGGGCCTTGCCAAGCTTTGGAACAGCATTCGCGGCAACAAGAAAATCGTCTGGGTGCAGGGTTCCGAACATGGCTACGTGCCGCCGGAATACGAGGGCCGCGACAGCGTGCGCGAGGCAAAGTAGGTGAAGGCGCTTGTTCTCGGCAAGGGGAAGAGCGGGCGGGCCGCGGCGGACGCATTGCGTCGTCGCGGCTTTGCCGTTGACTTTGCCGAGGGTTACGATCTCGTCGTCACCAGTCCGGGCGTGCCCGTCAAGAGCGAACTCCAGCTCGGTTGCGAGGAACTTAGGCGACGCGGCTGGCGGCTTCTGGCGGTCACGGGATCGAAGGGCAAGTCGAGCGTCGTCAAGCTCGTGGCAGACGCGATCAACCTGTCGGGCGGGCGCGCCGTGCCTTGCGGCAACTACGGCCGCCCCGTCTGTGACCTATTGGACGAAACGCCAGGATGGGCCGTTGTCGAGGTCTCGTCCTTTCAGTTGGAGACGACGACGCTTGGTCCGGATGCGTTTGAGGCGGCGGTTGTCTTGAACTTGCAGGAGGACCATCTGGATCGACATGGCTCCGTCGCGGTCTACCATGGCCTCAAGCGGAAGCTGCTCGGATTTGCGCCTGTCGGCTGGGTCGGAGCCGAAAGCCGTGCGCTTGGTCTTGAACGCGATGTCGGGCTGCTCGAAGGTTCCTATTTTGACAACGCGATTCTGCGTGAGAACGGGGTCTTGGCGTGTGTCCTGATGCGTGTGGCCGGATTGGACGCGGCGCAGATCCGCCGTGCGTTTCTCGCCTTTGAGCCGTTGCCGCACCGCTTCCAGACGGTCGCCGAAATCGATGGCGTTCGCTATGTCGATGACTCGAAGGCGACATCGGTTGCGGCACTTGTCGCGGGCGTGAAGATGTGTCCGTCGCGCGTGCGCCTGATCGCGGGCGGCCTGCCGAAAGGCGATGATCCGAAAATGGCCCTACCCGTCTTGACAGAACGCGCCCAAAAAGTGTATCTTATTGGCCAGTGTGCGGAAGCTTTTTTTTCGGCTTGGTCTGCTGCCGTCGATTGCGAGATCTGCGGGACGCTGGACCGGGCCGTCGAGATGGCGATGCACGAGGCGGAGAAGGGTGAGACGGTGCTGCTATCGCCTGGAACCGCGAGTTTTGATCAGTTTAAAAGTTTCGGGGCGCGTGGAGAAGCCTTTGCGCGACTCGTCCAAAAAGGAAAAACAGAATGAAGAAGCTCGGAATGATGCTGGGTGTTGCCGCAGTCGCGGTTGTTTCCGGTTGCAAGGACCCTGACTACAAGCGTGCGGGGTCGTCGGTTCAGAATGAGGTGAAGGAGACGGGTCCTGCCGAGGCCGTTCCGGCGGAGACGCCCAAGGCCGCTCCGGTGGTGAAGTGCACCTGCCCGCCCGGCACGACGCATACGTCACCTTGCGCGTGCGGCGCGCCTGACTGCGCGTGCATCGTGATGCCAAAGCCCCTGCCGCCCCCGCCGCCGGTCGAACCCGAATATACGATCTACATTGTGCAGAACGGCGACTATCTGTCGAAAATCTCGAAAAGGTACAATGTGACGATTTCGTCAATCAAGCGTCTCAATGGTCTGAAGTCTGATGTCATCCGCGTCGGTCAGAGGCTGAAGCTTCCCGGCAGGTTTGAGATTGGCGAGCAGAAGGTTCCGGACGCCCGCAAGGCGACGGTTTCGCCGCGCGCGAAGGTCCCTGTCTCGACGACTCCCTATTCGGGCGCGACGAAGGAGTATGTCGTCAAGAACGGCGACACGCTCGGCGCGATTGCCTATGGGCATGGCATCAACATTCGTCAGCTCAAGGCTCTCAACGGTCTGACGAGCGATGCGCTGAAGGTGGGGCAGAAGCTGAAGGTCCCGGCTGACAAGGCGTCGAAGAAGGTCGAGAAGGCCGCTCCCGAGAAGACGGTTGCGCCGAAGGCGGTCGTCCCGGCGGCCTCGGTCGAGAAGAAGCCCGAGACGCCCGTCGCGCCGCCGACGGAAGGTTCGACGGCTGTTGCCGAGCCGCTGACGCCGCCTGTGTCCGATTCGGCGGCCTCGGCTGAAACGGCTGCCGCTCCGGCCACTGTGGCCTACACGGTTCAGGAAGGCGAGGACATCACTTCCATTGTCGTCAAGTTTGGCGTGAATGCGTCGGAGATTCGCGAGTTGAACAATCTCGGCGAGGGCGATACGCTCAAGGCGGGGCAGACGATCAAGATTCCGGCTGAAGCGCAGCAGTAATCATCCATCGTGCGCAAGTCCGCACTATTCTGGTTTGGCCTGGTTGTCACGTCTCTCGTGGCGCTGGGCCTAATCGTTTTGTCGAGCGCAAGCGAGGCGAACGCGATGCGTCTCCATCACGGAGACGCCTATTTCTTCATTAAGCGCCAGTTCTCCTATCTGGCGGTTGGCATTGTTCTGGCCGTTGGCGTCGCGTTGTTCGACTATCGCCGTTGGCGCGATCACGTCTCCCTTGCGTGGCTCTTCTACTTTCTGGTCATTGTCCTGCTTGTGGCGGTGTTTGGATTCAAGGCAATCAATGGATCTCATCGGTGGATTTCCGTCGGTCCGCTGCGGCTTCAGCCGAGCGAGTTCGCGAAGCTCTCGGTCGTCATTCTCCTCGCGGCGTGGCTGGATCGTCTCGGCTGGAAGGTCGAGCTCTTCAGGGACGGGGCTCTTTGGCCGACGATTTTCATGGGCGGGCTGGCCCTGCCCATTCTTCTTGAACCGGACTTCGGCTCGGTGTTGGTGGTCGGCACGGCTGCTTTCCTGATGATGTTCATAGCGGGTACGCGCGTCTTGCACATGATGCTGTTCGTGCTGTTGGGCGGGGCCGTCTTCGTCTTCAACGTCGCGACCAACGCCAACCGCATGGCACGGCTCGCGGCGTTTTTCGGCGTGCAGCTCAATGTGGGCGGACAGGTCGTTGACAAGGCGGCCGAGCGTGCGGCCTATCAGGCGAACCAGGCCCTTGCGGCGATCGGCAACAGCAACATCTGGGGTGCGGGGCTGGGCGAGTCCATGCAGAAGCACGCCTATTTGCCCGAAGCCCACACAGACTTCGTGTTTGCCGTTGGTGCGGAGGAGCTGGGCCTCGTCTTCTCGGTGGCAGTCGTGTTGCTCTTTTGCGCGTTCTTCGCCCTCGCAATCTATATCGCCCGCAAGGCGTCGGACCGCTTTGGCCGCTATCTTGTCTATGGCATGGCCTATGTCATATTCTTTCAGGCGATGTTCAATCTTGGCGTCGTGTGCAAGGCGTTGCCGACGAAGGGCATGGCCTTGCCGTTCTTCAGCTATGGCGGCACGAACCTTCTCAGCGCGTTCTTTGCCGTCGGAACGATTCTCTCGGTGGGCATCCATTCCTATCGCGACAAGAAGCGCGCATTCGTCAACAAGGTCATCATGCGCTGACGAACGACCTGACGAGCCGACGGCAATTTGGCACAATTTGGTACAATACGGATGAAGGGAGTGCATGACGCATGAAACCGTTTGAAATGACCTGTCGGGTGCGGAGCTATGAGACGGGGGTCTCGAACCGCTTGACGCTTCCGTCGCTCTGCAACTATTTGCAGGAGGCGGCAGGCGATCACGCCATTGCGCTGGGCTTCGGCATTCTGGAGCTTCAAGCACACGGGCGGTCGTGGATGATTTCGCGGCTTCATGTGAAAGCCGTGCAGGATGTCTCGTGGGGCGCCGACTTGAAGATTGTCACCTGGCCGAGCGGAATCAAGGGACGGTTGGTCGCCTTGCGCGACTTTCAGGCCTTTGCGGCGGACGGCAGATTGGCGGTCGAAGGCGTGAGTGAGTGGCTGACGGTCGATCTCGCCGCGCAGAAGATCGTGAAGCCGTCAGAAGATTTCCGCTCGCTTGTGCCGACGGATGTCGCGCGCGCGTCGCTGGCCGCAGTCGAGGGGCATGGCAAGTTCGCCGCGCTCGAGAGGGTGGATTCGACGGCTCGAATCCTCGTTCGCCGCGCCGACCATGATTTCAACGACCATGTCAACAACGTCCACTATGTCGAATGGGTCTTGGAAGCCCTGCCTGCGGCGTACCGATCGCGTTCCGTCCGTGAGCTTGACATCGTGTTTCGCCAGTCCGCGCATGTGGGTGACGAACTTGAGGCGCGTGTCGAAATCGTGGACGCGATAATGGTGCGCGGGGTCGTCGTGCGCCTTTCTGACGGTGCGCTTCTTGCGACGGCCGCGCTGTCCTTTTAGGCGGGGTTCAGAGAAACAGCATGCCGGCGAACAGGTAGGCGAGCAGGGAAATCCCTCCGGCGACGAGCGCGTAGGGGATTTGCGTCATCACATGGTTCATGTGCTTGCACTGTGCCCCCGTGGAGGAGAGGATCGTCGTGTCGGCGATGGGCGAACAATGGTCACCCATAACGCTCCCGGCGAGGGTCGCGGCGAGCGTGAGGACGATGGCGCGCGGCTCGATGGCCTGACAGACGCTCATCCCGATCGGCACGAGGATGCCGATCGCGCCCCAGCTCGCACCTGTCGCGAATGCGAAGACGGCCGCCGTCAGGAACAGGGTCGCCGGCAGGAACATGAGCGAGAGGTTCGCCTGCACGAGCAGGGATGCGATGAACTTGCCTGTGCCGAGCAGGTCGTTGCAGACGGCTGAAATCCCCCATGCAAGCGCGAGAAGGACGAGCGCCGGGACCATCGTCTTGATGCCGAAGAGCGTTGCCGCCGCAAATTGGTGGTAGTTGATGACGCGGCGCGGGACGAGAAAGAGGAAAGTGAAGACAAGCGCGACAAGGGCCGCAAGCGCGAGGGCGATGCCGGCCTCCGCTTCGTGCTTCAGAAACCAGACGGCGAGCACGATGAGCGCGAGAATCGGCAGGACGAGATCGACCACGCGTCCGCGGTCCGAGACGGGGACGGGTTCAAGTCCCTCGCGCATCACGACTTCCGCACCGACGTCTCGATGGCCGTGTGACGTCCGCTCCATGCGGCGCATGAGACCGATGTCGAGCTTGTGCCCGAAGGCGAAAAGAAAGACCATGACGAGCGAGAGGATCGCGTAGAAGTTGAGGGGCGCGGCGGCAAGGTAGAGCCCGAGACCCTTTTCCTGCATGCCTTGCGGCAGACAGGTGATGACGTAGGCTGCCCATGAGGAAATGGGCGAGAGGATGCAGACGGGCGCGGCGGTCGTGTCGATTAGGTAGGCGAGCTTCGCGCGGGAGATTTTGAACTTGTCCGTGACGGGGCGCATCACGGTGCCGACTGTGAGGCAGTTGAAGTAGTCGTCAATGAAGATGATGAGACCCATGACGATGGTCATCAGGTTCACGGCCGTCTCGCTTTTCAGTCGCTTGAACGCCCATTCCCCGTAGGCGCGTGCACCTCCCGCCCGCGTCACGACCGAGACGAGCGCGCCGAGGAGACAAAGAAAGAGAACCATCGGCATGTTTTCCGCCGTCTTTCCGCCGATCAGGTCGATGATCGTGCGGAATGTGGCGAGCAGACCTGCGTGCGTCATGAAAGCGTGGATCGCCGCGCCTGAGAAAATCGCCGCGAAGAGGGAGAGAACAATCTCGCGCGTTAGGAGCGCGAGCACGATGGCCACGAAGGGCGGGACGAGCGACCACAAGCCGAAGTTGTCCATATCAGTCGTGTATTATACTCTATATTTCGCCGCATGTGTGGGGTCGGAATCACATTTTGACGATCGTTCCAATCTCTCATTGGAATGGAATTCACGTGTTCTGTCGGGCGCGATGCCGTTGACGGATATGGTATAATGAGTGCGCTTGCGGGATGAATAATCGCAACTTAATGGAGGCGTGAGATGACGACGACTAAACATACGGTCCTTGAAGAGGTGGAGGCGTGACGCGATGAACAAGCTCTTCATCATCGATATGATGCCGTTCCTTTACCGGGGGCATTTCGTGTTTCTGCGGAATCCGCGCCTGACGACGACAGGCATCAACACGTCTGCGCTTCTTGGCCTTGCGAATGGGCTTCAGTCCATTCTGAAGCGGGAAAAGCCGACGCATGCGGTCCTTGCGATGGATCCGAGCGGCCCGACGTTTCGCCATCGCGCCTATGCGTCCTATAAGGCCCAACGCGAGAAGATGCCGGAAGACCTCGCCGCGTCCATTCCCTTCGCCTTTGAATTGGCTGAGGCGCTGAAGATCCCCATTGTGCGCGTCGAGGACTTCGAGGCGGACGATGTGATGGGCACGTTGGCCGTCAAGGCGGCGGCGGCGGGCTTCGATGCCTATATGGCGACGCCAGACAAGGATGCCGCGCAACTTGTGCGGCCGGGCATTCGCTTGTATCGTCCCGCGCGCGCGGGCGATGCGGCGGAAATCTATGATGAGGCGCGTGTCTGCGAACACTGGCATCTCACGAGTCCGGCTCAGATGATCGACTATCTCGCGTTGGCGGGTGACGCGTCCGACAACATTCCCGGCATTCGGGGCGTCGGCGAGAAGACGGCGGCCGATTTGCTTGCGAAGTTCGGCTCGGTCGATGGAATCCTTGAGAATCAGTCGAAGCTCAAGGGCAAGCTCGCCGAGAAGGTGTTCGCCGGTCGCGAGGACGTGAAGATTTCGAAGTTCCTGACGACGATTCGCACGGATGTGCCGATTGAACCTGAGTGGGAGTCCTATCGCTTGGTTGGCGTGGACAGGGAGAAGCTGGCGAAAGTCTGCGTCAAGTTCGAGCTGAATCGTCTGGCGAAAGAGCTGTTGGGCGAGAGCGTGGGGCAAGACGGGCTTGAGGGGCAGGGAGGCTTTTTGTCCATTAACCCAAAGCCTGTCGCGACAATCTCGACCGTGCCGCATGATTACCGCTACGTCTCGACCGAGGCCGAGGCGCAAGACCTTCTGAGCGAGCTGATGAAGGCTGACCGCGTTGCGTTCGACACCGAGACGACGGCGCGGGAACCTGGGATGAGCGCGACGGATGCGATGACTTGCCGGCTCATCGGCTTCTCGTTCGCGACGGAGAAAGGCAAGGCGTGGTATGTTGACGCGGGACTTGTTGACGTGTTTCGCCCGCTCTTTGCCGACTCGACCAAGACGCTGATCGGACATAACGTCAAGTTCGACCGCACGGTCTTGCGTCGCTACGGCATCGGCTTTGGCTCGACGCCGCATGACACGTTGCTGGAACACTATTGCCTTGACGCGGCGGCGCGACACGGGCTGAAGGACCTTTCGGAACGGCTGCTCGGCTATCGCATGATACGCTTCGAGGATGTCGCGGGGGCGCAGGAACGCGGCAAGCCCGAGCCGACGCTCGTCGGGAAGGACCTTGCTCGCGTCACGGACTATGCGGCGGAAGACGCGGACGTCACGCTTCAGTTGGAAGACCTTTTGCGCGAAAAGGCGATTTCGCTTGAACGGCAGGGTGTTTCCACGCCGTTGACCGCACTTGAGACGGAGGAGGCCTTGGTTAAAATCCTCTGCGAGATGGAGTGCGAAGGTGTGCGGATCGACACGGAGGCCTTGAAGGCGTATGGACGTGAGCTGGATCGCGAGATCCTCGCCTACACGCAGGAGATCCGCAAGTTTGCCGAGCCTGGTTTCAATCCCGATTCACCTCGGCAGTTGGGAGCGCTTCTCTTCGACAAGCTGGGCCTCACGAGCGCGAAGAAGACGTCTTCGGGGCAGTGGTCTACGGATGAGAGGACGCTCTCGAAAATTGTTCAGGAGCATCCGATTGTCCCGATGATTCTGGAATATCGCGCCTGCACGAAGCTGAAGTCCACGTATGTGGACAAGCTGCCGACGCTCATTGATGCGGAGGGGCGCGTGCATACGACCTTCGCGCAGGCGTTCACGGAGACGGGGCGTCTGTCCTCGTCCGACCCGAATTTGCAGAACATCCCGATTCGCACGGCGCGCGGCAGACGGATCCGTCAGGCTTTCGTGGCTCGCGATGCGGATCATGTGCTGATTTCGGCAGACTATTCGCAAATAGAGCTCCGTCTCATGGCGGCCATGTCCCAGGATACGGCAATGCTGGAGGCGTTCGCGCGTGGAGAAGACATCCATCGCGACACGGCTTCGCGCGTCTACGACGTGATGCCGGCGTTCGTGACGGACGAGCAGCGCGCAAAGTGCAAGATGGTGAACTTCGGCATCATCTACGGCATCTCGGCGTTTGGGTTGTCCCAGCGGCTCAAGGTGTCGCGCAAGGAGGCTGCAGACCTCATCGAGACCTACTTCCGGCTCTATCCGAAAGTGAAGGCCTTCATGGGAACGTCCATTGACCGCGCACGCGCGAAAGGCTACGCCGAGACGGTCTTGGGGCGCCGTCGCACCTTGCGGGACATCAATTCGCGCAATGCGACGGCGCGGCAATCGGCGGAACGAGACGCGATCAACACGCCGATTCAGGGAAGCGCGGCGGATCTCATCAAGATTGCGATGGTGAAGGTAGACCAAGCCTTGCGCGCCGAGAACCTGCGGGCGAAGATGGTTCTGCAGATTCACGACGAGCTGCTTTTTGACTGTCCGAAAGACGAGGCAGATCGTGTGAAAGAGGTCGTTCGCCGTGAAATGACGACGGCACTGGACTTTGGGGTGCCGTTGGAGGTCGGTCTTGGCGAAGGCCCGAACTGGCTTGATGCGCACTGAAGGCCAGAATCGGGGCACTTGCCCATTTCGTCACTTTTTTGCTATAATACGCGCCAATCTGCGGCTGTCTTAGGAGGTTATCCCTGTCGCGGGGACCATCGGGTGATGGTTTTGACTTAGCCGAAAGGCTTAACCTCCCAGTCCGCGGAAGATACATACAGAAAGACAGAAATACCATGAAGATCGACAAGGCCGCCATCAAGAACGAATTCCAGCGTCACGACCGTGACACGGGGTCCTCCGAAGTCCAGATTGCGATTCTCACGAAGGAAATCGCGGCCCTCACTGAACACCTCAAGGCGAACAAGAAGGACCATTCGAGCCGTTACGGCCTTCTCCGCAAGGTCCAGAATCGCCGCAATCTGCTCGACTACCTGAAGCGCGAAGACCTCGCGAAGTACCAATCGCTCATCAAGAAGCTCGGCATCCGCCGCTAATGCGGCGCGAGTTGGATTTACCAACGACAAACAAGGAAAGAAAGAAAACACCAATGGAAGGTGCAAAGCAGTTCAAGGTCAACATCGCGGGGACTGACCTCGTGTTCGAGACCGGGCTTCTCGCGCAGCAGGCCGCAGGAGCCGTCGCCGTCTCTTATGGCGACACGACCGTCTTTACGGCGGTCACCAACACCGATACGCCGCGTGAGGGGATTGACTTCTTCCCTCTGCAGTGCGAGTATCGCGAGAAGTTCTACGCCTCGGGCAAGTTCCCTGGCGGCTTCTTCAAGCGCGAGGCGCGTCCGACCTCGAAGGAAATCCTGACGGCACGCATGTGCGACCGCCCGATTCGTCCGCTTTTCCCCGACGGCTACTACAATGACGTCCAGGTCAACGGCACGCTCATCCAGTCCGACGGTACGCGCGAGGCGGACTTCCTCGCGGTGAACGCGGCGTCGGCGGCACTTCACATCTCGGAGATTCCGTTCATGGGCCCGATCGGATGCGTCCGCATCGGCCGCGTTGACGGTCAGTGGGTCATCAACCCGACGCACGAGCAGAAGGCGAAGAGCGACATTGACCTCCTTTACGCGGGCATTCGCGGCAAGTTTCTCATGATGGAGGGCTCGGCTTCCGAGATTTCCGACGAGGATTTCGTCGCGGCGCTGAAGCGCGCGCATGAGGAAGTCGAAAAGATCATCGACCTCCAGATCGAGATGCGCCGTGCGCTCGGGAAGCCCGACAAGGACATCAAGGACGTCCCGCAACCGCAGGACCAGATGGACTTCGTGCGCAAGGAAGGCGGCGAGGCCCTTGCGTCCGCGCTCCTCATCAAGGGCAAGCTGGAGCGTCAGGGCAGGGTTTCGGCCATCAAGGAAGACCTTCTGAAGAAGGTCGCCGAGAAGTGGCCCGAGATTGATGCGGTGAAGTTCGTCCACCTCTTCGATGCGCTGGAGATCGAGACCGTCCGCAAGAACGTCCTCGTTCACGGCAAGCGCATCGACGGGCGTGCGCAGCATGAGATTCGCCCGCTTTCCGCGCAGGTCGGCGTTCTGCCGCGCCTCCACGGCTCGGCAATCTTCTCGCGCGGTGAGACGCAGTCGTTCGCGACGGTTACGCTTGGCACGAAGAAGGATGCGCAGGATCTTGATTCGGTGACGGGTGGCGACACCTCGAAGCGATTCATGCTCCATTACAACTTTCCGCCGTACTGCACGGGCGAAGTCGGCCGTCTTGGCTCGACGGGCCGTCGCGAAATCGGTCACGGCGCGCTGGCTGAGCGTTCGCTTGCGGAGGTTCTGCCGGACAACTTCCCGTATTCGATTCGTGTCGTCAGCGAGATCATGGGCTCCAACGGCTCCTCGTCGATGGCGTCAATCTGCAACGGCTGTCTCGCGCTCATGGACGCGGGCGTTCCGCTGAAGAGCACGGTCGCGGGCATCTCGATCGGCCTGTTCACGAACGAAGACCAGAGCCAGAAGGTGCTTGTCACCGACATCCTCGGAGCCGAAGACCATTGCGGCGACATGGACTTCAAGGTCGGCGGCACGAAGAAGGGCATCACGGGCTTTCAGGTCGATCTGAAGCTTCGCGGTCTCACGTGGGATCTTGTCGAAGGCGCGGTCAAGGCCGCTCACGACGCGCGCCTGAAGATCATCGACTTCATGGAGAGCGTCATTCCCGCTCCGCGTGCCGACCTCAACCAGTACGCGCCGCGGATTGAGGAGATGCAGATTCCCGTGGACAAGATCGGTGCGCTCATCGGCCCCGGCGGCTCGAACATCCGCGCCATCGTCGAGAAGACGGGTGCGCAGATCGACATCGATGACGACGGCAAGGTCTCCATCTTCGCGAACAACGCGGAGTCGATGGAGATGGCCAAGCGGGAGGTCGGCGCGATCTCGGCGGTCGCAGAGCCGGGCAAGATCTACGAGGGCAAGGTGACGGGCATCAAGGACTTTGGCGCGTTCGTCGAGATTCTTCCCGGCATGGACGGCCTTTGCCACATCTCGGAGTTCTCGGACAAGTTCCTCAAGTCGATGGACGGCGTCTGCAAGGTCGGAGACATCATCAAGGTCAAGTGCCTTGACGTCGATGAGCGCGGGCGCATCAAGCTGAGCCGCAAGGCGGCGATGGCTGAACTCGACGAGCAGGTTTGAAGCGATCAAGTTCAACGGTTATAAGGTTAAAAATCTAAGGGTTAAGTTATGCGAGCAGATCTCTTGAAGCGGGCGCATGAGAGGATTCCGTCGGTCCCGGTTCTCGTGAACCTCATCTCGAAGCGTGAGCGCGAGCTCATCAGCGGCGCCAAGCCGCTGGTGAACCCGGCGACGCTCGTGACGGACGAAGACCGCGCGAAGAACCGTTCCGCGCTCGACATCGACAAGTGCGATGTCGCGCTGGCCGAGGTCGCCGAGGGCAAGCTCATCGCCGAGATTGACTTCGACGCGATTGCCAAGGCCGAGGACGCGAAGACCAAGTGGAACGCGCGGCACACTTCCGTGAATTCGCTGTATGCCGACTGAACGCAAGTTCAATCCTGTCCTTGCCGAGAACCGAAAGGCTCGGCACGACTATACCGTGCTCGAAACAATCGAGTGCGGTATTGTCCTAACGGGGACCGAAGTGAAATCTTGCCGTCACGGCGAGGTTTCGCTTTCGGGTTCCTATGGGGCCGTCCTGAGGAACGAGCTTTGGCTCCTCGGGGCGGACATCGCATGCTACCGCTTCGGCAATCGTTTCAACCACGAGCCGAAGAGCCAGCGCAAGCTTTTGGTGCACGCGAAGGAGGTCTTGGACCTCAAGATGAAGACCGAAGCGAAGGGACTGACGCTCGTGCCCCTGAAAATGTTCCTCAAGAACGGGCGCATCAAGGTCGATCTCGGCGTCTGTCGCGGCAAGCAGCTGCATGACAAGCGCGACGCACTGAAGAAAAAGGCGATTCGCCGGGATCTTGAGCGGGGCTGATTCCCCGCTGTCTGAATATTAAGGAGAAACGACTATGGTACTCTTGCTTGGTTCTGATGCTTATTCGCCCTTCCGCCTTGACGCCCTCAAGGATGCGATTGCCAAGGCCGATCCGACGTTGGGGCCGCTCGCGATTGACGCGAAGTGGGTCTATGCGCTGGAACTCGCTGATGCGCCGATTGATTCGCAGGAGCTTGTGCGTGCGGCGGAGCTGCTCAATGCCGAAGGGAACTGCGACGGGGCTGACTTCTATGTGACGCCGCGTAAGGGCACGATTTCGCCGTGGAGTTCGAAGGCGACCGACATCTTCCGCAACTGCGGGCTGAAGTCCATTCTGCGCGTCGAGCGAGGCATCCGGTTCTATGTGACGAAGTGCGGCGTCCACACGCCGGGGACGAGTGGGCGGGACTATCCCGAACGCGTCACCCTGCCGCCGACGGCTTTTGCCGCGCTCTACGACAAGATGACCGAGGGCGTCTATTCGGATCTTTCAGACCTTTTTGACGTTGCGGAGCCGAAGCCGGGCCGTACGTATGACGTGCTCAAGAAGGGCGTTGCGGCGATTCGCGAGGCGAACGAGGAGATCGGCCTCGCCATATCTGAACCCGAGATGAAGTATCTTGCGGCGAGCTTCAAGAAGGCGAGACGCAATCCGACGGATACAGAACTCGTCATGTTCGGTCAGGTCAATTCAGAGCATTGCCGTCACAAGATCTTCGGCGCAGAGTTCATCATCGACGGCAAGAAGCAGGCGAAGAGCCTCTTTGAGATGATCAAGAACACGCACAAGAGGCGTCCGCAGGATACGCTTTCGGCCTATAAGGACAATTCAGCCGTCGTCGCGGGCTTCAAGACGGACATTTTTGCGATTGACCCCGAGACGAAGGCGTATTCCTTCAAGAAGGACCAGCTGGACCAGCTCATGAAGGTCGAGACGCACAATCACCCGACGGCGATCTCGCCGTTTCCGGGCGCGGCGACTGGCGTCGGCGGCGAGATTCGTGACGAGGCGGCGACGGGCACAGGGTCGCGTACGGTTGCGGGCATTTGCGGCTTCATGGTTTCAAACCTGCGCATTCCGGGCTTTCCTCAGCCGTGGGAGCGGATTTATGCGGACTTTCCGACGCGTCTCGCGACGCCGCTTCAGATCATGACCGACGGTCCGATTGGCGGCGCGGCGTTCGGAAACGAGTTCGGTCGTCCGCAACTCTGCGGCTTCTTTCGCACGTATGAAGGCGAGGTCGCGGGCGAACTGCGCGGTTACCACAAGCCAATTATGCTCGCCGGCGGCATGGGTGTCATCCGTCGGAGCCAAGTCGAGAAGAAGGATGTCACGGTTGGTGCGCTCATCGTCCAGATCGGCGGTCCGGCGATGCGCATTGGCCTTGGCGGCGGCGCGGCGTCTTCGATGATGACGGGCACGAACTCAGAAGCGCTTGACTTCAATTCGGTCCAGCGTGGCAATGCCGAGATGCAACGCCGTTGTCAGGGCGTCATTGACGCGTGCAGTTACCTCGGCAAGGCGAACCCGATCCTTTCCGTCCACGATATCGGTGCAGGCGGTCTCTCCAACGGATGTCCCGAACTCGTCGAGGCGACAGGCGGCAAGTTTGAGCTGCGAAAGGTCCATAACGAGGAGCGCTCAATGAATCCGATGGAGATCTGGTGTTGTGAGGCGCAGGAACGCTATGTTCTCGCGCTCAAGCCGGAGGCGAAGTCGTTCTTTGAGGAGCTCTGCCGACGAGAGCGTTGTCCCGTCGCGTTCATTGGCGTTGCGACGGGAGACGGCCAGCTTGTCCTTCATGACGCGCATTTCGGCGACAATCCGATTGACATGGACATCAAGGTCCTGCTCGGCAAGCCGCCGCGAATGGTCCGCAAGGTGAAGCGCACGACGAAGAGGCACTTGCCGACGAACTTTGAGGGCGTGAAGCCGATTGACGCCTTGACGCGCGTTCTCCACCTCCCTGCCGTCGCGGACAAGACGTTTCTCGTCACGATTACCGACCGTACCGTCACAGGACGTGTCGCGCGCGATCAGATGGTCGGCAAGTTCCAACTTCCGGCGGCAGATTGCGCTGTGACGACAATGGGCTACACGACATTCAACGGTCAGGCGATGGCGACTGGCGAACGCACGCCGGTCGCGCTGCTTGACGGTCCCGCGTCGGGTCGCCTGGCGATTGCCGAGGCGATTACGAACCTTGCTGCGGCGGACGTCGGCGCGATCTCGCAGATCCGTCTTTCGGCGAACTGGATGGCTCCGTGCGGCGATCCGGGTGAAGACGCGATTCTCTACGATACCGTGCAGGAAGTGGGGCTCAGGTTCTGCCCGAAGCTTGGCGTCTCGATTCCTGTCGGCAAGGACTCATGCTCGATGCACACGGTCTGGCAGGACAAGAAGGGCGAAGAGAAGAAGCAGGTCGCACCGCTCTCGCTCGTCGTCTCCTCTTTTGCGCCGGTGAAGGATGTGCGGTTGACGCTCACGCCCGACCTGAAGGCCGATCCGCGCGGAGAAGGCTCTGTCCTCGTCTTTGTCAATCTCGGCAAGAAGAACGAATGCCCGCTTGGCGCGACGGCGCTTGCGCAGGTCTACGGCCAGCTTGGCGACACGCATGCCGATGTGGACGCGGCATTGCTGAAGCGGTTCTTCAACGCGATGCAGAAGATCGTGTGCGAGAAGCTTGCGTTGGCCTATCATGACCGGTCGGACGGCGGCCTTGCCGTCACGCTTGCGGAAATGGCCATTTCGGGTGGGCGCGGCCTTGTCGCAAAACTTCCGGACGGTGACGCGCTGGAGCAACTTTTCAATGAGCAGCCGGGTGCGGTCCTGCAGGTGCGCGAATCATATTTGAAGAAGGTCCTTGCCGTTTTTGCCGAGGCGCAGGTCCCGGCCGAGGCGATTGGTGCGGCACTCGCGACGAGCCGCACGTTTGAGCTGTTTGTCGGCGCACGCCAGGCGATCAAGACGGACATCACGTATCTGCGTCGGTGCTGGTCCGAGACGACCTATCGCATGCAGACCTTGCGCGACAATCCGGTTTGCGCACGTGAGGAATACGACAATGCGCTGGATGATCTCAATCCGGGACTCTCGTTCAGGTTGACATACGATCCGGACGAAGAATTTGTTCAGGCTTCCTCGGACAAGCCCCGTATGGCGGTTCTGCGTGAGCAAGGGGTGAACGGCCACATCGAGATGGCGGCGGCGTTTGCGCTTGCGGGCTTCGACTGCCAGGACGTTCATATGTCTGACCTGATTGCGGGCCGAGTCGATCTCAAGGACTTCAAGGGCCTTGTCGCGTGTGGCGGCTTCAGTTACGGCGATGTCCTCGGCGCGGGCTCTGGCTGGGCGCGTTCCATCCTCTACAATGATCGTCTGCGCGAAATGTTCCAGACGTTCTTCCATCGTCCTGACACGTTCTCTCTCGGCGTCTGCAACGGGTGTCAGATGCTTTCACAGCTGAAGGACATCATTCCGGGCGCGGAGAAATGGCCGAAGTTCGTGAAGAACATCTCCGAACAGTTTGAGGCACGCTATGCGACTGTCGAGATTGAGGAATCGCCGTCAATCTTCTTCCGGGGCATGGTGGGGTCACGTTTGCCGATTGCCGTTGCGCACGGCGAGGGCCGCGTTTGGACGGATGGCTTCACGCCGGCTCCGTGCGCCGCGCACTATGTCGACAGCTACGGGTACGCGACGACTCGCTATCCGTACAACCCGAATGGCTCGCTGGGCGGTCAGACTGCGTTCACGACGGCGGACGGACGCGCGACGATCATGATGCCGCATCCAGAGCGCGGCTTTCGCGCCTGTCAGCTCTCGTACAATCCGGGCGTCTTCAAGATGAATGGCCCTTGGATGCGCATGTTCCAGAATGCCTACGCCTTCGCGACAGGGCTGTGAGCTGTGCGTTGCCGAGCAAGAAACGAAGGTGCAAGATGAACAAGGGGAAAGAGCCAAAGGGTTTGTGCCTGGGGGAAGGTCCTCGGTTCCCAAAGCCGGGAAAGACGCCGCAGGAAGACACGGCGGCCGTGATGAAGTTCTACAAGCTGCCAAAGGCCTTTCCGTCGGCAGTCTTGGATGAGGCGAAGCGCGTTGCGCGAGAGTTGTCCTCGTTTGAGGTCGGGAAATCCGCGCGGCTTGATCTCCGGCGGAAGTTCGTCTTCACCTGCGATCCCGTGACGGCGCGCGACTACGACGACGCGCTTTCGTTGGAGATCGACCGCAAGGGCAATCGCGTTCTCGGCGTCCACATTGCCGATGTCTCGCACTTTGTTCGTCCGGGGTCTGCGCTGGACCGTGAGGCGTATCGGCGCTCGACGAGCGTCTACTTGTGCGACAAGGTTGTCCCGATGCTGCCGGAGGAACTTTGCAATGGCGTCTGTTCGCTTGTTCCGAACGAGGATCGTTTGGCATTCTCGGTCTTCATGACGTTCGACAAGTCGGGCGAGATGGTTCGGCGCAGTTTCGCGAAGTCTGTCATTCGCTCGAAAGCGCGCCTTGCTTACGAGGAGGTCATGTCCGTCATTTCGGGGAAGGGGCACGGCATTCGGGGGATGAAGAACGCGTCTGCGGTCAAGACGGTCCGTGCGGTGAGCGAACTCGCCCAGCAGCTGCGCGCAAAGCGGTTCGCAGCGGGTGCTCTTGACCTTGAGATGCCCGAGGCGGAGGTTTTGCTGGACGAGTCCGGCGAAATGACGGGGCTTGTCACGCGCCCGTATGACGAATCGCATCAGATGATCGAGGAATGCATGGTCGCGGCGAATGAAGCGGTCGCAAAGGAATTGTGGACGAATGGGATCAAGACTCTTGCTCGGCTTCACGAGTCGCCCGATCCCGAGAAGTTGCTTCTTTTGCGCGCGGAATTGCGCGGTCTGGGCGTGAAGATGGGCAATGTCGAGAATCCCAAGGTCTTTGCGCAATTTCTGAAGTCGATCAAGAGGCATCCTCTTTACTCGACGATTTCGATGATGATCCTTCGATCCATGAAGAAGGCCGTCTATGATTCGCGTGCGATTGGGCACTTT
Source organism: uncultured Kiritimatiellota bacterium (assembly GCA_934635225.1). Taxonomy (GTDB): domain Bacteria; phylum Verrucomicrobiota; class Kiritimatiellia; order RFP12; family UBA1067; genus UBA1067. The sequence goes on from CAKTYZ010000013.1 coordinate 39,526, forward strand.
GGGCTTGCCAAAAAGTATTACGCCCATTTCACCTCGCCGATTCGCCGCTATCCAGACCTGACGCTTCACCGTCAGTTGGCGGCCTATCTGGAGAGACGGAATGCAAAAGTCCCGCCGAAGCTTCTTGCCAAATGGGCCGAACATGCCAGCGAACGCGAGGAGATCGCCGCCGAGGCCGAACGTGGACTTCTTGAGATCAAGAAGTTCCGCCTGTTGGAGAGCCAGCTTGATGCGCGGCGTCCTGTGGACTACGAGGCCGTTGTCTCGAAGTGCACGCCATACGGATGCTTTGTCGAGGTTCCCGAAATCGCGGCTTCTGGGCTTGTCCATATCTCGTTGCTGTCGAATCGCTATGTGCGATTCAACGAATCTGATCAGTCTCTCTCGGTTCCGGGCGGGCGCTCCTGGCGCGCAGGCGATCGTCTGAGGGTGCATGTCGCGCGTGTCGATTTCAACGCGCGCAAACTTGACTTTGTGCCGTGTGTGGAGGCGCGGACAAAGCCTCGGCGTCTTCGCCGAAACGGGTAGTCAGTCGGTATGCTTCGGGTCGACATCATCAGCGTCCAGCCGCAGATGTTCGCGGGGTTCCTGACGGAATCCATCGTTGCGCGCGCCGTCCGAAAAAGGGCGTGTGAAGTGAACCTTGTGGATTTGCGCGCATTTGGCGAAGGGCGCTGGAAGAAGGTCGATGACAAGCCGTATGGCGGTGGCCCTGGCATGCTGATGAAGTGCGGGCCATGGTTCGCTGCTGTCGAGAGCGTAAAGGCAAAGGTCGGAAGCCTGTCGCCGCGTCCGGAGACGCGCGTGATCATGACAGACCCTCGGGGACGGATTTTCACGCAGCGCACGGCGGTGTCGTTCGCGGCGCGTGCCGCCGAGCCGATGCCGTTGCATCTTGTCTTCCTCTGCGGTCATTACGAGGGCTTTGACGCGCGAATCGAGACGTTGGCCACGGACCGCTACTCGCTTGGGGACTTCGTGCTGACGGGGGGCGAACTTGCGGCGGCCGCAATGACGGATGCGATTGTGCGGCTCTTGCCGGGTGTTCTGGGCGGAGGACCTGCGGCGACGGCTTCGGAAAGCTTTGGCGCGGGGGGCTTGCTGGAATGTCCGCAATATACGCATCCGCCGGAATTCCGTGGGTTGAGGGTCCCGGATGTCCTGCTGTCGGGCGACCATCGCAAGATTGAGGCTTGGCGGCGGTCGGAGGCGCGGCGTCTGACGGAGAAGATGCGCCCGGACCTCATCGGTTGAGCGCTCAAAAATGGAGGAAGTTCTTTTATGAAGGTAATTGCAGGGCTTGGAAACCCTGGCGTGCAGTACGCGAATACGCCCCATTCGGTTGGCTTTGAGGCGGTTGATGCGCTCGCGGCGACGGTGGGCGCGACATGGGAGGAGAAACGCCCGTTCAAGTGCTTGATGACGAAAGTCGTCCTTGCGGGTGTTCCGACGATTCTCGTCAAGCCTCAGACATTCATGAATCTGTCGGGAGAATCGGTCGCGCCCGTCGTGAAGTATCACAATGCGACGGTGGCCGACCTCCTTGTCATTCAGGACGACATAGACCTTGCCGTTGGCCGTCTGCGGATTCGGAAGGGCGGGAGTTGTGGTGGGCACAATGGCGTCCGCAACATCATCGAGCGGTTGGGGACCGGTGACTTCGCGCGTCTGAAGATTGGCGTGGGGAAGGATTCGTCCAATGTGGTTGGACATGTTCTCGGCAAGTTTGCGCCGGAGATGCGGCAGACAATGGATCTCGTGGTTGCCGAAGCCGTCAAGGCCGCGACAGAATTCGTTCGAAACGGTCCTGACCGTGCGATGAATCTCTACAATTCCTACAATGCGCTTGCTTGAGCGGACGGATGCAACGGTGCAAAGTTTGGTATAATTGAAGCCATGGTTCGGAAAATCAGAGAAGGGGGATCGGAACTTTTGTCCCCAGCGGGTGACTTCGAGACGGCGCTGGCTGCGTTTGCGGCAGGAGCCGATGCCGTTTACTGCGGCCTGGCGGACTTCTCCGCACGGGCGTTTGCGAAGAACCTGTCGTACGAGGAACTGGCGAACGTGATTGCCTTTGCGCGAAGCCGCGCGAGGCGCGTATATGTCACCTTCAACACGTTGATTGACGAAGACCAGCTTGAAGGCGCGGTTGAGATGCTGGCGAAACTGGAGGAGATAAGGCCGGATGGCGTGATCGTTCAGGACCTGGGTGTGGCGAAGCTCGTCCGCGAACATTTCCCGAAGTTGGAGCTTCATGCCTCGACGCAGCTTGTGGCGCACAATCTTGAAGGCGTTCTCGCCTTGCGTGAACTCGGCTTTCGGCGTGTCGTTCTTGCGCGCGAACTGTCGCTTGCCGAGATTGCGACAATCGCTCAACGCTGCGGTGCGCGGAAGATGGCGGCGGACGGCCGTCCCGAACTTGAGCTGGAGGTCTTTGTCCACGGTGCGCTGTGCTATTCGATTTCAGGGCTGTGTCTCTTCGGCGCGATGGAGAAGGGCCGCAGCGGCAATCGCGGGCGTTGCCCGTATTGCTGTCGACAGGGTTTGCCGGACGTGACGGGGGAGATGCGCTATCCCTTCTCGATGAAGGACCTGCGGCTTGGCATGGACGTGCGTAAACTGGTGGAGGTGGGGGTCTCCTCTCTCAAAATCGAAGGTCGCATGAAGTCCTCCCTTTACGTCGCTTCGGTGACGCGAGCCTATCGCGATCTTTTGGATGGAACGTTGGCGCACGTGACGTCTGCCGATCTGGAGACGGTCTTCTCGCGCCGCACGACGGAGCTCTACTTCAATGGGCGCACGGGCGAGTCGCCGATTGACGCGGAATCCCTTGGGCATCTTGGGGCGCCGATTGGGACGGTCAAGCGGGTGACGAAGGATCGGGACGGGCTTTCGTGGCTTCGCTTCCATACGTCACGTGGGCTCGAAAAGCACGATGGCCTTCAATTTGAGGCCGTGGACGAGAACGGCAAGCATGTGGGGCTGGGCATCGTTGAGATGCGGCAGGCCATTTCGCGTCGTCCTGTCTTTGAGGTGGGTGCGGGCACGGATGTCGAGATCCTGTTGCCGTCGGATGAGACGAAGGGCGTCCCGTCGATTGGTGCTGCGCTGAAGCCGGGCATGGCGATCTACTGCTCCATGTCGAATGCGGTGAAGCGGATGTTCCCGCAACCGTCGTTTCGTCCGAGCGACTATCCGGGCGGCTTCGCAATTGATGTCGTGGTTCGTCTGTCAAAGATGGGGCTGTCGGCTGAACGCGTGGGTGTGCCCGAGACGTGTCGGGTGGAGCTTCCGCTTCGGCTGGAGACGGCGAAAGCGCCCGAAAAGACCGCTGGCGCGGTCGAGAAGGCGTTCTCGAAACTGGGAGGTACCGGCTATCGTCTGGGACGTCTTGCGGTTGAGGACCCCGAGAGCCTGTTCGCGCCCATGAGCGCCTTGAACGACTTGCGCCGTGTCTTCGTGGCGAAGTTGGACGAAGCGAAGGATCGCGTTCGTCAAGAGAAGATTGCGCGGGCGTTAGCCGATGGCGACGGACTGTCTGCGGCCGCGAATGGGGGTGAAGCCGTCCGCCGCGTGAAGATTCGCGTCGGGCAGAAAATCCCGCATGGCGAATGGTCCGAGATTGTCGTCGCCATTGATGCCGAGACGGAGGATGCGCTTCCGCAAGAAAGCGCGGAGGCGCCGTTGCCGCTGCGGCTGGCATTGCCGGTGTATACGCCCGAGCCGTCTTTCAACCGCCTCCGCAATCTGGTGAAGAGGCTTGTTCGCGCGGGATATGAAAAGTGGGAATGCTCGGATCTGGCGACATTGCGAATGCTGAAAGCGGCGGGTGTCTCGGACATCACGGCTGACTGGTCTTTGGCGGCGTTTAATTCGCGCGCGTTGGCCGAACTCGCGTCGCGGGGCGTGAGACGGTTTGTCGCAAGCCCCGAGAATGGACGCGAGAACCTTCAGTATCTTGCAGAATCCGGCTTTGCGGTCGAGTTCCTGATGCAGCAATCGACACCTCTCTTCATTTCGCTCACGAAACCGGCCTCTTACGATTCGGAGGGCCTCTGCACATTTCAGAAAGACGGCCTTTGGGTGACGACGAAGCGTGTGCCGAGGACTTTTGATGCGCCGAAAGGCGTTTCAACGCGGTTTGACCTTTCATGGGATCCTGACTGTGCTGACTGACCAACTCAAAAGGCTTGCGCGATTCGCGTGGTTCCTGCCGGGATTCCTGCTTTGGGCGGCGTTTCCGCCGATGGGCGAGGGAACGGACTGCCTGTTCGCGTTGGCGCCGCTTCTGTGGCTGGCGCGACGCGAGCGGCCCGGTCTTTCGGCCAGACGGTGGTTTTTGAGCGGTGCGTTCTTCTGGACCGCGACGCTGGCGTGGATGCCGGCGATTGTCAAGAACGGCGGGCCGTGGCCGCTTGTCGTGCTGGGCTGGTTCGCGTTGTCCGCCTACTGCGCGGCGTACTTCGCGCTCTTTGGCTGGTTGGCGGCGAAATACTGGTGTTGGGCGCGGTCGCGTGTTCCGGACGCTGGGTGTGGCGGTGTCGGATTCCGGCTCCTCGGGGTTCTGGTCGTCGAGCCGCTTCTGTGGTGTGGGCTGGAGCTCGTGCGGTCGCGGCTCTTTGGCGGCTTTGCATGGAATCAGTTGGGGGTCGTACCGGCGAACGTGGGCTTTGGCGCCCCCGCCGCGTTGGGAGGCGTCTATCTCCTGTCGGCTGTCGTCCTTTTGGTCAATGGAACGATTGCGGGCATTGCGGAGCGAGTGTGGAAGCCCGAGCGGAGTGGTTTTCCGGGGTTGCGGAAGTTTGGCGCGTTGGAGACGGTTGCGGCCTTCGCGGTGATTTGGGGCGTGTATTCGCTGGCTGGGACTCTGACGGCGCACGATGCGCACGACGAAGAGTCCCGTGAGACATTGAGAGTCGCTCTGATCCAGCGGAACTTCCCTTGCGTCTTCAAGTCGCAGGAAGAGAACCCTTTTGAAGTCTACTCGAACTTGTTTCAGAATGTCGCGCTTCTCAAGCCAGACCTCGTCGTCTTGTCCGAGAGCGCATTCTGCGAGTTTGGCCCGCTGGATCAGCAAGGGGCGGTCCGCTTTGCCGCGTTCGTGCGCGAGCAGACGGGAGCGGCTCTTTTGGCGGGTGGCACGCGTCATGCGGAGGACAATACATTCAATTCTGTTGCGCTGTACGATGGAACGGGCAAGCTTCAGGTCTACGACAAGGTGCATCTTGTCCCGTTCGGCGAGTTCATCCCTGGCGACAAGCTGTTCCCGTCGCTCCAAAAGCTGGCGCCTGTCGGCTCTTGCACGCCGGGAGTGCCGCGCCTCCTTGATTTCCGTCGCATGCCGTCCGACGATCCGATCCAGCTGGGCGTTGCCATCTGTTTCGAGGATACGGACTCGGCTCTTGTACGGCGACAGGCGGCGATGGGCGCGCGGGCACTTGTCTTTGTCACGAACGACAGTTGGTTCTCGCGTTCGGACGAAGCTCTGGCCCACGTTTGGCAGGCGACGGCGCGTGCCATTGAGACAGGGCTTCCAGTTGTGCGCGTCGGCAATTCAGGCGTCACGGGGACGATTACGCCGCAGGGGGAGGCGTCTTGGCTCTTGAATGCGGAGGGGAGGCCGCTCGTCGATCGGCGCGGCACGATGTTCGACCGGATCCCCGTGCCGGCGAAACCGTCGCAGACACCGTATGTCCGGCTGGGCGACACGCCGCTCCTTGTCGCTTTTGCACTTCTCATCTGCGGGATGATTTTGGTAAAATATACGAACACCTATGGAAAACACAGAACTCTGTCCTTGTAAGTCCGGCAAGACCTTTGGCGAATGCTGCGGGCCGATTGTCGCTGGCGAAACGAAATCCGAGACGGCCGAGGCGCTGATGCGCGCGCGCTACTCTTCATATGTGACGGGAGACGTCCTGTTCCTCAAGACGAGCGCGACGAAGGCCGTGCAGGAGGAATTTGACGAGGAGACGTCGAAAGCGTGGTCGCGCGCGGCCGAGTGGCACGGTCTTGAGATCATCCGTACCGAAGGCGGGCAGAAGGACGATGCGGAGGGCATTGTCGAGTTCCGCGCGCTCTATACGGCGAACGGTGAATTCTGCAATCATCATGAAGTCTCGCGTTTCGTGAAGGAGGCGGATGGCTGGAAGTTTGCGGACGGCGACCTTGTGGGCGAGGTTCCGATCGTTCGCGAAGAGCCGAAGATCGGCCGGAACGACCTCTGCCCGTGCGGGAGCGGGAAGAAGTACAAGAAGTGCTGCGGACGCGGAAAGTGAGCTTGAATCCTGATTTCGACCGTTGGTATGCGGCAAAGAGCGCGCGCTTTTTGCTGGAGCCTTCGCATCGGCTCGCGACATTCGGGAACACGCTTGTCAACTATCATCTCGTTTCCGAACTTGAGGATCGCCCGGGGAAGATTCGCATTCGCGAAGGCCGCCTTGAGGCGCATCAGCCGCGCATCATCACGCCGCATTTCCAGGAGGCCGAGTTCGAGGGGTTTGGTGACGAGGCGAAGGCCTACTTTGAATTCCTTCGCAGCCACGAGGAGCATCTGCGGATTCTTCAGTACGGCTACCACCTGAAGTCAGACAACTTTTCCGAGCAGATCGTGACGGATCGACTGTCTGTTGTCACGGCGCGCGTGAAGCAGGAGGTCGTTGATTCGGGTGACAAGTTTGCGGCGGTCATCCAGTGCGTGGACGAGCCGTGGGATGTGGCGTTGGTGGAGCTCTGGCTGCGTGAGATCAACCGCAGCGCGAAGGGCAACATTGATGAGCTTCAGAAGAGCGGAAAACTTTTTTGAGAGGATTGGAGGGCAGGAAAACATGGAACGGCAGACAAAAGTCATCGCAATCGCAAACCAGAAGGGCGGCGTCGGCAAGACGACGACCGTTGTCAATCTCGCCGCCGCGCTTTCGGCGCGCAAGCGCGCCGTGTTGGTCATTGATCTCGATCCGCAGGCGCATGCGACGTTGGGCCTTGGTCTTGAGAAACAGCCGGGCGTGTCGATGTATCCTGTGCTGACGGGCGCGAAAGACGTGTCGGAGGTCATTCAGCCGACGAAGTGGAACAACTTGAATGTCATCCCCTCCGAAGTCGATCTCGCGGGGGCAGAGGTTGAACTCGCGATGCGCGAGGACCGTCTCTCGTTGATTCGGACGATCCTGTCTCCTGTCAAGGAGTCGGGCGCATTTGACTATATCATTCTCGACTGTCCGCCGTCCCTTGGCCTCGTGATGACTTCGGCCTTGGCCGCGACCGACTCGGTACTCATCCCGTCTCAGGCGGAATATCTTGCGATGGACGGCCTGGCGCTAATCACGAACTCAATTGAAAAGCTTCGCATGGGAGTGAACCCCGCGTTGGAGCTGAACGGCATCGTCTTCACGATGGTGAATTCGGTTGCGCGCCTGACGACGGATGTGATCGAAGAGGTGCGCGGGCATTTCGGCGAAAAGGTTTACGAGACCGTGATTCCGCGCAATGTGCGCGTGTCGGAGGCGCCTTCGATGGGCACGCCGGTCGTCTTCCTCGATCCGCGTTCGAAAGGGGCCGAGGCCTACAAGGCCTTCGCATGGGAATTCATGGCGAAGAACCCGACGCGCTTTGCCGCGCCGCCAGCTGGCCCGATCGCCGAGCCGGTCGCAGCGTCCGCTCCTGAAGAGCCCATTGTCGCGCCGCCGGAAAGCGTCTCCTAAGTGCGGTCACGGACGATGAGTCGGTTCCTTTCCCTCGCATGTGGCTTTTTCGCGCTTTATGCGCTGACGGCCCAGCGCGGTTTGGGCTGGGGAGATTCGGCTGAGTTTCAGGATTGGGTTCTCAACCATGCCGATTTGATTTGCGGCCCGCAGTTCTCGAACGCGCACCCGTTCTATGTGGCGTTCTGCCGTCTCGTCTCAGGAAGTCCGCTGTCCGTGACGCTCGTCTCGTCGTTCTTCGGCGCGTTGACCGTCGGCGTCTTCTACCTTTGTGCGCGGCGTGTCTGGCTGGCGGTCCTGTTCGGCCTTTCCCAAATGCTCTGGTGGCTATCGACGGTTGCGGAAGTCCAGACGATGAGCCTCGCGCTGACTGCAATCGAGACGGCCTTGCTGATTCCGCTGTTGGAAGCGCCGCGTGCGGTCGGTGCGCGCGCGGCGTGGGTGAATGCGGCGCGGCTTGTTGCGCTGGCGGTCGTGTCAGGGCTTCATTTGGGCGTTCATAACTTTGCCGTTCTCGCATTGCCTGTGCTGGCTATCCTGCCGATTGTACTGATTCGCCGAGGCGTTTGTCGTGTGGACGCTGTCGCGTACGCGGCATTTGGCTGGCTGTTCGGGGCGTCCTTCTGGCTGTACCACTTCTTCGTGCGAGGGCCGAGGGATGTCCTTGTCGGCGCGTATGGCGCGAAGGTTGCCGGGGTTCTCCCGACGAACTTGACGCAGACGGCTTTTAACTTCGCCTTGGCGGCGCTGTCTTTCTTTGTTCCGCTTGTCTTGGCGTGGTGGAATCGGCGAACGTTGGGCGCGACATTCGCGCGCACGCGCCTTTCGACAGGTGCGGATGCCTTTCTGTTGGCCCTCTTTGCCGTGAATTTCATTTTCTTTGTTCGCTATTTCGTGCCGGACCAGTCACAGTTCCTCTTGCCGACGCTGTTTTACGCCTATGTTCTCCTGCGTTCGGTCGAGCTACGGGTCAATCGTGCGTTGGCATTGGCGTTTCTGCAAGTTCTCCTTCCGATTGCGTTCTATTTTGTTGCGGTACAGTTGCCGACTCCTGCGGAGCGTCAGAATCGCCATCCGGAGCGGAATGACGCGCGGTATTTCATTTTGCCTTGGAGGATCTGATACGCGGCACCTTGTGCTTTCTGCGAGCGTCGCGCCTCTCTCGTAGGACGGGCGAGACGGCGAAATGATTCATGCGGTTTCGGCGGACGAGGAGAAGGCTGATCTCAAAGACAACTATTTTTGAGTCCAAAAAAGGCCGTTTAAGACGCGATAAGGATTAGGAATATTGTTCTTGTCGGTTATTTAGGCTTGTTAATGAGAATGTACCGAGTTCGCCCTTTTTGAACGATTGTGCTTGTGGTTCAACGAAAGTTTTAGTATCCTGTTCAACGAATGGTGGGGAATCCGTGAGCTTTTTGCGGCCACCAAAGAAAAAAGAAAGGAATAGGCATATGAAAACGATAAAAATCTGCGTGTTATGCGTGATTGCGTTGGGGGGGGGGCTTGCCGCCGCGAATGAAGTTGCTGTGCGCAACCTGAAGTGGACCTACGCGGGCGAGGCTTTCGAGAGCCCCGCCAACTGGACGTGGGTGGATGAATCAACGACTGCGATTGCGGACGGTCCGGGAGAGAAGGACACGGTGCGCTTTCTGGGGGTTGCGCATCCAGACGCGCAAGCCGTGAATACAGTTAAGCTTAATGCCGATGCGTCCGTCTCAAATTTCAACTATCGCGTCAAGACGGCTCTGGGGAAGTTGATCGTTGATCTTAACTATAAAGTGCTGACTGTGTCGGGTAATATGAACCTCGTGACCGACAGGAATTATCTGAATACCGATGGCATCACGTTCAAGGACGGTACGGTGCGCGTGACGGGCAGTGCAACGGGAACGATGAACCAATACAGCCAGAAGAACGAAGACTATGGCGGGTTCTACGTCAACCTGGCGGGAGACTCGTATGCAGGTCTCAACTGCGTATTGGACAATGCCGTTCTGGACATCTCAAGCCGTAACATTCCGATGGTCGCCTATCACTCGACGGGAACGGGTTGGGACGCATCCGACATATTCTGTCGAACGAATCATTTCAACCTTGTCAACGGTTCGGAGATTCGCGCGAACAGGTTTACCTTTGACGTCCAGAAAATAAACGCGCCGACGCATGCGATCGTGGACGTGAAGAACTCGAAAATGACGATTTACGATGAGGCGAAGACTGGTGAGCAAACATTCAACGTACTCATCTGTCAGGGCGGAGGGTCTCTGGACATGCTTTTCCGTGAAGGGGGCTCCCTTGAAGCCGGCCAGCTGCGTGCACGCGGCGGCATGTCATTCCTCTTTGACGGCGGCAATCACGTTCTGCGAGGTGCGCTGAATTGGGGTGACGATGAGGCCCTTTATCTGAGCGGATCAAGGCTGACTGTCAGCAATGGCGCGATCCTGGACATTCAAAGGGGCGCCAAGATGCAGAACGGAACGGTCGTTGAGGTGCGTGGGAATGCCTCCCTGTCGAGCACAAAAGAAAATGCCGCGTTTTCCGTCGGTGTGCATTATAACGCCCCTTCCACGGCGGCCGGCCTGTGTACGCTTTTGGTAGATGACGGCATCGTGTCGTTCCCGTGTATCTCTTTTGGTTCGCGCTTCGTTTCGAGCAATGGCACCCAGACCGAGACATATGGGGATAACAGTTTGAGCATTGTCGGTCCGTTGAGCCGCGTGGAGCAGACGCAGGGGAGGCAGAATGGCGCTGCGATTGGCATGGCGTTCAACTACGGAACGAAGGTGATCTTCGAGATTCCGGCGGAGGGCTACCATGACGTTGACGGCGTGGCGCGCGCGCCGGTCTACACGGCGGGGGCGTTCCGTTCGACGACGATGGAGAACTGCCGCCCGATCGGCCTGGCACTCGCCACGCGGACATTTGACCGGGCGAATCCGAAGGAGTCCGTCACGCTGCTGCAGGCGGCGGCGGACAGCCGCGCGGTCTTCGAGACGCTGATGGCGAACGTGACGTGGACGGACAATCCGCATCGGCACGGCGCACTGTCCGTCTCGGAGGACGGCAAGAGCCTCGTCTACACGGCCGACGCCCGGCAGGGCCTCGCCGTTGTCATCCGGTGATTTCATGGTGTCATGTGGCGCAAGATGAACAGGCTTATGGCAAGAAGACAACTCATCCTGCTGGGTAGTGCCCTCTGCACCGTCTGCGCTTGACAGACAGAGGAAGGAACGCGTCCATGACATTGAGAACTGCACGAGGTGAATGCCGCAAGGTTTTCAGGACAATGCTGCTGGCAGCCTGTGTCGGCGTTGCGTCTGCATGGGCAGACGGCTCGCTGTCGGACTTTCCGCGGCTGGCGGGCGAGCCGGACGACGCCGGGCGCCTTCAGCGGGCGATTGACGCCAACCCTTCAGGTGTCCTGCGCATTCCGGGCGGAGAATACGCGGTGGCGACACCCGTTCTCGTCACGAACCACTGTTCGCTCGCGCTGGAGAAGTCGGCGAAATTGCGGGCAATCCGGAAGATCCCCTTCGTCTTGAAGGTCAACAATGCGACAACATGGGTCAATTCGCCGCAGGACGACCACGGCACGTTCGTGACGGGAGGCGTCATTGACGGCAACGGGCTCGCCTCGTGTCTGGCATTGGACGGCTTCAAGCACTACACGCTGCGCGACACCGTGTTCATGAACGGTGCGCAATATGGGCTTTTGCTCAATTCCGAGGCGCACGGCTACGAACTCGTGGCGCAGAACCTGTATTTCAAGTGCAACATGTCAGGGTTGGCCGGGAACACGGCCGTGTTTTCGCATGGCGGCGACAGCCACTACACGGATCTGGTCGTCGTGGACTGGACGGTCGGCTTCCATATGCGCGGCGGCGGGTCGAATCGGCTGACGCGCTGTCACGTCTGGGGCGGCATGGTCGGTCCGTCCAAGCCGGGCGAGCCGCCCGAAATGCTGAAGGATTCGGTCAACTTTCGCATTGAAGGCGCAGGTGCCATCCTGCGCGACTGCTATGCGGACACAGGTGTCGTCGGCTATGAGATCTCGGGCAAGGATACGCGGCTTCTGGGCTGTTCCTATTTCAGCAATCCGAAATTCGGGCTTGACGGCATGACGATCGTGAGACATGCGAGCGGACGGCTTCTCGTGTCGGAAGGCTCGTTCGTGAAGACGGCTCCACGGGTGAAAGTCTATGACGGGTGCGGTACGGTTGCCTGGCGCAACATGATGTACTGGGGATTTGACGAATCGGATGACCTGCCGGGGGCGTTGACATTCGGGCTGGACAAGAAAAGCATCCCATACGATTAAGGGTAAAGGAGGTTGTCGTGAAGAGATTGCTCGTCTTGTTTGCATTATCTGCCGCGCTGGTCGGAGGATTTGCCTTCTGGCGGCATTGCTGCGTGCCGTGTCCGGCGAAGTCGTCTGGGCAGACGCCCGCCGCCGCGCCGGCGCCGCAGCCGGAGCGCAAGGTGTTTGCGCACTTTATGGGTTGTTGGCCTGCGGCGAACGGCGCCTTGCCGCATTCGTTCCGAAAGGAAACGGCAATGACGCCTGCCGAGCGTTTTGCCCGCGCCAGGCGGAACGGCTACGACGCGGTGGGCGGGCGTATCGTCAACTGGCCGCTTTTGCCGCAGGGCTTTGAGACGAACGCGCTCGCCAACGCGAAGCTGGAGATTGCGCGGGCGATTCGCGCCGGGATCGACGGATTCGCCTTCGACGCGTGGGCGGGCGGCGACAGCGCGAAACGGCAGCTCGACATGTTCTTTCAGGCAGCGGAGGAGATGAAAGCCGACTTCGGGCTGACGGTCTGCTTCGACCCGAGCTGCCATCCGCACGGGCCGGAGGACGGGACGATGCTGGCGCAGTATATTGCGTCGGCAGAATATGTCTTGCGTCATCTTGATTCGCCGAACCTCGCGCGCTTCGATGGCAAGCCCCTCTTCTTCGGCTATTACTCGGAGGGCATCGTGCCGCGCCAGACGGGCGAGACGGGCGAGGCGTGGCGCGCGCGCGTCGCCGAGGCCTGGACCGCGTGGCGGGCGGCGCTGCCGTGCCCCGTCTTCCTGCACGGCTCGCTGGACGCGATGGCGAACATTCGCGACGCGAAACCCGATCAAATGGACGCGATCGGACGCTGGGCGGGTGCGACGTTCGACGCGGTCGGAGGCTTCCTCGGTACGGACAACGGCTGGGGCATGGACACGAACCTTGTCGCGGGCGTGAAGGCCGCCGGGGGCGAATGGAGCCAGCCGTTGTTCTTTCAGTACTCCAACAAGCTTGGCGGCATCATCACGGGCGCGGGACTGGACCGCCTTCGGGAGAATTGGGAGGCGGCCATCGGCAATGATTCTCACCTCTTGCAGTTTGTGACGTGGAACGACTACGGCGAGGAGTCGTCCATGGCCCCGGCCTACGGCACGTCCTACACCGTGACGCGCGTCAACCGCCACTTTTCTGAAAAGTGGAAGACGGGCCGCGAACCTGCCGTTGAAAAGGACGAAGTCCACGCTGTCTTTCGCCGTGCGCTCTCGACGGAGGATGCGTATCCGTTCCTGTCGCGGCGGACGGAACGTCCGACGGTATTGGAGATAGACACGTTCCTGACGGAATCCGCTCGGATTTCCGTAGAGGGTTATGGGGCCTATGTGGCGCCAAAGGGATATGCGTACAGGCAGTTCCCGCTCAAGGCAGGCGAGATTCGCGTAAAGGTAATCCGTGGCGGAACGCCAGTTGCTGATTGGGTCTGCCCCGAGATTGTCGCGGCCAATGCGTGGCGCGAGGACATGACACTTGCCGCATACGGGACGAACGACGAAGAGGAGTGGAAGCGAGACTTTCCGAATCATCCGCGATATGTCTACACGGAAAATGCGGATGATGATGGCGATGGGATGCCGAATTGGTATGAGATGGTTTATTTCGGAAAGTTTCCTCTTGCTTCAACGGCGACGGTGGCGAATCCAAATGAAGACCCTGACGGCGACGGTCGCACGAATCTGCAGGAGTATCGCGACCGAACGAATCCGCTTGTGCGCGACAAGGGCGGCTACGGTCTCGGCTATGTCTGGCGGTTGAACGATCTGAATGAAGATGTTTTCGTGACTAATCCCTTTAAGGATCGCGAGGGACACGCGCGTTGGTATGCGGCGTACAAGTTTGGCCCTGCGCGGCAGATCGCGCACGACGGCGATTATGTGGTCATGAATTGGGCGGGGGACGCGGCGAAATGGCGCAAGGCGGGCGTGTACGCGAAGAATCCGTGGGGTTACGGCGGCGGGTGCAGCGTCTCGACGAACGGCACGGTCGCGCTCTCGCCGCGTCAGGAATGCCTGATGCTGCTCGGCTGGAAGGCGCCAGAGGCGGGGAACTATGCGTTCAAGGCCGTTGTGACGGGCGGCAAAGGGCATGGGAACATGCGGCTCACCTTGGAGCAGTCCGCGCGCGAGCTTGACTTGAAAACGGTGAAAGAAGGGGAGTCCGCCGTGCTGAAGGCCCGGGATCTTGCCGTGGGAGCTGGCGAGATGGTCTGGCTTGTCTCCGACGCGCGCGACAGCTGGGGCATGCAAGGCGTGCGCATCGAGAGATTTGACGTGAAACGCATCAAGTAAAATGCAAGGAACTGAAATGAAGAAACTGATTGGGCTGGCTGTCGCGGTTGCGGCGGTTGTGACGGCAAAAGCCGTCGAGGGCGAACGCACGGTGTTTGCGCACTACATGACGTGCTTCTACAAGGACGTCGAGACCTACAAGAAGGAAATACTCATCGCCCAGCAGTACGGCGTGGAGGGCTGGGCGCTCAACTGCGGTAACTGGAAGCGGCAAGATCCGAAGACCGGCGAATGGCGTCCGCACGAGAGTTACGTGCAGGCGAGCTCCAACGTTTTCGCGGCGGCCGAGGCGCTGGGTTCCGGATTCAAGGTGTTCTTCTCGCCCGACGGTTCGAAGGAGGCCTTGCACAGGAACAACCATCCCGACATGGGCGTGATGTTTTACAGGCGTCCCAATCTTTTCCGTTACGGCGGGCGGCCTTTCATCTCGGGCTGGGCGGGGAATACGCGGCTCACGAACAAGTACGTCGATTTCAAGCGCGAGCTCGCGGCTCGCGGCGTCGGCGACTACCTGATCGTGCCGCACTACGGCGTCTCGAACCATACGATGTACGAGACATTCGACCTTGTGGAGAATGACGTCTTCCGCGACCCGAACTTTGTCTGTGACGGCATTTTCTTCTTTGGATGCGACAACACGACGGACGAATTCATCGACCGTCTGGATACAGGACGCTTTGCGGCTCTGAAGAACGGCAAAATCTACATGGCGGGTCCCTGTCCTGCCTACAACAGCTCGAACCTGCGCGACTATCGGGGCGTTTCGGGCTATGCCGCGATGTGGCGGAGCATTGTTGCTTCCCAGCCGGAACTTGTCGAGATCGTGACGTGGAACGACAATGGCGAGGATTCGGGCATCTTCATCGACGGGTGGACGGGCGGTGCCTTGCCGCACGATCTGGAAAGCCGCATCTGGGCGTGCCGTGACGAGGCCTTTCTCGACCTGACGGCCTATTTCGCCGCCGCGTACAAGAGCCGCGGACGCGAACCGGCCATCACGCAGGACAAGCTCTACGCCGCATACCGTCCGCGTTCCAAGAACCTGACGAAGATCTACAGCCCCGAGTCTGAGACGCCGTGGCGTGACTTCCGCGACACGTTCCTGCAAGTCCACGACGACGTGGAGGACAACATCTACATGAGCGCGCTCTTGACGGCGCCCGCCGAGCTGGAGATCTCCCAGACGGGGCCGGACGGCGTGGCGCATGTCGTCACGACAAACGTCTTGGCAGGCTTTCGCTCGCTTGCCGCGCCGATGGTTCCGGGCGCCGTTCCCGTCTTTGCGATTCGCCGTGCGGGCGAGACGGTCGTCTCGACTTATGGACGACGGCAGATCGCCGCGAAGGAGACGGAGCGCAATTCTCTTTCGAAAGGCTATAACGGCACGCAGCGCATGTGGACGCAGTGCGCCGTTGCGGGAATGCCCCTGCTGACGCTGGACGCGGCAGACGGGACGGAATGGGCGCTTCCAAAGGATTTTGCGCCGGGCAGTTATTCGTTTCGCGTGCGGTATGCGAATGCGTCCGAGGAAGAGGCGCGCTATTCGCTGCATGTGGACTTGCCGTGGCTCGCGAAGGCCAGTCACGCGCACATCCTGCCGCTGTATTTGCCGCCAACGGGTGGAGCCGAGCGTGAGGTGGCGTTTCTCTGGACGGTTCCCGAGGGCGCGACGGCCATTCGCATCGTCTGCGACAAGGTGACGGGCGACGAGCGCAAGTGGGTGACGAAGGACGGTGCGAGGGTGAAGGTTTCGTTCGCCTATGACTGGTCGGACTGGGGCGGAGCCGAAATCAAGTCCGTCGCGCTCGTCCGAAACGAGGTCGCAAAGTGGGATGGGACGGTCGTTCCGGCGAGGCCTGAACTTGTTGCGATTCCCGGCGGCGTGTTCACGATGGGTGCGCACGCGCAAGAACCGGATGAAGGCGTAGCGCGCGAAGTGACGGTTTCGCCATTCCTGCTGGGCAAATATGAGATTACGAACCGCGAATACGAGGAGTTCCGCCCCGAACACCGCATGATGCGGTCGGCGACTTCGTGGCGTGACGACGATCCCGTGATCTACGTCTCGTGGCAGGACGTCCGCGCCTACTGCAACTGGCTCTCGTGCAAAGAAGGGCTGACGCCTGCCTATGACGAGCAGAACGACTGGGCGTGCAGTCTTTCCGCAGACGGCTATCGTCTGCCGACCGAGGCGGAATGGGAATATGCCGCGTCCGGGCGCGGCGAGAACCGTGTCTTTCCCTGGGGAGACGAGGCGCGTCCGAAAGAAATGCGCAAGAGCGTGCGTCCGCGCGGTTCGGACGAGCGGGATGTTTCGCGGGACGGCATTTTTGACATGGGCGGCAATGTCTGCGAATGGTGCGAGGACAACTATCAGTATGAGGCGCTCTCGGGCGGCGTAAATCCCGTGGATAAACGTCCACCGAAGTCAGGGCGCATGAACTTCCGTTCGATTCGCGGCGGTAGCTTCGGCTACTACGGGAGCGCGCGCACCTGCGACCGCGAGTTCAACTCGCCGCGCTACGCGGGCTACGTCTACATCGGCTTCCGCGTGTGCCGCGCGGCTCGTGCGGGTGCGGCCTTGGGCGGAACGGACGCGGGGAAATGACGGCGGCGCAGAAGACGAGCGCGGCGATGGCGGCGATGCTGGGCCTGGCCCTGGTCGAATCGGCATTCGCCGCCTTGTCGGACAGGTCATCAGGACTTGCGGCCTACTCGCTGCTGACGCATGACGGGCGCCGTCTCGTTTCCCGGGCGGACGGCACGAACGTCGTCTACTCGCTTGTTCCGACCAATGCGCTCCCGGCGGGCCTTCCTCCCGTACGTGAATGGACGATCTATGCCGTCAAGGCCACGCATACGGATATCGGGCTGCACGATTCCCAATATGTCCAGCGACATGGCAGCGTCTTGAACATGGACGAGGCTCGTCGCCTGATCGCTGCCGATCCGGCAGATGACGATCCGGGGGCGTTTCGCTATGTCGCAGAAGGCGCCTGGTTCTGGGGCAACTACCCGCTTGACAGGGGCGAGGACGCTGCGCGCGCGGTCGTCTCGAATGAAATGCGCCGCGGTCGCCTCGATGTCGGCGTATCCTGTGCCGGCAACCATACGCACCTCTATGGATTTGAGGAGCTGTTCCGCAGCGCGTATGCAAAGTGCGAACTTGAAACGCGGTTCGGCATCCGGACGCGCACCATGCTGATGACGGACAATCCCGGCATCAGCTGGAGCCTTGTCGCGCCTTATGCCGCCGCCGGCGTCGAGCATGTCCTTTTCAGCCCGAACCAATGGAATCCGCATCCTTCGACGATTTGGCAGCGCGACGAAAGCGTTTCCGGCGCGATGTGGAATCCGGATGCCGGCGGCGGAGGCAATCGCATTGACGTGCGCTGGGGGTCTTCCTTGCCGATGGTCTTCTGGTGGGAGTCCCCGAATGCCGATTCCCGGCTTCTTGTCTGGTGCAGTACGCACTACAGCTTTGGCGGCGCGGCGTTTGGCTTTGAGACGTCCAATCCCCAAGCGCCCGTCCCGTCCCTCGCATCGGTCGAGCCGAAAATGGCCCGGCAGCTTCGGAGGATGGAGTCGCGCTATCCATACGACGTCTGGCTGCTGTCGGACTACGGCGACGATGAATTCCCCTCGATGCGGCAGAGCGAGCTCTTCAGGGCCTGGAACGCGAAGTGGAAATGGCCGCAGCTGCGGACTTGCGGACGCCTTGACGAGCCGTTTGACCGCCTGAAGGGCGCGTGGGGCGACAAGCTGCCCGTTTTGCGCGGCGAAATGACGAGCGGCTGGTTGCAGCACGCGGCGTCCACGCCCGAACTGCTGGCGCGGAAGCTCGCGGCCGACAGGGCTCTGCCGCTTGCCGAGACCCTTGCCTCCCTTTCGGCGGCGCGGCAGGGGACGGACTATCCGCAGGAGGCTTTTGAGCGTGCTTGGCGTGCGCTTGTCCTGAACGACGAGCATTCCTATGGCACAAGCGGATATCAGGGGCGCCGCGTCTTTGAGACCTGGATGCAGCACCGGGACTGGATCGAGCGCGCGGAGCGCACGGCGGCGGGCGTCATCTCGAAGGCCGGGGGGCGGGGCGCTTCCCGGGAGCGGCTTGCCCTCTGCCGCGACGGCGTGACCGAGAGCCGCTGGTATCGTCTTGTCGCGACGAACGGCGTCGTGCACGCGCTTTTCGACAAGGACCTTGGACGCGACCTGCTGGCCGCCCCGGCGCATGCGTTTCGCTATACGCGCGACAATCACAGGTCTTGGGAAAAGGATCCCGACCGCGCGCTTGGCGCGGATGTCCTGCGCCGCGTCTGGCTTTCGATGGACGAGAAGAAGGTCGTGCTTGAGACGGCGTTCCGGCATGCGCGCGACCTCTTCAACACGAATCGGTATGACCGCTTCGGCTATATGGACTTCCCCTTTGCCGTGCCCGGTTTCCGGTTTGCCGCGCAGATCAACGGGCCCGTCATCGATCCGGCGCGCGACCAGTCCGGTTTCGCAACCGACGCCTACGTCGCCGTCCGCGATTGGTGCGCCGTCGAAAACGACAACTTCGGCATCGCCCTTGTGCAAGCCGACTCGTGCCTGACCGAGTTTGGCGGGATACGCCCCGACAAGACCGCGTTCGGCGGCCCGGCGCTCTCTTCCGGCATGTTCAGCTACCTCTTTACGGACTGGCTTCAGATGCAGAACCCGGACGGAGACAGCTTCAATCCGCGCTTCCGCTATGCGATCACCTCCTATGCCGGCAATTGGCGTGATGCGCACGTGCCCGCGTTTGCGGAGCGCGCGATCGCGACGATGGACGGGCTTCCGACGGTGCGCGAGGCGGCTGCCGACGCCGTGCAGATTGACTCGCCTGGCGTGCGTCTGCTGACGGTGAAGGCGGCGGAAGACGGACAGGGGTGGATCCTGCGCTTCCGCGAGACGCTTGGGCGTCCCGTGCGCACGGTTGTGCGCCAGACGCTTGCGCCCGGCGCGTCCCCCATGCTTTGCACGCCTGTCGAGACGCCGTGCGAGGCGACCGAAGCGGCGGACGGCGAAGGGGCCTTTGCGCTTTCGCTCGCGCCGTTCGGCTTCGCAACGGTTCGGCTGAACCGCCCGGAGCGGATTTCGACCTCGGCGGACGAGGATGACGCGCCTTACGCCTATTCGGGGCTGATTACGCGACCGCGTGCGGGGCATGGCGAGGATGACGGGCAGATGTACCTCCTTTGGGGCGTGAATGCCGCGCCGGATTTCGACCATGACGATCTCTTCCGCGCCGAGACGCCTGATTTCGCCTGTGACGAAACGACTTTTGTGGCCAGCGTGACGAACGAGGCGCCGCATGGCGTTCCCTACCGCATGATGCGTCATGTGGATGCCGGGCTGAAGTCGCACGCCCGCTATTGGTACCGAGTCGTGCCCGTTTTCAAGGACGGCAGCACCGGCGATCCTTCGCCCGCGTTTTCAGGATTCACGCGCGAACCGCTCGCCAAAACGACTGATGAGGATTGATGATGGAGGATGCGATGAGAACGATGTGCGTGATGGCCTTGGCCGTGGTTGCCCTTGTCGGCGCATCCGGCGGATCGAATGCGGCGGAGACGTTGACCGCGTTTTCGCGCGCGCTCGTCGTCAATGAGGACAACGACCATTACTTCAAGTATCCGTCGGAACGGATGAACGCGACCGACCTGCGGGCCTATGTCGATCGCATGGCGCAGGGACACGTCACGCACGTCTTCTTCTGCGCGTCCGGCCAACGCGCAAGTTACGCTTCTCAGGCGGTCGAGCCGATCTGGGCGGGGCTTGACGAGCCGGACCAGAACGGACGCACGAACAACATCTGGTGCGTCAACGCGAAGAGGTTGCATGACGCGGGCATCGACCCCTACGCGGTCTGGATCGCGCAGTGCCGCGAGAAGGGCCTCTCGCCCGGACTGACCTTTCGGCTGAACGACGTGCATTATTGCTTTGTGCCGCGTTACTTCCGCATGTCGCAGTTCTATCGCGACCACCTGGACTGCCGCACGTCGGACGCCCCGACCCCCGACGACTGGCTGTCGTACACGCTCGACTTCGCGCGCGCCGAGGTGCGGGAACAGGCGCTCGCCGTCATTGCCGAGCAGCTGGAGCGCTACGACGTCGATGCGTTCGAGCTGGACTGGATGCGGTTCCCTCGCCATCTGCGTCCGGGGCACGAGGCCGAGGGCGCGCGTTTCCTCACGGAGGTCGTCGCCCGCACGCGCCGACTGGCGGATGCGGCAGGGATGCGCCGGGGGCGGCGCATTGCGCTGGGCGTGCGCGTGCCGAGCCGTCCCGCCGCCGCGCGTGCGCTTGGCCTTGACGTCGCGGCCTGGGCGCAGGAGGGGCTTGTCGATCTCGTTGTCGCGTCCTGCTTCTTCAGTTCGGCCGACTTCGACATCCCGGTGACGGACTGGAAACGTCTGCTCGGCGACCGCGTGGCGTTCCTGCCCGAAATCGCCGAGGGCTGGTCGGCCGGGCCGGGTCTGCCGCGTCGGCACAACGACTACGCCACGTATCTGGGCGCGGCGGACATCCTGAGGTCGCGCGGGGCGGGAGGCTTCTATCTCTTCAATCTGCCGTATTGCCCGGAGCGCGTCTTCACGTCCGTCTGCCGCGACGGGCTGGGGGTCGGCGCACTCGCCCGACACGGGGCGCGCTATCCGGTTACGTATCATGACGTCGCGCCGGCAGGACTTGATGCGAACGTCCAGTTCCCGTGCGCAGTCGGCTCGGAACGTCCGGCGACGCTGCGCCTGTTGGCAGGGGACGGCGTGACGGGGTGCGCCGTGCGCGTGCGGACGGAAGGGGACGCCCTGCCGCTGACGGTACGCGTGACGCTCAACGGCCACGCGGGTGCGCGTGAAGCGGACGGACATTCGTTCGCGTTCACGTCCGGTGCCGCCCACGCGGGCACGAACGTCCTGACGGTTGCCTCGCCGCAGCCCGTCGTCCTGCGCACCGGCGAAATCGCCGTGTCGCCGCAGGACTGACGAGGCGATTGCCGCGCACGATGTGATGGTTTCATCGGCGCATTTGCCCGCAAGCGGACAAGATATGATATACTATAAGTACCTTTGAAGGAAGAGGCTGTCAATCTGCCGACACTGGAGAAGGCAAGACAGAGTTCGGGAAGCGTTTCCTGGCGTCAAGCTACTTCGTGTGAGCCGACGCAGATTCCAACCCCCGGACACCTCAAATCAATTTGCAACTGCAAAGCGATCGTCACGGGAAACCTGAGAAATTTCACACAGGGCGATACATTGCAGAGGAGCGCAAGCGCGCTTCCTCTCTTCGTATTTCCTGTAAGGCAATTCTCAGGGCCTCCCGTGAAACACGAAGAGAGGCTTTCTTCTTGTGTCGAATCGCCGTGCGGGCGCGAATCGCAGGAATCTCTTCTCCTCTGGGTTTCTGCGAAAGAAATCGCATGAGGAGAAAAGTCATAGGAATGAAATATGGTTGAACTCAATCGATACTTGGTCGGCATGATCGCGATGCTCGCATTCGCCTGCGGCTGTTCGCATAATCTCAAGATTTTCAATCTGGAGAAACTGCCGAGCCGTACATGTGATTTCTCTCAGCGCGGGTTGCGTCTGAAGCTTATCGACGGCACTATGACGGAAGAATCGGATCTTCTGGCATCGGAGGTCGCGCGGGCGTTGGCTACACAGGCTGACTACAATGTGCAGTACAATCTCCGTCATGCAACCGAGTATGATGCGGCCGTTCAGATTTCTTTGAAGTCTGATTATTCGGGCAGCGGAGCAAATTTCCTTGTGTCGTGGCCTGGATTTATATTCTTTACACCTGCCTGGCTTGGCTATAAGTACCATGCGCGTTATGAAATTGCAATAGACATGTCGAAAGTTGCCGGACAGCCCCTGACGCGCGTTAAGACGATACCACTTCATTTGGAGATTCGTCATTCCGAGTTTGACCGCACATGGGGCGCAGAATGCGGCTGGACTATTGTCCTGTTCATGGCGCCGATTATAAACGGTGTCTATTGCATTTCCTACGATACGGACATCACCGAAGCCATCCACGCGGCGGCATTCCCGAAAATTGCCGCATCTGTGGCTACCGAGATCGTGAACTGTCTCGCGGGTGGCGAACGCGAAGCCTCTGTTGCGCGACCCCCTGTGTCCGCGTGGCGACGTACGGCAACGGTCGCGCCGATCTCAAAGGAAATGTCCCCTGCGGCAGCACATCGTACGAACACTTCGGTTTCCAAAGCAGATGCTCTTGCCGAACTGAAGCGCCGCTACGAACTTGGGCTTTGCACGGAAGAGGAATTCAACCGCGATAAGGAACGACTTGCCAAATAATCCAAATTGTCAAATGCAAGCGAAGGAACAACGAATGAATAAGCTGATGTATGGATTCGTCGCCACCTTGGCGATTGGCACAGTCCTCACGGGCTGCGAAACAATGACATCTGAGCCACGTTCGGCAACAAAGGACACGACGACGGGGCGAACTTTCAAGTCAAGTCCGGCGGTAAGAGTTGCAACGGCTCCAGTAGCAAGGGACACGACGGCGGAGCAGATTTCAAATCGTGTCGCCCGCCTCGTTTCGGGAACCGCGAAACGGTTGCAGAAAGAAGGCCCCTCTGTCGCACGAAAATTTGTCTATGAGTTCGGCATTGTGCAGAATGCGCGGATAGACATTCCTGTCGCCCGCGTCAAATGGGGACTTCTGAACTCATGGGTGAACCCGAAGGAGTGGGAACTACGCCATGCCGAGCTGAATGCCAAACAGAACGACTATACGAAGCGCGGCGATTTGGACGGTCTTATCGCGTTCCTTCGTCAGGAGAGGGAACCCGCCGTCGCCTCTTATTCTGAAGGCATCGACAAGTCGATTGACGGCATCCAAAGCGAAGTGAAGCGACTGGAGGCGAGTGAGGTCGATGCAAACTCCCTTGAGGCTAAGAAGCGTACGCAGGTTCAGATGCTCCTTGACGGCTTTCGTGGCGCATACGAGGCGGAAACGAGAAAGGATCCCAATTTCGCACAACTTGAGAGTCTACTCTCGGTTCTGAACGGACAGCTTCAGGCGCAGGACATTTCCGTATCCGAGGCAGATGCCTTCTGCAAGACCTACGAGCTGGAAGTCCAGACACTCGTCAAAAGGGCCGAGAACGTGCGGCGCTCACAGATACCCAACATGACGACGCGGCAGTTGAACGAGAACATCCACAAGTGGTATGATTCCGCCCTCAAGGATGCCCTCAAGGCGAAGGAACTCGCCGAGAAGATCGCCGCCGAGGCCAAGGCGAAAGCGGAGCGTGAGGCGAAGGACAAAGCGGAGCGCGAAGCCGCAGAAAAGGCTTCCGAGAAGGCCAAAAAAGAGTTCATCGCTCGCCTGTATGCGATGCGCCAGGCGACGGAGAAGTTCGACCTCGACAAGTATATCGCCCACGCGGAGGAAGCGATTCCCCAGACGGCCAAGGCAAATCGCGCCATTCTCGGGGACTATGCGCGGACGCTCCGTCTCGTGAAGCGCGGCAAACTGCCCATCTCGAAGGAAGAGGCGGTGGCCGTCCTCACTGGCGCGGCTTTGCTCGGACAGCCTGAAATGATTGGCTATGCAAAGACGCTCGGCGCGTCGCCCGATGACGCTTCTCGCTATGACGACTTCAAGCGTCCGGCAATCGTTCTCGCCACCAAGCGCGGTGACCTCGCCACTGTCAAGGCACTCATCGCAGCGGTCGCCGACGTGAACAAGACCGATGCCAACAAGGAGACGGCTCTTGTGCTGGCTTCTCGCAATGGGTGCGTCGAGATTGCGAAAGCTCTCATTTCCGCAAAGGCGGATGTCAACGCCAAGGGGCACGGCGGCGATACCGCACTCATTGCGGCGGCCCGTGCGGGCAATACGGAACTGATCGGCATCCTTTCCAGCGCCGGGGCGCAGTTCGTTAGCAAGAACGACAAGAAGTTGACGGCGTGGATGGCTGCGCTTGAGGCGAACCGACTGAATGCGGTCAAGGTTCTTCTCGTGGGTTGTCCGGCTCAGGCGAGTGACGCATCGAAAGTGTTGGAACTCGCCGTTCAGACGGACGATTCCGTGACGGTGGAATACACGGTCGCCACGTGGAAGATTCGCGACGTGAGTCTGCTGACGGTTGCACTGCCCGCCGCCGCCAGAAACGGATGCCTGAGCGTCGTCAAGACCCTCGTTGCCAATGGCGCGGAAATCACCGATGCCGCGATGGTTGCGGCCGTGCAGTCGTGCAACCTCGCGACGGTCAAATATATCGTTCGAATGGGCGGCAATGTCCTGACCGCGAGAAATGAAAAGATGACACCCGCCATTCTTGAATATCTGAAAGGACAAGGTCTTTGAGCGCAAAAGAGGTCTGACTCCAGTGGTAGAGTTTGAGTGGTAGGGCCGAGGGGCCTGTCCCCAAACTGAACTGTAGAGAACGTCGAGAAGCCAGACGTTTTGCGCATATAGCCTAAAAACGAGGTAATGCGGAAAATTCTGAGGGGTGCAGAGAGGAACGCGCGTGTGTCGCAATTGGGCGAGCTATCGGGACGGCGAGAGCCCGCGCCTTGTTGACGAATGGCAGTTGACCCCTCACTCTGGGATGCAATCCGCTATCGCGTCGATCACGGGGACGGTCCGGGGCGATACATTCTGACTGGGTCGTCCGTTCCTCCGGAGACGGACGAAATGAAGCATTCAGGAGCCGGACGCTTCTCCTGGATTCGGATGCGCCCGATGTCGCTTTGGGAATCGTGCGAGTCGTCCAGTGAGGTTTCTCTCGGAAGTCTTTTTTCTGGCGAAGATCCGACGGGGGCGGTCGCGAAAGGCGACGACGGCGGGATTCCGTCAGCGAGACCCTTCTCGGTATGGTATACTATTGTCGCTTTGGTTGGAGTGCTAATAGAATCGAATCGATGGGATGGCGGTCGAACCGACGCAATGAAAGGGTCTTGAAATGAACGAGAAGAACCAACTTGTGCTGTTCAAGTCGAAAGACGGACAAGTCAGCTTGCCCGTGACGCTGGAGCGCGAAACCGTCTGGCTCTCGCAACGGCAGATGGCAGACCTGTTCGGGAAAGATCGGACGGTTATCGGGCGGCATATCCGAAATGCGATAGAGGAAGGTGAAGTCGATGAGAAAGTGGTATGTGCAAATTTTGCACATACCACTCGTCACGGTGCGATGGAAGGGCGGACGCAACTCCAGAATGTCCTCTTCTACAACCTCGACGTCGTGATTTCGGTTGGCTATCGCGTGAAGTCTCAGCGAGGCGTCGAGTTTCGCCGATGGGCGACGTCCGTGCTCCGAGACTATCTGCTCAAGGGCGCGGCTGTCAACGAAATGCGTCTGCGTCAGCTCGGACAGGCCGTCGAGGTGATGAAGCGCGTGTCGAACCGACTGGACGCGGAACAGGTCTTGGATGTCGTAAAGACGTATTCGTCGGCGCTTGACCTTTTGGACGCCTACGACCACCAGACGGTGGGCAAGCCAAAGGCGCGGTCGCGTTCGGTCAAGCTGACTTACGCGGAATGCCGTGCGTTCATCGACAGCATGAAGTTCGCCGAGGCGTCGCCGCTTTTCGGCAACGAGAAGGACGGCTCCTTCAAGTCGGCATTGGGCGCGGTCTACCAGTCCTTCGGCGGAAAGGATCTTTATCCGTCGGCACAGGAGAAGGCGGCGAACCTGCTTTATCTCGTCACGAAGAACCACGGTTTCTCCGACGGGAACAAGCGCATCGCGGCCGGACTCTTCCTTTATTTTCTTCAGCGCAACAGGCTTTTGCTGCGCGAGGATGGCTCCAAGCGCATTGCCGATTCGACGCTTGTCGCGCTGACGGTCATGATTGCCGAGTCGCGTCCTGCCGAGAAGGAAATGATGGTCAACCTCGTCATGACCTTCTTGGACTGAAAGCCAAGAGGCGTGACTGCGCTCCCGTTCCGACGCGCGTGTGTCGCAATTGGGCGAGCTGTCGGGACGAAGGGCCAAGGCCGCGCCAACCACGACTTTCGACGGCGAAAAGCCTATAGGCGCGCAATCTGAGGCAACTTCTCGCAATGCGCGTCTCGCGAGCAAAGAGGGAGTGAATGCTGAATCGCCAATGCGGCGATCCACAGGTCATTCGTTGGAATCGGCGTGCCGTTTTGCCTGAGCAGCGCGTAAGTCTCTGCATAGATGTGTGTCGTCTGGGCGTCCGCATAAAGCACCTCAACGCGCTCATTCGCCAGAAAGCGCACGAGGACAGCCTCGTTGCGTCGTGAAATCGTTCCGCTTCTGAAACCCGCACGAAGCTCGGCAACCACAACAAAGGGGACAAAGATTCGATCTGCCGTCGTGAAGATCTCGACCGCCGTTTTCTCGCCTTTGGCGAAATCGGAATAGCGGTTGGTGTCAATGAGTATCTTCATTTCCAGAGGTCCGCATCAATCGTCCGCATTTCGTCCAAGGCCTTGTCCGCCTCGGAATCGGCAACCCATGTGTTGGCAAGCGACAGCAGAGCCTCGTTTTTCGGACGTTGCCGGAAGACGCCCAACCCTGCGGCCAACGTATCCAGAAGAAGTTGATTTAAGCTCTTTGATTCCGCTTTCGCGCATTGTCGCAAACTCAAGTCAATCGCGGGAGGAACCCCTCGAATTGTATATTGCATATATGCCATGCCTACGCCGCCTTTCTTAAATGCCTACATTATATCATATTTAGTTGAGGGGCTGGTGGCGTCATATCCGAAATGCGATAAAGGAGCGGATGGTCAACCTCGTCATGACCTTCTTGGCCTGAGCGTCAAGCTACTTCGTGTGAGCCGACGCAGATTCCAACCCCCGAACACCTCAAATCAATTGTAGCTGCAAAGCGATCGTCGCGAGAAACCTGAGAAATCTCTAAAGAGACGGCACTTGGTCGGCATGATCGCGATGCTCGCTTTCGTCTTGCGTGGCTGTTTGAAATGCGGAAAGTCGCATTGCCGACATCGTGATATTGTTGCCGAAAATAGACTCTTGTCGCTGTGGCGGATCGTATGATAAACTACTTATGACAATGGAGGATACGCAAAATGACCAATATAGCGACGAACAAGCAAAGAGCCTCAATCCAGAAACTGGCCACAGCGGAAAACCGTACGTTCATGAGATGGATTCTGGCGGTTTCGGCAATGACAGGCTGGCTTCTTGCCGCCACGGCCGAGGACTTGGTCGTTCGCAAGGGTGAGACGTTCGTCTTCGACTTGTCTAAGGCAGAACTGGTCGAGAAATACAATACGACGGATTCCACGATTACGATTGAGGATGGCGGCACGGTCACGAACATTTCGCAATGCACGTGGATCGGAGATTCGAACCAGCCGCATGAATTCAAGTGCGCGTTCGTCTTGAACGGAGAAGGTGCGACACTTGCGCTCGTCAATTGGTATTCCTTTAAGACGTTGGCGGGCAAGATTTCCGGTAACGGACTCATCCGGTGCGTGAGCGGGTACAATGGTCTGAACTGGGCCGAACGTCTCCACACGTCCATCGTCGGAGACCTTTCGGACTTCACGGGAACGCTGGAGTTGGATGACATGCCGCTGGCCGTCGCCGGATCGTCCGCAAAAGTCAGTCTTGCGCGCGTAAAGAGCCGCTTCAACGGGAAGCCCTGCGTGGGTGGCGGTCTTGAATTGGGCGAAAACCAGCAACTGGCCATCGGGAATCTCGACGGACAACTTTGGGTTCGGAGCGTTGCTGGTTCGGGGGCGCTCGACATCAAGGATTCGGCCGACGGTTCACAGGTTGTCGTCGTTGGCGATGTCGGTGTCCGGGCGACAGATCCGGACATTCCGCTGGCGCGACTGACCGTAACGAATGACGCGGTCGTGACGCTTCTTGGCGGAGGCTTTGCCTGTGTTGAGGGCTCATCAGGAATGGTGCGGGTGGCGGAATCCGTCTCGCACGTCTATCGTCCGACCTCGGGCGTCCAGTTCGACGTCCTTTCTGGCGGAACGCTGGAGTTCGGCAATGCGGAAGCCCTTGCGGCGGCGAATCCCGCGCTTTGGCTCGATGCATCGAAGACGGAGTCGCTTCAGCCCCTGGTCAAGGCCGACAAAACGACAGCTGAGGTGGACGGGCACACTGTCGTGCGCCGCTGGAACGACTGCCGCGCCAGCCAGCGGGAAATCTACGGCCTCAATCCGTATACAAAGACGAGCTGGGGTGCGGATCTGATCTCGTGCTTCCCGTATGTGCTGGCGGATGCCTGCAACGGGCTTTCGTCCATTTCGTTCGGCGGCGCGAGCAATGAGGATTCCGCCCGCCGTCTGCCGTTCAACAAGAAGGTGGACGTCAAATGGGCGATGATGGTGTACAGCGCGCAAAACAAGCTGACGGCCGACGGCAATATGTATCTGGGGGGCTATTGCCCCGACAAGGATAAGCGCGGTGCGGCGGGCAAGTGTCCGGCGGCATTTGAAGGGAGCGAGGAGTCGGAGTGGTCGACGGAGTCCGTCGCGTATAATTCCGATGCCGATCCGAAGAAATATCCGTACCGCTATTTCTCGCGCGGGTGGGGCGTAAACAACGTCCTGCAATTCGACGACATCCCGGTTTGGCTGGACGGTACGCAAATCGCCAACCCCGTCAGCACGGGCCTTAGCGGCAGTTACCAGATCCTGACGATTGATTCGCGGCAGAAGGACGACGTTAACGCGGGCGTTCCCGTGCGCGCGCTCGGCACGAAGACGGACGACGGCTACAACTGCGGCGGGCAGGTCTATGGAGAGCTGATGCTCTTCACAAACGGGCTCTCGCGCGTTCAGCGTCTGGCCGCCGAGGCCTATCTCGCCCAGAAGTGGCGTGTGCCGGGCTTTGACTGCACAGTCGGAAACGTGTCGGTTGCGGAGGGCGGCGTGTTCCGCGCCTCTGAACTTTGTCCGTACGGCATTGGGCTGAATTCGGATTTGACGTTTGATTTCCGCAAGGGCGCGATTGCGAATCCGACCGTGGTCGGCGGTGAGCTGGATGCGTATCTGCCAGGGACGATTACGGTCGATTTTGGGACGGAAAGGCCGAAGGCGGGAAGATACCGCCTGATTGCGGCCGAGAAGATCAATCGCCTCGATCCGGCGAAGTGGACGCTCAAGACGATCCCGGAGACGATCAAAGGCCGGACGGTTCGGCTGGCGTGGGAGACGAACGCCGCCGGCGACTGTACGGGAGCGCATATGGACATCGTTTCCGATGGTTTTGCGATCATGATACGCTGAACGGATTGTTCCCGGACTGTAAAAGGGGCGTAATAATACGATCTTGGATAGAAAAGGAGTACGAGCGATGATTTCGCACAGGCTGGCGGCAAGTGTCGCCGCGATCTTGCTTGGAACCGTGTGTTTTCAGGTTCATGGCGGCGGAGAATCGGCGGATCTGCCGTACTGCGTGGACGGGATCTACCCGCACCTGGCGATGTTCAACGACGAGGGCGAGTGCGGCACGGGCGCGGTCGTCCCGTGGGCGGGGTCGCTGTGGGCCGTCACGTACGGCCCGCACTGCCCGCTCGGCTCGTCCGACAGGCTCTACGAGATCCGGCCCGACCTCACGCGGGTCATCCGCCCCGAGTCCGTCGGCGGAACGCCCGCGAACCGGCTGGTCCACCGCGAGACGAACCAGTTGCTCATCGGCCCCTACGTCATCGACGCGCAGGGGAACGTGCGCGTCGTGCCGCCCGCGAAGATGCCGGGCCGCCTCACGGGCGCGGCGCGCCACCTGACGGATCCCTCGAACAGGGTCTACGTCGCGACGATGGAGAGCGGCCTCTACGAGCTCGACATGCGCACGCTCTCCGTGAACACGCTCGTCCGCGAGCGCGAGGCGTCTTACTGCCGCTACTCAGACACGCTGCCGACCCTGCCTGCGGGCTGGGCCGAGGCGCCGCTGACGCGCGTCCCCGGCTACCACTCGAAGGGCCTCGCGTCCGGCTTCGGGCGCGTCTTCCTCACGAACAACGGAGAGGACAGCGCGGAGGCGCGCCGGAACCCGTTCGTCGCGTCCGGCGCGCTCGCCGACTGGTCGGCGCCGGGGCAGGACTGGCGCCTGGTCCGCCGCTGCCAGTTCACGGAGGTGACGACGCGCGACGGCATCTACGGCAACGAGCATCCCGACCAGAATCCCGTCTGGTCGCTCGGCTGGGACGCGAAGAGCGTCATCCTCGCCGTCACGACGAACGGCGCGGACTGGGCGTACTACCGTCTCCCAAAGGCCTCGCACTGCTACGACGGCGCGCACGGCTGGAACACGGAGTGGCCGCGCATCCGCGACGTCGGCTTCGGCGACGGGACGCTGCTCGCGACGATGCACGGCACGTTCTGGAGGTTCCCGGCGGACTTCTCGCCCGCGAGGCCGGACGGCATCCGCCCGATCTCGACGTACCTCAAGGTCATCGGCGACTTCTGCCGCTGGGGCGACCGTCTCGTCTTCGGCTGCGACGACCAGGCGAAGAACGAGTTCCTCGGCAAGCGGACGCTCAAGAAGGGCGCGCCGAAACGCGACCGCTCGCAGTCCAACCTCTGGTTCGTGAAGCCCGAAGACCTCGCGGCGTTCGGCCCGCCGTCCGGCGAGGGCTGGGTGTGGCTGAAGGAGGACGTGAAGGCCGGCGACGTCTCCGACCCGTACCTGCACGCGGGCTACGAGACGATGGACTTCGCCTTCACCGACGCGGACGGCCGGGCCGTGCCGCACGAGCTGCTGCGCGACGGCGACTGGGTGCGCGTGAGGGCGCTCGCGGACGCGAAAGGCGCTAACGCGCACTTCGTCTACGGCCCGTCGCGTCCGGCGTCCCCCGTGAAGCCCGTCGGCAGGATCGACGTCTACGACGACTACTCGCGGAAGACCTACTCGTTCCCGAACGTGAACGGCGACACGACGGTCATCTGCCGCGAAGTCGCGACGGAGCGCGACCTCCTCTACGTCGGCGGCGTGTTCTACGAGGTGCCGGCGGACAACGCGGGAGGCTTTGCGGAGCTCAGGCCGGTCGCGCTCGCGAACGGGCCGGTCTGGTCGATCGAGGCGCGGCTCGGGCTCGTGTTCGTCAACGGCCGGCCGATGGCCCTCGACTCGCTCTGGAGGAACGGCACGGCGGCGAAGGCCTACTGGCTCTGGCGTGACTGGACGGCCGAGACGTCGCATAGGCAGGGCAAGGGGGGCAAGAAGTGATGAAGATGAAGGGGGCGATCGGCGTTGTTGGGCTGTGCGTTGCGTCTGTCGCGTGTGCGGCGGACGACGGGGCGACGCAGACGATGCTTTTGCGCATTCACGCGAAGGCGGAGGCGGACGTCGAGACGGCCTACTGGGCGCGCGGCGCGATTGTGGACAAGAACCCGTTCTCGGCGCAGTCCGTCGATCTTTCGGCTGACCTCGCACCGTTCGGCTATATCGGCGGCTACGCCTGGAGCGTGTCGTCGATGTCTCGCGATGGGCAGTCGGCAACGCGGCGCAACGCCTACAACGAGGTCGACTACGGCGTGTACTATGGCTACGCGCTTGAACTCGCCGAGGGCTGGGCGCTCGACTCGACGGTCGCGAAGAAGTGGGTCACGTTGCCGGGGTATCGTCCGCACGCCCACACGATTTCGGAGTGGAACGTCTCGCAGGCGTTGCGAAACCCGTTCGTCACGCCCTACTACCTGCTGCGTCGGGCGGTGGACGGACAAGAGTGGTGCTACTGGGATGTCGGGCTCGAACGCGGCTGGTCCCTGACGGACCGCCTGACCCTGACGGCGCGCGTGTTTGGCGAACTCGGAGACGCGCGGCATTTCCGGGCGCAGTACGGCGCGAACCCGAACGCGGCGGACGGCGCGTATTCGCACGGCCTCATGGCGCTCAACCTGCTACTGCGCCTCGACTACGCCGTGACGGACTGGATGTCCGTCTTCGCGTTCGTGCACCAGTTCGACGTGGTTCAGCCCGACGCGCGCGACGCGCTCGATGCCTCGTCTGCGCCCGAATCGGTCAAGGATTTGACGATCGGCGGCGTTGGCTTCACGCTCAAGTTCTGAATGAGAGGATGGAATCATGATGTTGCCTGTCCTTTTGTTGACCATTGCGCTGGGTGTTCCGAGCGAACGTTTGGCGACGACAATCGGTCGGCAGCAGACGGAAGTTCGCCGCCGCCTTGTCCTAGCGGACGAGTCGCGAGCGAAGCTGCACATGTACGATTCGGCGAGCGAGACAAACTGTTTTGAGGTTTCCGTCCAGAAGCCCGTGTGGGACTTGAAGCGGTTGGGTAACGGCGTTTACCGTATCGTCTGCCGTCGCGGCTTTCAAGTCGTCGACCTGAAGACGCGAAAGGTCATCGAGCATTTCACCCATCCGTCGCTGGACGAGGTGACGGCGGTCTGCGACTTGAAGGACGGCGGTTTTGTCGCGTCCGTGAATCCGACGACGGCGCCGAACAAGGGCAAGGTCGTCCTTCTGCGGCGCTTTGACGCGGCGCGGCAGCTGACGGCGACCTATCGGGCGGAAGGCCTGTTCTATGCGCGCTCCATGCAATGGGATCGGGACGGCGAGACGCTGTTGCTGGCGTGGGAAAAGGGGTTCGCGCGATTGCGGTTGCCGTCGATGGGCGACAGCTGCGAGATCCTGTCGGATTTCCGACAGCCGGCGGGGCGCAATCTTTTCGATGTCGTGCCTGAACGGGCAGGGGATGGGTATCTGGCCGGCTGCGGATATGGCGGGGGCCTTGTCCGATTCGACGCGAACGGGAAGGCCGTGCGCCGGTGGCTGGTTCCGGCGACGGACGGCAAGAAGAGCCTTTTCTATGCGCAGGTACGCGAAATGCCCAGCGGCAACCTTTACATGGCGCATTGGACGGGACATGGCCGAGACGACTCGTACAAGGGTTGGCAGGCCGTCGAATTCGATTCTCAGGGGCGCATTGTCTGGTTTCTTGACAATCCCGCACGCTACGGCTCAATTTCGGGTATTGACGTTTTGGAAGGCCCTTAATAAAAAATAAGACTCAATGGAGAACAATGCCATGAAGAAGGTGTGCCTAAACCTGCTGGCCGCTGTCAGCGC
The DNA here is from genome assembly GCA_934635225.1 of uncultured Kiritimatiellota bacterium. Taxonomy (GTDB): domain Bacteria; phylum Verrucomicrobiota; class Kiritimatiellia; order RFP12; family UBA1067; genus UBA1067. The sequence goes on from CAKTYZ010000013.1 coordinate 72,888, forward strand.
GATAGGACCCGTCCGGGCCGGAAGGACCTCAACCGAGACGACCGTGACAGTGGACGCGTTGCGGGAGGCGACGTTGCCGAAGATGACAAGCTTGACGGCTGCTTGTCAAGTGAGGGGACGGACATGATTCCGCTTTTCCTGTTGGGGGCTTCGTTGCTCGTGGAGTGCGAGAGCTTTTCGGATCTCGGTGGCTGGGTCGTCGATTCGCATTCCCTGCGCCAGATGGGCAGCGCCTACGTGATGGCGCACGGGTGCGGCAAACCCGTCCGAGACGCGGTGACGCGCATCGACATTCCCGAAGACGGCGTCTATGCCGTCTGGGCGCGCACACGCAACTGGAATGCGGAATGGACAAAGGGTGCGGCCGGACAGTTCCAGGTTCTTGTCAACGGACAGCTGGTCGGCGAAGGCGGGAATGCCACGGTTCTGGGTGCCGGGGACGGCAAATGGAAATGGGTTTTGGCGGGCCGGGTCAAGATGAATCGCGGACAGGCCACGCTGGCTCTTCATGACCTGACGGGGTTCAACGGACGGTGTGACGCGCTGTGGCTCTCGAACGAGCCGAAGGCACGTCCGCAACGTCTCGCGCCTATCGTGAAGGACGCCCCGCAGACCTACGACCACATCGTTGTCGGAGGTGGCGTCGCCGGCATCTGCGCGGCGTTGTCTTCCTCTCGGTATGGCGTGGAGACGCTGCTGTTGCAGGATCGGGACGTCTTGGGAGGTTGCAATTCGTCCGAAGTCCGCGTCTCGGCGGGTGGGTACATGAAGACAGGTCCTTACCCCGCGTTAGGGAATGTCTTGGAAGAGATCTTGCCAGTGCGCGGCGACTACGGGGTGCTGCCCGCCAAGTTCTACGAGGACGACCGCAAGGCGAACGCCTTTACGTTCAAGGGGAAGCACGCGTCGCTGCGGCTGAATCAATACGTCCATGCGGTCGAGACCAACGCGGCGGGGGCGATCACGTCCGTCATAGCCCGCGACACGAAGACGGGCGCGGACACGCGCTACCTGGCGCGGCTCTTTACCGATGCCACGGGCGATGGCGTGATCGCGCGGCTGGCCGGATGCGCGACGATGTATGGACGCGAGGCACGGTCGCGGTGGAACGAGATTTCCGCGCCCGAACAGGCGGATCGCCAGGTCATGGGGCATTCCATCCAGTGGACGACCGTCCGCGCGGAGACCGAACAGCCGTTCCCGAAGATCGACTGGGGACTTCCGATGACGGAAAAGACGGTCTTCTACGTCTGGGGCGGCAGCTGGTGGCAGGAGGCTGGACAGTATCGTGACATGGCGGAAGAGACGGAGGCGATCCGCGACTATGGGTTGCTGGCGATCTTCTCGAACTGGAACTACATCAAGAACTTCTCGGCGCGCAGGAACGGCTTCGCCCGCAACGCCATCGAGTGGGTGTCGCCCATCGGCGGCAAGCGCGAAAGCTATCGCGTCGTAGGCGATTACGTGCTGACCCAGAATGATCTTGAGGGGCAGCGCGCGTTCGAGGACGGCACGGCTGTCATTACGTGGGACATCGACCTGCATTTCCCAGATCCGCGCAACGAAAGGGAATTCAAGGAGCCGTTTCGCTCGTGCGCCTACCATCGCGGATTCGGGCCGCCCGTCCAGGTGCCGTACCGCTGCCTGTATGCGTGCGACTGCCCGAACCTGTTCTTGGCGGGACGCGACATCAGCTGCTCACATGTGGCCTTTGGCGCGGTGCGGGTGCAGCGCACATTGGGCATGCTGGCCGAAGTCGTCGGCATCGCGGCGGGCATTTGCAAGGAGATGGCGTGTTCGCCGCGCGACGTGTATGTCCGGCATCTGTCCCTGCTCAAGGAACGCATGACCAAGGGCGTCCCCAAGCAAGTCCAGTATGTGGCGTTCGGCGGCGGCATCTACGAGAAGTACCATTTCGCCGACCTCGGATTTTTGCCGATCTGGCCAAACCCTGCAACCAATCCGACGCCGCAGCAGGTGGAAGCCGTCCGGTCGCTGAAGATGGTTCATCGCAATCCGCATCCGGTCATTGACGGTGATGGAATTCAAGTGACGAAAGAGAAGGAGAACACGAGAAAATGAAAACGAGCATTCTTGCGGCCAGCCTTGCGCTCATGGCCGTGTGCCATGGCGCGGCGCCGGTCGGGTTCGAGCAGCAGCGGCAGAAGCGGCTGTGGGTCACGTACCGCAGCTTCAACAAGGAATTGGAGCGGACGGGACAGTTCGGGTCGATGGGCGTGACGAACCGCTGCATCTTCGCCGCGAACACCATCAACGCGTTCGGCAAGCCATACTGCGAGTATCCGCCGATCTGGAAGGGCATCGGCGCGTACGACTGGGCGGCGCTTGACGCGCAGGTCGAGGACGTCGTCAAGGTCAGCCCGAACGCACGGCTGATGTGCATGATCGACCTGAACACGCCCTACTGGGCCACGCACCGGTTCTGGCTCGACTCCTTCACGGACGTCACGCACGCCGCGTGCGATGCCGAGTGGGTGTCCGAGACGAAGAAGTGGATGCTCGACTTCATCGACTACGCCGAAAGCCGCTGGGGCGACCGCATCGGCGCGTACATCCTGTCGGGCGGCGGCACGAGCGAATGGTACGAATACGACCGGGGCCGCACGAGCGCCAACAAGGACGCGGCGTGGGTGAAATGGTGCCGGGCGAAGGGGCTGGACTACGGCGCGTCCGTCCCGCCGCGTCCTTCGCTCGCCAAGGCCGCGTTCGAGGATTTGGTCTACGATCCCGCGACCGAGCCGGAGAAGATCGAGTACTGGAAGTTCCACAATTCGCTGCCGGCGGGCGCCATCCTCACCTTTGCCAAGGCCGCGCGCGCGGCAATCCCGAAGGAGAAGGAGATGGGCGCGTTCTTCGGCTACTTCTTCGTGAGCGACACGCGGCAGACGAGCTTCGGGCATCTGGACTACGAGCGCGTCCTGGCCTCGCCGGACATCGACTTCTTCGTCGCGCCGGGCAACTACTCGGATCGCGCGATCGGCGGCTGTTCGGGCAGCCAGCTCGTGGACGGCACGGCGCTTCGGCACGGCAAGCGCTTCCTGCACGAGATTGACTACGGCCCGCATGACGACGAGTTCTGGGGCAAGGGCTGCTGGAAGACGCTTGACGACGACCTCGCGGGCAACACGCGCGAGGCGGCGTTCGCGATGGCGCGGAACGCGAACTACTGGTGGTTCGACATGTGGGGCGGGTTCTACCGCAATCCCGTCGTGCGCGAGCGGATCGCGGCGCTGAAGAAGATCCAGGACGAGCTGCCGGACGCGCCGTCCGTGGCGCAGGTTCTGATCGTCGCAGATCCCGAGTCGGTCTACTATCTCAACGAGCGCAATCCGGCCGAGCGGGCGTTCGGGCAGGCGATGCGCAACGCGCTCGCCAAGACGGGCGCGTCCTACGACACCTGCTCGTTCGGCGACCTGGACGCGATCGACCTGTCGCCCTACCGCCTCGTCATATTGAATTCGACGCTGCTGATCACGCCGGCGCGCGAAAAGCTCCTGAAGGAAAAGGTGTTGACGGAAGGGCGGACGGTCGTGTGGACGTATGCGCCGGGGCTGATCGACGGGCAGTCGCTGGACACGAAGCGCGTCGAGTCGTTTGCGGGCGTTCCGTACGGCACGCCCGGCGTGAGCGTGACGGAGATGCCCGGCGGCTGGTGCGCGGTCTATGCGCACGACTACGCGCTTTACACGCGGGAGAAGCTGGCCGAAATCGAAATCCTTGCGGGTGTGCACCGCTATGTCGACAGGTGCCTGCCGGTCTTCGCGAAGGAGAATTTTCTGGCGATTCATACGGCGGAGGGCGGCGAAATGGACGTGCGTCTGCCCAAGCCCGCGGCGCGTGTGACCGATCTGCTGACGGGCGAAACCGTGGCGACGGATGCCGCGACGTTCAAGGCGGCCTTTGCCGCGCCCGACACGCGGCTGTTTAAGTTGGAATACACGGAACTCGGTGACGGCGGGAACAAGTAAGGAGCGGGAAGATGGCGATTCGGAATTTGATGACGGGAGTTTTTGCGGGCGTCTGCCTTGCGTGTACGGGCGTTTCCGGCGCGGAGCCGCTATGCGTCTTTCCTCTGGACGGTGCGGGCGAGGCCGTGGTGCGGGCGGGGGCGTCCGCGGCGAAGGGCGTCGTCTACGGACGCGAGACGTGGACGAAGGGCGTCACGGGACAGGGGCTGGACGTCCGGCGGCACGCCTATGACCAGGCGACGTGCTTCATCGTCGATTCGGTCCGGGACGTGTCTGCACAGGCGGGGACGGTGGCCTTCTGGTTCAAGCCGCATTGGGCGGAGAACGAGCCGGGCAGCCACACGATCATCAGTGCGCGCGAAAAGAGCTGGAAGCCTTTCCGGTTCTACCTCGTGAAAGGGGAGGGCGGAGCCGTCGAGCTGTCGGTCGTCGCGCCGGGGCAGGTCCAGCTGTTCAAGAAGGGCGTGTTCAAGAAGGACACCTGGACGCACGTGGCCTTTACGTGGTGCGCCGCGACGGGCGAGGTGGTCCTGTACGCCGACGGCAAGCCGGTCGCGCGGCGTCCGAACAAGGACGCGTTCAGCTATCCCGAACCGCGCGCGACGATGGTTCTGGCCTGCGGCGACGGGTCGAGCGACCGCTTCAAGGCGAAGACGGGCGACGGCGTCTATGACGACATCCGCATCTATGACGCGGCGCTTTCCGATACGGAGATCTTCCAGCTTGTCACGGAGGGCAGTTCGGGAACGTTGAAGCCTGTCGCCGCGCCGGGCGCGAAGTTCGCCTTCGCGTTCCGGACGAACCGCCTGACGAGCGCGCAGAACCTGATCCGGCTTGACGGCGCGGGAAAGGCAGGCCGCTGCCGCCTGACGCTGACGGCGATGGGCGCGTCCGGGCGGCTTGGGCTCGTGCTGGAGACGGAAGGGCAGACGCACACGCTGGAAAGCGCCGACACCTTCAACCTGCGCGTGCCGACGCCGGTGGCGTTCGCCTGTGCGGACGGCGCGCTTGTCTGGAAGGTCGCCGGCGCCGAACAGGGGCGTCTGCCGTTCAAGGGGACGTTCGCCGACTTCACGCAGGCGGCGTGCGCGGAGGGCGTCCGGTTCGTACCGGCGGAGAAGATGGCGCGGCTCTCCTTCCTGGCGCATCGCGACACGCTTGCGCCGGCGCGAGGCGAGGACGCGTTGTGGGACCTGTCGGACGCCCAGCGGCGCACGGACGGCGCACGGCGCGGCGTGACGCTCAACGGCTACTGGCGCGTTCAGCCCGCGGACGACTTCACGCTTGCGCCGCCTTGCGGCGACTGGCGGTACGTGCGCGTGCCGGGGAGCTTCCGTTCGCCGCTGTGGGGCTATCACACGCTTGAAGACGGGAAGATTTCCGAGAAGATTACGCATGTCTATCGCGACCGGATGAACGAATCCTACCGTGCGGCGTGGTATCAGCGCGGTTTTGCGACGCCGAAGGTCCCGGCGGGTGCGCGCGTGTGGCTCAATTTCGAGAACCTGAACGGGAACACGGGGCGCGTCTACCTGAACGGGACGCAGATCTGCGCCTTCCGGCGGAGCGACAAGATTCATCCGTATGTGCCGAACGCCCGTCGCCTGGACATCACGGACTGCCTGACGAAAGACGGAGGCATGAACGTCCTTTCCGTCTATGTCGACCGCCACTACATCGGGCTCTGGCGCGGCAAGGTGGCGCTCGGCGACCACGGCGAGATAGCCCTCGGCGACGTCTGGCTGGAGACGGCGCCCGGCAGGGTGGCGCTCAAGACGGGAATTGCGCTGTCTTCCTACCGCACGAAAAGTGTGACGCTGCGGACGCGGCTGGACAATCCCGCGCGCCTGACGGGAAAGGCGCAGGTCCGGTTTGACTTCATCCGCGACGGCAAGGTCGGCTTCTCGACGGCGCAGGACGTTGCGCTGGACGGTTCGCCGGAGCAGCGGCTCGTCTGGAACGCGGCATGGAAGGATCCCGTCCTCTGGAACGTCGAGACGCCGAACGTCTACGAGATGCGCGTCTCGCTCGTGCAGGACGGACAGACGGTCGATTCCCTGCCGACGCGCCCGTTCGGCTTCCGCGAGGTATGGGTCGAGGACGGCAAGTTTTTCCTCAACGGCATGAACACGCGGCTCAGGATGTGGACAAGCCCTGGACTCAACCGCGTGCGCTACTACTACGGAGCGGACGAGGCCGTCGGGCAGTATGTCGCGCACGTCAAGGAAATGAACTACAATGCGATCCGGTACGATACGGTCGGCAAGACCTCGCAAGTCGGCTGGACGCCCTATCTGACGGCGTGTGACACGATGGGTCTCTACAACCTCTTTCCGATGCCGCCGTATGAAGACGAAGACTTGGCTTCCTACGGGGCGGATGTCGAACAGTTCCTGGACTGCTACGGAAACCATCCGTCCATCATCATGTGGTACACGGACTTCAACACCTGCTGCTATGCGTGGAACCAGGATCCGGCGAAGCTGAACGACACGGAGTACAATCCGCCGTGGAAGAGGTACACGCGTGTGCGCGTCCAGACGGCGGAGCGGATCATGCGGGCGATCGATCCGAGCCGCGAGTGCTTCCAGCACGCGGGCGGCAACAGCGGCAGGATCTTCACGTCCATGAACTACCAGAGCTACGGCACGCCGCTGCAGGAGCAGGAGGACTGGCCCGCCCAGTGGGCGGCGCGTCACACGCAGCCGCTGATGGTGATGGAAACGAGCTTCCCCTATCCGGCGCAGTTCATGCACTTCGACAATCCGAAGCTGGGCTCGCTGATCCCCGAACATGCCGCGCGGTATTTCGGCGACGCGGTTTACGGACGCGAGACGGATCCCGTGCCTTATTTCAGCGAATGGGCGCAGCCGGTCGTGCGCCCCCTGAACGCGAACCAGCGCGACCTGACGGCGGCGCACCATCTGCGCGTCGTCAAGGCGTGGCGGGCGTACGGCATGAACGGACTGGGCGACTTCCCCGGTGCGCGCGACCTGATGCTGACGGCGCGCACGTTCATGGGACAGAATGTCGTCTGGAACCGGTCGGACGACGTGAAGACGGCCGGCCTGAAGCCGGACAGCCCGGACGGCGCGAACGAGATTCAGCGGCATCCGCTGACGGACTATTCGCTTCCCGACTATCTCCATGAGACGATCCGCGAGGTCTATGCGCCGCTGCTCGTCTTCCTGGCGGGCGATCCGAAGGACTTCACCAACAAGGACCATGCGTACTTCGCCGGCGAGAAGGTCGTGAAGAGCGTTGTTGCCGTCAACGATCATGTCACGCCGCGCAAGTTGACCTGCCGGTGGAAGCTGCGCACGGGGGACGCGACCGCCGTGCAGGGCGACTTCGCGTTTTCGGTCGCGGCGGGCGGCATCGAGAAGAAGGCGATTGCGTTCGCGGCCCCCACGGTGCTGTCGCGCACGGCGGGGACGCTTGAGATCGAGGTCGTCGCGGCGGACGGGCGGCTGGTGAAGGCGGACAAGACGGAACTCCAGTTCTGGCCGATCGTCGCGAGGCCTGAATGGAAGGACGTCGCCTGCGCCCTCTACGATCCGATGGGGCGGACGGCGCCCGTCCTGAAGGCGGCCGGCTTCCCGTTCCGCACGGTCGAAAAGCCCGAAGAAATCGGTAATGCGCGCTTGCTGGTTGTCGGCAGTCTCGCTTTGAACGGCACGAACGCCTTCCTGCGTGCCGTGGAGACGTCGGGCGCGATCGACAACGGACTCAAGGTGCTTGTCTTCGAGCAGAAGGCGGGCGCGCTTCCGGGGTTCGAGATGGTGGCTCCGAGCGCGCGTGACGCTTTCGTGCGCCTGCCGGGAAGCCCGTACGTCAAGGGGCTTGCGGACGAAGACCTGCATGACTGGCGCGGCGCTTCGGACGTGATGCCGGCCTTTGTCCTGTCGGACGAGCGGTCGCCGCACTATCCGCGTTCGAAATGGAAATGCGGCAATGGCGGCATGGTGAGCGGCTACGCGATCAAGAAGCCCACGCGCGGCAACTTCCGCACGGTCGTCGACTGCGGCTTCAATCTCGCGTATGCGTCGCTTCTTGAATACCGCCGCCGCCACGGGCTTGTCCTCTTCTGCCAGCTGGACGTCACCGCGCGTTACGGGAAGGACCCCGCCGCCACGCATCTCGTGCACAACCTCCTGCGGAACATGGGCAATCGCTTCGTGCCAGTCGGTCCGCAGCGTGCTGGGTACATCGGCGACGACGCGGGCGCGGCGATCCTCGACCGACTGGGCGTCGGCTATGCGCGCCTGGCCTGCTCGGACCTGTACGCGGGGGACAGGCCCCAGATGCTGCTGCTTGGCCCGAATCCCGTGCCGAAGGAACACGTCGCGGCGCTTCGTGCGTTCATCAAGAAGATGGAGGCGACCGTCGTGCTGCCCGGCGCGCCGCTCGATGTGTTGCCTGAGACCGTGCGGCGCGAGACGCGCCCCGTCTATCGTGTGATGCCGCCGACTGGAGAACCTGCGTTCGCGGGCATTCCGGCGTCCGACCTCTATTTCCGCACGGCACATGAGTTGCCTGTCTACGTGGACACGCCCGACTGGTTCGCAGCGGCGACGCCCGCCGTCATGGGACGGCTGGGGAACTGCATCCTGATGCCGCCTGCGCCTGAAAGCGTGGATGGTCTTTGGAACGGCGAGAAGCTGTCGCGCGTTTGGTCGTCGATCCTGACCGAACTCAACGTCGGGTTGGCGGAGGATTCGCGCCTGTTCGTGCCAGAGAAGGTCGCACCCTATGCGGTGAAGCCAGACCCCTACGATGGCGACGCCTTCCACAACTGGTAAAAGAATCGTGGGAACAGGCCCCCATCTGATGACATAAAGGCATCTGAGAAGGAAAGAGGCGAAGTTGCCTTGAATCGACGTCGGTGGAATCAGATGCCGAAAGACGGGCACGTCTGCTGTCTTGTCGGTTCAGGCGGAAGCGGCGAGTTTCGTGCGCAACTGCCGCGCAACGCTTCGGGACGTCAGTCGAAGTAAAGGGCGGGGATCTTCTGCGGGGTACGTGGCTTCGTCGGTGCGGCTTCGGCTGACGGGGGGGTGGTTGGCGCGGTCTCCGCCGGCGCCGGCGCAAGTGCGGTTTCGACGGACGGGTCGTCGCCAGGCGTACCGCTGGTCGCACGGTAGAGTGCGCGCACGCCGACCAGCAAACCCCAGAGGACGAGGAGCGCGGCGGCTGCCAACAGCCCGAAACGCCAGACCGAGGGCGGCACGGAAATCTTCGGGCGCTCGTGCAGTGGCGTGGCATAGCGCGAGAGGGAAGGCTCTGGCTGTGGTTCGGCCTCAGGTTGCGCTTCCGTCTGTTGAGCGGGCTCGGGGCTTGGCTCAAGGGGGGGCATGGCGACCGGATTGGGTGTCGGCTCGTTTGTCCGCTCTCGGATTTCGACGTCTCGGTTGCCGTTGAAGATTTCGGTGAACTCGTCGCAAAGCGGCTTCGGGTCCAGCCCGACGGCTCCGCAGTAGAGCTTGACGAAGCCGCGCCCGTAGATGGCGGCGGGGATGTTTGCGAAGTTCTCGTTTTCAAGTTCTTCTATGCGTGTTGCCGTCATGCGGGTCATTTCCGCAAGTTGGGCGATCGTAAGCCCTTTGGCTTCACGAGCGTTGCGAAGGGTCTTTCCCAGTTCGATCATGGTGTCTGTTCCTCCTGACTGAAGAGATCGGGGTCGTCCGCCAGCGTGACGTCAGCCTCGTCCGCAGCAGCCGTCTGTTCGTCGATCGCAGAATCTGCCGAGACTGCGGAATCGACGTCGTTTCCGTTGAAGATGGCGAGCAGTTCCTCTTGCGACATGATGATCTGCCTCGGCCCCATCCCCTGTGGTTCCGAGACGATGCCGCGCTGGGTCAGCATGTCGAGAATCTTTGCCGCGTGGTTGTAGCCCCAGCCCATTTGGCGCTGGAAGTGCGATGTCGAGGCGCGCTTCGTGTTGATGACGCATTCGACAGCCTTCTTGAAGTCGTCCGCCGCCGCGTCGGCCTTGACTTGCGCACGTGCTTCGGCAGCGGCTTCCTTGGCTTCCTGCGCCTCTTCGGCGGGATCGGCGAAGAGGTCTTCCTCGGCTTCCTTGATCGTCGAGAGCTTCTTGGTGAAACGGTCGTCGAACTGCACGGTCGAGTGCTCTTCGATGAACTTGACGATGCGCCCGATTTCGGGGTCGCTGATCCACGCGCCCTGTGCACGGATCAGAAGGCCCTCCTTCGACTTGAAAAGCATGTCGCCCTTGCCGATCAGGTTTTCGGCCCCGCCCGTGTCGAGAATCGTGCGCGAGTCGATGCCCGTCGCCGTCTTGAAGGCGACGCGCCCCGGGATGTTCGCCTTGATCGCGCCCGTGATGATGCGCGCGTCTGGGCGCTGGGTCGCAAGGATGAGGTGGATGCCCGCCGCGCGCGCCTTGGCCGTCAGGCGGGCGATGTGGGGTGAGACCTCCTTCGAGCATTGCGACATGAGGTCTGCGACTTCGTCGATGATGATGACGATGTAGGGGACGGCCTTCGGCATGTCGCTGCCGACGGCGGTGTCGTTGCCGAACATGTCCGTCTGCGTGAAGCTCGGCCGGTGGTTGAAGTCGTAGATGTTCCGGACCTTCGCACGGGCGAAGAGCTTCAGGCGCTTCTCCATCTCCGCAACGGCCCACTTGAGCGAAAAGACGACCTTCTGGTTTTCGGTGATGATCGGCACGATCAGATGCGGCAGGGAGACGTAGTTCGTGAACTCGACGGACTTTGGGTCCACCATGATGAGCTTGAGCTGTTCGGGCGTCTTCGTCATGAGAAGTCCGTTGATGAGCGAGTTGAGGCAGACGGACTTGCCTTGGCCCGTTGCGCCGGCGACGAGCATGTGCGGCATGGACGCGAGGTCGGCGACGAGCTCGTGCCCTGCGGCATCTTTGCCGAAGAGAAGGGGAAGCTCGCCCTTGCAGGAACGCCACGCGTCCGACTCGATGACTTCACGGAAGGAGATGCCGGCGGGTTTGCGGTTCGGCACCTCGATGCCGATTGACTCCTCACCGGGAATCGGCGCCTCGATGCGCAGGGATTTCGCGTGCAGGGCGCCCATGAGATTGTCGGAGATGTTCGTGACGGCCGAATAGCGGATGCCCGGCGCAAGATTTAGCGCGTATTTCGTGACGACGGGCCCCTGCACCGTATAGGCGAGCGTCGCGTCGATGCCGAAGATCTTCAGCGTATTGATGAGTCGTGACGTCATCTCTTCGACATCGCCGTGGTCGGCGGACGACTTCTTGAGCGGGTCAAGGAGCGAGAGTGGCGGCAGCAGATAAGGACCCTTGTCTTCGGCTGCGGCGGGCTCGGGTTCGGCTGCGGCGGACGGACGGCGCGCCGCAGGGGCTTGTGGCGGAAGGGCGCGTTCGGCGTGCCCACCGTGCTTCGCCTCCCATTTGGCGAGCTTGGCCGCCTCCTTCTCGGCGCGACGCGCTTCCTTGGCGGCGATCTTCTCCTGGCGGATGCGCTCCTTCTCTTCGGCGCGCTGGCGTTTCACCGCATCCTTCGCTTGCAGCGCGGCAAGGTAGCTGTCCTCTTCGGGTCCAATCGCGCGGGAAGAGGGGGCCATGCTTTCCTTTTTGCCCTTCCTCCTCTCGCAGCCGACGGCCCAGCGAAAGATGGCCGAGAAGAAGTCCGCGAGATTCCGCACGCCGACGGCGCCGACGAGCGCAAGGGCCATGAAGATGACGACGAGGACGGCGGAGCCGAAGTCGCTCAGGAGCGGCGAGAGGAATCGCGTCATGATGAGATAGCCGAGCACGCCGCCCGCGTCCGGAATGTTGATGTGAGCGGCGAGCGCCGAGATTCCGTTGGCGTGCGTGCCGAGAACCTGGAACAGGCAGGAGACGGAGGTGAGGAACGCCGTAAACCAGATCTCGCGCCTCCCAGGACGCATGTGTTGGCCCCGGATGAGGCAGAGCGCGGCGATGACGCAGACGACCGGAACGATCCAAATCGCGAGGCCGAAGATCAGGTAGCCATAGTAGGCGAAACCGTCCCCGAGCGCGCCGATCCAGTTGTGGGAAGGCGTCGGCGGGACGTTCAGCGCACGAATCGCCCGCCAGTCGTAGGTCAAAAGCGCCGCCAGCGGGAAGAGCGCGAGCGGAAAGAGGAGCCAGGCGACGACGTTGCGCCGCGTGTCCGCGTTGTCAGTCTTTCTGGGAGATGGGTCGGTCATGGATGGTTGGCGTCGGGCTTCCTCCGTTTGAGGAGCTTTGCTTGACGGCGTGGTAGAGAACGATCGCGAGGATGAGGGCCAGGATCTTGAGACCCCAGTTCTCCGTCATAAAGTCAAGGCTCATGAGCGGACTCCTTTCGGAAGGATCTTTTGGAGGCGGCCGAGCAGGCGGTTGACCTTGCGGTCGCGGAACATGGCTTTTGACAGCCAGCGCACGAGGAACGGAAGGCATGTGGCGTCGCCTGCATACCGGACGAGACGCCCGTTGTGCGCAATGGAGACATGGCCCGACTCCTCGGAAACGACGACGACAAGGGCGTCCGTCTCGACGGAGAGCCCGATGGCGGCGCGGTGACGCATGCCGCTGACAGGGAGGTCGGGATTGTCGGAGACGGGAAAGACGCAGTGCGCCGCAGAGACGCGTCCGTCGCGGATTGTGATACCGCCGTCGTGGAGCGGGAGAGGCGGCGTGAAGATGCAGGTGAGGAGCTCACGCGAGAACGTGGCGTTGAGGGGCACACCGGTTTCCTCGTAGCTGCGCAGGCTGATGCCGCGCTCGAAGGCGATCAGCGCACCCGTCTTTTGGGCCGCGAGACGAAGGATCGTTTCGGCGATGTATTCGGGCGTCGCAGAGCCGTCGGGGCTGTACTTGCGCTTTTCAAGCGATCCCAGCGCGCCGACCTGACTGAGGATTCGGCGGATTTCGGGCTGGAAGATGACGACCGTCGAGATCGCGAGATAGACCAGGAGACTCCGCAGAATGACGGAGAGGACGTCGAAGTGGAAGACGAAGGTGAACAGGGTCAGCGTTGCGGCGAGAATCCCCACGCCCATGAGGACCTGGCCGAAGCGCGAGCCGCGCGCGCGCTTCAGAATCGCGTAGATGACGACATAGAGAATCGCAATTTGCGCGATTGCCGACGGATCGACCCAGTTAGCCATTCAACAGCGCCTCCACGTCTCGTCCGTCCATTGTCTCCTTCTCGATCAGCGTCTTTGCGAGAAGTTCGAGCTTGTCACGGTTTTCGCCGATGATGCGCTTCGCTTCGGCGTAGGCCTCGTCGATGAGACGCTTTACCTCCGCGTCGATTTCGCGCGAGGTCTCTTCACTGAATGCGGGCGGCAGGTCGCCGTTTGCGAACTGCGAGGGTTCCATGAACGCCTGAAAGCCGAACTTCTCGCTCATGCCGTACTTGCAGATCATCTCTCGCGCGATCTGCGTCGCCTGCGCGATGTCCTGCGCCGCGCCTGTCGAGACGTCGCCCGTGAAGAGCTCTTCTGCGATGCGTCCGCCGCAGCAGAGGCGCATCTCCGCGAGGAAGTACTTCTTCGTGTGGTTGAGGACGTCCTTCTCGGGAAGGGCCATCGTCGCGCCCAGCGCACGGCCGCGCGGGATGATCGTCACCTTGTGGAGCGGGTCCGTGTCGGGCAGGAGGACTTGCAGAAGCGCGTGGCCCGCCTCGTGCCAGGCCGTCGTCTCGCGCTCCCGTTGCGAGTAGCCCGCCGACTTGCGTTCGCGGCCCCAGATGACCTTGTCGCGTGCCTCGTCGAGGGTTTCCATGTCCACGCCGTCGAGTTTCTTGCGCACGGCGAGAAGCGCAGCCTCGTTCAGAAGGTTCGCGAGATCCGCGCCCGAGAAGCCGGGCGTTCCGCGCGCGACGCGGTCGAGGTCGGCGTCCTTGGCGAAAGTGATTCGCTTGCCGTGGAGTTCGAGGATTTCCTTCCGGCCCTTGAGGGTCGGCAGCTCCACGACGACCTGCCGGTCGAAGCGCCCGGGGCGCAGAAGGGCGTTGTCGAGCGTGTCGGGACGGTTTGTCGCGGCAATCACGATCACGCCTTCGTTTGCGTCGAAGCCGTCCATCTCGACGAGCATCGTGTTGAGCGTCTGCTCGTAGGCGTGGTTACCGCCGAGGGCGCTCGCGCCCGTGCGCTTCTGGCCGATGGAGTCGATTTCGTCGATGAAGACGATGCAGGGCGCGCGCTTTTTCGCCTCGTTGAAGACGTCGCGCATGCGGCTCGCGCCGACGCCGACGAACATCTCCTCGAAGTCGCTGCCGCTCATCGCGAAGAAGGGCACCTTCGCTTCGCCTGCGATGGCCTTCGCGAGCAGCGTCTTGCCCGTGCCGGGCGGCCCGACGAGCAGGACGCCCTTGGGGATGCGCCCGCCGAGCTTCTTGAACGCGCTCGGGTCTTTCAGGAACGAGACGATCTCCTCGACCTCCTCCTTCGCCTCGTCCACGCCCGCGACGTCGGCGAACGTGATTTTGTTGGCCTTGTCCTCCTTGCCGGTCAGGATCTTCGCCTTCGACTTGCCGAAGCCGAACATTCCGCCCCCGCCGCCGCTGACGCGCCGGTAGAAGACCCAGTAAAAGAGGAACATGACGCCGAAGAAGACAAGCGTCTGGATGATGAACGGCGAGAAGGGGCTTTTGCGTTCCTTCACGACGACTTTGTGGCTCCCTTCAAGGAGGTCACGCATGATCGCCTCGTTCTCGCCGGGGACGAGCGGCACGCGGTAGCGATATCGCTTCGGTGCGCCCTTGTCGTCAAGGTCGTCCGTCTCGGCTTCGCCGGCCAGGAACGTCGCGCCCTCGTCACGGTCCACGACGCGCGTGATGGGTTCGACAAGCTTGCCCTGCTCCATCGTCTGGTAGAATTCGAGAAGCGAGAGCTCTTTCGTCGCCTCGGGGTTCGGATTGGTCTTGTACGCCACGAAAAACGCGACCGCGACAAGCGCGATTACGAGCCACGAGCGCCAAGCCTGATTCGTCTGATTTGCCATAACGGAAATTATACCAAAAACACGCGTGCATTTGCGCACCAAAGGCATCCGTCGTCTCCGTTGCCTGCGCAAACGGCGCTTGCGGTGGAAGTGCGCTTGCTCTTTTTGGTATAATTGCGGGCAAAAGAGGAGAAGACACTATGGACATCCACATTGAAGACTTGCTTCAGGCCACGATTGACGAGGGGGCTTCCGACCTCCACATCCGCGCGCACATGCCGCCGAAACTTCGCGTTCACGGCGAACTCCTGCCGATCGCGGACGAGGAACTGACCGAGGAGGACTCCTATGAGCTCTGCAAGGAGATGGTCGCGCGGTCAAGCGATCCGAACAAGATGGAAGAGGTCGAGCGGAGCGGCGGCGCCGACTTCGCGCTCGCGCATCCGGACGGTACGCGTTTCCGTGTCTCGATCTTCAAGGAGCGCAAGCGCTATGGTGCGGTCCTGCGTCAGATTCCGAACACGCTCCTGACGATGGAACAGCTCGGGCTCCCGCCAGTCGTGAAGGAGCTGCTCTTCAAGCCTCGCGGCCTCATCCTCGTGACGGGCCCGACGGGTTCAGGCAAATCGACCACGCTGGCGTCGATGCTGAACGTCATCAATCGGGAGCGCAACGTCCATATCATCACGATTGAAGACCCGATCGAGTTCTACCACGCGTCGCAGAACTCGCTCGTGACGCAGCGCGAAGTCGGTGACGACGTGCCGAGCTTCGCCGAGGCGATCCGCCGCGCGCTCCGTCAGGACCCGGATGTCATCCTTGTCGGCGAGATGCGTGACCTTGAGACGATTGCGGCGGCGATCACCGCCGCCGAGACGGGTCACCTCGTCTTCGGCACGCTCCACACGACGGGCGCGGCGGAGACGATTGACCGCATCGTCGACGCCTTCCCGATGAACCAGCAGTCGCAGATCCGAACGCAGCTTGCGGCGGGCATGCAAGCCGTCATCTCGCAGATTCTCCTGCCGAGGCTTGGCCCGGACGGACAGGTGCACGGACGCGTCGCCGCGTTTGAGATCATGACGACGACGGACGCGATCCGCAGCCGCATTCGCGACAACAAGACGAACATGATCAAGTCCGACCTGCAGACGGGTGCGAAGTTCGGCATGCAGACGCTCGATTCGCACCTCACGCAGCTCTACAAGCAGGGGCTCATCGCTTACGAGGAACTCATCACGAAGTCGCAGGACCCCGATTCGATCGTCCAGAAACTCCGTGAAGAGGGCTACGGCGCGTAAGGGGCGATGCTGCTTCGGGTCGAGGACCTTGCGGTCTCGTTTCGCGACGACGAGGGACGGGTGACGTCTGCGGCGCGAAACGTGAACCTCGCGCTGGATCGCGGCGAGGTCCTTGGACTCGTCGGCGAATCGGGTTCGGGAAAGAGTTCCGTCGCCCTGTCGGTGCCGCGTCTCTTGCCGAGTCCGCCGGCTTTCTGGCCGAGGGGGCGGATCCTCTTTGACGGGCACGACGTCCTTGCGATGCCGCTTTCCGAATTGCGGCGCATTCGCGGACGACGGATTGGCGTCGTCTTTCAGGACCCGATGGGCTCACTCTCGCCCCTGCACCGCATCGGCGACCAGCTGGTCGAGACCGTGCGGTTGCATGAGCCCGTCTCGCGGCGGGCGGCGCGTGCGCGTGCGCTCAGTTGGCTGGGCAAGGTCGGCATACCCGACCCGGAGACGCGTTCGAGGGCCTATCCGCACGAGCTTTCGGGCGGCATGCAGCAGCGCGTGATGATCGCGATGGCGCTCATGCTTGAGCCGGACCTGCTGATCGCCGACGAGCCGACGACGGCGCTTGACGTCACGATTCAGGCGCAGGTCCTGCGTCTCATGAAGGAGCTTCACCGCGCGAATTCGGCGATACTCCTCATCACGCACGACCTCGGCGTCGTCTCCCAGATGGCGACGAGGCTGGCGGTCATGAAGGCGGGCGAGGTCGTCGAGATGTCGGAGGACCCGGCGGCGTTCTTTCGTGCGCCGGCCCATCCCTACTCGCAGACGCTCGTGCGCGAAGCGAAGAGGATGGCCCTCGACTAAAAGGCTTTTCCACAGAACAACAATCAAGGAGAAAAGAAATGAAACAAGGTTGGAGATGGTACGGACCGAAGGATGCGATTAGCCTTCGGAAGATTCGGCAGGCGGGCGTCACGGACGTCGTCGCGGCGCTTTACGGGCGCAAGCCTGGCGAGGTGTGGCCCGTCAAGGAGATCCGCGACCTTGCGGCGCAGGTCAAGGCCGAGGGCATGGTCTGGAGCGTCGTCGAGTCGGTCCCCGTCCATGAAGACATCAAGCGCCGCTCGGGCGACTGCCGCGTCTACATCGAGAACTACAAGAAGACGCTGAAGAACCTCGCGAAGTGCGGCATCAAGACGGTCTGCTACAATTTCATGCCGATTCTGGATTGGACGCGGAGCGACCTCGCCTACGCCTTGCCCGACGGCTCGACATGCCTCGGCTACAACGAATACGAAGTCGCCGCGTTCGACCTCTTCTCGCTGAAGCGTCCGGGCGCGGAGAAAGACTACGACGCGAAGACGAAGGCGCGCGCGAAGAGGCTGTGGGCGGGCTACAAGCCGGCTCAGCGCAAGCGCGTGGAGAAATCGATCCTGACGGGGCTTCCCGGCACGGTGGACGACCTCACGCCGCGCGAGTTCCTGCGTCAGCTCAGGACGTACGCCGGCATCGGCGACCGTGAGCTTCGCGAGAACATGTATGCGTTCCTCAACGAGATTTCGCCCGTCCTTGACGAATATGGCATCGACATGTGCATTCATCCGGACGATCCGCCGCATCCGATCTTCGGGTTGCCGCGCATCCTCTCGACCGCGGCGGACATCCGCGAGATGGTGAAGCGCTGCCCATCGAAGCACGTCGGCCTCACGCTCTGCACGGGTTCCCTCGGCGGTTCGCTGGAGAACGATGAAGTCGCGATCTTCAAGGAGTTCGCCAAGCGCATCTTCTTCTGCCATTTCCGTAACCTCGAATATGAAGAGCCAGGCATCTTCCACGAGTCGCGCTGTCATCTCGTCGGCAAGACGGATTTGCCGGCCCTGATGATTGCGCTCCTGAAGGAGGAGAAGCGTCGCGGCAAGGGAATCGTCGTGCGCCCTGACCATGGGCGTCTGATGGAAATCGACAAGGGGCGCAACTGCTATTGCGGCTATTCATATGGCGGGAGGCTCGTCGGGTTGGCTGAATTGCGCGGTCTTGAAATCGGTCTCAAATACGCCGGATTGGCCGGCCGCTGATGGCCGTGAGCATTCCATCCGTCCTTTTTCTGGCTTCGTCTGCCGTCGCAGCGCTCCAGTCCGCGCTTAACGCGCAGGCGACATGGACGATGGAGCGCCGGCTGGACGGTTCCGACCGCGTGCTGATCGCGTCCGGGACCGTCCGCTGCAAGGCGGGCGAGGGCATCGTCTGGGAGACGCGCGAACCGTTCGCGTCGTCCGTCACGATGACGACGAATGCGATGGTGTTTGTGGACGAGGACTGTCGTCGGGAGAAGTCGCTTGGCGAATTGCCGCACTACGCGGAGATCCGGGCGGCGACGGATGCGTTTGTCGCGGGGAAGACCAATGCCTTTGACGGGGTCTTTTCCGTTTGCGAGACGGCGTTGCCGGACGGGGGCTGGAAGCTCTCTCTTGTCCCGGCGGTCTCGGCGATGCGACGCCTGATCACGGAGGTTGAGTTGACGGGTGCGGCCCTGCCGACGAATGCGGTCCTCCGTTCGCCCGGCGGCGTCTCGACGATCCGCTTCGACTGATTGCGCGGTTGATTCTGAAATTATGCTATAATAAAGGGCATGGACAAGAAATTGTTGATAGTGGAGTCTCCGGCGAAGGCCAAGACGATCGGGAAATACCTCGGAGAAGAGTTTGTCGTCAAATCCTCCGTCGGGCACATCCGTGACCTGCCGAAAGAGACAGGGGCGATCAAGATCATTGAGAAAGGCCCTGAGTCGTGGGAGTTTGTGCCGACTTATGTTGTATCGGAAGGCAAGGAGAAGGTCGTCACGGACCTGAAACGTGCGGTGAAGGGATCGGCCGAAATCTATCTCGCGAGCGATCCTGACCGTGAGGGAGAGGCGATAGCCTGGCATTTGAAGGCTGTTCTTGGCGAGGTCGCGGGCGCGAAGCCGTTCCGTCGCGTGACCTACAACGAAATCACGAAGTCGGCTGTCCTCAAGGCCGTCGCTGCGCCGCGGGACATCGACATGCCGCTTGTCGATGCTCAGCAGGCGCGTCGGATCCTTGACCGCCTCGTCGGCTACAAGGTCTCGCCGCTTCTTTGGAAGAACGTGAATTGTGCGAACAACAAGACGCTGTCGGCGGGCCGCGTGCAGTCCGTCGCGCTTCGTCTGCTCGTCGAGCGTCAGCGCGAGATTGACGCGTTCGTGCCCGAGACCTATCAGCTTCTTGGCGTGGAGGCCCGAAAACCCGGCGAATCGAAGACATTTGTCGCCAAACTGGCGCGTTTGGACGGCGAAAAGCCCGAGATTCGCGAGAAGGAGGTCGCAAACCGCCTCATTCTGGACCTTGCTAACGCCGCGCTCAAGGTCGCGGACATCAAGATCCAGCCGAAGGTGCGACGTGCGTTGCCGCCGTTCACGACATCGACTTTGCAGCAGACGGCTTCCAGCGTGCTGGGGTTCTCTCCGGGCAGGACGATGAAGCTCGCCCAGTCACTCTACGAACAGGGGCGCATCACCTATATGCGAACCGATTCCGTCAACATCTCGGATCAGGCGCGCGATGCGGCGAAGTCGTTCATCGAGAAGTGGTGTGGTCCCGAGTTCTATCCCGAGAAGCCCAACTTCTACGCGACGAAGGCGAAGGGCGGCGTCGAGGCGCAGGGCGCGCACGAGGCGATTCGCCCGACAGACGTCGAGCTTTCCCCGAAGCGCGCGGGAGACGCGGGGATGGATTCGGCGGAGCTGAAGCTCTACGATCTCATCTGGCGTCGCTTTGTCGCGAGCCAGATGGCGAATGCGAAGACGACGGTGAAGACGCTTTCGCTTGAGGCCGTCAAGCCGGGGCTTGCCCACGCCTATCTCTTTACCGCCTCTGCGACATCCGTTGACTTCGAGGGCTTTCTCAAGATCATGAACCTTTCGCTCAAGAAGAAAACGAAAGATGGGGAGGACGACGAGGATTCGGACGAGGTCGCCTATCTGCCCGAGGTCCAGAAGGATGAATCGCTGGAGGCCCTTCGCTGGTTGAGTGACGAGAAGAAGACCAAGGGTCCGGCGCACTATTCGGAGGCGTCGCTCATCAAGGCGCTGGAAGAGAACGGCGTCGGTCGCCCGTCAACCTATGCTCAGACGATTGAAACCCTGAAGACGCGCGAGTACGCGAAGACGGAGAAGAAGAAGCTGATCCCGCTCGAACGCGGCATGCTTGTCTGTGACTGGCTTGTGAAGAACATGGACGCGCTTTTCTCCGTCGGCTTCACGGCGCGGATGGAAGGGCAGCTCGACAAGGTCGAGTCCGAAGGCGAGCCGATGAACCAGATGCTCAGCGAATTCTACCGCGAGTTCCTGCGTTCGCTGCCGAAACCGGTCCCTCCGCCGGATCGAGCGAAGTTTGAACTGGTCCTTGAACTCTTGGGTGAGGTTCGCCAGTGGAAGGAGCCGAAGAAGGTCGGCAAGCGCGAATACAACGACGAGAAATTCTTTGAGAGTTGCCGTAGGCAGTTCGAGAAGGAAGTGCGCCCGATGAGCGCACGCCAGTTGGAGTTCCTCGTGCGGATGGCGATGCTGTATGAAACCCAGATTACCGACTGTGCGGAGCGTCTGCGCAATGCGGGACTTGCGGCTGGCGCGTCAATCGCGCCCAAGGCCGACCCCGAGCTCGTCGCGTACTGCTTTGACGCCATGGACCGCATCGGCGGCATGGACAAGAACCCCTTCATCAAGTCCTTGCGCGATCAGGTCGAACACGGCCGTGCGCTCTCGATGAAGCAATTCACCATCCTGGCGCGTGCGGTCGGCGAAAACGCTGGGGCCCTGGATGACGTCGATGCGATTCGCGCAAAACTGCTTGAATTCGTCCCCGGTGGCTTTGGCGAGGAGAAGGCCGATCCGTCGGTTCCCAAGATTCTTGCGCTCTTCGACACGGTAAAAGAATGGCGTCCGAAAGCCAAGCGCGGCAAGCGCGTTTATGACGACAAGGAATTCGTCACTTCCTTGACCGAGCAGTATGCACGCCGTCATTCGCTTTCGCCACGTCAGCTTCAGGCGCTGAAGCGCGTTGTGGCGATTTACCACAGCCAGATTCCGGATTATGCGGCCAGAGCCGCTGAGCTTGGCCTGAGAGAAGAGAAAGCGGAGAATGACGCAGCCGACGCTGAATAAGCAGGCGTCGGCTGATCCGCGCCTTGCGGCGTTCTTTCGCTACCTCTTGGCGGAGCGGAATGTCTCCGAGAACACCTGTGCGGCGTATGCGTCGGACCTCGCGCAGTTCGTGGCTTCGAAATGGGGGGCTGACGCGCGTCCGCCCTATCCGTGGAGAGACCTGACTGATGCCGACGCGCGCGCGTTTCTCGTCGCGTTTACGGCTTCGGGTGCGACTGCGACGACCGTGCGTCGGAAACTTGCGGCGGGACGCACGTTCTGTCGTTTTCTCCAGCGCGAGAACATCCTCATTGACAATCCGTTCTCGCTTCTGCACGGTCCGCGCAAGGCGAAGACGCTCCCGAAGATCCTCTCGGTCGAGGAAATCGCACGTTTTCTGGACCGCCCGCTTCGGGATTTGGAAGAAGGGACGCTGGGCGAGTATGCCGCGCGGCGGGACAAGGCGCTGTTCGAGGCGCTCTATTCGACGGGATGCCGAATCAGCGAGATGTTGCCGGTCACGTGGGGTGAGATCGACTTCTCGCGCGGAACTCTCATCGTCACGGGCAAAGGGTCGAAGGACCGTCTTGTCATCCTCGGCAAGCCCGCCCTCGCGGCGTTGAAAGCCCTCCGTGCGACGGCGATGGCCCATGCGGGCGTACGTGCCGATGCGACGGCGCGGATATTCTTGACCGATAGCTTTTCCCCGATGACACGTGGGTTCGCCGAATGTCGAATGAAGCGTTATCTGGTCGAGGCGGGCTTGCCGACAGACATCACGCCACATAAGCTCCGCCATAGTTTCGCGACACATCTCCTGGATGCGGGCGCAGACCTTCGCTCTGTTCAGGAAATGCTGGGGCACGCCTCGCTTTCGACGACCCAGATCTACACGCACGTCTCGATTGAGCGCCTCCGTGACGAATACGCCAAGGCGCATCCGCGAAACGCATAGGCCTCTTGCGCACGGGCCAATGTCTTGTGCGGCGCCCCTTGAGCGACCCGTTTGTGTCGGAAGGCGCGAGAGTTCCGCCGAACCCTTCCCGACTGACTGCGGAAGAGAAAACCGCCGCCGCCGAAGATTTGGTATAATATGCCAAATGACTGATTTTTCCAAACTGTTGAACCCTGAGCAGTGCGCGGCGGCGACGGCGGGGGACGGGCCCTTGCTCGTCCTTGCGGCGGCCGGTACGGGAAAGACGCGCACGCTTGTCCATCGCGTGGCCTATTTGATCGAGCGCGGCGTTGCGCCGGACCGCATTCTCCTGCTGACCTTCACAAACCGCGCCGCGCGCGAGATGCGCGAGCGGGCGGAGGCTCTCGTCGGCGATGCCGTGGCGTCCATTTGGTCGGGAACGTTCCACTCGATTTGTGCGCGGCTTTTGCGCCGCTACGGTGCAGGACTAGGCTATCAGCCGGGTTTTCAGATCTTGGACGAGGACGACCAGAAGAAGATTGTCGGAGACCTCATCAAGACGACGGTGAAGGATCCGAAGGACTTCGTGAAGAAGGATTTCGTCGCGAAGATGATTTCCGAGGCCTCGAACGAACGCCGCCCGGTCGTGGACATCGCGCGTCGTTGGCAGACGAAGACGGCGGGGGTCTATCCTGACGAGATCGCCGAAATCGCGACGAAATACGAGGCGCGCAAACGCGAACTGGGCGCGATGGACTTCGACGACTTGCTCGTCAATGGGCTGAAACTCCTGACGAGCGAACGCACGCGGCGTGTCCGTGAGATGCTTCAGGAGCATTTTCTCCATGTGCTGGTTGACGAGTATCAGGACACGAACGGGCTTCAGGCCGAGTTCACGGACATTCTCGCGGCGAAGCACCGCAACATCCTTGCCGTGGGCGACGATTTCCAGTGCATTTACACGTGGCGTGGTGCGCAGATCGAGAACATCATGGAGTTCCCGCGTCGGTGGGCGGGATGCCGCACGATCAAACTGGAGCGAAACTATCGTTCGGTTCCCGAAGTCCTGAGCGTGGCGAATGTCGTCATGAAGGATTCGCCGCGGCAGTTCGAGAAGACGTTGCGCCCGACGCGCAGCGGTCGCGGCGAGAAGCCGTTCGTCTATCGGGTCTATGACGCGAAGACGATGGCGAACGAGATCTACAAGCTTGTCGTGCAGGCGCGCGAACTTGGCTATCGCTATAGCGACATGGCGGTTCTCTATCGCAGTCATTTTCAGTCCATTGACGTGCAGATGGCGCTTGCCCGGCTCAAAGTGCCGTTCCGCATCACGTCGGGCGTCGGCGTCTTTGAGCAGATCCATGTGAAAGACGTCCTGTCTTACTTGCGGTTGATCGTCAATCCGACGGACGAGCTTTCGTTCCTGCGGTTTGTCCAGCTTCTGCCGGGTGTCGGCGAGAAGAGCGCAAAGGCGTATTGGGAGAAGCTGGGCCGCAGTTTTGACGGAGGCTCGAAGGAATGCCGCGACGCGCTGTATGGGCTTCTTTGCGCGAAGGCGAAGCCCGTGTGGCCGCCGCTTGGGAAGTGCCTTGAGTGTGCGCACGGCCATTTGGCGGCGGACGAGGTCGGCGAACTGATCGAAGACTTCTGCGATCTTTTTTATGAAGACCATCTGCGCAGGCAATGGGAAGAAGCCGATGCCGAGGACCGGCTCGCGGACCTCAAGGAACTCGCCTCGCAGATCGCCGGCAACGAGGGTGGCTTGGAGGCCTTCCTCGCAGATGTTGCGCTGATGACGAACTTGGACGTGCGCAAGAATGACCCTTCGCTGGATCGGTTGACGCTCTCGACCATTCATCAGGCGAAAGGCATGGAGTGGCCGATCGTGGTCGTTCCATGGCTGACCAAGGATCTCTTTCCGTCTGCGAAGGCGGTTGAGGAAGGCCGCATGGATGAAGAGCGCCGCCTTTTCTATGTGGTTGTCACGCGTGCGAAAGACCTGCTCTATTTCTTCTCGCCGCAGATGCGCAAAACGCCGGACGGGGGCATGTTTCCCGTCGAACCGTCGGTCTTCGTGCAGGAGATTCCGCCGCAGCTCGTTAACGCGAGACGCGTCTCGGGGTTCCCGCCCGCGTATGGCGGCGGCTACTCGGGCGATCGCGGTGGGTATGGCGCGCGCGGTCGCGGGCGTTCGTCGCCGGGTCCGGCGACCGTCATTCATACGACTTGGCGGCGCTGAACGCGATTCACGCACGACAACATGGTATAATACAGGTGATTTACAAGCGAAAGGCAAAGAAGCGACATGGCCGGTGAATATCAGTTCTCACTCATTGACGTCACGAAACAGCAGGGTACGAAGACAATCCTGAAGGATGTCAACCTCTCCTTTTTCTACGGGGCGCATATCGGCGTCATCGGCGGAAATGGCGCGGGCAAGTCGTCCCTCCTCAAAATCCTTGCGGGGCAGGACACCGAACTCATGGGGACCGTTCAGGTCGCAAAGGGAACGAAAGTCGGCTATCTGCCGCAGGAGCCTGTCCTTGACGACGAGAAGACGGTCTTGGAGACCGTGATGGAAGGTGTTGCGGATGCGCAGGCGATGGTGACGCGCTATGAGGATCTCTGCTGTGAACTGGACGATCCGAAGGCTGCGGCGGAAATGGAACGTCTTCAGACGATCATCGACGCAAACGACTACTGGAATCTTGAGAACCTTGTCGAGCGCCGCATGGCGGACCTGTGCTGTCCGGCCGGTGACAAGAAGGTCGGCGTTCTGTCGGGCGGCGAACGCCGCCGCGTCGCCATTGCGCGTCTTCTCCTGTCCAATCCTGACGTGTTGCTTCTGGACGAACCGACGAATCATCTCGACGCCGAGACGACGTTCCGTCTGGAAGCGTACTTGAAGGAGTTCAAGGGCACGCTCATCGTCGTGACGCATGATCGTTATTTCCTGTCTGACGTCACGGACTGGATCCTTGAGCTTGACCATGGCATCTGCTATCCGTACAAGGGCAACTACGAGGAATGGCTCAAGCAGAAGGAGTCGATGCTCCAGCGCGAGGCGAAGGTCGAGAAGTCGCGCCAGAAGATGCTGGAGAACGAGCTCAAGTGGATCCAGACAAATCCTTCCGGTCGCCATGCGAAGGCGAAGGCCCGTGTCGAGCGTTACGAGGAGCTGCAGAAGCAGGAAGTCAATACGCGTGAGGACGATCTCGTCATCCGCATCCCGCCGGGGCCGCGCCTCGGCAATCTCGTCGTTCGCGCGGAACACGTCAAGATGGGCTTTGACGACCAGGTCCTTTACGATGATCTCAACTTCGACCTCCCGCGCGGCGGCATCGTCGGCGTCATCGGCGCGAACGGTGCGGGAAAGACGACGCTGTTCAAGCTCATCACGGGGCAGCTCAAGCCGCTGTCGGGCACGTTTACGGTCGGCGATACGGTCAAGCTTTCGTATGTCGATCAGACGCGTTCGGAGCTGAAGCCAGAAGAGACGGTCTATGAGGCAATCACGGGGGGCGGCGAGTTCGTGAAGCTTGCGGGAACGACGCTCATGAACGGCCGTGCCTATTGCAGCCGTTTCAACTTCCGCGGGCCTGAGCAGCAGAAGAAGGTCGGTGTCCTTTCGGGCGGCGAGCGCAATCGCGTGCATTTGGCGAAGCTTCTGGCCTCTGGCGGCAATCTCCTTCTGCTTGACGAGCCGACGAACGACCTTGACGTCGCAACGTTGCGCTCGTTGGAAGAAGGCTTGCAGGAGTTTGGCGGGTGCGTGATGGTCGTCTCGCACGACCGCTGGTTCCTGGACCGCATCGCGACGCACATTCTTGCGTTTGAAGGCAAGGGCAAGACGACATGGTTTGAAGGTTCGTATTCCGAGTATCACGAGATGCTCTCAAAGCGTCGCTGACGTCGGCAATTCCCGAAAGCGAGACAGGATGAACTTGACGAGTCCGAGCCAGGTGAAGGCCTGGTGCATTGAGAACGAGTTCCACCCGAACAAGGTGTTGGGACAGAATTTCCTCATCGACCAGAACGCGCTGAAGGCAATTGCGGATGCGGGACTGGAAGAATGCGGTTCGGGTGCCCATGTCCTTGAAATAGGTCCAGGTCTTGGCGTGCTGACGGAAGAGATGCTGAAGCGCGGCTGTCGGGTGACGGCGATTGAGAAAGATCCGGTCCTTGCCGGACGACTGGCGGAAGCCCTTGGCAATCCTCCGGACTTGACGGTTGTCGCGGGCGATGCGTTGGATGTCATCGCCCAACGTCAGAAGACCTCCATGGAAGGAGCCGATCCGCTGTCCTCCCATTCCGCCGTTCCCCCTTTCTCCTGCATGATCTCCAATCTGCCGTATCAGGCGGGCACGCGCATCTTGCTGGAACTCGTCCTGATGCGGACGATTCCTTCCATGACGGTCCTTGTCCAGACGGAGGTCGCCGAGCGGCTGGCGGCGTCTGCGGGGTCAAGGACACGGAGCCTTGCGGGCGTTTGGGCGCAGCTTGACTATGACATCAAGATAGTCCGAAGAGTCTCGGCGAGTTGCTTCTGGCCGCGGCCCGAGATTGGCTCAAGCGTCGTGCGATTGGATCGACACGAGAGAAATGCGGGACTTTCGGACGAAAAACGGCGGATTTTCCATCGTTTGACGAAGCGCGCGTTTGAACATCGCCGCAAGCAACTTGGCAGCATCTTCAAGAATTTGATACAATCTACGGCAAGGGCCGAGGAACTGTCTAATGCGGATTGGATTGCACTGGTGCAGAACTTGACCCCCGAAGACATCTGAACTAAACACGAAAGGACATAAAGACGATGATGACACCTGAGGAATTCTTGGCGGCAAACGGTTTTGAGACGGCAGATCGAATTGATCGTCAGGCGATGATCTCGACGTTTCTCTCCGAAATGGAGAAGGGGTTGAAGGGCGAAAAGTCGTCGCTCCGAATGATACCGGCCTATGTGGGCGTGAGTGGCAAGATTCCCGAAGGGACAAAGGCTGCCGTCCTTGACGCGGGGGGCACGAATTTCCGTTCGGCTGTCGTCTCGATTCCTCCGAAAGTCGAAGACCGCGAGAACCAGCCGATGCCGGGCACGAAAGGGCCTGTGACAGGCGATGAGTTCTATGCGGCGTTCGCGAATGAGCTCCGGCGTGTCGCGCCGAAGGCGACGGTGAAGAAGTTCGGCTGGTGCTTTTCGTACAATGCCGATGTCACGCCGGCCCTCGATGCGCGGCTTAACTGCTGGACGAAGGGCATTCAGGCGCCGTCAATCGTCGGGCAGTATGTCGGCAAGGAACTCCTCAAGCGTCTGGGCGGCGGCGAGATCGCCATTGTGAACGACACGGTCGCGACGCTCCTTGCGGCGAAGGCGACGGAAGGCGACAAGACCTACTCCTCTTACATTGGCTTCATCCTTGGCACGGGGACGAATGTGGCCTATGTCGAGAAGAACGCGAACATCACGAAAGTCGCGGATCTGGATCCGGAAGACGAAATGATCATCAACGCCGAATCGGGCAGCTTCGACAAGTATCCGCAGTCGAAGTTTGACGCGGCGATGGACGCGAAACAAGGCGACACGGGACACAACCCGTTTGAGAAGATGATTGCGGGCGGCTATCTGGGTGGCGTCGGTCTCGAAGTCTACAAGGCGGCGGCCAAGGCCGGACTCTTCTCGGCGAAGGCCGCGACGGCGTTGAGCGGCCTCGGCACGCTTGAGACGATTGACTTCGACAACTTCTGCGCGGCGCATCATCGTGATGATCGCGTCAACCTGCTGGAAGCGGTCTTTGCGGATGCTGATGACGCGAAAATGGCGCGGCGTCTCGGGCTTCCCGTCTTCGAGCGCGCGGCGGTTCTGACGGCGGTGCACCTTGCGGCGTTCTGCATCAAGTCGGGGGAGGGAGTCGAGGCCTCTGCGCCGATCGCGATCAATGCGGACGGATCGACCTTCTACAAGACCCGCGCGATTCCGTTTGCCAAGGTGGTCCAGAAGGAGCTCGACGAGATCCTTGTCAAGCGCCGTAACATCCATTATGAAATCACGCCCCGCATTGACGATGCGCCGATGGTGGGCGCGGCGATCGCGGCGATGCTGTAAGGCCGGAAGGCGGCGGCCAAGGTGGAGAAATGATGAAACATACGTTCGTGTCGATCATCTTCTTTTGCGCCCTTCTCGCGGGGGGCGCGTGGGCGGTTGAAGTGGACGGCATCGCCGCGAAGGTCGGTTCGGAGACGATCCTTCGCAGCGAGGTCATCAACGAGATGCAGCGTCTCGGGCTTCAAGACGGTTCGCGCTACGAGGAGATCCGAAACGAGATGATCGACCGAAAGCTCATGCTTCAGGCGGCGCGCGAATCGAAGATGACCATGCAGGAATGGGTAGTCGAGAACCGCGTGCGCGAGATCATCCAGAAGGCCTTTGGCGGTGACCGGAACAAGCTCATCGAGACGCTTGGCAAACAGCGCATTTCCTATCCGGAATGGTATGCCCGCATGAAGGAGGACATGATCGTCGGCGCGATGCGGTGGAACGTGATCAACAAGAACATCACGGCTTCGCCGGCTGAGATGCGCGCAGAGTATGCGGCGCACCCCGAACGCTATGTCGCCGAGCACCGCGTGACGGTTTCGGTCATCCTCCTCCAGCCCGAGGAACGCGCACGTCAGGCCGAGATCACGGCCGCGCTGAAGGAGAAGGACTTCGGCGAACTCGGAGCCAAGAGCTACGAGAACGTCAAGCCCGAGGACGTCTTCAAGCCGGAAATCTGCGCCGAGATTGCCGCGATGCCGAAAGGGACGATCAGCAAGTGGATTGAAATCGACGGCTGGAGCTTCCTCTTGCGCAAGGAGGACGAACGCGAGGGCAGGAGCCTTTCCTTTGAAGAGGCGTTTGACGAGATCGAGGCGAACGTGAAGGAAGAGAAGTCCAAAACGGCCTATCTCGCCTGGATTGCCCGGCTTCGAGAGGAAACGTACGTGAAAGTCTTTTGAAACCAGTTGTAAACCGAGGTTGCATCTCAGCATGAAATTGATAGAAGAACTTAAGGCGCGCGGACTGATCGACGCGCTGACGGATCCCGAAATCGAAAAGGCGTTGGAGAAGCCGATGACGGTCTATTGCGGATTTGACCCGTCGGCGCGTTCGTTGCAGGCGGGCAATCTCGTCTCAATCATCGTCTTGAAGCGTTTCCAGCAGGCGGGACACAGGGTTATCGCTCTTGTCGGCGGTGCAACGGGCCTCATTGGCGATCCGTCGGGCAAGTCGGCCGAACGCAATATGCAGACGGTCGAACAAGTCGCCGAGAACAAGAGGGGCATTCGCGAGAACCTGTCGCGCATTCTTGACTTTGACGGCCCAAACGCCGCGACGATGGTTGACAATTACGATTGGTACAAGGGCACGAGCGCAATCGAGTTCTTGCGCGACATCGCCATCAACTTCCGCGTGCCCCAGATGTTGGCGAAAGAGTCGGTGAGAAAACGCCTTGAGGCGTCCGAGGGGGCCTTGACGTTCACGGAGTTCTCATATCAGATCCTTCAGGGAAACGATTTCCTTCATCTCTACGACAACTACGGCTGTCAGATGGAAGTCGGCGGCGCGGACCAGTGGGGGAACATTACGGCGGGCACGGACCTCGTGCGGCGCATGCGCGGCAAGACGGCCTACGGCCTGACGTTTCCGCTGCTTCTCGACTCGACGGGCAAGAAGTTCGGCAAGTCCGAAGGCAATGCGCTCTTCCTGAACGGCGAGATGACGCCTGTCTTTGACTGGTACCAGTACTTCCTGCGGACGCCGGATGCGGACGTCATCCGCTATCTCAAGGTTTTCTCGATGCGCTCGCTTGACGAGATTGCCGCGCTTGAGGCGGAGATGAAGGCCCGTCCCGAGGCTCGGATTCCGCAAAAGGCCCTTGCGGAGGAACTGACGCGCCTCGTCCATGGCGAGGATGGCCTAAAGAAGGCGCAGGCCGCGACCGAAGCGCTGTACGCGAAGAAGACGGCGGCAGATGTCGCGAAGGCCGAGAACGTGCCGAGCGCACGGGTCGCTTTGGCGGATTGCGTCGGCAAGGCCGTGTTCGCGGTCGCGGCGGCGGCGGGGATGTTCAAGTCGAACGGCGAAGCGCGGCGCATGGCCATGCAGGGTGGGCTTTCGCTCAATGACGCGAAGGTCGATGACAAGCGCGTCTTTGCGGCGGACGACGTCAAGGAAGGCGTTGCCGTCCTGAGGTCTGGAAAGAAGAATTACTTCGTGCTCAGATTCGTCTGAGAGAGGATTGGGACGAGGGGCTGTTGATGAAAACGATCGAGAGATACGTCTTCGGGGCATTCCTCTCCAGTTTCGTGCTTGCGTTCCTCGTCCTTTCGTTCGTGCTGACGATTGGCCTCCTGATTCAGATCATCGGCTACATCATGGACGGAGTGCCGATGTCTCTCGTTGGCGAGTTCTGCGCCGTCTCGTTGCCGGAGACTCTTCAGTGGTCGATGCCGCTGGCGTTGCTTGTGAGTTCGATTCTCGTCTTCTCCCGGATGTCGGCGGACAGTGAAATCGCGGCGATGCGCGCGTGTGGCATTAACATCCTGACCGTGATGAAGTATCCGGTCCTTTTCGCGCTTGCCTGCACCTTGTTCGGCTTTTGGGTCAACAACGAGGTCGTGCCGCGCGGGCATGAGATTCGGCGGACGCTCAAGACGCGTGTCAACGTGAAGACGGGAATCAGCCTTCTGGAGCCGGGGCGGATCATCAATGACTTCCCGAACGTGAAGATCTATTTTGGCGGCAAGGAGGGCAACTGGCTTCACGATCTTCTGGTGATCGACTATTCGGACGAAAGCCTCACCCGGACGATTACGGCGGACAAGGCGCTCGTCTCCCAGCGAGGGGCAGACATCGACCTGGAGCTTTACCACGTGACGGTCGACCCCATGGACGCACAGCATCGCACGATGGCGCGGGCGAATCGCCTGGTCCACACGCTGAAGGACGCGATCAAGCAACAGCCCTACACCAAGCGCACGAAGGATTTTCGGTTCTTTGAGATGTTGGAGTGGATTCGCTCTCAGGAGGCCAGGCTCCGGACGATGAGCCAGACGGGCGCGGCGGCTGAAGCCCAGCGAGATCTCGCGCGCCGCGAGTTGAGCGAACGGAAGGTCGAGATCAGCAAGCGTTTCGTCTTCGCGATGGCGTCGGTCTGCTTTGTGCTGGTCGGCATTCCGCTTGGCATTCGCTCACAGCGCAAGGAGTCTTCGATTGGCATGGCGATTTCCATCGCCGTCTCTCTCGGCTATTATGTGCTGGTGATCTTGATGCTCTCGTGCGAAGAGCGTTACGCGATTTATCCCTGGTTGTTGATCTGGTTGCCGGTCGTGGCTTGTGCCGCGCTGGCGACGAAGCTCATTCGCAGGCACATGTGAGGCCTGCTTGCTTGAAAGGAGACACGCAAATGGCGAAGATTCATCCGACGGCAATTGTTGAAGACGGTGCGCAGCTGGGCGCAGATGTCGAGATCGGGCCTTACGCACATGTCGGGCGGAACGTCCGCATCGGTGATGGCACGATGATTCAGCAGGGCGCAGTCATTGACGGGCATACGACGTTGGGCTCGATGTGTCAGGTTTTCCCATATGCCTGCATTGGCATGAAGACGCAGGACCTCAAGTACCGCGACGGATCGGTCAGCTATGTCGAGATCGGCGACCGCACGGTCATTCGCGAATTCGCGACCGTTCATCTCGGCACGGCTGACGGTGAGAAGACCATCATCGGTTCGGACTGCCTTTTCATGTGCTATTGCCATGCGGCGCACGGAGTCGTTCTGGGCAATCACTGCATCTGCTCGAACTCCGTTCAGCTGGCGGGTGACGTGCATCTGCAGGATTGGGCGATTGTCGGCGGCTGCGCGGCGTCTCATCAGTTCTGCACGGTCGGACGCCACGCGATGGTCGGCGGCATGACGAAGATTCGCCAGGACGCACCGCCGTTCATGCTGACGGACATGGTCGATGGCTCGATGAAGGTGATCGGCCCGAATGTCGTGGGCCTCACGCGTCGTGGCTTCAGCCGCGACGTCATTCAGGCCCTTAAGGAAGCGTACCGTTTCATTTATCGCGACGGGCTCAACCGTACGCAAGCGTTGGAACGCGTCGAAAACGATGTCGAACCGTTTGATGAGGTCAAGGAGCTGGTTGCGTTCTACCGCCACTCGTCGCGGGGCGTGGCATGAGCGCGTTCGGCTTCACGGGCGCGACCTTTGATTCTCGACTGGTCCGGCCGGGGATGCTTTATGTCGCCCTGAAGGGCGAGAAGGCGGACGGAAACGATTTCATCCCTGAGGCCCGTGCGAAGGGCGCGGCGAAGGTCATCGGCGGCCCGCAGGCGTTGGAGGAGCTCCAGTCTCTCGCGCGTGAGTACCGTCGTTCGCTGAAGGCAAAGGTCGTGGGCGTGACGGGCTCGGCTGGCAAGACGACGACAAAAGAACTCCTGAGCGCCTTCCTTTCGTGCGTGGGCAAGACCTTTGCGACGCCGGGGAACTTCAACAATCACCTCGGTCTTCCGATGACGATCCTCAACTGTCCTGAAGACGCGGATTTCCTCGTTGTTGAGATGGGCTCGAATCACCCGGGCGAGATTGCGGCGCTCTGCGACATCGCCGAGCCTGACATCGGTCTTGTCACGGGCATCGGCACGGCGCATCTTGAGTTCTTTCGGACGCGGGCCGGAATCGCCGAGGAGAAGGGGACGCTGCTTGCGCGGTCGAAGGCGTTTTCAGTCTTTCCGGCGGCAGATGACTTTGCCTCGGTCTTGTCGTCGCGTGCCGCGACAGCCATCCCGGTGGCGGGCGCGGTCGAAGGCCTTCTGGACCCGTTGCAACCCCGCCCGCCGCACTTCGCCGCGAATGCCGCGCTGGCTTTCGCCGTCGCCGCGCGTCTGGGCGTGACCTGCGCACAGGCCGCCGGATCTCTTGCGGGCTTCAAGCTTCCGGGGGCGCGGTGGCGTCTGTGCGCGAAAGGGGGCGCGACCTTCATTGACGACACCTATAACGCGAATCCCGATTCGATGATTGCCGCGCTGGACGCGTTGGCGGCGATGCCGTGCACAGGTAAGCGTATCGCCGTCTTGGGTGACATGTTCGAACTTGGAACCGATTCGCTTGCGTTGCATCGTGAGGTCTTTGACCACGCGCAGGCGTTGAACGTTCCGCTCGTGATCGGCGTCGGCGAGCAGTCCGCGAAATGTCCCTGCACATGCGCCTACACGGACCTCGCGCAAGTCCAGGCAAAGCTCCGTTCGTGCGTTTCGGCGGGCGATCTTGTTCTGCTGAAGGCTTCTCATTCGATGGGTCTCGGCCGCCTCCTCGACTGACGCGTGATGAGGTTCTCGACGCGAATCTGTCTGGTTGCTCTTGCGCTGTATGCGGGCGCGGCGCTTTTTGGCGAGGCCCAGTATCGTCTTGCCCAGTTCCGTGACGTCACGCCCGTCTATAACCGCGTCGATGCTGAGCAGCGGTTCTTGCCGCCGCTCGTTGCCGCGCCGAAGACGGGCGCACGCTATTTGCTTGGAACGGACAACTTGGGGCGTTCGGTAGCCCTGCGCCTTGTGCAGGGCGCTCGCATCGCCTTTCATGTCGGCATCGTCACCTCGCTGATCGCGATACCCCTTGGCGTCCTGTTGGGACTGTTGGGGGGCTACTTTGGCGGCAAGACGGATTCGGTAGTCGTCTGGCTTTGCGCAACGGTCGCGTCCATGCCGGGGCTTCTCTTTATTCTGGCGATCTCGCTCGTCGTCGGACAGGGACTTCTCGGCATCTATCTTGGCATCGGGTTGACGACTTGGGTCGGAACGTGCCGAACGATTCGCGCAGAGGTCATGAAGCACCGAAACCGCGCATATGTGCAGGCTGCGAAGGTGCTTGGGTATTCGCCCCTGCGTATCATGTTTCGGCATATCCTGCCGAATGTCGCACACCTTGTTCTCATCCAGTTTTCGATTCGGTTCCCGTCTGCCGTCTCGACGGAGGTCTTCATCAGTTTCTTGGGGATTGGCGTTCAAGGCGAGCCGAGTTGGGGCGTGATGATCAACAATGCGCGTCTGCGCCTTTGGCAAGGCGTCTGGTGGGAGATGACATTCACGACGCTGGCGATCTTTGTGCTGGTTCTCGTCTTCAACCAATTGGCAGATGAACTCCGTGACCGTCTTGATCCGGCGCTTCGCGCGGACTGATGATTGGCGTCCCTTTGCCTGCGGCAAGGCGGAGGGCCCTCCATGCGGATGGAAGGGGAGCCTCCATGCGGATGGACGAGGGGCTTCCATGCGGATGGGCTGTGGGGACGGTGTCCGCTTTCCCTCTTTGCTGACCCGTTAGATTTTACAATTCCCATTTCTGCTTCTCACGGATTCCCCGCCAATGCATCACGCAGTTTGTCATTTCAGGATAAACCGACGTGTAGGCACGGTCTCGTCCCCTTGATAGAACGACATCGCAATGCCATCGTCCGAAACGTCAAGTCTGCAATGTCCCGCCGCCTTGCTGTTGAAATACTCCTTTACGCTGGGGCGGAAAAGCTCCAGCTCACGCTTGAACCTGTCAAGCCTGTCGCCTTCAAGAAGTTTGGCAGCGATGGTTCCGACCTGCTCCGGCCTGTCGCAGAGCGCCTCGCCTGTCTTCAGAGACGCAAGCTCCTTCTTCCAGACGGAGTTCGCCGTAAACTCGCAGAAACCGCCAAAGGCGTTTTCGTGGCGATAGAACGTCGTCAAATGGGTATGCCCCGAAAGCACGACGGCACGGCGGCGCGAAAGAGCCTCGTAGAGGCGCGGGCGCAGCGCGTCGCACTTCTCTCCGCCGCCAAGCCGCCATCCGAAGGAACGTTCTTCTGAAATAGTGAACGGCCCGTGA
Organism: uncultured Kiritimatiellota bacterium; assembly: GCA_934635225.1. Taxonomy (GTDB): domain Bacteria; phylum Verrucomicrobiota; class Kiritimatiellia; order RFP12; family UBA1067; genus UBA1067. The sequence continues at coordinate 107,997 of CAKTYZ010000013.1, forward strand.
GTGACGAGAAAGACGTGCCTTGCGTCGGCATCTGACTCTACCGCATCAATGACCGGTTGAAGGTCCGTCGTCTCGAAATCGCAGAACACCCAGCGATCTGCGCCGAGCCTGAACGAGAACACTGGATATTTCACCGTCGCATCCGTCCCCGTCAGACTGGCAATCTCCCTCGCCATGAACGGCTCCGCAAAATCAAGATACGCCCGCCTCGCTCCTTTGCCCCTGAAGTCGTGGTTGCCCATGACCGTCAGGAACGGCAACCTTGCCGGATATTCGGCGCGAAGCATGGATATGCAGTCGTACAGCATCCGCTTGTGGGTCGGAACGTCGTCGCAGTCGCCCTGGATGATGTCGCCCAGCTGCAGGACGAACCGAGTGTCGGTCTTGTTCGCCAATGCCGCACTCGACGCAAGCAGCCGCCTGCACCGCTCGCGCCACATCTCTCCATTGCGGCGGAACTCCTCGTGCTGAACCTTGGCCCATTTGTTCGACTCGTCGTAGTGGGAATGATACACGCTCTCAGGCTCGGCGTCGTAATGCGTATCGCCAAGAATGGCGACTGAATAGCGTCCATCACCACACCGCGATACGCAGCCCTGAAGACAGAATGCGCCAGCCATGGCACCAGCCGACTTGATGAAGTCTCTACGACCTTTCATGTGCATTGAACTTTCCTTTCACTTGAGGCTGATTGTCGTGCCAATCGGCGCTCCAAGCCACGTAAGGCGCACGGTCGCAGGGCTTGTCCCCTCCGTGTAGATGTAGGAGTTGCCATTGTAGGTCTGCTTGTTCGTCCACGCGCCGTTTTCCAGCGTCTCAACGGAATACCGCTCCACATTGACCTTCTCGCCGCGCCTGTTGAGCGTGGTCGTAGCGGTGAACGTCCATTCGCCCTCGACCTTGTACGCCCCCGTCTCGGTCTGCGTTCCTCCGCCCGCAACGACAAACACGTTCGTCACGCCCAGCGCACCGAAGTAGCGCACCGCGTCCACATTGCGGTTGCGTACGATCTCCTCCTGCGTCAGCACGCGGTCATAGTAGCGGAGGCTTTTCAGAGTTCCCACGAGGCCTTCTGTGCCGCTGCCTCCGTTGCCGACTCCATAGCCGCTGGTGTTGCGCGAAACCACCGAATCGAACCGACAGAATCCCGTGCCGGACGCTGGAACCTCAACGCCGGGGAAGAGGACTCCAGTCTTCGCATCATAGTCCATTATGACCGTTGCATAGTCGTAATGGCCGGAGTTGTTCCGAAAATAGAGCACCTTATGCTTGCCGGAATTCGCTGTCGGTGACTGAGCGTTCCAGTAGAGCGCACTCTTATATGCGGTGGCGTCGTTTTCCCTGAGTCCAAAGGAGAAATAGTCCCACATCACGGAGAAAATGTAGTGTGCGCCGGAAGAGCTGCCGGTCTGGTCGGCGATGTCGGCATCGACGAGCGACTGGACGGTGAAACTCTTCAGAGGACCGACATTGGCGCCCGACCTCCTGAGGCGAGGTCCGCCGCGGAATATGTAGCCGTCGTCCGCCCATTCGCCGGTGGTGGCGGCCTGGAACGAGTTGAGGTCATATGCATCGCCGCCGCATCCGAGGTTCTTCCAGGTCGTGGAAGAGGAATCATGCTTGCCGACACCGGCGTTGTAGATTCCGTCGTAGTTCCAGACGAGGCCCGCTTGGGAGTAGTCGTCAAACGAATAGTCGGTTGCGGAGCGGATGCCGCGCGTCGCGCGCCATAGCCAGGTGAGGCGCACGAGCGTGGGGGAGGAGCCGGGGGTGTAGGTGTAGGAGCACGACTCGTATGAGACGGACGACGACCACGCCGAGCCGTCCCAGGTCTCCACGGTGTAGCCGTCGCAGGCGTAGGCGACGCCGTTGGGGGCGGTGGCCGTCGCCGGGGCGGTGAAGGTGTATGCGCCTTCTACGCCGTAGGGGCTGTCCGGCTCGTCGCCTTGGAGATACGGGAGCGTCGATTGCACGATGACGTTTGTGACGGTGGCACGCCCGAAGAAGCGGAATTCGTCAACGGCGCGGTTCCGCGCGATTTCGGCGGGGGTGAGCGAGTGGTCGTAGATGCGGAACGATTTGATCTCGCCGGTGAGCAACTTGTCGTGGTTGGCGTTGCCGTAGCCGCCGAGGTCGTAGCCGCGCTCCGTGTGGCCGGAGACGGAGGCATATTGGCGGAAGCCGTCGCCGTCCGACGGGATCTTCGTGCCGGGGAACACCGCCGTCGTGGCGGCGGTTCCGTCTTGGATGGCCGTCACGTAGTCGAACGCGGTGCCGGTGATGGAGGAGTGTTTCTCGGAGTCGTCGTAGGAGGCGTCGCTCTTGAAGTACAGCTTTTCGCCAGCCTTGCTGATGACGAACGAGAACTTGTACACCGATAGAGAGAACGGGAACGCCGAGTCCCACTTTTGGTCGGCCGTCTTGGCGTCCATGAGCATCTGGATCGAGTAGTCGCTCCCGACGGAGATCTGGCCGTTCTGGCCGCCGGTGGCGACGACGCGGAAGCGGCTGTCGCCGCGGAGCGCGAAACCGGTGTCGGTCCATTCGCCGGGGTCGCGTTCGCCGACGGGCGCGATGTCCGAGACTGCGGACCAGCCGTTGCCGGCCGCGTTAAGGAGCTGGAGGAAGACGTCGTTTTCGGAGCCTTCGGAGCCGAGGTTCTTCCAGATCGTGGCCGTGGCGGAGTGCGGCGCGTTAGTGCCGGCGTTGCGGATGCCGTCGTAGAAGTATTTGAGGTCGGCCCAGACATAGTCGTGGATGTCGTAGGTTGCGAGGCCGGTGGCGTCCTTCCACTGCCAGACGATGCGGACGAGATCGTCACTGGAAACCTCGCAGAACCGGGACTGGACACGGACAGGCGCACGCCACGCGGTTCCGTCCCAGGTTTCGAGCGTGTAGCCGGAGCAGAGGTATTTGGCGCCGTTCAGGCGCGCGACGCGCGGGGCGGTGAAGACGTGTCCTTCGGCATCGACGGCGTAGGTGCCGGGCGGCTCGTTGCCCGAGAGGCCTGCGACGGAGGTGGCGACCACGGCGTTCGTCACGGGCAACGGCGCGGTGCGGCCAAAGAAGCGCGCCTCGTCAACCACGCGATTCCAAGCCAGTTCCTCCGGCGTAAGGACGCGCTGGTACCAGCGGAAGGACTTCAGGGTTCCGACGAACTGTTGTCCGTCGGTGCTCGTGCTGCCGAGGCCATAGCCAGTGGTGGATTTCGAGCCGATCGCCGAGGCGAAGGTCTTGAAGCCGTCACCGGAGGTGGGCGGCGTGGTGCCGGGGAAGGCCGTTGCGGTGAGTGCCTCGTTGTCGAGGATGACGGTCGCGTAGTCCGTAGGCACCGAGGCGATCGAGAACTGCGGGAACGTGGACTTGTTGTTCAGGCGGGCGTAGAAGCGGTCGTTCGTCTTGTTGAGAAGGAAGGCGAAGTGGTCGATCATCACGGAGGCCACCGGGGCGTCGTCGCATGTCTGCGCCGACAGCGAGGCATCAACGAGCATCTGCACCGTCCAGCTGCCGGAGACTGAGACCGAGGCGCCGCCGTACCAGCGGGTGCCGCCGTTGAAGACGTAGCCGTCGGAGGCCCAGAAGCCGTCGCCGCCCGTGCCGACGCTTCTCTTCGTGAGGTCGTTTGCCGAACCGGACATGCCGAGGTTCACCCAAGTGGCGGCGGAGTTGTCGTGCGCCGCATCTGCGCCGGAGTTGCGGATGCCGTCGTAGTTCCAAACCGCGCCCGCCGCGTAGTCGCCCACGTCAAATGCCTTGAAGTCGGGATTGTCCCAATACTTCACGCCGGCCTGACACATTGCGGCAACCGCCGCCGCGCCTATTGTCAGTAGTAGTCTTTTCATTTTCGTTCTCTCCTTAGTTCAGAAGTTGGATTGTTTCAGATGTGTTCACGAACGGGACACATGAAAAGTGGGGAATGGGAAACAGTCGTGACAAAGCGCGACCCTCCCTGCGCGGCGCACACGCCGCGCAGAACGGCCTACATTGCGTCCGTCACGCGCATATGGGGGGGGGGGGGGGGGGC
>CAKTYZ010000014.1 GCA_934635225.1 uncultured Kiritimatiellota bacterium
ACGTCGCCGCGCCGGGCGTCACCTACGACCCCGAGAGCTGCACGGGCGTCGTCGCGGCGGGAAACCGCGTCGGCGAGGCGATTTCTGATGCCGATGGCCTATCGGACGAGGAACAGGAACTTCCGACCCGTGCCGGAGACGCAAACGGTGAAGTCCCTAAAGCCCAAGGGGGCTTCACGCCCTGATTCGTGGATCTTGCGGCAATGGACGCGGGCTTCGAGCGTTGTGCCGGCGGACGCCTGAAGATTCGTCCCGCCCGCCATGTGGGTCATCGTCGCGGCGAGGTCGGGGGTGGCGTCGGCAGCCGTGTAGCGCGACTTGAACTCCTGAAGGGTTGACCAGTCGCTGACTGTTCCGTCTGGGGCGCATGCCCGCCACTGGAACGCAAGGGACTTCTCCGTACGATTGGTGGCGCCAAGCTGTGCGCAGAGGGCGGAGAGTTCAATCCGTCGCGCGGCGAAGTCTCCTGTCTTGATGCGGAGGCGAAGTTCGGCGTCCCGAATGTCCGAATGGTTTTTGGGGGCGCCCGGCACGAGGACAATCCAATCGCGGGCGAAGACATTCGTGCAGATGTAGAGGCCGACGTTGATCTGCTTGGTCGTGTCCTTGTAAGGCAATGCCGTTCGTTCCCTCCCTTCGAGAACGAATTGGAACGGAGAGTCGGAGACGTCAAGGCCGTCTTCCGTCGTCAACAGGTCATCAGGCGTCAACGTGGCGAAGACTTCTTCGCGCGGCATCTCGATTTGCCTTTCCCGCCAAGGGCCAAGGGCGTTTGCGTCGAGTGGAAGCGGATCCGACCAATCGCTCGTCTGCCCGTCGGCATCCTGTGCCGCGAGGGCGAGGCAATGCGTCCCAATGCCCAAGGTCGGCAGGTCGAGCGCCGTCCGGTCGCCCGTGAGCTCGATGGCGAGGCATTCGTTTGTCTGTACCGAGGCGGGCGCGTAAGTGCGGAGAATGGCGACGTCCGAAAGGAAGACGCGCGCTTCCTTGGAGGTGTTCATGGATGCGAGGACCAGCCGGTCGCCTGTGGAGAGGCGCGTCCGGATGGGTTCCGAGTATTCGCCATAAGTCTCGCGCAGGGACGTTTGCGCCGTCCAGTTCGTCGTGCCGGCGGCGGAGACGATCGCGGCGCAAAGCGAACCGCGCGCGGCTTCCTTGTGGCGGCGTGCCGAAAAGGCGAGCGTCAGGTTGTCCCCCAACGCGTCGAGTGGCTGCGTGACAATCGCCCCGGACCTTTCCGAGTTGCCAATCCGAATCGCGCCTGCATCCGTAGACAGGTAGGCCACTGGGTTGTCTGTTTCCCAGCCGGACGGACCGAGATCCGAATAGAGTTTCCACTTGTCGGGATTGCTTAGCCGAATGGTGCTGTTTGTCGCGGGCGCGGCGGCGAACGTCTCGCGCCAGAGGACGTCCGTCCCCGTGACATCGGCAAGGCCTCCCGATTGCGCGACTGACCAGATGCGCAGACGGACGCTCGCTGCGCCTGAGGGCGGATTCCATCCGACGCGGATGATCCCGTTCGTCAGTCGTCCCACGCGGAGAGCCGTTGGCGGCAAGAGGCTTGGGCGCAGACTCGAACCTGAAGCGGAAACGGTTGCGAGTGTGAGAAGCGTGGAGAGAATCCGACGGCGGCGCATCAGCGGTCGAACTTGCGGTTGAGTTCGCGTGTCGAGGTGAAGATCATCACGGGCTTTCCGCGCGGACAGACATACGGCATCCGGCAGAGACAGAGGTCTTGGACGAGCTTCTCGGCGCCTTCTTTCGTCAAGGTCCGGGAGGCTCCGGCAAAGGAGCGCGCGATAGACTTCGCAATCAGTTCGTCACGCCAGCGTTCACCGCTACGCCGCGATCCGCCTTCCGCGAGATCGCGTGCGATCGTCGTCAGGATCGACGTGGGGGACAGCGCGCCGATGAGCTGCGGCACGGCGTCAATCTTGAAGGTGTCCGTACCGAACGGTTCGACCTGGAATCCCATGCGCGCAATCGTCTCCAGCGCGGCGGAGAGGCGCGCGGCATCAACGGGGTTGAGCTTGACCGTCTCCGGGATGAGCAGAGCCTGTGCGGGGCGGGCGGCTTCGGTCGCGGCCGAGGCGTCCAAGAGACGCTCGTAGGCGATTCGTTCGCAGGCGGCCTGTGGGTTGATGGTCACGATGCCGGAGTCCGTCTCGACCAGCAGATAGCCCGAGTCGGCTTGCGCGAGGAACTTGAACCACTGCCAAGGTCGCGTCCGCGGCGAGTCGGGTTCGACGGCAAATGAGATTTCGTTCTGGACAGGCGCGGCCTTGGGCAGGGGGAGCGAGACGGGCGTTGGCGTCGCGAGAGGCCGAGTCGGAGGCGGGGTTGCAGGAGACGGGGGGCGCACCGGATGACACATGGGCGGAGAAAGTTCGCCCCGTGTCTCGTTTGCCTCTTGCGTCGCGGCCGTCGCCTCCTGCCGGCCGCCGAGCGTGGCGGCAATAGCCTCCTCGATGGCGCGTTTCACCGCGAGATTGTCGCGGAAGCGCACTTCGCGCTTGGTCGGATGGACGTTCACATCGACTTGCGCTGGCGGCAGGTCGATGAAAAGGACCGCTGCGGGGCGGGTGTCGCCCGTGCGCCGGGGATAGGCCTCGCGGAGCGCATAGGCGACAGACGAGGCTGACGCGGGCCGTCCGTTCACGAAGACATACTGATCGCGCCGCGTGGACATCGCGAGGTTCGGGCGTTCGATGAGACCCGAGACCAGCACCTGCGTTCCGCGAACGGACGAAGGCTCGCCGCCGCGTGCGCCCACAGGCAGCATTTGGGAGAGGAAGTCGTCCCCGAAGAGGTCTCGGACGCGTTCGCGCACCGTCGTCGCGGGCGCCAGCCGATACAGTTCGCGGCCATCGACCGTGAGCGCAAACCCGACGCTGGGGTGAGCCAGCGCGTGTGTCGTGAAGATGGTCTTGACGTGGTTCTCCTCAGTCGCATAGGCGCGGAGGAACTTGCGCCGCGCCGGAACGTTGCAGAACAGGTCGCGCACCTCGACCAGCGTGCCGGGAGGGCATCCCGCCGAACGGACCTCGGCGAGCGTGCCCGCGTTGACCTGAAGGAACGTCCCTTCGTCGGAGTCGGCGCGGCGTGTCGTCAGGGAGAAGCGCGAGACGGAGGCGATGGACGGAATGGCCTCGCCGCGAAAGCCGAGCGTGTCAATCTGCTCGATGTCCGTTACGTCGCGAATCTTCGAGGTCGCCTGCCGTTCCAGCGAGAGGATGGCATCGTCCTTGGTCATCCCGCATCCGTCGTCCTGAACGGCGACGAGCTTGCGGCCGCCCTGCGTAATCGTGATGGCGACTCGTTTCGCGCCCGCGTCCAGCGCGTTCTCCACCAACTCCTTGACGACGCTGGCGGGGCGTTCGACGACTTCGCCGGCCGCGATCTTGTTCGCCACGTGGAGCGGCAGGACGCGCACATGCCCATCGCGGTCAGAAATCAAGGCTCAAGCCCTTTCGGATGAAGGTGGGGACGTCGAGGTCTTCGTCATGCCAGATTGTCGGCTCTGCGTTCTTGAACCGTCCGCGCCCGATGGGGCCTGCGCTGAGCGGCCCCTTGTGGCGTCTCCGGCGCGGACTCATGACGCCGCCTACGGCAGGCGTTTCGGTGACCTTCCGCGTTGACGCCTCGAAGAGCAGGACGGCGACGGAGAGCCGACCCGAGAACGTCGCCTCGTCATTGACAGTCGCCAGGTCGAAGGAGAGGCCTCCGAAGGCGTTGCGAAGGCCGTCGGCGATACGCCCGACTTCGCTGAGGAGAAGGTCGTCGCCCGCCAGGACGCCGCAGACCATGGCGGAAACGGGGCCCGACGCCGCCGCGAGCAGTTCCGAATGGATGAGCCGGTCGACCGCTTCGACCGCGCGCCCGGGGCCTTGCGTGGTCACGGTGGCGAAGCGGCCTCTCCCCGCGTTCGCCAGGAGGTGGCGCAGGCGTTCGGCGTCCAGGCGGATGTAGCCAGGCTTTTCGACGAGACGCCAGAAGAGCGTCACGCCGCTGGCGACCGTGTCGATGGCGCGGCGCATCGCGTCCGCCATGTTGTCCGTCTCGGCAATGAGCTTGTCGAGCGGAAGGAAGAACGTCGCGTTCGCGGCGTCTTCGATCATTGACATGACGCCGCGCGCATTCCGCTGACGGTCCTCTCCCTCAAAGGTGAAAGGCGTCGTCGCAAAGACAATCGTCGGGACGCCGCGTTCCGAGAGGTGCTTGGCGATTTCAAGCGTCGCGCCGCCGCCTGTGCCGCCGCCAAGAGCCGTGACGAGGACGGCGATGCGCACGTCGCCGAGATATTCGTCTAATGTGCGGACGGAGCCCTCGGCGGCCAGACGCCCCGCGACGAGATCGCCGCCAGACCCTTGACCGGCCAGACGTTCGCCGCCGAGAAGGGCGAAGTCTCCCCCGCCTTCGCCCGTCGTGGCGTCCGTGTCGGTCAGGACGAACCGCAGGGAATCGCCGTAGGCGCGGCAGACGCCGCGCGCAATGGAAGAGCCGGCTGTCCCGATGCCGATCAGAAGCAGTGGCGAACGTTCGCTCATTTGAAGAACCTTCCGAGCAACCCGTCGAGAATCGACCTCTCTTCGTAGTTGCGGTGTGCGTAAAGAAGTGCGCCTGCGACAGCCGCATAGGCTGCCGGGAAGGGCGCGTCGTCAAGGCCGTCCACATGGATGGGACGGCCGATGCGGACCGTCGTGCCGAGAACCTGCTCGGCGAGCGGCTCGATGTCGCGCATTTGCGCGCCGCCGCCTGTCAGGATGACGCCGGCGTGGAGGCGATGAAGGAGGTCTTGCTCCTCCAGCGTCTCGCGAATCATCGTGAAGAGTTCGAGAAGCCGTGCATTGACGACGGTGTCCAGCGCACGGCGGGAAATCGTCCGGTTGTCCATCAGCGTATTCTCGCCACGTTCGACCCGGACGCGCGCGGATTCGCCTTCTGCCGCAGAGACGCGTGCGCTGGCCTCGTTCGTCTTGAGCCCTTCGGCTTGCGCGTTCGTGGTTTGGAAGGCCTGGGCGATGTCATTGGTGAGGTGGTCGCCTCCGACGCCGAAGACGCCTGTCGAGACGGCATAGCCGTCCGCATAGACGGCGTAGCCCGTCGAGCCGCCGCCGAGGTCGAGCACGAGCGCGCCGTTCTTGCGCTCGTGGTCTTCCAGTGCCGCATCGGCCGCGCAGGTGACGGCGTAGAGCGGGTCGCGGATTTCCAGATGCGCGGCTTCCGACGCGGTCCGCGCGTCTTGGATGCGGTTGCGGTCCGCATGGATCTGGAGGGTGTTGAGGCTGAGGACGCGCCCGGACATGCCCCGCGGCGAGGTGATGCCGCTCAGGCGGTCCAGAACGTAGTCCTGGTCGATGACGTCGAGGAGTTCGCGATCTCGCGGCAACGTCATGGCGTGCGCGTCGCGCAAGACGGCGTCGATTTCGTCCGTGCCGACTTTCGCGCCTTCGACTTGGGTTGACGCGGAGAAGGGGTCTGCCTTGATGGACTGTCCCGAGACGACCAGAAAGGCATTGCCCAGCGTGATGCGGTCGCCGGAGGCCTCCAGCTTGCGTTCCGTCTGCTGAAGGACTGAGCGGATTGACTGCGTGGCCTGCTGGATGTCGAGTATTTGGCTCTTGCGGACGCCCGTCGAAGGGATCTCGGCATGGCTGATGATCCGGAGGCGCCCGTTCGCGTCGACCTCGCCGATGGCGAGGACGGTTCGAGTGGTACCGATTTCAAGTGCGGCGTGAAAATTGCTCATATTCCATATTATAGCAAAATTGGGCGGGGTTCTGACAGACGCGGACGCGAAATCTTTCCTTTGGCAGAAATGAGGCGGGGCAATTGCCATCGGGATAAGGTTTTAGTATAATACGGAATGTGAAGTCGGCTTGGATTGTTCGTCAGCCCTTGGCCGGATTCTGGAAAACGCATAAGATACGCACAATTATGTTTGGAAAACTGAAATCGCTTTTCTCGACCGATATCGGCATCGACCTCGGTACGGCCAACTGTCTCGTGTATGTGAAGGACCGCGGGATTGTGTTGCGTGAGCCGACCGTCGTGGCGATTCAGACGGGTTCCAAGCGCGTGCTTGCCGTCGGTGAAGAGGCGAAGCGCATGTTGGGCAAGACGCCGGGGAACATCATTGCCAGCCGACCGATGAAGTCTGGCGTCATCGCCGACTTCGACATCACCGAGGCGATGCTCAAGTATTTCATCGAGAAGGTCTGTCCGCCGCGTTTCTACTCGAAGTACACGAAGCCCCGCATGGTCATCGCCGTGCCGTCGGGCATTACGGAAGTCGAGAAGCGTGCGGTCGAAGACGCCGCGCATGCGGCGGGCGCGGGCGACGTCTTCCTCATCGAGGAACCTATGGCCGCCGCGATTGGCGTGGGTCTGCCCGTCTCCGAGCCGGAGGGTTCGATGATCGTTGACATTGGCGGCGGCACGTGCGAGGTGGCGATCATCTCGCTCGCGGGCATTGTCCACAGCTACTCGGCCCGTCAGGCCGGCGGTGATGCGATGGACGATGCGATCATGAAGCATATCAAAGACGTGTACAATCTCCTGATTGGAGAACGTACCGCCGAAGAAATCAAAATCAAGATCGGGAGCGCCTATCCTATGGGTGAGGAGAAGACGCTTGACATCAAGGGGCGTGACATTGTGGCGGGGTTGCCGAAGACTTTGACGATAACCTCCGAGGAGATTCGAACCGCCCTCAAGGACCCGGTGGGGTTGATTGTGGATGCGGTGCGCACCACGCTCGATCGCTGTGCGCCGGAACTGTCGGCCGACCTTGTTGACCGTGGCTTGGTGCTTTCGGGAGGCAGCTCCCAGCTCCGCGGCCTTGACACGCTCCTCGCGGCTCAGACGGGGCTTCCCGTCGTCGTGGCCGATGATCCGCTCTCGGCGGTTGCCGAGGGCACGGGCGTTGTCATGAACGAGATCGACTTCCTCGCCCGGAATAGGCGGGCTTCGTGAAGCCGAAGGCGACGGGATCGGCAATCCTTGGTGCAGTATCCGCGATCGGGGCGTTGGTCCTGGTCGTGTGCCCGGCGGTCGCCGTCGAGGCCGTCTATCCGGTTGAGCACGCGAAACGCGCGTTTATGACGCGCGTGTGGTCGCGCGTTCGGGGCTTTTTCAGGGGGGCGTCCGCGGCGGCGGAGAATGTGCGCCTCAAGCGAGAGGTCGCCGCGTTGGCGTTGCTGCGGAGCGACGTGGAGCGACTGGAGGCCGAGAACGCGCGTCTCCGGCGCGGCTTGTCGCTCGTCGCGGCGGCACCGGAGACATGGCTCGCGGCGAGCGTTCTTGCCGTGGGCGGCGGGGCGGCGAGCGCGCATGAGTTCCTGCGCGTCGACCGCGGCTCGCTGGCGGGCGTGAAGAGGGGCGCGGTCGTTGCGGTCCCCGGGGGCGTGGTCGGGCGCGTCGTCTCCGTGACGGCGCATACGGCGGAAGTGGCGCCGTTGACCGATCCCTCGGTCAAGGCTCATGTTCGGGTTGAAGGCGAGGGCCGCGTACGCGGCATCCTCACGGGAGGGACGGAAGACGCGCTTGTTCTCCGCTCCCTTCAAGGTCACTTTTCGGACGCGACGCCTGTCCCGGCGCGCGCACGCGTTTTGACATCCGGCCTCGGGGGCGTCTTCCCGCAGGGGCTTGAGATCGGCACTTGGATCCAGTTTCACACAAACGCCAATGGCGTCGTGACGGGTGAGGTGCTGCCGGCAGTCGAGTTCTCGACGCTTGAGGAGGTCTTCATCCGACGTGAGAAATAGCCTTCTCCAGTTTGTCTTCGGGCTGCTTCTCCTGGTCATCGGCGCCAGCGCGGAGGAGCTGTTGCCGCGCTTCCTTGGCGTCGGCTTCCCCATCCTCCTCGTCGCGGCGCAGTCAGTCGCGTTGCGAGGTTCGGGCGTTTGCCTGTCAGTCTTTGCCTTGGCGGCGGGCGCGATGGCAGACGCGATCGGTTCGCTGCCGCCGATGGCGAGCGCAAGTTTCTTCTTGGCGGACGCTTGGCTGGTCAGCCGTGTCGGCTTTCCGCGTGTCGTGGCGGCGCTGGCCTATCCGTGTTATCTTGTCTGGCTTGCGGTTTGGACAGGCGCGTGCGATGGCGGCATTTTCGGGCGCCTTCTCGTGTCCGTGCCGATCGGCTTCGTGACGGCTTGCCTTGTCGGCGGGGTTATCGCGTGGGCAGAAAGGAGGGCGGCTCTCAATGAAGCAGGCTGATTCGCTGTTCGGCTTCATTTCGTGCTGGGCTCTTGCCGCGCTCTTTCTCGTCGGCATCCTGCGCCTTGGCGTGAAGCTTCGCGAGTTCCAGGTTGTGGATGCGGCGGATTACCGTGGCGCGGCGAATCGACAGAGCGCGCGGCGGGTGCGGACGGTCGGGATGCGCGGGCGGATTCTCGATTGTCAGGAGCGGGTCTTGGCCGAGAGCCGGTTCTCCCAGTGCCTTGTCTGCGATCCGGCTCAGTTCCAGCGGCGCAATTACGAGAAGACCTGCGCGGCGATTGGCGAGGCGATTGCCTCGTTGGGTCGTGCGCTGGGGCGGGAGACGGGACCCTCCTCCAATACGGTCGCCCGGCATGTGCGTCAGTTGCGGGCGATTCCGCTGGTCGTCTGGCATGCGCTGGACGAGCGTGAACTGGCCGTCTTTGCCGAGCATGAAGCGGATTATCCTGGATTCGCCGTCGAGACGGAGGAGGTGCGCGCCTATCCGCAGGGTGCGCTTGCGGCGCAGTTGCTTGGCTATGTCGGGCGAGACAGCGGCGCGACGGACGCAGCCTCGTCGGAGAAGTTTCACTTCTATTTGCCGGAACTGCGTGGGCGTGCCGGCCTTGAAATCTATTACGACAGCTATCTGCGCGGCGTGCCGGGCGTGCGGGAACTGACGGTCGATGCGAACAGCTACACGATCCGCACGCGCGTCGTCGAGGAGCCGCAGTGCGGACTGGATCTGTACCTTTCGCTGGATGTGCGGCTCCAGAAAGTCGCCGAGGCGCAGCTTGCCGGGTTCGCGGGCGCCTGTGTGGCGCTGGACCCGCGCACGGGTGACGTCCTCGCGTTTGCGAGTGCGCCGGGGTACGATCCGAATCTGTTCGTCCCAACATTGAGCGCCGCGCTTTACCGAAGGCTGTCGGATGATCCGCTGAAGCCTTTGCTGAACCGTGCGTCCGGCGGTGCGTATGCCCCGGGTTCGACGTTCAAGCCGGTGACGGCGCTTGCGGGGCTTTCAGTCGGGTTGTCGCCGTCGGCGCCGTATCCGTGCGATGGCGTCTATGTGCGCGGCGGCATGCGTCTGCGGTGTGCGAGCCGCTGGGGGCATGGCGAGATCGATTTGCGGCATGCGCTGATGAAAAGCTGCAATCCCTACTTCTGCAACCTCGCTTCGGAGATCGGAACGAACGCGCTTCTGCGTTCGGCGCGCGCGTTTGGGCTGGGCGCGAAGACGGGATTGGATTTGGGCGTGGACATGGCGGGCGTCGTGCCGGATGCGGAGTGGAAGGAGCGGCAGTATCACGAGCGTTGGTTCCCCGGCGATTTCATTCAGCTGTCGATTGGGCAAGGCATGTTGCTTACCTCGCCGCTTCAGATGGCGCGCGTGGCGGGGGCGATTGGCACGGGATATCTCGTCACGCCGCGTTTGCGTGACGATGCGCCTACAGAGCGGCAGAAGCTGCCGTTTCGCGAAGCAGACCTTCAGGTCGTCCGCGAGGGGATGCGGATGGTCGTCGCGGGCGACGGCTTGTCACGTGGCACGGGCTGGCGCGGCGGGCTGGAAGTGCCGGTTCCCGTTTCGGGCAAGACGGGCACGGCGGAGGTCGGCACAGGCACGCGCCGGCGCAAGAACACGTGGTTCATCGCCTATGCGCCGTCGGAGGCGCCGCGAATCGCCGTGGCGATGGTGCTTGAGAACGGGGAGTCGGGTGGCGGAACGACGGCGCCTCGCGTCGCCGAGGTCCTGAAGTGCTTCTTTGCGAACGCGCGGGAGGCTTCGCAGTCATGAAGAAGTTCTGGCGATTCGACTGGCTTCTCTTTGCCGCGATGCTGGCGCTCATCGCCGTCGGCACGATGACGATCTACTCGGCGGGGCATGCGCGCGCGGCGGCCTTCTTCCACGACGTCTGGCGGAGCAACCTTCTGACTGCGGCGTTCGGGCTGGTCCTCTATTTCGCGTTCGCCTGTCTCGACTACCGCAAATACCTGGACTTTCTGGCCGTGCCGGCGTACGGCGTGTCGTTGGCTTGCTTGATTGCGGTCCTTTTGGTCGGTTCGGAGGTTTACGGCGGACGGCGTTGGCTCTGGTTCTTCCAGCCAAGCGAAATCTCGAAGTTCGGCATCATCACCCTGCTCGCCGCGCTTCTGGGCGGTCGCTGGTTCGGATGGCTGGGCGGGTTTCGCGGTTTCCTCCTGGCCGCCGTGCTCATTGGCGTGCCGTCGTTCCTCATTCTGGCGGAGCCGGATCTTGGAACGACGTTGACGCTTGTGCCAGCCACGGTCGTGATTCTGTTTGTCGCAGGGGTCTGGCGACGGGGGCTTGTCACGATTCTGGCGATCGGCGGCATTGCGGCGGCTGCTGTCCTCGGAGCGGTCTATGAGGCCGAGAAGCCGGGCGTCCTCCCCGAGCGTCGGGAGAAGATCCTTCGCCTTGTGCCGCTGAAGCCGCATCAGGTCAAGCGCGTGCGCGTCTTCCTTTTCCCCGAAGAGGACCTGCGCGGCGCGGGCTGGAACCTGCGACAGGCCAAGCTTTCGATTGGGTCGGGCGGCTATTCGGGCAAAGGCATCGGCAAGGGGGAACTCAACCACTTGAAGTATTTGCCGCCGTCCATTTCGATGAACGACTTCATCTTTTGCGTCTATGCCGAGGAGACGGGCTTTGTCGGCTCGGTTGTCCTCTTGCTGCTCTTCTCGCTTCTGCTGGTCAGCGGCTGCCGCATCGCCGCCGTTGCGACGGACGCGCGCGGTCGTCTTTTCGCGCTTGGCTTCTCGTCGCTTCTCTTCGCGCATGTCTATGTCAACATCGCGATGTCCATCGGCCTGGTCCCCATCACGGGGCTGCCGCTGCCGTTCATTTCGTCTGGCCGCACATTTCTGCTCACGGTGATGTGCGGGCTGGGTCTCATTCAAAGCGTATCCATTCACAGGGAGAAATTAACATGATTAGTCTCAATCCACTCAATTGGCTCAAGCGCTCGAAAACGAAGCGCGAGATCATCATCAATGTCGAGAAACTTGAAACGCGCGTCGCCGTGATGGAGGACGGTCGTCTGGAGGAGTTCATGGTCGAACACCCCGAGGAGGAACGTCTTGTCGGCAGCGTCTTCAAGGGCCGCGTCCAGAATCTCGAGAACGACCTTCAGGCCGCGTTCGTGGACATCGGGCTGAAGAAGAATGCCTTTCTGCACTACTGGGACATGACGCCGGACGCGGATGCGTTGCTGGATGACGATGACGATGCCGACCGCCGCAAGAATTCGAAGGGTGGCGGGCGCAAGGCCAACCGCCTTTCGGATCAGGAAATCGCCAAGCGGTTCCCTACGGGTTCGGAGATTATTGTGCAGGTCACGAAGGGGCCGATCTCGACGAAGGGACCGCGTGTGACGGCGAACCTGTCGATTCCCGGACGCTACCTCGTCATGATGCCGGGAACGAAGGTTCGCGGCGTCTCGAAGAAAATCGGCGACGCCGCCGAGCGCAAGCGCTTGAAGAAGATACTTGACAAGTTGCCGCTTCCCGAGAACGTCGGTCTCGTCGTCCGAACCGTCGGCGCGGGCGCGTCGGCGCGGGCGTTCGCGCGCGACCTCCGCAACATCCTCTCCGTCTGGAACGAGATGCAGGGCAATGTCAAGAACCTGCGCACGCCATGTTGCATCTTTCAGGAGCCGGACCTTTGCGAGCGCGTCATCCGTGACTGGCTGACGGAAGACGTGGACGCCATTGTGATTGACGACGCGAAGGCTTATGAGTCGATGCGCGACTTGACGGCCCGCATTTCGCGTCGCGCCAAGTCGAAGATTCGTCGCTACGATGGCGAGACGGGCATTTTCGAGCACTATGGGGTCGAGCGCCAGCTTCACGATGCCTTTGCGCGGCAGGTTCCTCTGAAGTCGGGCGGCTATCTCGTCATTGACGAGACGGAGGCCCTGATTGCCGTAGACGTGAATACGGGGCATTACAAGGGCAAGGGCAGTCAGGAGGATGCGATTCGCGAAGTGAATCTGGAGGCCGTGGACGAGGTTGCGCGGCAGTTGCGTCTGCGGAACATCGGCGGGCTCGTCGTGCTGGATCTCATCGACATGAAGTCGCGCAAGCACCAGCGCGAGGTCTATCGCGCGCTTAAGACGGCGCTGAAGCGCGACCGTGCGCGGACGAACGTGCTGGAGATTTCTGAACTTGGGCTCCTTGAGATGAGCCGCCAGCGTCAGGACTCGTCGATTCTTTCGCAGTTGACGTCGTCTTGTCCCTACTGCCACGGACATGGCGTCGTAAAGTCGCCGATGGCCGTCTCGATTGAGATTCAGCGTCGGCTGGCCGCGCTTCTGCGCAAGGCCGAGGCCGAAAAGAAGCCCTTTGAGCCGAAGATTGTCATTGCGCCGCAGGTCATGCATCGTCTCCGCACGGAGGACAGCGAGATTCTGGCGCAGTTGCAAAAGGAGTTCAATACGCGTCTCACGTTCGTTTCGGAACTTCATCGTCATCCTGAGGCTTTCTCGATTCTCGATGCCGCAACCTCCAATGTCCTCTACTCGCAGGCTTAAGACATGAACGAGGGCGAAAGACTGCAGAACATTCTTGCGCATGCGGGGGTTTCTTCGCGGCGCGGGGCGGCGACGCTCATTGAGTCGGGTGTCGTTACGGTGGACGGCCTCGTTGTGAAAGAGCCGGGGGCGCGCTTTGGCGAAGGCGTGGAAATCCGCGTGAACGGACGTCCGATTGTCGCGGCGGAGAGGAAGCGCACGATTGTCCTCAACAAGCCTGTCGGCGTCCTGTCGACGATGAGCGATCCGTTCGGCGGGCGCACGGTTGCCGATCTTGTGGACACGTCCGAGCGTCTGGTGCCCGTCGGACGCCTCGACAAGGATTCCGAGGGGCTTTTGCTCATGAGCAACGACGGCGACCTCGTCAATCGCCTGACGCATCCGCGCTTTGAGCATCGCAAGACGTATCTTGTCAAGGTCGCTGGGCGTTGGAGCGCGGACAAGCTCGCGGCTTTGCGTTCGCCGCTGACATTGGATGACGGTTACACGATTCGACCTGTTCCCGTCGAGGAGATACGCGACCTCGGGGCAAATGTTCGGCTGCTGAAGTTTGTCCTCAAGGAGGGGCGCAAGCGCCAGATTCGCAAGATGTGTTCGGCTGCGCACTTGGTGGTTCTTTCGCTGAAGCGTGTCGCTGTCGGCGCGTTCGAGTTGCCGACTGATCTTGCGCCCGGCGCATGGCGCGACCTCTCGGATGCCGAGATCGCCAGCCTGTTCCGTTCCTGACGAGCGGCTGAAGGCGCGACGATTTGCGGATTTGCGTGCCATTGGGGACGGTCCCTTTGACAGCAAGATGAGGAGTGCGGTATAATAGTCGCAAACCGCAAGGAGAGAGAAGACATGAGGAATGATTTGGAAGGGCTGAAGACGCTGGGAAAGGCGACCGAGGCGCCAACGACTTACGATCCGTCAGTATTGGACGCGTTCGCGAACAGGCATCCGGAACGCGACTATTGGGTGACGTTCACGGCGCCTGAGTTCACGACGCTTTGCCCGAAGACAGGACAGCCCGATTTCGCGACGTTGACGATTCGCTACATTCCCGCGAAGAAGCTCGTCGAGTCGAAGTCTCTCAAGCTCTATCTTTTCGGTTTTCGCAACCATGGGGACTTCCATGAAGATGTCGTGAATGTCATCTACGATGACCTTACGAAGCTCTTGAAGCCGAAGTACTTGGAGGTCATCGGCAAGTTTGCCGCGCGCGGCGGAATCTCCATTGATCCGTTCGTCAACGGCGGCCCGATGAAGCCCCTTGTGCGCAAGCGGTTTGAGGCGTTTGCCGGGATTCGTTAAGAAAATTCCGTAGGCGGGTTGTCGGATGGGCGGAAAAATGATACAATATGTAAAATTATTGTCCAAATAAGGCACTTGCGAATGGCGAAAGAAGAAGATCAAGCGATTGAAGTCACGGGAACCGTCACAAAGGTTCTCCCGGCGACGATGTACAAGGTTCAGCTTGAGAATGGGCACGAGGTCCTCGCGCACATTTCTGGCAAGATGAGGAAGTTCTTCATCAAGATTGCGATTGGCGACAAGGTCACGGTCGAGATTTCGCCATATGACCTTGGCAAAGGCCGCATCACCTATCGTCACAAGATCTAAGCGTTCTTCTGACCATTTGCTTTTCATCATTCATCATTTCACTTTTCAACAACAAAGGAGATACAAATGTCAGGTCATAGCCATTGGGCGACAATCAAGCGCGCGAAAGGCGCGGCAGACGCGAAGAAGGGCAAAATCTTCTCGAAACTCGGCAAGGAAATCACGATTGTCGTGAAAGCGAAGGGCGGCAACCCCGACAACAACCCGACGCTCCGCACGCTTATCGCGAAGGCGAAGGCGGCGCAGATGCCGAATGACAACATTGACCGCGCGATCAAGAAAGGCACGGGCGAGCTGGAGTCCGCCGAAATGGTTGACGCCCAGTACGAGGGCATCAAGAACGGCACGGCTATCGTCGTGCGCGTCCTGACCGACAACAAGAACCGCGCGGCGGCGGAAGTCTCGAACGTCTTCAAGAAGAACGGCATCGAGCTCGCGAAGCCGGGCAGCGCGTCGCGCCTGTTCGACAAGCTGGGCCAGGTAATGATTCCGGCGGCGGACGGCGTCACCGAAGACAAGGTGATGGAAGTCGCGCTTGAAGCGGGCGCCGAGGACGTCGTGAGCGAAGACGGCGGCTTCACGGTCAAGTGCCAGCCGAATGACTTCATTGCGGTTTCCGACGCCATCAAGGCGGCGGGCATCGCGATTGACGAGGAAAGCTCCAACGTCGGACTCGTGCCGAACATGACGAATCCTGTTTCGGATGTTGCGGTGGCGAAGGCGATCAACAAGTTCGTCGAGATGCTCGAAGACCTTGAGGATACGCAGGATGTCTACCACAATATGGAGACGACCGACGAAGTTGACGCGGCGCTTGAAGCAGAGGGCTGATAAGGTCACGTCAAAGAAGGCGCGTTTCGCGTCGATGTTTGGATTCCTGAAACGCAAAGGCAAGGGTCCGGTCGTCTATAAGCGACCGGAGCATTGCATTTCGCGCAAGAACATCGACCCTGACGCGCTGAGGGTTCTTTACCGCCTCTCGGACGCGGGCTACACGGCCTATCTCGTGGGCGGCGGCGTGCGAGACCTTCTGCTGGGGCGCAAGCCGAAGGACTTTGACGTCGGCACGTCCGCGCGACCGAACGAGGTCAAGAAGGTCTTTCGCAATTGCTTCCTGATCGGGCGGCGCTTCCGTCTCGCGCACATTCGCTTCGGCGAGAAGGTGATCGAGACGGCGACGTTCCGCCAGAACTCGCAATCGATTGGCGAGATCATTGAGCATGCGGCGGAGGGGCCGCAGGAGGACAATACGTTCGGGACGCCTGAAACCGATGCCTCGCGTCGCGACTTCACGGTCAACGGACTTTTCTACGACATCAAGGACTATTCTGTCATCGACTGGGTCGGTGGCATGAAGGACCTTGAGAAGAAGGTCATTCGCGCAATCGGCGACCCGGAGGTCCGCTTTCAGGAAGATCCCGTCCGAATGATGCGCGCAATCAAGTTCTCCTCGCGTCTGGGCTTCACGATTGAACGAAAGACAGGGGCGGCGATGAAGAAGTACCATCGTTGCATTCTGACGGCGGCTATGCCGCGTGTCTGCGAGGAGGTGTTTCGGCTCTTCCCCTATGGGCATAGCGCGGAAGCGTTTCGTCAGCTTTACGAATATGGGCTTTTGGGCGATCTCGTGCCGGAGCTTGCGGCGTTCATCGATCGCGATGGCGGAGTGAAGTCGAAGACGTTCGACTATCTCAAGGTCTTGGACGAATATGAGAAGATGATGGCGCGGAAGGGCTTTGAGGTCTCGAATGGGCTTCGGGCGGCAGTCCTCATGGCGGCGGCTTTCCGTGCTGAGAGAAAGGATGGCGCGAGCCGTCGAATCATGCAGTATCTGACCCAGCCGCTGGCAACGCCGAAGATGACGTTCTTTACGTCCGTCGTGCTGCTGGAGTCTCTTCGCCGTCTCTCGCAGTCCCCGACGAAAGGCAAGCAGCGCTTCATCTACAACCGCGACTTCCTGGATGCGCTCGATTTTGCCCGAATCGTTGCGCGCACCGAGAAGAAGAGCGAGAAGATCTTGAACGAATGGGCCGATTTATACGAAGAGAAAGGAACGAACGAATGAATCTCAAGACAAACCCTGAACTCCTTCCGCTGATTGAATGGTGGGAAAAGGAGGGTAAGCAGACGGTCATCTGGTTGCTTGTCGCGGCGATTGCCGTGGGGGGCTGGTATGGCTGGAAGAATCATCGCGTGGCGGTGAAGGCGGCGGCTTCCAACGCGGTGGCCAATGCCGCCACGACGGAGGAGATCGAAGAGGCCGTTTCGGAGTACTCCGGCACGGCGACCGAAGGGGCCTTGAAGCTGAGGCTTGCGAAGAGTTACTTTGACGGTGGGCGGTTTGAGGAGGCTCTCGCCCAGTACGAGGCTTTGATTGGTCAGTCGCCAGACGGCTTCGCCGACATCCCCGTGGTTGGCAAGGCGCAGTGCTTGGAGGCCCTCAAGAAGTTTGACGAGGCGCGTGCCGCGTTTGATGACTTTGTGAAGGTGAGCCCGAAGGGCTATTTGACGCTGACGGCGCAGCTTGGCGCGGCGCGTTGCTTGGCTCAGGCGGGGAAGAAGGACGAGGCGCTTGCGCGTTTGGCGGCACTCAAGGAGACAAACAAGGGCGAGGAGATCGCGTTGGCGCGCGTTGATGCCATTGAGGCGCTTGTCAGCCGCTACACGCCGGAAAAAGCCGACAAGTAAAGCGCACACGACAACAAGTCGTGCCCACGGGGAAGGCTGCGGTGATTCTGCCGCGGCCTTCTTGCTTTGCCGAAATGCGGCGCGGCTTTTAGCGCACGGTAGCCCAGCTTGGGAAAGGCGTTGCGATCTCGGTTGGCGCACCCGTGACCGGATGAGCAAAGACGACGGCCTTCGCATGGAGACAGTGCCCGGTCATGTTCTCGACGGCAAACGCGCCATAGAGGCGGTCATTTACGATGTGCATCCCCGCAAGGGCGAGTTGGGCGCGAATCTGATGCGTGACGCCTGTGCGTATTGTTACTTCCAGCAACGTGCGTTCCTCGTTCTCGACCATCATCTGCGCACACGGTCGGAACTGCGTCAGGGCGTGCAATGGCTTGAGCTTCGCACATTGGGCGCGCGTAAGCCGGTTGTGGCGGAAGTCGATCATCCGACAGAAGGGGAGCGTCGGATCGTGGACGAGATCGTTTTCAAGCGTGCCGCCGACGGCAACGGACCCTTCGACCAGCGCAAGGTAGGTCTTCCGGACGGCTTGTGCGGCGAATTGCCTGCGGAGGTTCGTGAAGGCTTCTGTCGTGCGGGCGACAAGGACGAGGCCAGACGTATCGGCATCGATTCGGTGAAGCGCACCCGCCATCAGCGGGTTTTCCCCAAGTCGCGTCAGGTTTGGCCCGAGAGCGCGGCATTCGGGATAGCGCACCGCAACGGCGTTCATCAGCGTTCCGGTCTCACGACAGGTCAGCGGCTGGACGGGCATCCCCGTCGGCTTGTCAAACGCCAGAAGTGCCGCGTCCTCAAACAGGGGCTGGGGACAGGCTCCGTCGGGCGTGACAAGATTGTCGCCGGCTTCGAGCAGTTCGACGACATGGAGCGTCTCGCCGCCCTGCAGCTTCAAGCCTTTGGCCGCCCGTCGCCCGTTGACGAGGACCATCCCGCATCCAATGGCGTCCCGGACGAACGCGCGCGTTGTGGTGGGGAAGGCATGAAGAAGGGCGGCATCCAGTCGGACGCCGCCTTCGTTGAGTGTCAGGTTTTGATCAGCAATCACTTTTCAACCAAGCCACTTTTCATGCGCACGCGCTCATTCGTAGCGGTCCATCACGGAAGGCGCGATAGGCGCGACGCCTTCCCAGCTTCGGTTGGAGGCCCACGGCAAATCCGAATCCTCTGCCGAGTCGGCGATGCACCCCGCAAGGAGAGGGAGCGCCAGACCAGCCAAGATGAACGCGAATGTCTTCATCAGTCGGCGAAAATCGTGTCGCCCTCGGCCATCTTGTCTTGGGACCACGCGCCGAGGATGTCGCAGATGACATACGGCTTGCCCCTGACTTCCTGACGGAGGCGGAGGCGACCGACGAAGGTGTTGTTGCGCTTGACGCCGAGGTCAATGGCCGGAAGGGCCTTCGAAAGGTCATCGCCCTTGAGTTCCTTCATCGCCGTTTCAGAGAACTCGACAATCGCGAACATCTTGTCGTTGTCAACCTCGACGACCTTGCCCTTGTCGCCCGCCGGAAGCGACGAGACAGCCGTGCCCGCGCCTGCCGCAGAAGCCTGCCCCTGCGTCGTCTGGATGGACTCCTGAAGCATCTTGCGGAGGTTCTCGTTCAGCTGCTTCGCCTTCGCAATCTCCTCGTTCTTGGCTTCGATTTCCTCGTCCTTGCGCTGGATCTCGTCATTCTTCGAGGCGATTTCGCTGTTCAGCTCGTCAACCATCGACTTGATTTTCGTCACCTCGGACTGAGCCTTGTCGCGTTCCTGCTCAAGTTCCGACATCTTTTCCTTCTGCTCCGCGAGAGTCACCTTGTCCTGGCGCGCATCGGGCTTCAGCTTGTTGATCTCGGCGACCGTCGCCTCAAGTTTGGCGCGGAGATCGGCCAATGCCGCGCGGGTCGTGTTGAGACGCGCCTGCTGGGCCTTGGCGGAGTCGAAGAGCTTGCTCAGGAGCTCGTCTTCGGTCCCCGGACCGGTCTTGAGGAATTCGTTGCCGTCCATGACCGGCTTGCCGTCGATGTCGGTCGCATAGACGGCGCGGAGCTGCTCGCGCTCGTTCTGCCCCCACTTGTAGGTGACGTCATCGCCTGTGCGGATCTGCTCAAGTGCACTGTTGTAGTCTTCGAGAACGTTTCTCATGTCGGGCGAATCGACAAGGCGCGCTTCGACGGGGGAGGAGTCTTGGTTGATTTCCAGCGACCGGTCCTTCGCAGGGTCGCTTTTCTCGATTGTTCGAGCGATCTTGACCAGATAGTCTTCTTGAAGACGGTTTCGGTCCGTCAACAAGGAACGCTTCGAGTTGAGTTGAAGCTCGAAGTAGAGCGCAGCGGCGGCGAGCGCCAAAAACACGTAGACAAGGACGTGCAGAACTTTATTCATATTAAAGACACCTCTTTTTTGAGTTACGGAGAGAATGATACACGATTTTTTCTTTTTACGCAAGTGGGAATTGTTATTTTTTGGTAAAATATGCGCCGTGGCATTTGAAGTGACAAAAGTGGACTCGCGCACGAAAGCGCGACTCGGACGGCTTGCGACCGCGCATGGGGTCGTCGAGACGCCTGTTTTTATGGATGTGGGGACGCTGGGCACGGTGAAGGCTCTGGAGCCTCGGGATCTCGTCGAGCTGAAGACGCAGGTCGTTCTCGGGAACACTTACCACCTTCTCCTGCGCCCAGGTCCGGACGTCCTCGCGGCGGCGGGCGGATTGCACCGGTTCATGCGGTGGGACGGGCCGATCTTGACGGACTCGGGCGGCTTTCAGGTCTTCTCGCTCGCGAAGATGCGGAAGTTCACGGAGGAAGGCTGCCATTTCCAGTCGCACATTGACGGGCACGCGTTTTTCCTCGGCCCGAAGGAGTCCATGGCAATGCAGCGCGTCATCGGGTCTGACATCGCGATGGTCTTTGACGAGTGCCTGCCGTATCCCTGCGAGCGCAGTCGCGCGGTTGAATCGGTCGAGCGGACGATTCGCTGGGCGCGGCGGTCGAAGGACGAGCCGCATGCGGACGGGCAGATGGTCTTCGGCATCGTGCAGGGCGGCGTCTACGATGACATTCGCCGGCATTGCGCGGAAGAGCTCGTGAAGATCGGCTTTGACGGCTATGCGATTGGTGGCGTCTCGGTTGGCGAGCCTGAGGGCTTCATGTACCAGGCCGTTGACGCGAGCGTCCCGTGTCTGCCGGAGGACAAGCCGCGCTATGTGATGGGACTCGGCGTCATGCACCAGATGGCCGAGTGCGTCGCGCGCGGCGTTGACATGTTCGACTGCGTCATCCCGACGCGCATCGCGCGGCACGGCACGGCCATCACCCGCAAGGGCAACGTTGCGATCAAGGCGGCGAAATGGGCGCGTGATCCGGGGCCTGTCGAGGAGGGGTGCGACTGCTATTGCTGTCGCAACTTCTCGCGCAGCTACGTGCGGCATCTGCTGGCGTGTGACGAGATTCTCGGCCTTCGGCTGCTGACGATCCACAACGTCTGGCGGCTCAACGAGTTCATGCGCGAGATGCGCGCGGCGATTGCGGCTGGCGTGTTCTCCGAATTCCTGGCCGAAGTCAGGGCTTACAAGAACTAATCGGACTTCCAAACCAAACAGACAAAAAGGAAAGAAAAAAGACAAATGAATACAGCACTGATGCTCTGCGACGCGGCGGTTGCTCCCGCTCAAAACGGTGGCGGCATGGGGATGCTCGTCCCGATGCTCCTCATTCTCGCGATCTTCTACTTCATGATGATTCGCCCGCAGCAGCGCAAGGAGAAGGAGCGCCGCAAGATGATCGAGGAGCTCCGCGCGGGCGCGAAGATCGTCTTTGCGGGCGGCCTCATGGGCACGATCCAGGAAGCGACGGAGAAGACGTTCAAGGTCGAGATTTGCCCCGGCACGACGGTCGAGATCGCGCGTGCGTGCGTTTCGGGCGTCGTCCCGACGGAAGAGCCGAAGCAGAAGTAAGCGGCGATGTCTCTGAATCGCGGCAGGTACGGACTGGAATGGAACCCGAGACAGGACGAGAAGAAGTCGTCCGGTCTCGGGTGGTTGTTTCTCGTCGTCGGACTTGTCGCGTTCGTCTCTTTTGTCGTCACGCTCGTGCGGCGTCACGGGCAGTCAGCTTCCCGTGCGCCCGAGGCGGCTGCGGTCGTCAAGGAATCCGAGCCGTCGCCGGTCGTCCGGGCGGCTGGGCCGATGCCGGCGACGCCGTCGGTCGTGAGCCGCGCCGTGACGGAGAGCCGCCCGCCGCGCGTACGCAACCTCTTGCTGCGGCTGGAGGAGGCGGAGCGCCGCCGCGACGTCGAGATGGCGGTCTCGACGATTGAGCAGATTCGCGCGTTGCCGGGTTCGCCGGCGGCGGATCTGGACGACGCGCTTGCGCGGCGGCTGGGCGTTCTGAACATGAAGCGGCTCTTCGAGGGGAAGACGTCGCTCTGGGTGCGGCAGGTCGAGGTGCGGCGCGGCGATTCCGCCTCGCGCATCGCCGCCGAGAACGGTTCGACCTTTGCCTCGTTCGCCCGCCTGAACGGCGGGCACGTCGAGACGGTCCGTCTCGGGGCGAAGGTCTACGTGATGGACCATCCGCGTTTCACGCTCGTCGTCCATCGCCGCACGCGGACGGCCGACTTGCTCCTGAAGGAGAAGTTCTTCAAGCGCTATGACCTCGTGAAAGAGCCGACCGGCAAGGTCGGCGCCTATGAACTGCCGCGCGGGTCGTCCGCGTTCTGGAAGTCGTTGGGCGTCTCGTTCAAGACCCCGGACCAGACGGAGATCGACTTGCTGATGCCTGTCGGCTCCAGCGTCCTCATTGCGGAGATGTAGTCGGATGAGAATTACGGGCGGCGAGTTCAGGGGGCGCAACCTCAAGGTCCCGAAGTCGGATGCAATCCGTCCGACGCAGGATCGGGTGCGCGAGGCCCTGTTCAGCATCCTTTCGCCAGAAATCGCGGGGAGCGACTTCCTTGACCTGTTCGCCGGGTGCGGCGCCGTCGGGCTGGAGGCGCTTTCGCGTGGTGCGCGTACGGGGACGTTTGTCGAGCAGAGCCGCAGACATCTCGTTGTCTTGGGCGAGAACCTGAAGACGATTGCCGCCGGGCGAAACGTGACGGTCGTCGCTGCCGACTGCTATCGGTTCCTCTCGACCTATTCGGGCGCGGGCTTCTCAATCGCCTTCGCCGATCCGCCCTACGCCTTGGGTGAGGAGAAGGGCTACGCGCAAGTCCTTGCGACGCTTGCCGCGCGGAACGTCGTTCGACCGAACGGGATGTTTGTCGCAGAGATGACGGCTGTGCAGAAGGCGGAAGAGACGCCGGGCTGGGACCTCTTGCGTGACCGCACGTATGGAAAGACGCGCCTCTGCATCTGGCGTCGCCTTGCCACGCCCTCGCGCGGCGATTGACGCAGCGGGCGTTCGTCGAGGACCGTGAGAAATTGCTCGGCGGGCTGAACTCCCGACGCGTTTGCGGCGTTTCATTAAGTGATGAAACGCTTCAGTGTTCTGTTTGCCTTCTGCGTGGCAATGGCCCTGACGGCCTCGGCCTTCAGTGGCAAGACCCTCTATCATTACGTCGCCTACCACGCGGCTTTTTGGCCAAAGGCTCTTCCCGCGACGGCCGAGAACTATCCGAAAGTCGCGCTTGCGGGGCTTGATTCGCTGAAATTTGACACGCTCGTGGTCGCGCCGACATTTGGGTTTGGGGCGATGGCGGCGAAACTCGGCTCGGCGGATTTCCCGACAGTCCAGCCGGCCTCTGACTCAAAATGGCTTTCGCCCTACCGCAACGCGATGCCAGAACTCATGCAGAAGGGGATTGACCCGCTGGCGGAGACGGTCAGGTGGTGTCGCGCGAACAAGAAAGAGGTGGTCGTCGCGCTGCCGGTCAACCTGCTGATCCACGGGGCACGTCTGGGCGGAACGCGGAATACGCCCGGCTCGTGGTATTCCTACCTGTGGCCGTCGTTCAAGACGAAGAATCCCGATGCGCTGATGAGTCCTGACGGGAAGGCCGCGACGCCCTTCGCCAATGCGGTCGCGGTCGATTACGGCAACGCAAAGGTGCGCGAAAGGTTCTCGGCCATTGCGTGCGAGATTGCCGGCAAGTACGACATGGATGGGGTGATGGTTGATTTCATGATGAACCCGACGCTCTTCCGCAGCGTGGCGATGGGCGGCAAGGCCGAACCGAAGGAAGCCGAGGCTCTGACGCAGATGATGCGGAAAATCGGCGTGGCGTGCAAGGGCGCGGCGACGCGGCTGGGGCATTCCGTCACGTTCTGCGCGCGTGTGCCGGATTCGGTCGGCTTCTGCAAGGACATCGGCATTAACCTTCAGGGGTGGCTCGATGCGAAACTTCTCGACGCGATCATGCTGGGCGGAGGCTTCCAGCTGAATCGCTGGAACGTGACGGGCGATCTCGTGCGCAAGGCGGGCATTCCCTATTATGTTTCCTTTGCCGCGAGCGGCATCTACGTCGGGAATGATTCGGGCTACATTGGTGACGATGAGCGGTTGCCGCGCCAAAGCCGACCGACCTACGCGGCGCGGATTGCGGATGCGCTCTTGTGCCAGGCGTCCGGCTGCATGTACACGATGGCGCTTCACCACGAGTGGGGCATCTCACATGAGGCGATTGCGCCTTTTGACGCCTCGGCGAACAGGCGCGCGGACAAGCGGTATTTCGTCTGCTACACGAATGACCGCGTGGCCGGAAACGTGCTGAAGGACGGCACGAAGTACGTCGGCGTCGAGTCGCTGCTCTCGAACAGCCCGATCTCCCTCTCGAAGGGCGTCGCGAAATATCACGTGAACGTCTGGGACGACGCGGTCGCGCTGAAGGGTGAGGACGGTGGCGCGCCGAAGGCGACGCTCGTCACCGAGGCATCGATTCCGAGCGGCATGGAGACGGTCGTCACGTTCAACGGCAAGGAGCTGAGGTCGTTCAAGAAGCGGGCGGGCACGCAGCTTTACGAGATTCCGGATGGCCTGTTGCGCCATGGGCCAAACGAGGTTTCCGTCAAGGCGAAGGGCAAGAACCGACGCGGCGAAATCGCGAGACTCGGGAACGTCGCCGTCGAGTTGGCGTATCCGAAGAAGGGTGGAAAATGAGCGACGAGGAACGCGAGTTGACGGCTGACGAGGTGAGGAAGGAGCACCTGGAGGAATTAGAGGCGGCCTACGCCGAAATCGGCTATTTCCAACGGCTTTCCCGCATGGTCAAAGGGCTTGGGAAGCCGCACGCCTCGGCGGAATATAAGTTTGCGCGGACGGAATTGCAGCGACTGGCCGCACCGATTGTCGCCGTGGTCGCCCCGGTCATCTTCGTCGTCATCCTTTGCGTGGTGACGGATAGCGCGAGACAGGCGACCAGAACGATCCAGATTGAGGTCGCCCGGACTCAGGAAGAGGACGCGCCACTGGAGGACGAGGGCGAGCAGATGGAGACGGAGACTTCCTATGAGACGGAGGTTGAGATCTCGATCGACACGCCGTCTGACGTGCCGATGCAGATAGCGGACCTTGTCGCGCCAAGTCCGACGGCGACGTCTGTCGAGCAGTCGTTGCGTCCGCCGGATCCGACGTCTGTCGCGCTCGTCAAGTCGCCGATCACGATGAAGTCGATCTACGGCGAGACGCGCAGCGCGGCCTCGCGTGTCGGCGCGTTGCGCAAGTACGGCGGCAGCCAGCGGACGGAGGAGGCCGTCATCAACGCCTTGCGGTGGCTGAAGACCCAGCAACGTCCAGACGGCAGCTGGTCGGGCTCAACAGGCGCCGACCGTCAGGGCGTCACGGGCCTTGTCTTGCTCACGTTTCTTGCGCACGGCGAGAAGAGCGGCGGAGGGGAGTTCGGCAACTGCGTCTCAAGGGGGCTCGAATGGCTGATGTCGCGGCGTGAGAGCCTTGATCCGGTTGGAACGCACGCGCTTGCGGAAGCCTACGGCTTCCTGAAGAACCCAAACCTCAAGGAGGCGGCGACGCGGGCTGTGCAGGTGATGGCGGACCAGCTTCACGAGACGGTTTGGGGTCCGGACGAGGAGAAGGGCGTGAACACGCGTCCGCAGCTGCTGCGCATGGCATTCCAGACGATGGCGCTCAGGTCTGCGCAGATGAGCGGCATCGAGCCAAAGAACCTTTCGAC
Source organism: uncultured Kiritimatiellota bacterium (assembly GCA_934635225.1). Taxonomy (GTDB): domain Bacteria; phylum Verrucomicrobiota; class Kiritimatiellia; order RFP12; family UBA1067; genus UBA1067. The sequence continues at coordinate 25,149 of CAKTYZ010000014.1, forward strand.
GGCGCTTGCGAAGCTGAAGGAGGGCTTCCTGATTCAGGGCAACCAGAGCGACGGCGGCTTTTCAAGCGACTACTACGGACCGCCGCGCGCGGGCTATCGGCGGACGGGCATTTGGCACTTCATGGTCGGTGTCGTCGGGTTGCAGTATCTTGGCTTTGGCGACTTGCCGATCGTCGAGAAGACGATGAAGATCCTTGATGACGACTGGGAAGCGCCGACGCTTGGCTCAATCGACAGTTCGTGCTGTCCCGTGCGCGGCAACTACTGGGCGACGATGGTGTTCTTTAACGGCGGCGGCAGACGATGGCAAGACTGGAATCGTCGCATGATCGACATCTACTACAACGGCCAGACGGTCAAGAAGGGGGCTTACACCGACGCTCAAGGCGTGAAGCGCAATCTCGGCTATTGGACTTGCGAGGATATGCATATCGGTTCGCAACCGGTTGCGCCGACCTGCTGGGTCGCGCTTCAGCTGATGGTCTACTATCGGTATCTGCCGACATCCTCGAAGAAGGCGCGCGGCATCACGACAAAGACGGCGGAGAAGGTCGAGCAAAAGCCAACGACCGCCGACAAGACCGTCGAGGTCGAAGTCGATATCTGAGCGCCCACTTCCCTCTCCCCTCTTGCCCAAGAAAGCCGCTCGTCTTGCCCGAGAGATCCACTTCTCTTGCGCGAGGCGCTGTGGTGACATGCCGCAGCGTCTGCGGAGCTTTGCGTCGAAATTCGCAAAAAGAAATTCAAAAATCATGGTTGCCATGGGGATGGCTCATCCATCCGCATGGAGGCGGCTCTTCCATCCGCATGGAGACACCTCATCCATCCGCATCGATTGACGCACCCGTTCCAGGTCGTCCCCGGCATCTATGGGGTGGCGTTGTTCGCTTTTCTTCTTTGGTCCCCTCCCCCCTGGCCTTCCTCTCTTCTTTGCTGACCCGTTAGATATTACCATTTTCGGCGCGAGGCGCTGTTTTCGGGGCATTGTTTGTGAACATCAGAATATGGTATAATGCTCTTGTCTTTCAAAGGGAGGATGAATAAGCATTAAAAGTTGAACGATAGACCGGTCGCGCTTCTGAGGCGGCCGGCTTCCCACGGGCGACAGGCCCGGAGCGGGAGATGCGCGGGGTGGGCAACCTAACCCGGGCAGCGTACGCGAATCAGCGTATGACGCTTTAGGATAAACTTCGCCAAAGATTAGAGTAAAAGCGGAATACGGTGATCGCGCTGCGTGTGTATCCACACGTGGCGTGTTTCATCATCCATGTTTTTACTCGGGCGTTTGGCGATGCCTATCCTAAGACGTGGTGACATAGGAACACGCCACTCTTCTTTTTCGGCACGGGTCGAGCGGCTTCTTGGGATTTCGTGCTGAAAGGAGAGAGATGAAAGTTGTCATATTGGCGGGTGGCTTGGGCACGCGGCTCTCGGAGGAGACACGCCGCGTCCCGAAGCCGATGGTCGAGATCGGCGGCATGCCGATCCTGTGGCACATCATGAAGGAGTACGCGCACTACGGTCATACGGACTTCATCATCTGCGCGGGCTATCGGCAGGCTTGCATCAAAGACTGGTTTTCCAATTACTTTCTGCACAGTGCAGACGTCACGTTCGACTATCGCGGCGGTCAAAACGAGATGTCCGTGCGCGCGAGCGCGTGCGAACCGTGGCGTGTGACGGTTGTCGATACCGGCCTGAACACGATGACGGGCGGGCGGATTCGGCGTGTTCGGGACTATGTCGAAGGCGAGACGTTCCTAATGACTTACGGTGACGCGGTGTGTGATGTGGACATCGGGCGGCTTGTGCAGTTCCATCGGTCGCACGGCAAGGTCGCAACCCTGACCGCCGTTCGGCTGGAACAGTCCAAGGGCGTTCTTGACATTGACGAGAACAATTCCGTTCGTGCGTTCCGCGAGAAGAGCGCGAGGGATTCGGCACCAATCAACGCGGGCTACATGGTGCTGGAGCCCGCTGTCTTCGATTATCTCAGGGACGACGCAACGGTCTTTGAGCGTGAGCCGTTGGAGCGTTTGGCCGCTGAGGGTCAGCTCAAGAGCTTCGTCTTCAACGGATTTTGGCAATGCATGGACAATGCGCGCGAGCGGGACATGCTGGAGAGGATGCTGGCCTTGGGGAACGCGCCGTGGAAGGTCTGGTGAGACGGATGGAAAACCTGGCCTGCTATCGGGGACGGAAGGTTCTTGTGACGGGGCACACGGGCTTCAAGGGCTCGTGGCTCTGCGAATGGCTGCTTGCGCGGGGGGCGGAAGTCTACGGGCTCTCGGACGGGATCCCGACGAGGCCTTCGCTGTTCACGCAACTGCGCCTTGCCCGCCGCGTCAAGATGGACTTGCGCGGTGATGTCCGCGACCGCGTGACGGTCCGCGAGGTTGTCGAGGCGGTTCGGCCCGAGTTCGTCTTCCATCTCGCGGCCCAGCCGCTTGTGCGTCTGTCGTATGCGGAGCCGGTCGAGACCTTTGACACGAACGTGATGGGGACGGTTCATGTCCTTGATGCCCTGCGCGGCCTCAAGGCGAAGTGCAGCGCCGTCTTCGTCACGACGGACAAGTGCTACGAGAACCGGGAGACGGCCCGTCCCTATCGAGAGGATGATCCGATGGGCGGCTATGATCCCTACAGTTGCTCGAAGGGGTGCGACGAACTCGTGATCAGCTCTTATCGCCGCTCGTTCTTCAACGACCCGTCTTCACCCGTTTGGGTTGCGAGCGCACGCGCAGGCAACGTCATTGGCGGCGGCGACTGGGCGAAGGACCGCATCATCCCTGACTGCTTCCGCGCATTGCAGAAGGGTGCGGCGATACCCGTGCGCAACAAGGTCTCGACGCGGCCGTGGCAGCATGTCCTTGAACCGCTTTCGGGTTACCTGACGCTGGGGGCGGCACTGGACGCGCGACAGAACTTCGCCGCCGTCGCGAGCGGCTTCAACTTCGGGCCGGACCCGCACGCGAGCCGGACGGTGAAGGCCGTCGTCGAGGAACTGTTGAAGCACACGGGCGGTCGGTGGATCGATCGAAGCGATCCGAATGCCGTCCATGAGGCGGGGCTTCTGAACCTTGACATCCGCAAGGCCGCCCGCGTTCTCGGCTGGAAGCCGCGCTGGAACTTCGCCGAGACGATCGCGAAGGTCGCCGCATGGTACGGAGGCGTGGCGAACGGCGAACGTCCGTTGGCGCTCACGCGGCAGCAGATCCGCGAGTTTGAGGAATTTGAGAAAGGAAACGACAGATGAACGCAGAGGAACTGAAACAGGACATTCTCAAGAAGGTCGAGGAATACTACAGGCTCGTCCATGAGCCTCGGCAGAATGCCGCGTTCGAGCCGGGCAAGAGCCGCGTCAACTACGCGGGCCGCGTCTTTGATGCGAAGGAGATGACGAACCTCGTCGATTCGGCGCTGGAGTTTTGGCTGACCTACGGACGCTGGTCGAAGGCCTTCGAGCAGGGGTTGGCCCGCTATCTCGGCGTGCGTTTCGCGCTGTTCGTCAACTCCGGTTCGTCGGCGAATCTCCTTGCCTTCATGACGCTCACTTCGCCGCTTCTGGGCGAGCGTCGGGTGATGCGCGGCGACGAGGTGATCACGGTTGCGGCGGGCTTTCCGACGACGGTCGCGCCCCTCGTCCAGTACGGAGCCGTTCCCGTCTTTGTGGACATTGATCTGGAGACGGCGAACGTTGACGTCTCTCGGCTGGAGGCGGCCGTCTCGCCGAAGACGAAGGCCGTCATGCTCGCCCACACGCTTGGGAACCCCTTCGACGTCAAGGCGGTGAAGGCGTTTTGCAAGCGGCATGGTCTCTGGCTCATCGAGGACAACTGCGACGCGCTGGGTTCGCGGTATGCGGGAAGGCTCACGGGGACGTGGGGCGACCTTGGCACGTCGTCGTTCTATCCGCCCCACCACCTGACGACGGGCGAGGGCGGCGCGGTCTACACGAACGACCCGACGCTCAGGAAGATCGCGCTTTCCATCCGAGACTGGGGGCGCGACTGCTGGTGCGAGTCGGGCGTGGACAACACCTGCGGCTGCCGTTTCACGAAGCAGTTCGGGCGGCTGCCGCTCGGCTACGACCACAAGTACGTCTATTCGCACTTCGGCTATAACCTCAAGTGCACCGACCTGCAGGCCGCCGTCGGATGCGCCCAGCTGGAGAAGTTTCCGTCATTCGTCGAGAGCCGCAAGGCGAACTACGTGCGCCTTTACGACGGGTTGAAGGACCTGCCGCAACTCAGAATCTTCCGTCCGCTTCCCGAGGCGGACCCGAGCTGGTTCGGCTTCCTGATGACGGTGCAGAAGGGGGCGGGCTTCACCCGCAACGACTTGGCGCAGCATCTGGAGGCTGCGAACATCCAGACGCGCAACCTCTTCGCCGGCAATCTCACGCGGCATCCGTGCATGGACGCGCTGGTCGAAGGCGTGGACTACCGAATCGCGGGCGACTTGACGAACACCGATACGATCATGAACGATTCTCTCTGGATCGGACTTTACCCCGGCATGGGCGAGACGCGGCTCGACTGCATGGTCAAGACGATTCGCGCGTTCTGCGGGAAGGGTTGCTGAGTGAGAAATTCGTTAGGCTGACGATGAAAGCTTCTGATCGTATAGTTAGATTTCTTGAGCGCCAAGGCATTGAATATGTGTTTGGCTATCAAGGTGGAATGATCACGCATCTTGTTGATTCCTTGAGCAAGAGCAAGCGTGTCCGATTTGTCCCTTGCTATCATGAGCAATCGGCGGCTTTTGCGGCTGAAGGGTATGCTCGGGCGACGGGCCGGATCGGCGTCTGCCTGACAACGAGTGGACCTGGCGCAACGAACACGGTGACGAGCGTCGGGAATGCTTACTTTGACTCCGTCCCAGTGCTTTACATCACAGGGCAGGTCAATGCCTATGAGTACAAGTACGATAAGAGAATACGCCAGCAGGGATTTCAAGAGACGGATATCGTCTCGATTGCTCGTCCGATTGCAAAGGCCGTTAAGTTGGCCGATGATCCGACACGGCTGATGCTGGATTTGCGTCAGCTTGTCGAGATTGCGATTTCCGGACGCAAGGGTCCCGTGTTGCTGGATTTGCCGATGAATGTCCAACGCGCGGACATTGCAGATGGGGATGATGCTCCTGTAAAGGAGTTGCCGCTAACGGAAAACCTTTCGGCAGATGGTGCAAAGGAAATCGCATCGGTCTTCTCTTCGGCTAATCGCCCCCTGGTTCTGTGTGGCGGCGGCCTTGCCAAGCGAGAAGTGCGCGAGGCCGCGAGAGCGTTCTTGCGTGAGTCAGGATATCCGTATGTGGTTTCTTTGATGGGGAAAGGTCTCGTTGACGAAACCAACGTGAATTGCCTGGGCATGATAGGGAGCTATGGAAACCGATGCGCAAACATGGCTTTGGCGCGGGCGGATGTGGTTTTGGCGTTGGGCTCTCGGCTTGATCTTCGGCAGACGGGAAACCGCAAGTCCGAGTTGCTGAAAAACATAAAATTCATTCGGATAGATGTGGATTCTTCTGAGCTTGAAGAGAATAGGCTTCCGAATCAGCTTGCCTTTAAAGGCGATTGCGCGACATTTTTGAGTTCCGCTTATGCACGGCAACTTAAATGTTCTCAAACTTTGTGGTGCGATTTTGCACAGTCCCTCAAGGCGAGATTTTCCCAAGAAAATGATGTTGAGCGGTTTGTTGAGAAGACATTGCCGTACGACATAATGAATCGAATTGGGAGTTTGGCGACAGAACGTGATGATTTTGTCGTTGACATCGGACAGAATCAGATGTGGGCGGCTCAGATGTTGAGACCGAACGGCTGCCAGATGTTCCTGACCAGCGGCGGCATGGCACCTATGGGTTATGCTGTACCAGCCGCGGTCGGCATGGCTTTTGCCAATCCCAACCGCCATGTCTACTGCCTTTGCGGTGACGGGGGACTTCATATCGCCGTCCAGTCTCTGCTGTTGATTTCTCAATATCGACTTCCTGTGACTGTAGTCGTCTTCAACAATCAGGCGCTCGGGATGATTACGCAGTTTCAGCGTCTGTATTTTGACTCGAATATGGCGGGGACGACAAAGGATGGCGGGTATTGTGTTCCGTCATTTTCTGACCTTGCGGCCGCTTATGGCTTGCGCTATTCATGTGTCACTGAGACAGGAGGGTTTCCGAGATGTTGCAGAGGAGGCGAGTTGATCGAAGTAAAGCTTGACGGGCTTACGGCAGTCGTTCCGAAACTTGAGTTCAGCAAAGACCTCAACGACATGACCCCCTCAATTGTGGAATGAGTGTGGTATGCGGAGCGTGATTCCTTTTAGACAAACTCATTAGAAAGGCTTTGATGGAAAACATCTCAAAGGATGACCTTGATGTCATGGTCGTTACGTACAACAGGGCCGAGCTGTTGCGAATCCAGCTTGAATCACTCTGTTTGCAGACAGTTCGCGGATTGAACATCATCATTGTTGACAACGCTTCAACTGACAATACGCGAGATGTTGTCGAGCAAATGCGCAATTCGCATCCTGAGCATACAATCCGTCTCGAAAGGGCGTCTCGGCATTCGGATTCAAATGCTGAGAGTTTTCGTCGTACGCAGCAACTTGCCGAAAGGCCGTATGTCGCGGTATTTCACGATGATGACGTCATACATCCGCAGTACATAGAAAAGGTGTTGTCAGTCTTGACGCGCGTTCGCGGCGTGGTTGGAGTCTCATGCAATTATAAGTCTATGTTTTGTTGCGATGGCGCAAATTGGACTGCGGTCGGCGATCGTTGCTGGGCATATCCGCAGCATTTGGCGCCGTATCTCTATTTGGCCGGTGGGCGCTTCTGCTTTGCCGCAATGGTCTACCGTACGGACGTGTACAAGCAACTTGAGATTGCTCCGGAGCGATACGGAAAATTATTCGACCACGCCATGCTGTTGAGTCTGTCGCAAAAGGGGATTGTTGTTAAATTTCGCGATCCCATGATTCGGTATCGCTTGCACGCCGGTTCAGACTCTTCAAATCTGAACAACGCGCCTACCGTTGAGAATCTCGTGAATCTCCTGAGTTTTGCGCAGAATGTCTTAAACCATGCTGGTTGGCCGCGTTTCTTTTCCAAATGTCATGTTTATGAATACGGGAGAGAGATTTTTAAGTGGTCAAAGTTGGCACATGTGTCTTGGAATCAGTTTCGCGTGAAATGTGCGGACGCGAAAGTGTCTTCAGATCTGTTTTCGCGATGTTACAAGATAGCCATTGTGAGAAGGGTGATGCGGCATCTTGTGAAAGGGTGTGATCGGCTGCTTTTGAGAACGCTCAGAAAATGAAATGCATGTTTAGGCCTTATGAATGAACGTGTCCTTTTGTCAATTTGCATTCCGACTTACAACGGCTCTCGTTTCTTGTCGGAGACTGTCGAGAATGTCGTTTCTCAGATTGAAGATGCGGACGCGGAGAATGCGATAGAGGTCATTGTCTGTGATAATGCGTCAGAGGATCGGGTCCCGGAAATCGCTCGGGAATGGATGCTAAGGCGACCTGCGCTTGTCAAGTATGTTCGGAATGCCCGAAATCTTGGCTTTAATGGGAATGTCGACAGGGCCTTAAGTGAAAGCCGAGGCAAGTACGTTCATCTTCTTGGTGATGATGATTTGTATTGCAAGGGCGGTTTGCGGACTCTTCTGAATGTTTTGCGTGCCCATGATTATAGCCTGATTGTCCTCAGCAATTTATGGTTGAACGCTACCGATGCAGCGTATTTGCCTCGCGCGGCTCGTGATGGCAACTTTCCGGCAGGGAAGGCTGTTGTGGACAGAGACGTGTTCCTTCGAGAGGTATTGTGTCGTTGTTGGGCGGTCTCAAATGTGGTTCTCAAGCGAGATGTGGCATGTCGGTGTCATCCTTCACAGGTTGCGGATTGGAGGCATCTTGATTTGGCGATAGAGGTCATGGCATTGGAATCAAAGTGCTTTTTGATGCCGGACGCAAACCCTTCCCTGATGATCAGGCTGGGCAATCAAAGGTGGCTTAACTGCGATGCTATGGGGGGCATTTATGAAAACTTGGGCAATTCAATTGATGTTCGGAATCCCATGTTTTGGGGAAAGAACAGGGTTCAAAGGCTGTTTAGATATTGGAAGATGCTGTGGTTTTGTCCTAAGTTTTACGGAAAGATGCTAAAGGGCTTCTTGTTCCCAAAAGAATAACATGGCGATCTCGATGCTTCGTATTGCCATTTACTTGTTGATAAATGAAACGCATTCTGATAACGGGCGGAACGGGGTTCTTCGGGAAGTCGATCCTGGACTGCCATCGGCGGTGTCCGTTGGGCGAGCTGACGGTCCTGTCGCGGTCGGCCTTCCGCTTTGCCGAACGGTATCCTGAACTGTCCGTCGGCGTGCGCTTCCTTGAAGGTGATGTGCGCACGTTCGCGGTCGGTGCGGCGAAGTTTGACTGGGTGATTCATGCGGCCACCCCGGCTCGAATCGATGTCGCGGACGCGGAAATGCGTTCGATCATTCTCGACGGCACGGCGAACGCCTTGCGTCAGGCTCGTGCCTGTGGTGCGGAGAGGTTCATGATGGTCTCCTCGGGAGGCGTGTATGGGCGCGGCTTCGGTCGTCCGTTCTCGGAAGATGACGAGCCGAGGCCGTACACGGCCTACGGCACGGCCAAGCTGGAAGCGGAACGGATGGCGGTCGATTCGGGACTGTTTGTACTTCTGCCGCGATGCTTTGCCTTTGTCGGCAAGTATCTGGATCGTGACGCGCATTTCGCTGTCGGGAATTTCATCCGCGACGCGCTGCAGGGGAAGGACCTCATCATCACTGGCGATGGTTCGCCCTTGAGGTCCTATCTTTATGCGGACGATTTGGTGGACTGGCTGTGGGCCATTCTGTCGCGCGGCGCATCGGGGCGGGTCTATAACGTCGGCTCGGATGAGGCGGTCTCGATTCGCGGTCTCGCGCGGCAGGTCTGCGATTCCCTTGGCGCGAAGGGTGTGGTGCGCGTGCTGGGCCAGCCTGTGCGCGGCGCGGCGAATGTCTACGTGCCGGACGTCTGCCGCGCGAAAAGCGAACTCGGCCTTCGCGTCAAGGTGGGCCTTGCGGAAGCCATACGGAAGTCCATTTGCTGAAATCACGAAGGAGGGAAAATCAGATGGAGAATGATAAGCTGCAAGTGTTTGTCGCGACATACGACCGACCGAGATTGCTGGCGCGGCAGCTTGACTCAATCCTGTCTCAGACCTGTCCGCCGCGCGAGGTGACGGTTCTGGACAACGGAAGCAACCCGAAGACGCGTGAAGTCGTCCTGTCGCGCGCGGAGCGAGGGGCGCGTCATTGTTCGACGGGGGACCTGGGGCGGCTGGGCAACATGCTGACGGCGCAGAGGCTGGCCAAGGACGGATGTCATGTCGCCGTCTTTCATGATGACGATGTCCTTGATCCGCATTACTTCGCGTTTGTAAGCAAGCTGTTGAATCGGCATCCCGACCTTGCGCTTGTCGTCGGAGAGTCCGTTCAGTTGCCCGTCGATGAGATTCGGTTCTGTCCGGAGCCGCCATCGGGTCGCGGATTGCTGCTGGATTCCAGGGCATGGGCCTCCTTCTTGTTCGACTGTGGCGCACGGCGCTATCCGTTTGCGTTTTATCGGTCGGATGTCTTCAGGACCTTGGACATCCCAGACCTGCATCGGCGTTGCGGGCGGGCACATGATATCGCCATCTTGCTGCGTGCGGGGGCTTGCGGGCAGACGGGGTTCCTGTCGCACCCGTTTGCGGTCTACTGCTGCCATCCCGGACAGGACTCGTATGATCCGAACACGTTCCCGGACGTTCGGTGCTTTGCGAACCTCTATGCAGAGTACCATCGCCAGCTGGGAGATGACTTGCGGAATCTGGGCGCATTCTCCTATTCATTTCAGTTTATGCGGAAGTTGCGGTCTTCTTACAAGCGACGTGGAAAGAGGACGCTCTCCTATCCGGACTTTCTCGCTTATGCGCGAGAGGTTGGAGCCTATCCTTCCTCGGGGCGGTGGGTGAGGGTGCTCTCGAACCACCTGACGCAAAAACTGGTCGAATCCTTGGTGAAGAAGTCGTTTCGGAGGGCTGAGCGGACCATTTGTTAGTCGTAAAACGCCCTGGCCTTGGGGACAGGCTTCGCAGGATGGCTCTGCCCGTCGGATTCTGTGCGCCTCTCTGTGCCTGCGGTGGCGTTCGGACGTCTCAACGGAGAGAACGGAATCTCTCAACGGAGAGAACGCAATGACTCAACGGAGAGAACGCCGCGTCTCCGTTGAGTCGTTTTGATCTCTCCGTTGAGACGTCCGGTCGTCCCCTTGACGCAGTGTGGGCGAGTCCGTTTCGTTCCTAAGGCCGACCTCAGAGCGGGCACAAGGTGGGTACGGAGGATTGGGGACAGGCCCTTTGCTAATTCTGGTTTTTCGTTGGAAGAACGGATATTTCATATAATTCACAGGTCAGCCGCGTCATCCGTCATGCTTGAGTCCCTCTCGCATCCGTTGATACGGCTTGGAATTGATCTTCCATTGTAGAGAATCGGCGTGTTTCATGGATCGGCTTGGAGGTGCTTGCTCCCTGCGAAATAAAAATGATATACTCCTGACAACTTCTTGTTGAGAAGCATTAAGCGACTAAAGGAAGAGGAAAATGTCCGATGGAGACTATGAACGCAGAGACGGACGACTGGCTGAAATCAAACGACTCGAAGGATTACTTCGAACTCTTGAAGATGCCCACGGTCGGCGCGGAGCCGCTTCATCTGCGCGACTGTGTGCAGGCCGCGACGTGGTTGAAGAAATGGCTCGCAAAGATCGGGGCTGAGGCGGAACTGGTCCTTCCGGGGGGACGGGGCGCGGATGTCGCGTCGTCCGTGCCTGTCGTCTATGGAGAGCTGAAGGGCGATGAAGGCGCGACGACGGTTCTCGTCTACGGACACTATGACGTCCAGCCGCCGGATCCGCAGGACCTTTGGGAGACGCCGCCGTTCGAGCCGACTCTGAAGGCGGACGGGCGCGTCTACTGTCGTGGCGCCCAGGATGACAAGGGCCAGTTCTTTGCCTTTCTTTGCGGCGTTCGCGAGCTCCTTTCGACGCATGGGGGCCGACTGTCCGTCAACTTGAAGTTTCTTCTTGAAGGGCAGGAGGAATCCGGTTCGGGCGCGCTCTTCCGCCTGCTGGAAGATCCGTTGTTCCGCAAACGTGTCGCGGCAGACGTGTTGCTTGTCTCTGACACGGGCGCCGGGGCGGATCTTCGCCCGGCGATTGTCGCGGGCCTGCGCGGCGTTTGCCACTTTACGGTGAAGCTCACGGCGGCGAATCGCGATCTCCATTCGGGTGAATATGGCGGCCTTGCGCCGAATGCCGCGCAGGGGATCGCCGAACTTGTCGCATCGCTGCACAACCCCGACGGTTCGATTGCCGTTGCGGGGTTTCGCGATGGCATCGAGCCGCCGACGCATGAGGAGCTTGCCGCCGCAGAGACGGGCTTTGCGAACGAGGAGCAGCTGAAGGCCGACATCGGCACGGACCCTTGCGGCGGGCAGTGCGGCAAGACGATTGTCCAGCGCGTCGGGTTCGAGCCGACAATTGAGGTGAACGGCATCCATTCGGGCTACGGCGGCCCTGGCTCAAAGACGGTCATCCCGTGCGAGGCGTTCGCCAAGCTGTCAATGCGCCTTGTTCCGGGCCAGCGCCCGTCCGCGTGCCATGATGCCGTGCGGACGCATCTGAAGGACCGATGCCCGAAGGGCATGGCCGTCTCCTTTCCCGAGGACAGCGGGCTCTCGGCCGCGATGCGCCTTCCGTTGGCTTCGCCGCTTTTCCGTCTGGCGGAAGACTTGCTGACGGAGATGGATTCGCGCGGACCCGTCTTCCTGTGGGACGGCGCGTCGATTCCCGTCGTGTCCGCGCTGAAGGTGGCCTCGGGTGCGGCGCCGTTGCTGGTTGGCTGGGGACAGCCCGAGGACCGCATCCACTCGCCGAACGAAAGTTATTCCGTTCGCCAGTTCGCCTGTGCGAAGGAGTGGGCGAAACGGATTCTTACGGCGCTGATGAGATGAGCGCATCGGCAAAGATTCTCGTCGTCGAAGACGACTCGACCATCCGCACCCTGCTCGGCATGGCGCTTCAAGGGGCGGGCTATGCGGATGTCACGATGGCGGGGCGTGGCGATGACGGGCTGGAGGCGGTGCGGCGCGACCGTCCGGATCTCGTTCTCCTTGATGTGATGCTTCCCGGTCTGGACGGGTTCGCCGTCGCGCGGCGCATCCGCGCGACGGCGGAGCTTGCGGCGACGCGCATCATCATGCTGACGGCCCGCACGGAGCCTGAAGACATTTGCCGAGGACTGGAGGCCGGCGCGGACGATTACGTCACGAAGCCGTTTGACCGTCAGGTTCTGCTCGCGCGCATCAAGGCCGTTCTGCGGCGAGGGCTTCCCGTGACGGAAGGCGTTGACTTCGACGGGCTGACGATTGACGAGCCGGGCCGCCGCGCAAAGCTGCGCGGCAAGCCGCTCGACCTGACGGCGGGCGAGTTCGAGCTGTTGACGCGCCTCCTTGCGCATCGCGGCCGCATCTTCGCGCGCTCCGCCGCCGAGCGCACGGTTGACGTGCAGGTCGCCAAGATCCGCCAGAAACTCGGCGCGTGGGCGAAGCACATCGAGACGGTGCGCGGCGTTGGCTATCGAATCGGGTGAGGGTCGTGGCATGAAAGGCGATCGGTTCAGCTGGGTTGGCCCGCTTCTTGCGGCCATGGCGTTCGTGACGGTGCTGGTCGCGTTCGTCTGGCAGCTCTTCGTCTATCAGCGGAACGTCCGCATGTGGTCCGAGCAAGAACTTCAGTCGCGCGCGGACCTTGCGGCCATCGTGCTGGCCGAGCCGCTCAGGACGCTGGATTTCAAGACGATTCAGTCCTTTGGCGACCAGTGCAAGGCGGACGGTCTTCGGCTGCGCATCTGCCATGGAGACCGTTTCTTCGTCTCGCCGAGTGACGGGGACGGCGGCTTCTACGACACGACGGGAGGGGCGGACGTTCCCTGCTTCTTCAAGGTCGTGAAGTCGGGCAATTACAGGATTGGCGTCGGCCGTCCGTCCTTTCTGATGCTGCTGCCGTTCTTGAAGGCGCTGGCCGTGATCGTCTTGGCCGGATTGTTGGGTGTCGTGGGCGTCATTCTCTTCTTTGTCGTGACATGGCGTCAGCGCCTGAAGATCCGTACGCTCGCCAATTTGGAGCGGTTTCGCCGCGAGTTCATCGCCGATGTCTCGCACGAGATCAAGACGCCGCTGACGGGTATCCTCGGCGCGGCGGACCTGATGGCGGAAAGCGATCCTCTCGTTCAGATGATCAAGAAGGAGTCGAAGCGGCTCAATGCGCTTGTTCAGCAGATTCTCGACCTTGCCCGTCTTGAACGCGAAGGCGAAACGCTGCGGTTGGAGGAAGTCGACCTCGCCGAACTTGTGCCCGAGACGGTCGCGCTGTTCCAGCCGAAGGCCCGTGCGGCGGGGGTTGCCCTTTCGGTCGCGCCGATTCCTCCGCTTCGGCTGATATGCGATCCGCAGCTTCTTGCGCAGGCGCTTGCGAATCTTGTCGAGAACGCCCTGCGCCATTCGGGGTCGTCCAGCGTCCGCGTCTCTTGTGACGCGACGGAGCGCGCCGTTCGTCTCGTCGTCGAGGATGCGGGGCGCGGCGTGCCGCCGGAAGAGGTCACGCGCATCTTCGAACGCTTCCATCGCGCCGATCCCGCGCGTGCGGCGGAAACCGGAGGCGCGGGCCTTGGCTTGGCCATTGTCCGGCGCATTGCGCGTCTCCATGGCGGCGATGTCTCCTGCGAACCCGTCGTCCCCCACGGCGCCCGTTTCGTCATCCGCCTCTCCCGCGCGTAGACGTCCGCCCGCACCTGCCGCGCCGCCGGGCGATTGTGCGCAGTCGCGTAGGCTGTCGCGGAAAATGGTATAATGTAGGCCGTGTTCGTGGTTGAACTGTCGTGTCGATAGAGGGACAACAAAGGATGAACAAGGATATCGTTTGCATAGGCGCGGGCTATATTGGCGGCCCGACGATGGCGGTTATCGCCAAGATGAACCCAGACCGCCGGGTTGTGGTCGTTGACATCAACGAGGCGCGCATCGCGGCCTGGAACTCGGCTGACTACGCTCTCCCGATCTATGAGCCGGGGCTTGTCGAGATCGTCAGGGAAGTGCGCGGCAGGAACCTCTTTTTCTCAACCGACATCCGGAAGGCCGTCTGCGACTGCGACACGATTTTCGTGGGCGTCAATACGCCGACGAAGATGTTCGGCAAGGGCGCGGGCCGCGCGTCAGACCTGCAGTACTGGGAAGCGACGGCGCGCAACATTGCGCAGTGGGCGAACGGCGACAAGGTCGTCGTCGAGAAATCGACGCTTCCCGTTCGCACGGCCGCCGCGATGTCCGCGATTCTCAACACGCACGAGAAGTATCATTTCGAGGTTCTCTCCAATCCCGAGTTTTTGGCCGAGGGCACGGCCATCGTGGACCTCCTGTCACCCGACCGCGTCCTTATCGGCGGCGCCCGGACGCCTTCGGGTGAGGCGGCCGTTGCCGCGCTCGTTGACGTCTACGCCGGCAAGGGCGAGACGTGGGTGCCGCGCGAACGGATTCTCACGACGAACGTCTGGTCCGCCGAACTCACGAAACTTGCCGCGAACGCCTTCCTCGCCCAGCGCGTCAGTTCCATCAACGCCATTGCCGGCCTCTGCGAAGCGACAGGGGCGGATGTGGACGAGGTGGCGCGTGTCATCGGCGCGGACCGGCGCATCGGCCCCAAGTTCCTCAAGGCGGGTCCAGGCTTCGGCGGCAGTTGCTTCAAGAAGGACGTTCTGAACCTCGTCTACCTTTGCGAGTCGTTTGGCCTCCATACCGCTGCCGAGTACTGGATGGGCGTCATCAAGATGAACGACCACCAGCAGGAACGCATCGTCACGCGCCTTTTCAAGACGATGTTCAATACGCTTGCGAACAAGAAGATCGCACTGTTCGGCTTCGCGTTCAAGGCCGATACGGGCGACACGCGCGAGACCCCGGCGGGAGCGGTGGCGCGGCTTCTTGCGGACGAGCATGTTCGTTTGGCGATCACGGACCCGAAGGCGCTTCCGAACGCAAGGCTTGACCTGTCCGACCTCTCGGACGTCGCCTATGAAGACGACCCCTACAAGGCCGCCGAGGGCTCGGATGCCATTGTCGTGATGACGGATTGGAAGGAATACAAAGATCTTGACTGGGCGAGGCTCTATGCCGCGATGCGCAAGCCCGCACTGGTCTTTGATGCGCGCAATTGCCTCGATGGCGCACAGTTGAAAAAGATTGGCTTTAACGTTCTGAACATTGGGAAATAAGATGAAGATTGAACTTCCGACGAAGGCGCTGGTCACGGGCGGCGCGGGCTTTCTGGGCACGCATCTCTGCAAGAGACTGCTTGACGAGGGTTGTGAAGTCACTTGCATGGACAACCTCTTCACGGGGATGAAGGCCCACGTCGAGCCGTTTCTGGGCAATTCGCGCTTCACGTTTGTCCAGCATGACGTGACCCAGCCGTTCCGCGGACAGTATGACGAAATCTACAATCTCGCGTGCCCGGCGTCGCCGATACACTATCAGCGCAACCCGCTGGAGACGCTGTGGACGGCGGTCTTCGGACTCAAGAACTGTCTTGACCTCGCCCGCGACACCGGGGCGCGCGTGCTGCATGCCTCGACTTCCGAGATCTACGGTGACCCGATTGTGCATCCTCAGGTCGAAAGCTACTGGGGAAACGTGAACACGATAGGCGTGCGCAGTTGCTACGACGAAGGCAAGCGCGTGGGAGAGACCGTGGCGACCGAATATCGTCGTTGCCATGGGGTGGACGTGCGCATGGTGCGCATCTTCAACACCTACGGCCCGCATATGCATCCGCAAGACGGACGCGTCATCTCGAACTTCGTCTTGCAGGCGCTCCGCAACGAGGACATCACGATCTTCGGGGACGGCTCGCAGACGCGAAGCTTCCAGTATTGCGATGACCTCGTCGAGGCCATGCGCCGCTTCATGTCACTTGACCGGACGACGGTTGACGCGTTCTGCGCAGATCACCGACTCGGGGCCCCCGTCGTCAATACGGGGAATCCGGGCGAATACACGATCAGGCAGCTTGCGGAGAAGGTGCTGGAGCTCATACCCGAATCAACGTCAAGGCTTGTCTATCGGCCGCTTCCCGGCGATGACCCGAAGAAACGCAAGCCGGACATCTCCCTCGCACGGGAACTTCTCGGTTGGGAGCCGATGGTCTCGCTCGACACGGGCCTCAGGAAGACAATCGACTATTTTCGCGCGTCGCCGTTCTCGCGATGACCCCTCCTGCCTTCCCGAAGCAGGCCTTGCGTGATGAGGCGTCTTGCCGTGACCAATGCGTGCGCGGCCTGTTTTTGGTATAATACGCCGAAATCGGAGCAAACCATGAGTACGATTCTTGATAAGATCATCGCCAATCGCGCGCGCTATACCTGTGATGTGAAGACGCTGGGAGACTGCACCATCGCGTCGCCGGTTCATCCGGGCAAGTTTGTGCAGGACGGGGAGCGCATCTTTGCCACGGAAAACGAGACCTACGCGAAGTTTGCGGAGACGAAACTCGGGCATCAGCCGACGTTCGAGCGCGCGGGACCGCGGGAGAGGATCTTCCATGATCCGAGCTGGACGCGTGTCGGCATCTTGACGGCGGGAGGTCTTTGCCCGGGCTTGAACACGGTCATCAAGGGGCTGGTCGAAATCCTTGAGTTCGATTACGGCGTCAAGAACATCTTCGGCATCCGCTATGGCTATGCGGGACTCAATCCGAAATATGGCTATGAGCCGCTGATGCTCAACCCCGACAATGTGGACACGATTCATGAAGCGGGCGGGACGATCCTTGGGTCAAGCCGTGGCCAGCAGCCGACCGACATCATGGTGGACACGCTCGTGCGGATGAACATCAACATCCTGTTCTGCATCGGCGGTGACGGTTCTTTGCGGTGTGCGAGTGACCTCGCGGCAGAAGTCACGCGGCGCGGGCTCAAGATTTCCGTCGTGGGCATCCCGAAGACGGTGGACAACGATCTCGTCTTCGTGGGGCGCAGCTTTGGCTTTGAAACGGCAGTTGCCGAGGCCGCCGAAGTGACGCGCAACGCGCATGTCGAGGCGAAGGGCACGCCGCATGGCATCGGGCTTGTCAAGCTGATGGGGCGCGATTCGGGGTTCATTGCCGCCGCCGCGTCGATTGCGAACCCCATCGTCAACTTCTGCCTCGTGCCGGAGGTGAAGTTCGAGATGGAGGGGCCGAAGGGACTTCTTACGGCCCTCGAGCGCCGCTTTGCCGCCGGCAAGTCCCATGCGGTCATCGTTGTCGCGGAGGGCGCGGGGCAAGAGCTTGTCGCGGGCGCGGACGAACGAGATGCGAGCGGGAATGTGCTGAAGAAGGACATCGGCATCTACCTCAAGAAGCGCATCTCCGATCACTTCAAGCGTCGTGGCATTGATTCCAGCGTGAAGTACATCGACCCGAGCTACATCATTCGCAGTTGCCCGGCGCGCGGCACGGACGCCATCCGCTGCTATAGCCTGGCCCGCGCCGCCGCACACGCGGCGATGGCCGGCCGTACGGATTGCGTCGTCGGCAACCTGGGCGAGAGCTATGCGCTCGTCCCGATTGCGTTGGCGACGATCGAGCGCCAGAAGCTTGATGTGGACGGTCAGCTTTGGCGGAGCGTCCTTGACGCGACGGGCCAGAACTTCTATTTCGACGGAACGCCCCGCAGCCCGGGGGCGGGTGAGGCTTTTGCGCCATGACCGCGCAAGCCTCCCTCGTGTCGTCTCCTCTTGCCAACTTGCAAATATCATGAAAGACCTGAAAGCAGCCTACAAGACCATCGAAGCCGACCATTTCGCGCCGGCGATGGAGATTTCGTTCATTGACGGCGCGGAGCGCCAGACCTTCCGGTACGAGAAGGTGACCTGGAACATCGGCGGCGAGGAGAAGGGCTTGCGCTACGGCGAGAATCCGGGGCAGGAAGCGGCGCTCTATCGTCTTGTGAACGGCAATCTCGTGCTGGGCGATGTCGAGATGCTTCAGGCGGGGCAGTATCTCGCGTCGCTTCCCGAACTTCTGCAGTCGGGCAAGCACCCGGGCAAGACGAACGTGACGGATGCGGACAACGCGCTGAACATCCTGCGCTATCTCATGGACAAGCCGTGCGCGGTCATCGTCAAGCACAACAATCCGTGCGGCGTCGCGACGGGCTCGACGCTCGCCGAGGCGTATTACCGCGCGAACAAGGCCGATCGTCTCGCCGCATTCGGCGGGGCAATCGCCCTGAACCGCGACTGCGATCAAGAGACGGCGAAACTCATCATCGAGAACTATGCCGAGGTCGTGGTCGCGCCTGACTATCTGCCGGGCGTCATGGACCTCTTCGCGACGAAGAAGAACCTGCGCGTCTTCCGCATCCGCAACATGTCGCGCCTTACGGATTTCGTCGCGAAGCATGTCGTTGACTTCAAGTCGCTCATCGACGGCGGAATTGTCGCGCAGACCTCGTTCTGCGCGAACGCGCGCAAGCCGGAGGACTTCATGCCCGCGTACTGCAACCGCAAGATCACGGACAAGGCGACGGGCGAGGTGACTTGCGAAGAGCACAAGATCAACCGTCTCCCGACGGCGCAGGAGTACGAAGACCTCGTCTTCGGCTGGCTCGTCGAGGCGGGCGTGACCTCGAACTCGGTTCTCTACGTGAAAGACGGCGCGACAGTCGGCATTGGCACGGGTGAGCAGGATCGCGTCGGCGTTGCCGAGATTGCGCGTGACAAGGCCTACACGAAGCACGCGGATTGGATTGCCTGGAAGAAGTACGGAAAGCCCTTCAACGACTTGCGTCTCGTCTTCGGCGAGGAAGACGGCGCCAAGAGGCAGACTGAGATTCTGGAGCAGACCAAGGCCGAGAAGGGCGGGCTCCCCGGGTGCGCGATGGTGTCGGATGCCTTCTTCCCGTTCCGCGACGGGCTGGAAGTCGGCTTGCGCGAAGGCATCACGTCCGTCGTCCAGCCCGGCGGCGCAATTCGCGACTGGGACGTGATCGACTGTGCGAATGCGGCGGGCGTCGCCATGGTCTTCACAGGCCAGCGGTCCTTCCGTCATTGAGGCGGCGATGGCGGAGATCTTTGGCTATACGTTCAAGAACGGCGCGCTTTTGGCGGAGGCGTTGACGACGCCGGCGTGCCGAATGGAACGCCCCAACGTCGAGGACAACCAGCGACTGGAGTTTCTGGGCGATTCGGTCCTGGGGATGCTCGCGGCGGAATGCCTCTACGCGGCGTTCCCGCACGAGGCAGAGGGCTCTCTTACGGTGCGCCGAACGCTGATGGTGTCTGCGGCGGCGCTTTGCGAGGCGGCGAACCGTCTGGGGCTTGTGCCGCGCCTGAAGCGAAATCGGGGCGCACAGCAACTGCCGCGCAATTCCAAGACAATTGCCGATGCCGTTGAGGCGATTATCGGCGCGGCCTATCTGGACGGCGGCTTTGCGGCGGCGCGGCAGGTCTTTGCGGCGCTTGGCCTGTCGCCCGACTTGGAGACGAACGCCTGGCACGGCAATCCGAAGGGCGAGTTGCAGGTGCGCGCCTTGGCGATGAAGCCGCCGGTTCGGCCCGTTTACGAATTGCTGAAGAAGGTTGGCGCGGACCATGCGCCGGTCTTCACGGTCCGCGTCACCGTCAAGGGAATCGGAAGCGCCGAAGCGTCTGCCGGCAGCCATAAGGAGGCGGAGGTCCATGCCGCCGAGAAACTGCTGCGTGAGCAGTTCGAAGTCGGCGGATCGCCTCAGACCGAGTGAATGGTGAGTTGCGGGAAGGGGATGCTGATGTCATTCTTCTCGAACGCGCTCTTGATGGCGATCTGCGTGTCATTGTAGACGGCCCAATAGGTCGCGCCGTCGGTCCACGGGCGGACGTTGAGTGTGACTTGGCTGTCGTCAAGTGAGGCAACGAATACGGCGGGAGCCGGATTCGCGAGGACGCCGGGAATGGTCGGCAGCGTTTCCCGCACGATGCGGATGGCCTTTGTCACGTCGCACGAGTAGTCGATGCCGATCTTGATGTCAACGCGACGGCGGCCAAGGGCCGAGAAGTTTACGATCGGGCCGCCCCAGGCGCTCTTGTTCGGGATGATGACCTTCTTGTTGTCCGCAGTGGACAGGACGGTCGCCATCATGTCAACTTTCAGGACGGAACCCTCGTGCCCGGCGAGGATGACGTAATCGCCCAGCTTGAATGGCTCGTTGATGGCGATCATAAGCCCTGACGCGAGATTTCCGAGCGATTCCTGAAAGGCAAATCCCAGAATAAAGCCCGTGACGCCGAGTCCTGCGATGATGGGCGCGACGTTCACCCCGAGCTTGCCGAGAACCAGGACGAGCAGAACGGACCAGCAGACCTTTGAGGTGACGCTGCGGACGAAGTTGGCGAGAAGCGTGTTCCTGTGATGCCCCTTTTCAAGGGCTTTCCCGACGGCCGCGACAATCAGTCGCGTCACGAGCCAGCCCAGAAGGAGGATGATGAGGGCGGCGATGAAGTCAAAGGCGAAAGAGATCCCCTTGTCCGTCAGCCCGTTCAACGCCTGCCGAAAGACTTCCTGTTCGTGTTCAAAGTGTTCTCCGAACTCAGCGTAGAGCTTTTCGCTCATGCTAATGCCAGTTGCCGCAGTTTCGTTTGTCATCTCCATTCGCTCCTTAGTCAACGCCCCAGTCCGTTCATCGGAACTCGATGTTTGCGATGATGTCGGGCTTTTCGGCCATATCGACTGTCACGTTCTCAAGTCGCATATCCTGTACCGGCATCTTCGGATCTCCGACGAGGTTCAGGCGGTATTTGGCCTTGCCGCCATGAACGTTGCGGATGTCAATGTCGCGGATGACAGTCGCGCGGTTCTCGTAGTCCGGGAAGTCGGCCCATTCGTAGAGCGTATCGACGGACAGGCTGACGAGATCGCAACGGACGTTCCCCACAGTGACGCCGTCCACGGAGATGCCCTCGATTGTGCCGCCACGCCGACGATTCGTCTTGATGAAGATGGCCCGGCTCACGTCATGGCTTCGGCAGTCCATGAGGCGGACGTTCTTTACGCCGCCCGAGATCTCGCTGCCGATGCCGAGCAGGGTGTGCGCATCGACGATCTCGCAGTCGCGTATGAACACGTCTCTTGTCGGTGTCGCGAGACGCCAGGCGTCACGGTTGCGGCCCGACTTGATCACGATTCCGTCGTCCCCTTGGTCGAAGCGGCAGCTCTCAACGATGACATTGCGGCTCATCTCAATGTCAATGCCGTCGTTGTTGTTTCCGTGCGCGTAGACATCGAGATTGCGCACGGCGGCGTCTTCGCAGAGATAGAGGTGAAGCGTCCAAAAGGGCGAATTGCGCACCTTGAAGCCGTCCCACGTCACCCCCTTGCAACGATTGAACTGGACGAGATGCGGACGCGTATGCGCATTTTCCATCTTCCAGATCTCGCGTTTCTCGACCGGATAGTCCGTCGCGCCCCAAGTGTAAAGCTGCAGTCGTGCGGCCTTGATGCCGTTCTGTTGCGGCACCCACGAATACCAGGTCGTGTCCTTCCACTCGCCCGCGTATCCGCGCAAAGTGCCCGAACCTGTCAGCGCGACATTTGTGCAGGCGTAGGCGTAGACAAGCGGAGAGTAGTTCCAGCACTCCATGCCTTCCCATGTCGTGTGGACGGCCGGCAAATAGTCGTTCGGATCCTGCGAGAAGACGACTTCCGCACCATCTTCCAGATGGAGCTCGCAGTTCGAGCGGAAGTGGATCGGCCCCGAGAGCCACTTGCCTCTCGGCACGACGACGCGACCGCCGCCGGACTGAGCGCACATTGCCATCGCCTGCGCAAACGCCGCCGTGCATTTCGAGCCGTCCGTCCGTGCGCCAAAGTCGGTAATCGGGAAGTCACGGTCCTTGAAGAGCGCCGCGACGGAAAGGCTTCGTGCGCGGACATCGTCGAGGAACAGTTTCGCGAACGCCGCCGCGCCGGTTTGGATCGGATGCGTGACGTCCCGTGCGGGTTCGCCGTCCTTTCCGTGCACGAGTCCCGTTGAGATGACGAAGAACTTATGGGACTTCTCGCGGCCAAGGTCTTCCATCAGGCCGCGTGTCAGCCCATTCATGTCGATAAAGTCGCAGGCCAGCTCTTCGGACAGTTCGCACATGGCGTCGCGATAGCTTCGGAGGCAGATTCCGTCGGACTTGTGTTCCGTGTCGATGAGCGTCTTCCCGTCCTTGTCGAACGTCGCGCGGCAAATGGGGGACAGGAGAATTGGCGTTGCGCCTTTTGCGCGCACGTCCTTCACCCAGCCTCGGACGATCTCGCGGAAAAGGCCTTTCGGGTCGGCCCAGCGCTCTTTCCGGTAGAACTCGGATGAGCGCTTCTGGTCGTTATGCCCGAACTGGATGGCGACAAAGTCGCCGGGCTTCACCTCGGCGATGAGTCTTGCCCACAGGCCTGCTGCGGCAAAGCTTTTCGTGGAGTCGCCGCTGCGCGCGTAGTTTGCGACGCGGCATCCCGCCTTCATCGCCTTCTGGAGCTGTGTGCCCCAGCTGTAATACGGCGCACGAATCTTGCCGCCGAGGCTGTAGCCCGCATCGTCGAGCGTTGAGTCGCCTGCAAAGAAGAGCGTTGTCGCTGACGCACCGAGTGTCAGGATTCCAACGCTTGCCGCTGTCATCATTTGTCGAACCATATGCCCACATTATAACATAATTTTGCCTCTCTGAGGCTTTGGGGAGCTTCCAGGTCAGCGAGAGCAGACGGCAGGGGCGGAGAGATTATGATATAATCTAAGGATCATGAACAAGTTCTACACTCTGTTTGGCAGGATGCTGCCAGTCGTGTCGCTTTCGGCGTTGGCTTTGGCTGGTTGCCACAAAGCCCCGGTCGAGACGGTGCGCGTGGCGACGTACAACATCCGTTGTCCCGCAAAGGATGGCGAGAACAATTGGGACAAGCGCAGGGCGGACCTCGTCACGCTCGTCAAGAAGATGGATCTGGACGTGTTCGGTCTGCAGGAAGTCGCTCCCGAGCAGGCCGCTTATCTGCGTGCGCAGTTGCCGGAATTCGCGTTCGTCGGCGAACACCGCGAAGCCGACCGCGTTTCAGGCGAGGCTTCGCCCGTCTGTTATCGGAAGAGCCGTTTCGACGCGCTCAAGGCCGGGACCTTCTGGCTTTCCGAGACGCCGGATGTGCCAGGCCGCAAAGGCTGGGGCGCGGCTTGTCCGCGCGTTTGCTCGTATCTGATCCTTCGGGACAAGCCGAGCGGTCGGACGTTTTGCTTTGCCAATACGCATACGGACCACATTTCGGCGCTGGCGCGAGAGAAGGGGATGACGCTTGTCATAGAGCGGATGAAGGACTTTGGCGCGGGTGCGCCCATCGTCTTTGTCGGTGACCATAATTGCCGCGAGACAGAAGCCCCGGCCCTTGCCGTCGCAAAACTCCTGAAGAATGCGCTCCATGAGTCCGAGACGCCGCCGGCCGGAAGCTGGCGGACCTGGAACGACTGGCGGTGGCGTGACAGCGAAGTGCCGACGGCATCCGCGCTGAGGCTTTCGGCGGAGGTGCGCAACCAATTGGACGGCTCGTTCTACGAGGAGTGCGGCGGTCCGCGCATCGACTACATCTACGTGAGTCCGGGCGTGCGCGTGTTGGACTATGTGACGGTGAATGATTCGCGTCCGGGGCTGAAGCGCTATCCATCGGACCACTTTCCGATTGTGGCGACCCTTGCCCTGCCATGACGACGCTGATTACGGGGGCGAGTTCGGGCATTGGCGCGGCGTTGGCGCGTGCCTGTGCCGCACGTGGTGACCGGCTGTTCCTGTCGGGGCGTCATGTGGCGCGGCTGGAGGCCGTGGCAAAGGACTGCGGTGCGGAATGGACGGCGGTCGATGCCACGGACGAGACGGCGATGCGCACATGGATCCGGCGTTGCCATGCCGCATCGCCGCTGGATCTTGTCTTCGCTAATGCCGGCGTCTCTACGGGCGAAGAGAACGAGGCGAACGTTCGGCAGACGTTCGCGACGAATGTGGGCGGTTGCCTCAACACCGTCCTGCCGGCCATCGAGACGGGTGCGCGACAGATCGTCATCACGGCGTCCATTGCCGGTTATGGTCCGCTGAAAGCCTGCCCAAGCTATGCGGCGACCAAGGCGTGCGTCAAGACGTGGGGGCTGGCGCTTCGGGCGCGGCTGGCACCTTCGGGAATCAAGGTGAACGTTGTCGCGCCGGGGTTTGTCCGCAGCCGCATCACGGAGGCCAACACCTGCCCGATGCCGTTTTTCATGGAGGCTGAGAAAGCGGCGCAGGTCATTTTGCGCCGGGTCGAGCGCAATGTCGGGCTCATTGCGTTTCCGTGGCCCATGCGCTTTGCGACATGGCTGCTGTCGATTCTCCCTTGCCGCCTCAATGAGATGCTTAACCGAGTCTTGCCTGAGAAGGTGATCTGATGGGGAATGTGAAATCGGCTTTTTCGATTGGCCTTGAATATGGCGCGTTGCGTACGGTCTGCGCGCTGGTGAATGCGATTCCCTATCCGGTCGCGCTGGCGGTCGCACATGGGCTGGGCTGGGTCGCGTTCCGGGTCTTCGGCTTCAAACGCGCGCGGACGCTTGCGCGAATCCGCGAAGTCTTTCCGGAGAAGGACGTGAAGGAGGCGACGGCCATTGCCGTGCGCTCGCTTCAGAACGTCCTGCAGACGGGCGTCGAGATGATGCGTGCGCCACGGCTGGGACGGGCTTGGATGGATCGTCATGTCGTGGACGGGGCTCTTTACAAGGACAAGCTTCAGTCCTACGTTGACGAGGGGAAGGGCGTCGTCATCATGGTGCCGCATTCGGGCAACTGGTATATGGCGGCCTGGTCGATGGCAAAGTACGGGCTGCCGCTCTTCGCCATTGCCGCGCGTCAGCGTAACCCCAGACTGGACGCGTGGATGAAGCGTCAGTACGGGGATATCGAGGTGCTGGACCGTGACTGCCGCGAGACGCTGGTGCGCATCAAGGAGAAGCTGGAGGCAGGGCGTGCCTTTGCGATTCTTCCCGACTTGCGTGTGCGGAAGCCGGATGTTTCGGTTGATTTCCTCGGAGGCAAGGCCAACGTCTCGCATGCCGGAGCGATGTTTGCCGTGAAATGCGGCGCACCGATTGTGGTTGCGCAGATGCTCCGCGAGAACGGGCGCCATGTTTTCAATCATATCGCGACACTTCGTCCGGATCCGGCTGCGACGGACAAGAAAGCGGAGGCGGCGCGCCTGACGCGCGAGGCGATGCGCCTGTTGGATGACGCCGTTCGCGCACGTCCGGGCGATTGGTATTGGTTCAATAAGCGTTGGATTCTCGAACCCGTTTCCTAATGTGCTCTTCACGCAATCGTCCGAATGAACGCCGTCTTCACCTTGCAGCGGAAATTTTGGTATAATATGCAGTTAATTTCACATTACAAAGGAGACACAAAATGGTCTACTCGACAGAAGTCGAACATCAGTGCCCGCTCATGAAGGGGTGCAATCACGGTCCCGCGCCGATTCCGGAAGAAGGAAAGTGGGTGCAGGCCAAGCAGATCAAGGACATTAGCGGCTATACGCATGGCGTGGGTTGGTGTGCGCCGCAGCAGGGCGCCTGCAAACTCTCGCTGAACGTCAAGAACGGCGTGATTGAAGAGGCTCTTGTCGAGACGATCGGCTGCTCGGGCATGACCCACTCCGCCGCGATGGCCTCTGAGATTCTCGTCGGCAAGACGATTCTTGAAGCTCTCAACACTGACCTCGTCTGCGATGCGATCAACACCGCGATGCGCGAGCTTTTCCTCCAGATCGTCTACGGCCGCACGCAGTCCGCGTTCTCCGACGGCGGTCTCGTCATCGGCGCGGGTCTTGAAGACCTTGGCAAGGGACTTCGTTCGATGGTCGGCACGATGTACGCGACGAAGGCGAAAGGTCCGCGCTATCTTGAAATGACCGAGGGCTACTGCACGCGCATGGCTCTCAACAAGGAAGGCGAAGTGACCGGTTACGAGTTCGTCTCCCTCGGCAAGATGACCGACTTCATCAAGAAGGGCCTGACGCCGAACGAGGCGTGGGAGAAGGCGAAAGGCCACTATGGCCAGTTCGAGGGTGCGGCGAAGTATATCGATCCCCGCAAGGAGTAATCGAAAGAGTCGAGCATCGAATGATCGATTAATCTGAAAGGAACTTTTAAGATGGCATGCAATAAGAAGTGCGCGAAGAAGGCGGCCGCGCCAAAGGCCGCGGAGAAGCTCTTCGAAGGCTACGAGCGTCGTGAGGCGAAGGTTCTCGCCGCGCTGAAGCCCTACGGCATCAAATCGATTGAGGAGTGCGCCGACATCTGCAAGAAGGCGGGCTTCGATCCCTACAAGATCGTCGAAGAGACGCAGCCGATCTGCTTCGAAAACGCCAAGTGGGCCTACACGGTCGGTGCGGCAATGGCGATCAAGAAGGGCTGCACGAAGGCGAAGGACGCGGCGGCGGAGATCGGCATCGGCCTTCAGTCGTTCTGCATTCCGGGGTCGGTTGCGGAGAACCGCAAGGTCGGCCTTGGCCACGGCAACCTCGGCGCGATGCTGCTTGACGATGCGACGGAGTGCTTCGCGTTCCTCGCGGGCCACGAGTCGTTTGCGGCGGCTGAAGGCGCGATCAAGATCGCCCTCAACGCGAACAAGGTCCGCAAGACGAATCTCCGCGTCATCCTGAACGGCCTCGGCAAGGACGCGGCGTACATCATCAGTCGCATCAACGGCTTCACATACGTCAAGACGGCCTTCGACAACAAGAAGGAGAAGCTCCGCGTCGTCGAGGAGAAGGCGTTTTCGAAGGGTCCGCGCGCGGCGGTCAAGTGCTATGGCGCGGACAACGTCCCCGAAGGCGTCGCGATCATGCAGGCTGAGAACGTCGGCGTTTCGATCACGGGCAACTCCACGAATCCGACGCGTTTCCAGCATCCTGTCGCCGGCACCTACAAGAAGTGGTGCTGGGAGAACGGGCGCAAGTACTTCTCCGTCGCCTCGGGCGGCGGCACGGGCCGCACCCTCCACCCCGACAACATGGCGGCGGGTCCGTCCAGTTACGGCATGACGGACACGATGGGTCGCATGCATTCCGATGCGCAGTTCGCGGGATCCTCCTCGGTCCCGGCGCACGTCGAGATGATGGGCCTCATCGGCATGGGCAACAACCCGATGGTTGGCGCGACCGTCGCCGTCGCAGTTGCGGTCGAGGAGAGCTTCAAGAAGTAATCCTCAGGCATTCATTGGCTTTCCACAAGAAAGTTGGAAGACCCCCTTGCGCACGCAAGGGGGTTTTTGATATACTACACCTCAATGAGGGCTATTAGCTCAGTTGGTTAGAGCGCTTCCTTGACATGGAAGAGGTCAGTGGTTCGAATCCACTATAGCCCACCAAAATCAAAGTAGGTCTCGGCGTAAGCCGGGACATGGGGTGCTAAGGGAATGGGTGGTCCCTTTGGCTGAGAAAATACCCATGAACCTGATCCGGGTAATGCCGGCGGAGGAAGTGACAGATGAATAAGACGGGTGTCTTCAATCATGGTTTGATTTGGTTTGGCGCGGCGGTGTCCGTAGCCGAAATCGAGGCTGGTTTGCAGTCCGGCGACAATTGGACCGCACTGGTTCTCGGGCATTTGCTGGGGGGTGTCTTGCTTTTTGCGGCGGGTCTTTTGGGTGCGCGGACAGGCGAGAACGCGATGGAAACGACGCGGCGTGCGTTTGGCGGCTGGGGTATGCGCCTCTTTGCATTGCTCAATGTCCTGCAGCTTGTCGGCTGGACGACGGTGATGATTGCGCAGGGATCGGCGGCGGCTTCGGCGCTTGCGGGCGGTTGGTCGCCGATCGGATGCGCCGTGGTCTTGGGCGTGTTGGTCGCCGCTTGGGTGCTTATTGGCCTTGATGACACGCATCGCATTGCGACGGGCGCAATGGCTCTTCTGGCGGTCCTGTCCGTCTTTCTGACGGTACGTCTCATCGGACTGCCGTCCGTTGAGACGGGCGCGGCGGAGCCGCTTGGCTTTTGGCCGGCGTTTGAACTCTCCGTCGCCATGCCGCTGTCGTGGTTGCCGCTCGTTTCGGACTATACGCGACGCGCGACGCGTCCTATCGCCTGTACGGCAGCCTCGGCTGGCGTCTATACGCTCGTCAGCATCTGGATGTATGCATTGGGCATTCTCCTGACGAGTCGCGGGCAGACGAGCCTGACGACGGGCATTCTCGCTTGCGGGCTTGGCATGGCGGGGCTGGTGGTCGTTGTCATTTCGACAGTGACGACGACGTTCTTGGACGCGTATTCGGCGGGCGAGTCATCTCGGGTCTTCTCGTCTCGGCTGAAGCCGAAAGCCATCGGTGTCGCCGTTTGTGCTCTTGGAACCGTCTTGGCTTGGACGGGCATTGTGGATCGTTATGTCGGTTTCCTCTGTCTGATCGCTTCCGTTTTTGCGCCCATGGCAGCGGTTTTGCTCGTGAACTGCTTTGTTGTCCGCCGCTCCTGCCCGTGTTGGAATGCTGCCGCGTGGCTCGTGGGCACACTGACGTACCATTACGCGTCTGGCTCTCCCATTGGCCCGACCCTGACGGCGTTGCTCGTTTCGGGCGGGCTCGCGCTGATGGGGCGGCTGTGCAGGCGTTTTCGCGAAGGGCTGTAGGCGGCGCGAGAACGCGCAGGATGCGGCCTGCGCGTTTCTCGCTCTTTTGCCGCAGCAAAAACGCGTCGCTTGTGCGATGCTTGCCGCCGCTGAAATTCGATGTGTCAGCGAGATCCCATTTTGTGGTATAATATCGCCCACTATGGCAGAAGAGAACAAGTCGTCGTTGGACGCCCTGAGCGCGCTGTGCAAGCGCCGTGGGTTCATCTATCATTCTTCCGAAATCTACGGCGGCATGCCGGGCTTCTGGGACTATGGCCCGCTTGGCTGCGAACTGAAGGCGAACGTCAAGCAGGCGTGGTGGCAGTTCACCGTTCGCGAGCGCGAGGATGTCGCTGGCTTGGACGCGACGATCATCATGCACCCGAAGATCTGGAAAGCGTCGGGCCATCTCGACACGTTCGCCGACCCGATGACGATGTGCAAGGTCTGCAAGAAGCTCATGCGCGCCGACCAGGTGAAGGACATTTACGCGGACCAGAAGAAGAAACCCCAGCCCAAGGTCGCGGGTTCGGAGTTCTTTTGCCCGTACTGCGGCGGCGAACTGACTGAGCCGAAGCCGTTCAACCTCATGTTCAAGACGGTCGTCGGTCCGATTGACGATCCGTCGAACGTCGCATATCTTCGCCCTGAGACGGCACAGGCGATCTTCGCGCAGTTCACGAACGTGACGGCGACCTCGCGCATGACTGTTCCTTATGGCATCGCGCAGATGGGCAAGAGCTTCCGCAACGAGGTGACGCCGCGCAATTACACGTTCCGCAGCCGCGAGTTCGAGCAGATGGAGCTCGAATTCTTCATCCGCCCCGACGAGGCGATTGAGCTTCAGTACGGTCATGTCGTGACGCTGGCGGACAATCCCGACCTCAACGGACCCGTACAGGACGACTGGGGCTGGGAAGTCTGGCACAAGTACTGGGTCGAGCAGCGCAAGAAGTTCTTGAACGCGGTGGGTCTTCCGACCGAGCACTTCGTCGAGTACTGGCAGAAGCCAGACGAACTCGCTCACTATGCCCGCGCGACGGTGGATATCGAGTATTCGTTCCCGTTCGGCGTGCAGGAACTGGAGGGTATTGCCGCGCGTTCGGACTTTGACCTCTCGCAGCACCAGAACTACTCAAAGGTGCCGCAGACGGTTTTTGACGATCCGCTGAAGCAGGCGTGCAAGAAACTTTCCGACGAGCAGAAAGCCGCGTTCATCGAGAAGACCCAGAAGGACTGGGTGGCGCGCAAGCAGAAGGCCCTCTCCGCCAAGGCAGGCAAAGAGGTCTCCTTTACTGCCGAAGAGACGGCCGATATCGTCGCGAAAGCGAAGACGTTCTGCGAGAACCTGTTTGACGGCAAGTACGTGCCGCATGTGATTGAGCCTTCGGCGGGCGTGGACCGTCTGATGCTGGCGCTTCTTTGCGAGGCGTATGAAGAGCAGAAACTGACGGACGAGAAGGGCAGGGAGGACATCCGCACGGTCCTTCACTTCAACCCGAAGGTCGCTCCGGTGAAGGTCGCAATTTTCCCGCTCATCAAGAAGGACCCCGATCAGGACCGTCTTGCGCGTGAGATCTTCCACAAGCTCCAGAAGAAGGTCAATTGCCAGTGGGACGTCTCCGGGGCGATTGGCCGCCGTTACCGCCGTCAGGACGAGGCGGGCACGCCGTGGTGCATCACCGTTGACGCGCAGACCGTCCAGGACGGCACGTTCACGGTGCGTGAGCGTGATTCGATGGAGCAGAAGCGCATGACGTATGGCGAGTTTCTCGCGATGATGTATGAGGCTCTGGAGTTCTGACATTTGACAAAGGACAACAAGGAAAGCTCGAAACAATGAACATCGTCATTCTGTTGGGAGCCCCGGGTTCGGGGAAAGGAACGATCGCGGGCCGTCTCGCGAGCGAGAACGGCAATCTGAAGCATGTCTCGTCCGGAGACCTCCTCCGAGGAGCAGTAGCGAAAGGTACGCCGGCAGGCCTTGAGGCGAAAGGCTACATGGAGAAGGGCGCTCTCGTGCCAGATGCGCTTATCGCCCAGATGATCAAGGACGTGATCGCCGAGACCTCTGGCGAAGTCACGATGCTTCTTGACGGCTTCCCGCGCAATGTCGCGCAGGCCGAGATCCTGGAGCAGACGGGTGCGCCGGTTCGTTCGGTCGTTCTCGTGGACGTGCCGGACGAAATCATCGCCGACCGCATTGCGGGTCGTCGCACATGTCCGAAATGCAAGGCGGGATATCACGTCAAGGCGTTGCCTCCGAAGGTCGAGGGCGTCTGCGACAAGTGCGGCGCCGAACTCGTCATCCGCAAGGACGACAATCCAGACACGGTGAAGGACCGTCTCATCGTCTACCACCGCGAGACTGAGCCGCTGATTCTATTTTACGAGAGGAAGGGCCTTTTGCGCAAGATCAACGGCAACCAAGGCCCCGAGAACAACGCGAAGGCTTTCCTCGCGGCAATGTGAAGCTGTGAAAGTCGACATCAAGAGCAAGGCCGAGATCGCCCGCATGCGCGAGGCGTGTCGGATGAGCGCGGAGATTCGCGACATCTGCGCGAACGCCGTTGCGCCGGGCGTGACGACGGGCGAGCTCGACGATCTCGTCGTCGCCTATTGCAAGAAGCACAATGTCAAGGCAAGCTTCTACGGGTGCGAGGGCTTTCCCGGGCATCTGTGCGTCTCCCTGAATGACGAGGTCATCCACGGCATCCCTTCGCATCACCGTGTGATCATGCCAGGCGACCTCGTGAAGACGGATGTCGGTATCTTCAGGGACGGTTTCCATGGGGATACGTCGCGCACGGTGATGTTGGGCGTGACGGACCCTGAGGCCATCCGTCTCGTCGAAACGACAAAGGCGTGCTTGAAGGCGGGAATCGCCGCATGCGGACCGGGCGTGCATCTCGGCGATGTCGGCTATGCGATTGAGTCGGTCGCCGAGGCGGCGGGCTTCGGTGTCGTGCGCGACTGGATTGGGCATGGCGTGGGACGCACGGTCCATGAAGACCCGGAGGTGCCGAACTACGGCAAGCCAGGCACGAAGCTTGTCCTCCGTCCGGGGATGACGATCGCGATCGAACCGATGATTGCATTGACCAAGAAAGGGGAACGGACGCTGGTCCTGGAGAACGATTGGACGGTCGTGACGCGAGACCGCTGTCTCTCTGCCCATTTCGAGCACACGGTCGCCATCACGGACGACGGGTGCGAGGTCCTCACTTTGCCGGCGGATTATCCCTGAAATCCTTAAGCCCGAAGGCGCTTCGGTCGAATGGCGGCTGATTGCTTGGGGGTGGATGGTCCGCCGGCTTTGACAACTCAGAAAGGAAACGAAAGAATGAATCGAATGACAATGTTGTTGGCGGCGGGCCTGAGTGCGTTTACGGTCTGTGGCTCTGACGGTGCATCGGGTACGCGCTGTCCGGCGCTCGACGCGGCATCTTGGTCGGAGAGCGTGTGGATTTCGGCGGTCGACGCCCCGGTGGTTGATACGACTGTCGGAGAGGGCGCGTTGGCGGCACCTGGCACGAGTTGGTTCGTGCGCGAACTCGCGAACGAGGGCGAGGTCGTTTCCGCGACGTGGATGACGGCGGGCCTTGGCGTCTATGAACTGTATGTAAACGGGGTGCGCATCGGCACGGACTTCCTGAAGCCGGGCTTCACGCATGCCATGAAGACGAAATACGCCTTCACCTACGACGTGACGGAATCCCTTCGCAAGGGGAAGGGCGAGGCGAACGTCTTTGCGGCCGAAGTCTCGGCGGGCTGGTGGCGAGACAAGATCGTGACCCCGGCGGGACACAAGGGCTTCATCGGGCGCAAGAGCGCGTTTCGCGGCGTTCTTGAGGTCAAGCTCGCCGATGGCACGACGCGTCGTTACGGCACGAATGTGCAGAACTGGAAGGCGGGCATCGCCGGACCTGTCACGCGCGCGTCAATATTCGATGGCGAACATTATGACGCGCGACTTCAGCCGGGTACGGCGCGCTGGAAAGATTTTGCCGCGCCGGAGGAGAACGACGAGTTCAAGGGCGAGATCTTGCCGACGGATGGAGCGGAAGTCGTGCTGCGGCGTGACAAGACGCTGAAGCCAGTGAAGGCTTACACGTGGAAGGGCGTCGAGGGCGCGTCGGATGCGGCGTTCGGCAAAGTCAAGGTTGTGCGCGAGTTCGAGCCAGATGGCCCGATCATGCTGGGCGCAGGCGAGACGCTCGTCGTCGATTTCGGACAGAATGCGGCAGCCGTCCCCTCCTTCCGCTTTTCGGCTCCTGCAGGGACAGTCCTGACGGCACTCCCGGCGGAGATGCTCAACGACAACGGCGGCCTCAAGTCGCGTGGCAACGACGGCCCTGAAGGCAGCGTCTACCGCGTCAACCTGCGTTCGGGCTATCAGAACGGGCGTCTCGTTCAGTATACGTTTGCGGGGACGGATGTCGAGGCGTATCTGCCGCGCTTCACCTTTTTCGGATACCGCTACATCTCGGTCACGGCGACGGCACCTGTCCAGATCGCGCGCTTTGAGAGCGTGCCGGTGACATCCATCACAAAAGAGATGGAGCGAGGTTCGCTCGTGACGGGCGACAAGGACGTGAACCAGCTCATCTCGAACGTTTACTGGGGGCAGCTCTCGAACTACCTTTCCGTGCCGACGGACTGTCCGCAGCGCAACGAACGTCTCGGATGGGCGGCTGACACGCAGGTCTTCTGCGAGGCGGCGAGCTTCAATGCGAATGTCTACGACTTCTTGCGCAAGTGGATGCGTGACGAGCGCGACAGTCAGGACCCGCGCGGCGGTTTTCCGGGTGTCGCGCCGTTCGGGCAGTACGGCAACGACCCGATGCGTCTGGGCTGGGCGGACGCGGGCGTGATCGTCCCTTACCAGATGTTCAAGCAGTTCGGCGACCGTCGCATTGTAGATGAGAACTGGGCGGCAATGGCGAAATTCGTTGCGCGCGTCAATGAGACGAAATACGCTCACGAGGCGATCGCCGCGGAATGCGGCGACTACCAGTGGAACGACTGGCTTTCGCTCACGAAGTTGGAAAGTTGCCCGTACAAGCCTGAATATTCTGCGTTTGAGAAGGGTCCGGACGGTCGGAGACGCACAAAGTCGGATGCGCTTCGCTACTGGGACTACCTCGGCGGATGCTATTGGGCGTGGGATGCGCAGATGATGTCCGAGATGGCCGAGCAGACGGGGCGCACGGCGGAAGTCGCAACATATCGCGCAATGTCCGATGCGGCG
Source organism: uncultured Kiritimatiellota bacterium (assembly GCA_934635225.1). Lineage (GTDB taxonomy): Bacteria > Verrucomicrobiota > Kiritimatiellia > RFP12 > UBA1067 > UBA1067. Next base: position 59,173 of record CAKTYZ010000014.1, read on the forward strand.
AAGGACTACTTGAAGAAGAACTTTTTTGCGACGGACGATGGAACGATTCTGCCGCTCTTCAAGGGCATGCAGACGCCGGCGCTCTTTGCGCTCAAACTCGGCCTTGTTGCGGGCGAATCCAAGGCGAAGACGATTGCCGACCTTGAGGCGAGCATCGACGCGGGCGGCGGCACGCTGCACACGGGCTTCCTCGGCACGTCCATCGTGATGGACACGCTGACCGAGAACGGACTCGCCTCGCGTGCCTATTCGCTTCTGCTCAACCACCAGTTCCCGGGTTGGCTCTATTCGGTCGATCAGGGCGCGACGACGATCTGGGAGCGCTGGAACAGCTACACGAAGAAGGACGGCTTCGGGCCCGTCGGCATGAACAGCTTCAACCATTACGCCTATGGCGCGGTACTGGCTTGGATTTACAAGACGGCGGCGGGCATTGCCGCAGATCCGAAGGTCCCGGGCTTCAAGAACATTGTCATGGCGCCGGTCCCGGATCGCCGTCTTGGCTCAGTCAAGGCGGTGTACAAGTCGGCGGCGGGCCTGATTCGCAGCGCATGGCACTTTGAAGGTTCGGAATGGGTTTGGTCGTTCACGGTCCCTGCGGGCGCGACGGCTGACGTATGCTTGCCTGGCGAGACGACCATCCGTCGGTATGTCGCGGGTGATTACGTCCTTCGCAAGAAGCTTTAAGAGTCCCTTTGGGAGGGTTGCTGATGCTGTCGTCTGTGTTGCTGATCTGCGCGGCGGTCGTGACGCCGGGCGTGTTTGACGTTGCCGCGTTTGGCGCGAAAGGCGACGGGCGGGCCAAGGATACGGTCGCGATTCAGGCGGCGGTTGACGCGGCGGCGAAAGCCGGGGGTGGTGAGGTTCGGCTCTCGGCCGGAACCTATCTCTCGGGAACCGTGTTCCTAAGAGACAACGTTCAGTTTCATCTTCTTGAAGGGGCGGTGCTGAAAGGCAGTCCGGATCGAGCAGATTACTGTCCGCCGGACGCTTTCCCTCAGAATTACGCCAGTCCGCCGACGGGGGACAATACCAGTGGCGGACATCTGATTGTTGCGCATGACGCAAAGAACGTGTCCTTGCTTGGCCCGGGACGGATTGACGGGAACGCGGCGGCGTTTCTCGTGGATCCGAAGACGGGGAAGAACTGGCCGGGCTGGAAGAAAGGCGTTCCGTGGCGTCCTGGGCAGATGATCTTCTTCGTGGACTGCGAGAAGGTGTCCGTTCGAGGGCTTGAGATTTTCAATTCGCCCTACTGGAGCTGCTTCATCCTCAATTGCACGGGGGTGGAGGTGTCGGACTGCAATGTGCGGACGGTTCGCGCGCCATTTAAGACCTGGAACGGCGATGGCCTCGACATTGACCGTTGCCGCGACGTCACAATTGTCCGCTGTGACATCGATACGGAAGACGATTCCATTACGCTGAGGGCTTCGGGCGAGAAGCGTTTGAGGAATCCGCAAAACTGCGAGAATGTTCGAGTGAGTGACTGTCGTCTCTCCAGTTCCTGCAATGCCGTGCGTCTGGGCGTCGGGAACGGTGTCGTGTCCAATGCGGTCTTCCGCAATCTCCGAATTCACAATACGCGTGTGGCATTCAACGCCGTTGGCTCCTGGTCTCAGAATCCTGAACCGGGGGTAAGCATTCGCGACATTTCCTTTGAAAACGTTGAGATCGACGCGAAAGTCTTCAATAAGTTCTATTACCGTGGGGCGACAGAGGCGGTCTTTGACGGCATCCGCTTCTGCAATGTGCGCGGCAAGGTCTCCGAAAAGAGCGTCTACGAGGACGAGCCCGACCGCCCGTTCAAGAACCTTGTGTTTGAGAATGTGGATTTGGATTCGCCATCGGGACCGGTTGTTTCGCCAACAGCTAAGGTTATTCGTCATTGGACCATGACGCATCCGAGGTTTGTCGAAGTTCAGCTGATGGACGCGACGGATTGCCATAACGAGCTGTATTTTGAAAAGGAGTATTTGCTTTTCGGGAACGAGGCGCCTTTCTCCGGTTCGGCGCCAGTCATCTATCTTGAGAATGCCGCAACGGGCGAAGGGATTGTCTACGTCCGCTTGGGGCCGTTGCCGCATGTGCGCTCTGACAAGCGACCGGACTACACGATTGACGCGCCACAGCGGCGGTTGACCGTTTTCGAGACGATGTATCCGGTTGTCGAGCGGCAATACATGGGCGGACGCCTTGGACGCATCCGCGTCATGCAGGAGATTCAGCGTGAACTCCGTCCGTACTTGGCGGATCGAGACGGCCTTTTCCTGACGAATACGTGGGGCGACCAGCATCGCGACGGCTGCATCAACGAGGCGTTCATGCTGAAGGAGATTGCGGCGGGTGCGGAACTGGGCGTGGACGTCATTCAGATTGACGACGGCTGGCAGAAGGGACGTAGCCAGAACTCCGTTGACGTGAAGGCTGGCAAGGCGAAAGGCAATTGGGGCACATGGTGGGACGTCCCCGGATTCTGGGATTTCGACCCGGTTCGTTTCCCGCGCGGCATGCGGCCCCTCGTCTCGGCGGCACGGGCGAAGGGGCTTAAGTTCGGCCTTTGGTTCGGCCCAGATTCGGGGAATGAAGCCGCGCTGTGGGAGAAGGATGCGGACTTCTTGCTCAAGATGCACAAGGAGTACGGCATTGACTTCTTCAAGCTTGATTCGCTTTATACGCCGACGAAGCGGGCTTTGGATCGTCAGAAGGCCTTGATGCAGAAGCTGATGAAAGGTTCGAGCAGTCGCATTGTCATCGACCTTGACGTGACGGCAGGGGTTCGACCGGGGTATTTCTGCTTCCCGGAGATCGGGCCGCTGTTTGTGGAGAACCGCTATGCGGAGGATCGGCGGCAGTACTGGCCACACCTGACGTTGCGGAGCCTTTGGTCTTTGGCGCATGTTGTCGATCCAGCGCGTTTGCGCATCGAGGTGTTGAATCCCGAACGCCGCGCCGAAGCGTGGGGGAACGACCCGTTGGCGCCGATGAAGTATCCGCGCGACACGTTGTTTGCCATTGCGATGGCGGCCTCTCCGCTCGGCTGGTTTGAGATTCAGAACCTCTCGCGCGAGACGGTTGCGGCGTGGAAGCCCCTCGTTGCAACCTGGAAGGAACATCGCGCGGCGTGGTTTGGCGGCACAATCTATCCGATTGGGGCGAAGCCGGACGGTCATTCGTGGACGGGATTTGTTTCGGTCGCAAAGGACGGGCGGAGCGGCTATGCGCTCCTCTTCCGCGAGATGGATCGTGCGGCGGGATTGTCGCTGGACTTGACGGATTACCTGTCGGCAGACCTTGTGTCGGTCGAGAGAATTGCCGGTCGCGGCAAGACGGTCGTCAAGGGGTGTCGTCTGGAGACGGAGGATCTTGGCAAACTCGATTTCACGTGGGTCAGGTTCTCTTGCCGAGAGTAATCAATCGGGCAGGTCGCCTTGAGGGGAGGACCGTGTGCGTTGGGCTGTTGATTGGGCACAATATGGTATAATGTTCGGACATGGCGAGGGAAAGGCAGAGTGAAGAACTGAATCGTTCGACGGCGTTTGACAACAAGCTCCGTCCGACGGACTTTGGTGGATTCGTTGGGCAAGAGAAAGTGCGCGAACGGCTGCTTTTGGCGGTCAAGGCGGCGAAGGATCGCGGCGAATCGCTGGACCATGTGCTCTTTTCGGGTCCTCCGGGTCTCGGCAAGACGACGCTGAGCTATATTCTTGGCGAGGCGATGGGCGTGAATGTCAAGACCACCTCAGGGCCTGTCATCACGAAGCCCGGTGACCTGGCGGGGCTTCTGACGTCGCTGGAGCCTGGCGACATCGTCTTCATTGACGAGATCCACCGCATGGCGAAGACTGTCGAGGAGTATCTTTATTCTGCGATGGAAGACTACGCCATCGACATCATGTTGGATCAGGGTCCTAATGCGCGTTCCGTGCGCTTGGACCTTCCGCGTTTCACGCTTGTCGGCGCGACGACGCGCATCGGTCTGATTGCCGCACCGTTGCGGGCGCGTTTCGGGCTCGTCAATCGGCTTTCTTACTACGAACCGCCTGAGCTGGCGGAGATCGTGACCCGATCGGCGGCGAAGCTGGGCGTGGACGTCGATGCGGCAGGCGCGCTGGAGATTGCGCGCCGAAGCCGTGGCACGCCCCGAATCGCCAACAACCTGTTGCGGCGTGTCCGTGACTATGCGCAAGTGAAGGCGGACAACTTCATCACGGGCGCGGTCGCGACGGCTTCGCTGTCGTTGTTGGAGATCGACCCGCATGGACTGGACGAGATGGACCGGCGGATTCTGGAGACGATTTGCGTCAAGTTCGGCGGCGGTCCGGTCGGACTGTCGACGATTGCCGTGTCAGTCAGCGAGGAGCCGGATACGATTGAGGAGGCTTACGAGCCGTTCCTCATCATGGAAGGCTACCTGGAAAGGACGCCGAAAGGGCGTGTCGCGACGGCCCTCGCCTATCAAACCCTTGGCCTTGAAAAGGCCTGCTGAGGCAAGCTGCCCTTGCCAACTGAAAAGCGAATAGGGTATAATACCCAAAAGCCGTAAGAATGCAATGCAAAAGGACTTTCAAGTCGCAGTTTTCGAGGGCGGAGTGCTCCGTGTCGTCAAGTCCGGTAATCCCGGGCGTGAGGCCGTCTTGGCGTTGCCGCTGAACCGTCTTCTCGTAAAGATGGTGCGCGTGCCCGCCGAGGCGGACGCGGTTGCGACGGCGACGCCTATTCTTCAGGCGATGAGTCCGTTCCCCGATGAGCCGCTGACGGTCAGTTGCGAGACGGTGCGCGAGACGGCGGAGGGTTCGGTCGTCCTTGCGGCGGCACTTCCCGAAAGCGCGGCAGATGACATCGCCACGGCCTTGGATGCGCAAAAACTCAGCGTGACGCGCATTGATCTGTTGGCACTCGGCCAGTTGCGCGAGGTTTGGGGGCGATTCGACGCGTCCGACGGTCAGCGACGTCTCGTGCGCATCGCGTCGCCCGATTGCCGGACGCTCATTGTCTTGGACGGGGACCAGCCGACGGCGATTCGCGGACTGTCCGAGGCGGATGACGGTGTGCGCGAGGAGATGCTTCTGCTTTTGGAGGCGGAGTCGTTCGGCGGCCCGAAGCCGCTGGTTGAGACGGTAGACGTCGAGTCGTCTGACGCGGCGATCGAAGGTGTTGCGGAACGCTCTCTGGATTCCGCCGCGCTGAACGCCCTGCCGGCCGGGTGGCGTGACGTCCTGGAGGAGACGCGGTTCAAGGCGAAGCTGATCCGTCATCTGTCCATAGCCGTTGGCCTCTGGCTCGTGGTGATGGGCGTCCTGTTTGGCGTGCCGGTGGGCTATGGGTTCCTGACCGACCACCAGAAGGGCCTGTCGCGCCAGCATGCGCGGCAATATCGGCTCGTGAGCGACAAGAAGAAGAAGGTCGATGTCTTCAAGCAGTATTCGGATCATGGGCGCGGAGCCTTGGAGATCATGAAGGCGGTTTCAGACCGTCTGCCGGCAGGCATTACGTTGGCGAGCTGGAACTATGACCGCAAGACGGGGCTGCACATTTCAGGCGATTCCGACACCGACACCGACGTCTACGAGTTCAAGAACACGATGGAGGCTCTGGCGTTTGGCGAGGGAGAGACCGCCGAGCGCGTTTTCGGTTCCGTCGAACTCGGCAAGCTCAACATGATGCGCGGCAAGCAGCGTTTTGACCTGGACCTCGGGTTCGAGGCGAAGGAGGAAGAGGAATGAATACGCTCTCGCTCAGGCAAAAGGCGGTCTTTGCGGTTCTGGCCGTCGTCGCGCTCTATGCTTTCGCGGCGCTGACGTGGTTCTTCTCGGCGGAATCCGCATGGAAAAAGGCGGTGCGTCGTTATGAACAGGCGAAAGCGACATATCAGAAAGAGGAACGGCTGATTGCCGACAAGGCCAAATGGGACGCGGCTTACGAGACGGAGAAGGCGGCGATGCCGATTTTCGAGGCGGGGAAGGCGACGGACACGACATGGCTTCAGCGGATGGGCGAGATCGCGACGCGCAATCTCGTTCAGATCTCCCAGCGCGGCACGCAGAAGGAGAAGCTGGAGATTGACGATGTGACGGTGTTGCCGATTGACGCGAGCTGGGAAGGTTCACTCGAGGCGCTCGTCAAGTTCCTGCACGAGCTGGAGAATTCGGACGCGGGGCTTTTCGACGTCGCCGAACTGAACTTCAAGCCCAGTTCAAAGAAGGGCTATCTGCGTGGCACGTTCACGCTTAACTGCGCGTATATGCGGGAGTAAGGAGAATCTATGAAGAAGACGGTGACAGTTCTTTTGGGGGTTGCATTGGCCTTGCCGATGTCGGCTCAGCAGAGATTGGGGCTTCTCGGCTCGCGTCGCAATTCGCCGCCGCCGACTTCGGCGACGGCGGATGAGGCGCCCCCCCAGCCGACGGGCAATCATGCCCTCAACTGGGACGGCGCGGCGAGCGACATCATCATCATGGCCTACGGCGACGAGGTCGGCAAGACGATCCTCAAGGATCCGGCGTGCCCGACGGCGACGATCACGCTCAAGTCCAAGCAGGGGCAAAAGCTTTCGCGCGAGGAGTATCTGGAGGCGATCGAGACCGTCCTCGAGATGAACGGCATCCACCTCGAGCCGTACAAGGACAGCTTCATCCGCGCCCTGCCGCGCAAGGACGTGCGCAAGGAGGGCATCCCGATCCTCATGGACCACGACACGAAGCTCGGCGAGAGCGGCAAGGTCGTCTCGATGATGATTCCGTTCACGAACATGACGGCGGAGGACGCGCAAAAGGTCCTGGAGGGCTTCAAGTCGAATGCGGGGCTTCTCATCGTCTTTGAGCGGACAAACAAGATTCTCGTCACCGACACCGAGCAGAACATCAACCGCATGCTGGAGATCGCGCGGGCGATTGACGTGGCGGCGCCCGTGACGGAGCAGGTCTTTGTGCGCCAGATCAAGAACGCGTCTGTCGAGGAGGTGCAGAAAGCCCTTCAGGCGATCGTGGATGACGCGATGAAATGGCAGGAGAAAAACAAGGCTCCGGCGAACCCCTCGGCGCAGCAGCAGATGTCGACATTCAATCGCCCGATGCCGCGACGCGGGCTTCTTGGGCGCAATCAGCCGCAGCAGCAGCCGGCGACGCCTCAGCCCGTCATTAACGAGTCGCTCGTCATGACCGTCTCGGACGCCGACCGGGGCATGATCCGCGGCAAGGTGCTGATCGTGCCGGACGAGCGGTCGAACAAGCTCATCATCATCACGTCGAAGGCGAACATGGACTTCTTCGACAAGGTGATCGAGCAGCTCGACGTCGAGACGACGCCGGACACGGTCGTGAAGGTCTACCGCCTCAAGTACGCGGAGGCCGAGGACGTGAGCGACATGATCAACGACCTCATCGGAAACTCGTCGTCGTCGCAGAACAAGACGAAGAACACGAATCCGAACGCGAAGCAGGGCGCGGGCGGCAACATCACGCGCAACAATGCCCTGGCGACGGCGGCGAAGAAGTCGGTGAACCAGCGCACGGGCGAGGCGAAGGCGGGCGAGCTCTCGAAGGACAACACGACGGTCCTCGCCGACAAGCGCATCAACGGCCTCGTCGTCATGACGAACAAGGAGCTGGTGCCCACGATCGAGTCGATCATCGAGTCGATGGACATCAAGCTGAGCCAGGTGCTGATTGAGACGGTCATTATCGAGGTCACGCTGGGCGACGGACTGAAGACGGGTGTCGATTGGGTGCGCACGGGCCGAGACCGAACGGGCGACAACTTTGTGAAGGGTAACATGGTCAATGGCGACACGCGCTTTGCGAGTATGGCCGGCGGCGGCGGCGGTACAGGCAAGACGGCGTTGGAGGCCCTGATGAACGTGACGACGAACGCGGCGGCGGTGGCGGGCTACATGGGCTCTGCGAGCCCGATCGGCGGCGGGCTCAACTACTTCTTCAAGTCGGATGCACTGAACCTCGCGGCGGTCGTCTCGGCCTCCAAGACGGACAACCGAACGAAATACATTGCGTCTCCGGTCGTGATGACGGTCGATAACAAGGAAGCGACGATTGAGGCGACGGACTCGCGGCAGTTCCTGACAGGGTGGCAGGCGGTTTCGTCCAGCTATGCGGGGTCGGGACTCCCGTCGCCAAACTATTCGGCGACGGATATCGGCATCAAGCTGAATGTGACGCCAAAGATTAACCCGAACGGTACGGTGATGCTGAAGGTGAAGGAGGAGTATTCGCAGTCGGTCAGCAAGCAGTCCATGCTCTCGCCGCAAGGACAGCTCTATATCGAGAAGGAGATAGATGTTCCGTCAAAGCGGACGATGGAGTCCGACGTTTTGCTGGAGAATGCGCAGACGGTTGTCTTTGGCGGCTTGACGGAGACGACGACAAAAGAATCCCAGACGGGAATCCCGATTCTAAAGGACATTCCATGGATTGGCAAGTGGCTTTTTGGGAAGGTCGAGCAGGAGGAGACGAGGAAGGAGCTGCTTGTCTTCATGACGCCGTATGTCTTGGACGACGCCGAGAGCGCGCAGGCCGAGGCGATCCGGCGCAAGAAGACGATTTCCGATCCGCGTCCGTGGGACGATCGCGGCTGGTCGGCGTCGGCACTGGCCGATCCGGTCTCGAAGAAGGAGCAGATGCGCCGCTTGCAGGACGAATGGAAGAAACAGGACGAGGAGCGCCAGGCGCGCCTTGCCATCGAGCAGGAGAAGGTCAAGCGCGCGCAGAAGCTGAAGGGCCTTACGGTCGAGGAGCGCAACCTTTGGCTCAAGATGCACAAGGAGGAGCTTGAAGAGGAGGCGCAGGAGGAGCTGGAGGAGAAGATGCTTGACGAGAAGAGCCAGGCAGAGCTCAAGAAGCTCGCCGAGGAGATTCGCGCGAAGAAGCTCGCCGAGGCTCAGGCCGAAATGAAGAAGGTCGAGGCGGCGGCCGCCGCCGAGAAGAAGAGCGAATGATGAGGTTGACATGAGAGGCTTGAGTGACATGAGAGACGAGAAACAGAACGTCGCGAGAGACGCGAGGCCTCGCCCCCCTCATGACCCTCTTGTCTCTCACGTCGTCGCCAACCTCATTCCCCTTAACGGAGCCTTGTCATGAATCAAAAGAGCATCTCTTTCATCGCCCTTGCGCTCGCCATCCTGGCGGCGGCGGGGGCGGCAGTCGTCGTGAGCGTCAGCCGCTCGTCCGAGGCGCAGGCGCGCGCCGAGGCCGAGGCCGCTGGGGCTGAGAAGGCGGCGGCGCTCGCCAAGGCCGCGACAAAAACCGCCGAAGCCGAGGAGTCGAAGACGCGGGCCGCCGAGGCCGAAAAGGCGAAGGCGGCAGAAGATCGTGTGGCGGTTGCCGAGGCGGCGGCGCAGGCGCGCGCCGATGCCGAGACGGCGGCGCAGAAGCGCGCACAAGCGGAAGAGCTGCGAAAGAAAGCCGAAGCCGAGGCCGAAAAGGCGAAGGAGAGCCGCCTCGCGGCGAAGTTGAACGCCGAGGCGGCGGCGGACGAAAAGGAGAAGGCTGTCGCTCTCCAGAAGGCAGAGGCCGCCAAGGCCGAGGCGGCGGCGGACCAGCTTGCGGCGGAGAAGCTGAGATCCGAGAAGGTCATTGCCGAGGCGAAACTTCTGGAACTCCGCAAGATCGACTTCGAGACAATCGAACGCGACTTGCGCGAATGGCGGCAGGATCTCGAAGAGCGGGAGCGTGCGCTGACGCCCGAGAAGACGGTCGCCGACCTCTCTTGGGCCGGCGGCATGGAGGATACGGTCGTCGATGCCGAGGGGAATGTGCGCAAGAAGGTGAAGACCCCGTATCTCGCCGAGAACGACAAGACGCTTCCGCGCGCCTCGCGCCGACTTGCCCGCGCTGAACGCCTGTCTTCCGAGGCGATCGCGTCCGAAACCGCGCGCACGCGTGCCGCGATTGTCGCCGCGCTGGAACGGCTTTACGTCACGGCGCTCAAGGAAGACCGCATCGTTGACGCCGACTATTTCCGCAAGGCGCTGAAGACATTCTATCCCGATTGGGAGTTCACGGGCGAGTGAACGCCGAGGCGGCGGGTGGCGTTCAAATGGATATGGACAAGCTCATTCAAACCTTTCACGCGGGCGGCCCCGTCATGTGGCCCATCTTGATACTCTCCATCGTGGGACTCGCGATTCTCATCTGGAAGGCCTTTTCGTTTCGCACGGGCCATCGGGACGGACGCGGTCTGACGATTGTCTCGACGATCATCACGGCGGAGCCGATGCTTGGCATTCTCGGCACGGTAACGGGCATCATGCAGACTTTCCGCGCGCTGAACGGCGCGGATGGCGTGGCGAACCCGATGTCCGCGACGGCGGGCATCGGCGAGGCTCTCATCACGACGGCGGCCGGACTTATCGCCTCGTTGATCCTGCTGTTCCCCTACAACATCCTTGAACGCCATGCCGAAGACTAAGCGTCGGCGCGGGGCGCGGCTGGAGATGACGTCGCTGATGGACGTCATGTTCCTTGTGCTGGTCTTCTTCATCTACTGCATCTTCGACATGGCGGTGCACAAGGGACTCAAGGTCGATCTTCCGAACGCCGCAGGCGTGGACGAGCGGGGCGAGCGTCTCGTGCTGACGATCGGCGCGGACAACGCGTTGCAGCTCAACGGCGAGGCGATGCCGCGCGAACGGATCGTCTCGAAGGTGAAGGAGCTGTACGCCGCCGGCATGAAGTTCCCCGTCCTCATTTCGGGCGACCGCCGGTCGTCGCTTGGCGACGGCATCGAGATTCTGTCCGAACTGAAGGCGGCGGGCGTCGAGAAGGTCAGTTTCCAGGTGCGCAGGGAGAAGGCCCGCCCGTAAGAGGTGCGAATCGACGTGCGGTTCTGTCTCGCCATTCTCCTGTCGCTTCTTCTTCACCTTCTGCTGGCTATTGCGCTTGCCGGTCTCCTCGCCGTCTTGCCGTCGCCCGATTCCCTCGTCCAGCTGGACCTTTCCAGCGTCGAGATGTCTTTTGCCGACGAAGAGGACGACGCGGCGGCCCTCCAGCCGCTTGTCTCCCCGGCCCTCGATGCGCCTGCGCCGACCGTCGAGCCGCCTGCACTGGAACGCCCGCCCGAAGCCGAGCCGCTGTCGGAGCTGCCGCCCGAGATGGATGCGCTGAAGTTGCCGGACCCGGCAGAGGCGCGTCCGACGCTGAAGACCCCTGAACCGCCGCCAAAGCCCCGGGAGCCCGAGAGGCCCGTGCGTCCGCCGTCCGTCGCGACGTCCCCCGTGCCGACGGCGGCACCGCGTCAGGCGAGGGTTGACGCGCCGGCCAAGTTGCCCCAAAACTTCAAGATGCCGTATCCCGAGGGCGCGCGTCGCCGGAATGAGCAGGGGCTGGTGTTGCTGGAGCTCGTCGTCAGCAAGCGCGGCGTGGTGGAGAAAGCCACGGTCGTCACGTCCAGCGGCTTTCCCGAACTTGACGCGGCCGCCCTCAAGAAAGCCCGTGCGCTGCGTCTCACGCCCGCACGTTCCGACGGAAAGCCCGTCTCCTCCACGACCCGTCTCCCGATCAACTTCAAGCTGACGAACTGATGGGCGGATTCCCGTATGAACCTTTGCGCGTTGACCGGCGTTTCATAAGACAAATGAAAGCACTGCTCTTTTGCGCGTCGGCGCTGTCGGTCCTCGGCCTTGCGGCTGCGGAAAACGTGGGGACGAATCACGTCACGGACCTCGGTGTCGTCACGGTCGAGGCGAGTGCGCTGTCGAAGTACCGCCCCGAGACGGTGACGGGCGGCACGTTCACGGGCGAGGCGCCCGAAAAGCTTCCGTGCGTGGTCGAGACGCTGACCGAAGACTTCATCCGCGAGAAGAACCCGACGGACATGAACGACCTTCTGCGGCAGGTGCCGGGCATTGAGACGGGCGGGACCTCTCTTCTCGTGCGCCAGCCGGGACTCTTCTCCATTCGCGGCATGGGCGGCACGGAGCCGGCGTTTGACGGCGTCATCCCCGTCGGGCGCGGCGCGGGGCTGTTCATGGACCCGGCGATGATGGAGCGCGTCGAGATCGTGAAGGGGCCGATCGCCTCGCTGTCGGGCGGCGCGGGCGCGCAGCAGAACAACAACGGCGCGGGCGGCTCGATCAACATGTACCTGAAAGGTGCGCATTTCCGTGAGAGCGCGGTGAGTTTTTCCGAACAGACGTCCGTCGGGCGCAACGTCTGGCGCCAGCGCGGCATGATCGACGCGAACGAGGTCGTTGTCGAGGACAAGTTCGCGGTTCGTCTGCCCGCCTCCTTCGACATCTATTCGCCCACCTACATCTCCAGCGGCTCGCAGGAGGGCGCGCGGCCGCGCGAGCAGTACACGCTCGCGCCGTCGGTCGTCTTCAGGCCGACGGACGACATGACGTTCGGGCTGAAGACGATGTTCGTCTCGTCCGACAGCCCCAGCTACATCGGCATCCCCGTCTGGCGCGGCAAGCCGGCGGGCGGCTACGGCTGGCACGAGTCCTCCTGCCGTCCCTCCGACCGATCGATCTACAAGGGGATGATGGTGAACCCCTACGTCGACTGGCAGGTCACGGACGACTGGCTGCTCAAGCTCGGCGGCGCGTTCATGTACTCGCACATGGAGCAGACGACGCGCGAGCCGTACCTGCCGTCCGAGCGGACGCCGAGAAACCCCGGCGGGGAGCTGCCGACGCCGCAGTATAACGCGGTCATGGAACACTTCTACGCGACGGGCGAATGGCTGACGGGGAAGAAGTACATGACCTCGTCGTTCTCCGAAAGCCGCATGTTCGGCCGCAGCTTCAATCTCTACGCGCGTTCGGTCTACACGAAAGACGAGCTGCCGTTCGGCTTCCGCAACGCGTTCCTCGTCCAGCCGGACTTCTACTACCGCGACTCGTCCAGCGGCTTCGGCACGCCGACCGCGCGCTACGGCGCGACCGTGCAGGACTCGGTCGGCTGGGGCTGGGTCACGCTCCTCGCCGGCCTACGCTACGACTACTTCGTCGAGAACGCCTCGACGCAGAAGACGCTCACGGGGACGGTCTTCTGCGACGGCGCAGAGGCTTTTGCCTTCTCGCCGCGCGGCGGCCTTACGGTCCAGCCGCTCGACTGGCTCGTCTTCTTCGGCAACGTCTCGCAGACGAAGACGCCGACTCTCGGGTGGCGCGATGCGGACGGGACGCGCCCGACGGACCCGTGGACGGCGACGCAGTGGGAATCGGGCGTGCGCGTCCGGCCCGTCGAGCGGCTTTGGCTCTCGGCCGCGTATTTCAACATCGAGCAGGAGAACACGCCGGTCGCCGAGACGACGGGCGGCGCGACGTTCTACCGCTTTGAGGGGCACAACCGCTCAAAGGGCGCGGAACTCTCGCTGTCGGGCGACGTCACGGAGAACTGGACGGTGTTCGGCGCGTATGCGTACACGCGCTACGAGGACTGCACGAAGTCCGGGAAGGCGGGCTCGTTCGAGCGGACGCCGCGCCACGCCCTGACGCTCAGCACGTCCTACCGCCTGCACGGGTTCGACGCGGTCGAGGACATCGTCGTGGGCCTCGGCTACCGCTACCGCTCGATGAGCTACGCGACGATGCGCGGCGAATACGTGAACGAGAACCTGCGCTTCGACCCGAGCCACGTCTTCGACGTGAACGTGTCCGTGCCGCTCTCGAAGTTCGGGTGGCGCGACGACTGGTTCCTGACGCTCGGCGTGCGCAATCTCTTCGACGAGCGGTATTTTGACACCTCGCGGCACTACTACGAGTGCTTCGCGGGCGATCCGCGCACGTTCGAGATAGGTCTTCGCGGGCGGTTCTGACAATGCGCACAGCCGTGGGCGTGGGCCGCTTGTCCAGTGAACTCTTGATTTTGCAATGCATTTGACTGTATTTTACAAAAAGTTATCCGTCTCTCCGTCCGCAGAAAATGTTATCCTATTGGCATGCGATACCAGCATCCAGCGGAAGGAGATTGGCGAAAATGAAGCAGATTCTTTCAGCCCTTGTCTGCGGCGTGGCGGTTGCCGCCTCGGCGGAGGTCAAGGTCGGCATCATCGGGCTTGACACGAGCCATGTGATTGCGTTTACGAAGATCCTGAACGTCACGAAAGACCCGGGCGTTGCGGGCTTCCGCATGACACACGCCTACCAATGGGGCTCGAAGGACATCGCCTTCGCGACGAATCGCTATCCGAAATACATCGCGCAGATGAAGGAGATGGGTGTCATGATCGTTCCGACGATCGACGAGCTGATCGCGTCTGTGGACTGCATCTGCCTGGAGACGAACGACGGGCGCGAACATCTCTGGCAGGCGGAGAAGGTGTTCGCCTCCGGCAAGCCCTGCTTCATCGACAAGCCGCTCGCGCACAACCTGCACGACGCGGTGCGGATCTACGACCTCGGCAAGCGGCTCGGCGCGAAGTATTTCTCGTCGTCGGCCCTTCGTTTCGGCAAGGTCGTCCAGGCCGCGCGCGCGGGCGAATACGGGCCGATCCGCACGGTCGCGCTGACGGCGCCTTCGCCGGACGAGGAGCAGGGCACGCACAACTACTACAGCTGGTACGGCATCCACGGCTTCGAGCCGTATGTGACGGTCATGGGCACGGGTGCGGAGAAGGTGAGCTGCTTTCGGAGCGCGACAGACGATGTCGTGAACATCGCCTATCCGACCGGGCGCATGGGCCAGCTTCATCTCCTGCGCGACGGCTGGACATACACGGGCTATGTCTTGCCCGAAAAGCCGAAGGACAAGAAGAACCCGGTCGTCGTTGCCGACGGGTATCCGGGTTACGAGCCGCTTCTCCGGGAGATCGTGGCGTTCTTCCGGACGGGCGTCGTGCCGTTTCCGCCGGAGGAAACGCTGGAGATTTTCGCGCTCATGGAGGCGGCGGAGATGTCCGCGAAGCGCGGCGGCGCACCCGTCACGCTGGCGGAGGCCCTGTCCGCCGCGCGAAAGTGACGGTTTGGCAGAGGACATCACGCAGAACAAGCATTATCACGAAAGGAACAAGACCATGACAACGACAAAGGCACTCAACAGAAGGAATTTCATCAAGCTCGGCGGCGGGGCGTTTGCGCTGGCCTCGGCCCATACGCTTTTCGGCGCGGCGGTTCCGTCGAAGAAGCTGCGGCTCTGCGTGGTCGGGTGCGCGCGCACGGCGAACCGCGGCAACGGCTTCGTCGTTGACCCGAAGGGCTTTCGCGGGCGCGGCTTTCAGGTGATGAGCCGCTTTGCGGAACTGCCGAACTGCGTCGTGACGGTCCTGTGCGACATCGACTCGGCGGCGCTTGACGACGCGGCGCGCGTCCTGAAGGAGAAGACCGGCATTGAGCCGGCGAAGGTGAAGGACTTCCGCGAGGCGGTGCGCCGTGATGACGTGGACGCCGTGCTTGTCGCGACGCCGGACCATTCCCACTGCTACATTGGCGTCGAGGCGATGAAGGCCGGCAAGGCCCTTTACCTTGAAAAGCCGATCGGCATTTCCGCCGGCGAGGCCGAGATTCTTGCCGCCGTGCAGAAGAAGACGGGCGTGGTCTTCCAGCTCGGTACGCAGCGCCGCAGTTCCTACGCGACGCAGCAGGCCGTCGCCTATGTCCACTCCGGCCAGATCGGCCGGCCGCACTGGGCGAAGGCGTGGTGTCTTTCGGACCGCCCGGCCTTGCGCGACGTGAAGCCCGCGCCGATTCCCGCCTGGATGGGCGCGGACGGCTGGGATCTCTGGCAGTGCTGTGCGCCGCGTCGTGCCTACCGCTCGAACATCGTCCACTACAACTGGCGCTTCTTCCGTGGCTACGGCACGGGCGACTTGCCGAACAACGGCCTTCATTTCGTCGATATCGCGCGCTGGGCGCTGGGGGCGGAGTGGCCGGAGCGCGTCTATGCGGGCGGCGGCCACCTCTTCTGCGAGGGCGAGGACTGGAACTGGGATGACACGCACATGCTGACGGTGCAGTTCCCCGGCACGAAGTATCTCACGTGGGAGGGCTGCTCGCATACGGGCGCGATGCCGTTCATGGACAAGTGGACGGGCTGTCTCGTCTACTGTGATGACGGGGTCGCGTTCTTCGGGCCGTTGGGCGAGTCGGCGATTTACGACCGCAAGGGCAAGAAGGTGATCAAGGCGTGGGCGGCGGCGGACACGGGCGATCAGGAGGGCGACAAGCGCTTCTCCGACCCGACCCGCGTCTGCGACATCTGCCATGTCCGGCGCTTCACGGATTGCGCGCTCGCGGGCGACCTCGACACGGCGCAGCCGATCGACGCGTCGCTCAAGTCGAACCTGCTCACCGAACTCGGCAACGTTTCGCTGCAGATTGGCGATGCCGTTCACGTCGATTCCGCCACCGGCAAGCTGAAGGACCCGAACGGCCCGGCGGCGAAGTTCTGGATGCCGAAATACGAATCGGGATGGGAACTGAAGGCATGACGACGCGACGCGACTTCCTTGGCTGTCTTGCGGCGGCGTCCTGTGCGGGCTGTCTGTCGAGGCGCGGCGTTTCGCCGCGTCGCCTTACGATTGCCGCGACGGACCTCGCTTTGGAGCGCGAGCCGCTTGTGCGTCCGTTCGGCTTCAAGGGCGGCTACCTGACGGAACTCTGGCAGTCGGTCGCCAAACTGACGAGCGCGTCCGGGATGTCGGGCATCGGACTCGGCACGCAGAGCGTCCTGTGGAGCGATGCGGCGATCTTTTCGAGCCGTTCCGAAGCGGCGGGCAACGAGCTTATGTTCGCGTTGACGCGCCAGGCCCTGAAGTTGGCGCACGGGCGTTCGTTCGAGACGCCCGTCGAGCTGCTGGACGCGCTCTACCCCGAAGTCCTCGCCTACGGGCGGCAGCTGTCGGGGCGCCCCAGCTTGCGTCCGACGTTCGCGCTCAACGCGCTTGTCGCAGTCGACAACGCCGCTTGGGTGCTTTATGCGCGTGAAAACGGCTTCACGACATTCGACGCGGCCGTGCCGCCGGAATGGCGTGCGGGCATCCCCGCTCGCCATGACCGATGCGCGATGATTCCGCTCATCACCTACGGGACGCCGCTCGACGAGGTGCGGCGGCTTGCGGCGGAGGGCTCTTTCTTCTTCAAGATCAAGATCGGCCAGCCCGGCTCGCAGGACGAGATGCTCGCGAAGGACTGTGCGCGCATTTCGGAACTGCACGCCATCCTGCGTGATGTGCGCACGCCCGATTCCGAGACGGGCAAGGCCTGTTACTACTTTGACGCGAACGGGCGCTATGCGCAGAAGGAGACGCTCCTGCGCTTCGCCGACCATCTCGCGAAGATTGGCGCGAAGGAGCAGACCGCGATTGTCGAGGAGCCGTTCGACGAGCTGAACGAGATCGATGTCCGGGACGTACCCCTGCGTCTCGCGGCGGACGAGTCGGCCCATACGGTCGCGGACGCGGAACGGCGGATGGACATGGGCTATCGCGCGATGGCCCTGAAGCCGATCGCGAAAACGCTGTCGATGTCGCTCAAGATCGCGGCGGCGGCGGCGCGGCGCGGCGTGCCGTGCTTCTGCGCCGACCTGACCGTCAATCCCGTGCTGGTCGAGTGGAACCGCGCGGTCGCGACGCGCCTGCCGTCGTTCCCCGGGCTGGGGAGGCTGGGGCTTCTGGAGTCCAACGGTGCGCAGAACTACCGCAACTGGGCGAAGATGCGGCGCGACGTCCCTTCGGGCGGACTTTTCGCGCCGCTCCCGCGCTACGAGAGCCTTTTTGCAAAATCTGCAATTTGAGGTGCCTTGATTTGCAAGAGGTCGGGTTCTCCCGCCGGGGCATAAATATGGTATTATGTCAGTCGTCTAATCTTACCCCCAAAAGGAGGTCATACATGATGAATGCTCAAACGGTCTGTCTCGGTCGCCGTGTCATCGTCGGCCTTGCATTGTCGGTTGCGGCAACTGTCTCTGCCGCGCCGACGGAATATGTCTGGACGGGCGCGAAGGACGCCTATTGGACAAATGCCGCGAACTGGACGGTGGACGACGCCGTCGCGACGGATGTGCCGGGCGTGCGGTTCCTGACGAAGGGGCCGGACTGGAAGACCTTCACGAACCTGAACGCGACCGCGTCGTTCGGCGCGGTTGTCGACGGTGCGCCGACGACGATCAACCTTGACGGGCTTTTCTTCGTCTCGAACCTCGTCGTGAGGGCGGGTGCGCCGAAGTACACGTTCGGCGCGAATCTGCCCGGCGCGGATAAGCAGTTCCTCGGCATTGCGCACGAGGGCGGGCGCTTCACGGTCAAGACGGGCGCGGCCGCGCCGACGGTGACGGGCGTCTACGGGCTTCTCTACTATCCGGGAATGCCGGAGTTGGAGGCTGACACGTACGGGACGCCCAACGAGGCGCGGTTCGTCAACGAGTCGGACGAGGAGCTTGTCCTTTCCAATTTTGGCTACAAGAGTCCGAACGCGTCGAGCGTCAACATGTGGTGCCGTTCCTTTGGCTTCGGCGGCACGGGCAAAGTCAAGATCGACTCGTGGTCGCAATCGCAGAGCTGCGTGGGGCTGAACCTCTATCCGGAGGGAGACCAGCGCCTTTGCCTCGTCGGAACGACGGCAGCCCCCACGATCAACCAGCTCGTGCGCCGCATCCAGGTCGGCGGCGGGCGCAAGGCGACGGTCGAAGTCCTCGAAAAGATGTTGGAATTGGGGCAGGGCTTAAAAGTGAAGTCGGAGAATAAGCCGTCGGGCGAAAATATACCCGTGATCAGTGTGCGGGATTCGGGGACGCGCCTCACGTTCACGGGCGCAGGCATCGTGGGCCTTCGTGGGCAGTCAAAGTCGCGGCCGAATGTTGATGGTCCAGGCTATATCCTTGCCGGTGCCAATATCGACGAGGGCGCTGAACTGGTGTTCGACTGCCTGGTCGATGGACTTTCAGGCACGAAGACCTATCCCAACAGGAAGGATCAGGACGGCTTCTACTTCCATCGCGGCGCAGGGACGCTCTCGTTCACGTGCGTGACGAATGCGTTTTCGGGCGGCATCGACCTGCTCAGCGTCGAAGAGGAGAACGCGACGCTCGCTTTCACCGACCCGGCGCAACTGGGTCCGGGCGCCATCCGCATCGGCAATGCGGGACGGTTGCTCTACACGGGAACGGAAGCGCTTGAATTCGTCAAAGATCTCGCAATCACCAACAAATCGGTTGAGCTGGACTTCGTTAAGACCACGTCGGTCGCGCCGTCGGCGACGGTCGAGCAGGGCGGCGCGGGCGCGCTGACGGTGATGAGCCCCGTGGACGTCTCGGGTACGGACGGCACGGCCGTCCTGACGCTCGCGAACAGCACGGCTTCGGCGGCGACGTGGGCGGGCGTCCTCAAGGATGCGGCGGACAGCTCGACGCTCGCGCTCGCGAAGACCGGATCCGGCGCGTGGACGCTGACGGCGAAGAACACCTTTACGGGCGGCACGACCGTCTCGGCCGGCACGCTTGCCCTTGCGGCGGAGGCGGGCCTCGCCTCTCCGGTGACGATCAAGGGCGGCGCGACGTTTGCCCCCGCCAAGGGCGCGGACCTCACCTCGCCCGTGACGATCGAGGACGGCGGAACGCTCTTGATCGACGAATCTCAGACGCTGCCGTTTGCGGTCAAGGCGGCGTCCGGAATGGCCAAGCTTGAGCTTGCGCCTGGAATCCGCGTTGAGCTTCCGGTCTCTTCAGGCGCAGAAACGGGCGCAAAGCTCGTGGTCTGCCTTGGAGAAGGCGCCCGCGTCAAGATGGCAGACGGCTTGACTCCGGATTGGCTGGGCCTTGCGTCGTCGCGCGGCCTGTTTGTGCCGATGACAACGGATCACGAGGGTTGGCTCATGTCTGCGGAGACCGAATGGCGGGGTGAGGACGGCGCGTCCTGGACGAAGGCCGCGAACTGGACGGCGGACGTGCCGACGACAAAGCGCGTCGGCTTCGTGAACCTCGTCGGGCAGACGGTCGAAGTGCCGGCAGACGCGACGGCGACCCCAGTCGGCACGGTGGAGCTTGAGGCGGGCACGGTGTCCGTGAAGGGAACGCTCCCGATTGCGATTCCGGAGAGCCACGAGCGCTTTGTCGTCGGCTCGCAGGGTGCGCTTCAGATTGACGGCGGCACGGTGACGGCCGCACACGCGAAGGGTGCGGACGACTACGCCCTTCATCTGGACGGCGGCACGCTTGCGCTCGCGGGCGCGGCCACGCTCGACCTCACGGGCTCGAAGGGCCTTCTCGGCACGGGCTCGGTCACGGTCGATACGGCGGATGGCGCCGCGATTCAGGTCATGAAGGCCGACAAGCAAGAGGCCGTCTTCTCGACGGGCGACAGCGAGGGAACGCTGGAGATGACGGTCGGCCGCAAGCCGTTTAAGAGCCAAGCGACGGGCTACGTCTCGTTCGGCGACAGCCAGAAGGGTACGTTCCGGCTGACGGTCGAGGACAAGGGAACGGGGAATCCGGGCGACTCGCTCTTCTTTCCCGCCAATCTGCATCCGCGCGGCGTGTATGCAGGCCGGCAGTCGGGTCGGACGGAGATCGTGTTGCAGAGCGGTTCGCTCCAGGGTGGCAACCAGGGCGTGACCGTCGCGACGGCGACAGCCGCCGACGCGGCGGTGACGGGGCGCGTCGTGGTCGCAGGCGGTCGCGTCTACGCCTCTTCGGGGTATGTGGGCTCTTCCTGGTCGGGCATCGGCTTCGGCGTCTCGAGCCAGGCGACTGATCCGGCGGCGGTGCGCGGCGAACTGCTGCTGGAGGCCGGAGAGGTCTCTGTCGTTGGAAAGTCTCCGTTGGGCTTCGGCATTGGCGGGGCGTCGGGCTTCGGTCTGCAGACGGGCGGCAGCCTGTCTGTGAAGGCAAGCGAGGCCACCGCCGTCCTCGGCTACGGTTCGGGCACGGGTGAATACATCCTCTCGAACGGCACGTTCGCCGTGAACCGTCCGCTCTATGTTGGCGGCTGCCTGAGCGCAGACCTGTTGCGGCAGTACGGCTTTTCCGTCAATGCGGCGCACGCCCCCGGCCGCCGCGCGGCGACGGGCCGCCTCTTTGCGCGCGGCGGCACGCTGGCGGCGACAAACGAGCTGGGCATCGTCGTCGGCGCGGACGGACGCGGACGTCTGGAGATCGGGCCTTCCGGCAACGTGACGACGACGACGCTCGTCCTTTCCAACAAGGTCGAGGGCGTGCTCGCCTTCGAGCTTGGCGCGCGCAAGGCGGGAACGCTCAAGGCGGACAAGCTCGTGATTGCGCCGGGCGCGAAGCTGGAGATCGACGCGACGGCGTTCGAGGCGGCAAAGCGTTCCATCGTCCGTCTGGCAACGTGCACGTCGATTGAGGGCTCCTTTGCGGCGAAAGACGTCTCCATCAAGATTCCCGAGGGACAGGAAAGCCTCTTCAAGAGCGCGGCGATCCTTACGGAATGGAATGGGGAGAGCGGCCTGTGGTTCAGGCTGCCGTCTCGGGGGTTCATGCTTCTCGTGCGCTAAGCGTCTTGTCTGCTCGCCGTGAAGAACTGCCTTCTGATCACCTGTTGGGCCGTTTCCTTCGCGGCGGCATCCTTTGCGGCCGACACGGTCGTGCCCGTCCTTTCGTTTGACGCGGCGGACGTCTGCAAGGGTGCGGGCTTCTCCACGTGGGGCGGCGAGAAGAGGGGGCGCGCGGCGTTCGACGCCGAAACGGGCGGGCTGCGGCTCGCGTGGACCAACTCCGTGGGCGGATTCGCTCTTGGGGAGGCCTTGAACGCGAGCTTCTCCAATGCGGTCGCCCAAAGTGCCGGATTCCTGACATATGTGCAGCTGACGCTCTCGGCGCGCACGCTGGGGTGTCTGCCGTTGATGCGCAGCAAGACGCCCCTTGGGTATTACAGCAATGTCATTGGACTGAACGCGGATGGTCGCGTCCATGTCGTGTGCGTGCGACCGGGCGGCTTTGCACGAGCCAGTGGCCCGTTTGACCCGAAGGCCATGCGCACCTTTGACATTGGCGTTCCCGGAGGCAGCGGCGACGTCACGCTGAAGGCCGTCGCGCTCGTCCTCAGCGATGCGCGGCGTCCCACGCCCGAACCCGAGGTCGGCGTGGACGACTTCCGGCTCTTCCCCGAGCCGCGCGTCTTCCGTCCCGGCGCGGCGACCTTCCCTCTCGACGGCTTTGCCGCGCCGCAGGGTTTCGGATCGGGGGCTGATCGGGCCGTGCAGTGGTTCGCCGCGCATGCGGCGCGCTTTTGGGGGGCTCCCTTTGCGGCGACGAACGGGTTGCCGATCGTCTTTGCGCGTGCGGACACGCCGGAGGGCCAGGCCGTGCGCACGCGTCTCGGGCTCGTGCGCAACTTCGACCGCGTGCGGGCCGACGGCTACGCTTTTGCCGTGCGCGCGAACGGCGTTGACCTCATCGCGGCGGATGAGATGGGGCTGATGAACGGCGCACGCGCGCTGATGGACACGATTCATCTCGCGACAGGGGATGTCGGCCCGGCGAAAGTGCGCGCCGTTGCGGTCGTTGACTGGCCGCGCCTCGAAAATCGCCTGTTCTACCTGCAGCTGCCGGCGGCGTCAGACGATGGCGAGGTCGTTACGCCGGCCGTCCTCGATTCGCTTTTCGAGCGTTTCGTCTATCCCGCGCGCCTGAATCTCGTCGCGCTGGATCCCGTCGGGCGCTACCGCTTTGCCTGCGATCCCGAATCGGGCTTCCGGCCCGGCTCTTGGCAGCCCGCCGACCTGACGAACATGGTTGACCGTCTGAATGGCGTGGGGGTGAAGGCCGTTCCTTTCGTGATGTCGCCCGGCCACCAGTGGAACGGCCTCCTGCATGGCTGTCGCCACATGGACTTGAGCGAGAACGGCGACCACCAGTCCCTGTGCGTTCGGAATCCGAAGACTTACGAGATGCTTTTCGCCCGCATGGCCGAAGTGGAGAGCATCTGCTCGCACAATCCCGGCGGAAAGTCCGGCTACTTCTACACGGGCGGGGACGAGGTGCGTTGGCGCGACAAGGACAAGGACGGGCGGGAATGTCCGCGTTGCAAGGGGATTCCGCGCAATGAGCTTCTGCTGGGCCACGTCACGCGCGTCAACGACTGGTGTCGCGCGCGCGGCTATGCGATGCTGACGTGTTCCGACATGTATGCGTCGCAGCACAATGGCTATAACGACATCAAGGGCGCACGGGTCGCGAAGCGGTTGCCCAAGTCCGTCCAGCTCGTCCACTGGTCGGCGCTTGACTGGGACGAGCTGCCGTTCTGGCGGGCGTGCGGCATGAAGAGCTGGCGCATCATGACGGCGTACAACGATGACCCGGTCGGTCAGACGGGGCTTGTCGGGAACGGCATCGCGATGTACGTGGACCGGTGGTGGCTCTCGAACGCGCGCGGGCTGGCGAGCGAAGGCTATTCGCCGGTTGCGATTGCGCTGGCGGGCGCGGACGGTTGGGGAAAGCCGCCCGCCTATCCGCAAAGCGCAAGCGACCGTCTGGACACATGGGGCAACTACCTCATGCGACGGTGGAGCCGTCAGCCGATACCCCAGGGAAGCGCACGTCTCACCCCTGTCGATTTCATCTGGAAGGCCAATGCGACGGCGCCCTCGACGCATGACGCCTCGCGCACGTCGGCGGGCGGCGTGCCCGTCTCGCTCGTGCGGGACGGCGAGGCGGGCGTGCGCGTTCTGGAGGCTGACGACGCGGAGCATGCGCTTCCGCTTGGCCGGCGTGCCAGTTCGCTCGTCTTCTGGCAGACGGCCGAACTCGCGTCGGCAGACAAGACGACGTTCAACGACCGCACGTTCAACAAGAACAAGCTTTTCGGCCTGCCCGTCGCCACATGGCGCGTTGCGTACGACGACGGCTCTTGCCACGACCTTGTCGTGCGCTATGGCTGGAACGTCGGGGATGTCAACCCGCGCGCCAACGGGTCCAGCCGATGTTCGTATGGGCGCTGCATTGGCGATGCGCGCTACGCCTGGCCGGATTCCCGGGAACGCACGGTCTACGCGCACGAGTGGGTGAATCCGCATCCCGAGAAGGAGATCGTCTCGCTCACGCTGGCGGCTCAGCCGACGGTCATCCGCTATGAGCTCTGGGCCTTGACCGCACGGGCCTGTGCGGACGATATCCGTCCGAAAACTGACTTGGCAGGGAGGTCTGACTGATGATGTTGCGCGAAACGAGGCGGGGTTGCCTGTTCCTGTTGCTGTCGTGCGTTGCCGTTGCCGCAGACGGTGTTCTCGCGGCAGATGATGTCGGCCGCTGCGACCCCGTGCCGGTGAAGAAGGCGGTCAGGGTCGTTCGCCGCGAGATCAAGGTCGCCATTGTCGGCGCCGATCGCCCCGTCGGCCCAAAGGACATTCGCGACGCGACGCCCGAGGGCTGCTTCGCCTACTGGAAGCGGTGGATGGACCGCGAAATCGCCAACAAGCCCGACCTCGTCGTCCTGCCGGAAGGATGCGTCTCGTATCGCGGCTACGGGCCGGACAAGAAGCGGACCGTTGTGCGGAAATTCGGCGACCGTTTGCTGAAGATGTTCCAGTCGTATGCGCGCGAACACGCCTGTTACCTTTCTTTCAACGCCTATCGCGAACGGACTGACGGGCGGTTCGGCAACACGTCCTTCTTCATTGACCGGGAAGGCGACGTCATCGGGGTGTACGACAAGGTCTACCCGACGCCGTTGGAGATCGAGTGGAAGGAGTTCCCCATCGTCCCAGGAGAAGGGCCGGTCGTCGTCGATACGGACTTCGGGCGCGTCGGTTTCGCAATCTGCTTCGATCTCAACTTCCGCGATCTCATCGAGGCGTATGCCCGTGAGAAGCCGGATGTCATCTGCTTCCAGAGCGCTTACGACGGTGACTTCTGGCGTCGGGTGTGGAGCTACACGTGCCGGTCTTACCTGATCGGCTGCACGGTTGGCCCACTCGCGAAGGAAATCGACGGCCCTTCGGGCGAGGTGCTGATGCACAGCCACAACTACTTCTTTACCTCGACGACGAAGATCAACACCAACTGCCGCGTCATCCACCTCGACGACAACTGGGGTGGCATTCAGAAGGCCATCGACAAGTACGGCGACCGTTTCGAGATGCGCAATCCCGGTGCCGTCGGCGTCGTCACGGTCCTCTCGAACGATCCGATGAAGCCCATCGACGAGATCATCGGGGAGTTCGGCCTTGTGCCGTGGGATGACTACTACGCGCGGAGCGTCCGCCTTCGCGGCGGCACGGTGAGGTGAATGCGGCCTTTGCGTCTGGTTGTCGGAAACATCGGCAAGCCATGCGATGACGGCGATTTCCGCACGCCTGAAAAAGTTCAGGGGCCCCCTTGTGCAATGGTGCGGAAAATGATAGACTTTCGGTGCGTGATTCCTCGGCGGCGGAGTGGCTTCGGCGGGTGTCAGCAAGCCACGCGGCTTGCCTCGTCAACCTCGCGAAAGAGGGGTCTTGCAGTTCCTCAATAAGGAAAACTTGATGATGATTAAGACCTTGATTCTGACGGCGGTGATGTCCGCGACCCTGCTTTCGGCTTCGGCCTTTGACGCGCTCAAAGACCGTCCGACGCCTCCGAAGAGCATCTTCGGCGAGACGCAGGCCCAACGCGACGCCCGCCGCGCGTGGTGGACGCACGACCGCTTCGGCATGTTCATCCACTTCGGGCTTTACTCTGCGCTTGCGCGTCATGAATGGGTGCAGTCATACGAACGCATTGCGCCGGATGCCTACGAAAAGCGTTATCTGCCGCATTTCGACCCTGACCTCTTCGATGCGCGCGATTGGGCGCGCCGCGCGAAGAAAGCCGGCATGAAGTACATGGTCCTCACCGCGAAGCACCACGAGGGCTTCTGCCTCTGGGACACGCAGACGACCGACTTCAAGATCACGAACACCGCCTTCAAGCGCGACCTCGTGCGCGAGTACGTCGAGGCGGCGCGCGCGGAGGGCCTGCATGTCGGGTTCTATTTCTCGATCAAGGACTGGCACCATCCTGACTACCTGATCGACGCCACGCATCCGCTCCGCCCGAAGGCCGGGTTCACCGACGAGTCCTACGAGAAGGCCAACGCAGGCCGCGACTGGAAACGCTACCGTGACTACATGTACGCGCAGGTGAAGGAGCTCCTTACGAACTACGGCAAGATCGACATCATCTGGTTCGACTACACGGTCAAGGCGAAGTACGGCAAGAACTGGAAGCACTGGGAGTCGGTCGAGCTTCTGAAGCTCACGCGCAAGCTCCAGCCCGACATCCTCGTCGACAGCCGCCTTGACCTCATGGACACCGAGGACGGCTGGGACTTCGTCACGCCCGAGCAGTGCCGCGTCACCCAGTGGCCGCAGGTGGACGGGAAGAACGCGCCGTGGGAGACGTGCCAGACGTTCTCCGGCTCGTGGGGCTACTACCGCGACGAGGAGACGTGGAAGAGCCCGCATCAGCTCATCGAGCTTCTCGTCAACTCCGTCGCCTACGGCGGCAACCTCATCCTCAACGTCGGCCCAACGGCGCGCGGCGTGTTTGACGCGCGCGCCTGTTCACGCCTCGACGCGATTGGCGAATGGATGCGCTTCAACAGCCGGGCGATCTACGGGTGCACCGCCGCGCCGGCCGCGTTCAAGACGCCGGTCGATTCGCTGCTTACCTACAACCCCGAGACGAACCGGCTCTATGTCCACCTCGTCAACTACCCGATGGGCGCGCTGCCGTTCGACTTCGCGGACAAGGTCGAGTACGCGCAGTTCCTGCATGATGGCTCGGAGCTGACGGTCCGCAAGGGCGCGGCGATCCAGCATTCGCAGGGCGGCGATCTCGGCCGACGCGACTACCTTGTCCTGCCGATGAAGAAGCCGGCCGTCGAGATCCCCGTCGTCGAACTTTGGCTCAGGCGATAAGATGCCGCAAAGGCCTGGTTCTTTAGCCTCTTGGGCCATTTCGATGGCCGGGGACGGCGTCATTCCGACGGCCCTGTTCTCCTCCAGAATTTACCCCCTTGCGGGCTAAGCGCACTTTTTGGTATACTATTTGCCTATTCGACCACTCTAAAGAGTTAAACACAAAATGAAAGTACGTAGTTCCGTTCGTCGCATTTGCGAGAACTGCCGCATCATTCGCCGCAAGGGCGTGGTGCGCGTGATCTGCACCAACCCGCGCCACAAGCAGTGTCAGGGTTAAGAAAGGTAACAATAAACTATGCCTAGACTGATGGGTGTGGACATTCCGGGGAAGAAGCACATTCGCTTCGCGCTCCGTTATATCCATGGTATTGGGCCGAAGCGCGCCGATGACGTGCTGGCGGCGGTCAAGGTCGATCCGATAAAGAAGGCGGATGACATCACGCAGGACGAGATCCATGCGATCACGACGTACATTCAGGATCATTACCGCGTTGAGGGTGACCTTCGCCGTGAGGTCTCGCAGAACATCCGCCGCCTGATCCAGATCGGGTCCTACCGTGGTCTCCGCCACAAGAAGGGCCTTCCGGTTCGCGGTCAGCGCACGAAGACGAACGCCCGCACCCGCAAGGGCGGAAAGCGCGTCTCCATCGCGATGCCGAAGCAGGCCGGTCGCTAAGAGGGGGGTAATTTAAAATGGCAGAAGAAATCAAGAAAGACGCCGCGCCTGTTGAGGCGCCCGCCGCCGCTCCGGCCGCCGAGGGCGAAGCCGAGGTCAAGGCGAAGAAGTCGGGCAAGTCGATTCCGGCTGGGATTGCGTTCATCCGCTCGACGTTCAACAACACGCAGGTTTCCATCGCCGATGCGCGTGGTGGCGTGATCAGCTGGAGCTCGGCCGGCAAGGCCGGTTTCAAGGGTTCCCGCAAGTCCACCGCGTTCGCGGCGACGATGGTCGCTCAGGATGCGGCGCGCGTTGCGGTCGCCAAGGGCATGCACGAGTGTGAAGTTCGCATGCAGGGTGCGGGCGCCGGTCGTGAAAGCGCGGTTCGCGCGATTCAGGCTGCGGGCATCCGCGTCACTCAGATTACGGATACTACGCCGGTTCCGCACAATGGTTGCCGCGCTCGCAAGCGCAGGAGGGTCTAATCATGGGTCGTTATACAGGTCCCGTTTGTCGTCAGTGCCGCCGCGAAGGGCAGAAGCTCTTCCTCAAGGGTGCGCGTTGCTATATGGCCAAGTGCCCGATTGAGCAGGGCACGGGTGCGCCTGGCATGCATGTCGGTCGCCGCATGAAGAAGATGTCCGAATACGGCTCTCAGCTCCGCCAAAAGCAGTCGCTCCGCCGTCAGTATGGCATGGGCGAGCTGCAGTTCCATCGCTTCTTCGAGGAAGCCCTCCGCAAGGATGGCGTCACGGGCGAGAACCTCCTGCAGATGCTGGAGATGCGCTTGGACAACGTTGTCTATCGCCTTGGCTTCGCGCCGAGCCGCCGTGCGGCACGCCAGTTCGTGCTTCATGGGCATATCCTCGTGAACGACCGCAAGGCCGCGATTCCCTCGCACGTCCTCAGAGTCGGCGATGTCGTGTCCGTCAAGGACGCCGCAAAGTCGAAGGACGCGGCGAACCGTTCGGTCGAGGCCGCGACGGGTGCGCAGCTGCCCATGTGGGTTCAGTTCGACAAGGCCAATCTCAAGGCCGAGATCCTCGCCGTCCCGACGCGTGAGCAGATCGCTCCGATCGTTGACGAGCAGGCCATCGTCGAACTTTATTCGCGTTAATCGGAGTTCTAATCGTCAACCTACCAAAGGGGGTAATACATGCCTATCCGTTTGAGCCCTTTCGAGATGCCGCATAATGTCCAGGTCCTGGACGAAGGCAGGACCGCGACCTACACTCGCTTTGTTGCGGAACCGTTCGAAATCGGCTATGCGCGGACGATCGGCAACTCCCTCCGTCGTGTTCTTCTGAGCTCGATCGAGGGGGCGGCGATTTGTTCCGTCAAGATCAAGGGCGTCAACCACGAGTTCTCGACGATCAAGGGCTGCGCGGAAGATGTCACCGACATCATTCTCAACCTGAAGCGCGTGCTTCTGAAGACCTACAATCGTGACCCGATGAGCATCTCGCTCAAGGCGCAAGGGCCGAAGACCGTGACGGCGGGTGATTTTGCGCAGGAGAACAACATTCAGGTGTTGAATCCGAAGCAGGAAATCTGCACGCTTGACGTGGACGGCGAACTTGAGATGGAGTGCGAGGTCCGGACGGGCCGTGGCTTCTGTCTGGCCGACGGGAACAAGAAGCCCGAGCAGGAAATCGGCCGAATCGCGATCGATTCGATCTTCTCGCCCGTCACGCGCGTGAACTTCCTTGTGGAGAACACCCGTGTCGGACAGCGTACGGACTACGAAAAGCTCGTGCTGGACGTTTGGACCGACGGTCGCATCTCGCCCGAGGAGGCGCTCAAGACAGCCGGCGCGGTTCTGCGTCGCCACCTTGACGTCTTCGTCGATTATGCGGGTGTCGAGACGCTGGAATTCGTTGATACGGACAAGAAGGACGCGGACGAGCGCGAACGCCTCCGCAAGATTCTCAACATGTCCGTGAACGAGGTCGAGCTCTCCGTCCGTGCGGCGAACTGCCTTAACAACGCGAACATCTCCACCGTCGGCGAGCTGGTCTCGAAGACCGAGGCGGACATGCTCAAGTATCGCAACTTCGGCAAGAAGTCGCTCACCGAAATCAAGGCGAAGCTCGTGTCGATGGGTCTTTCGCTGGGCTACAAGTTCGATCCGGACCTGTTGGCCGCCAAGAAGTAAGGAATTGATAACATGCGTCATCAGAGAGTCATGAAGAAATTCGGGCGCTCCATGGAGCATCGCAAGATGCTCATGAGGAGCCTCGTCACCAACCTCATCCTCGCGGAGTCGATCAAGACGACCCTGCCGAAGGCGAAGGAAGCGCGCAAGGACGCCGACAAGATCGTGACGGTCGCCAAGAAGGGCGATCTCGCGGCCCGTCGTCTCGCGGCCTCCCGTCTGCTCGACCCGAAGGCCGTGCAGAAGCTCTTCGACAAGATCGCGCCGTCGATGAAGGACCGCAAGGGCGGCTACACCCGCATCGTCAAGCTTGGCATGCGTCGGGGTGATGCGGCGGAGATGTGCGTTCTCCAGTGGGTCACGGCGGGCGAAACCGCTGCCGAGAAGCCCGCAGAGGCCGCTCCGGCTGCAGAAGCCAAGTAATTCACTCCTCAGCCGGTTTTGAAAGGGGGTGTGTGACAATGGCAATCGTGCTTAAGCTCAAGAAGGGCGAGTCCGTCGAACGCGGTCTCAAGCGTCTGAAAAAGGTCCTCGACAAGGAAGGCCTCATCAAGAAGCTCCGCGACGACCGTTACTTCGAGAAGCCGTGCGTGAAGGCGCGCAAGAAATCGCAGCGCGCGCGCATCCGCAACCGCAGCCGTCGCGGTCGTATGGAGCTCAACTGAGCGTCTGACGTCGTCGAGGGATCGGTGCGATCCAAAAGAAGAGCCGCGTTTTCTGACGCGGCTCTCTTTTTTCTCTCGCCTTGCCTATCGGGCGCTGGGCTACTGCGCGTTTGTGATCGTATGAGAGAGAACGGCGAGCGACTGGGCGAGATCGACATTCTGCACGATGATGCCTTGCGGCACGTTCAGCTGGACGGACGTGAAGTTCCAAATGCCCCGAATGCCGGCTGAGACGAGCTTCTCGGCGCATTCCTGCGCGGCTGCATTCGGCACGGTCAGGATGCCGAGCTTGATGCCGAGACGCTTGACAAGGCGCGGCAGATCTTCCATCGCGCGGACCTTGACGCCGTGGAACGTCAGTCCCATAAGTCCCGGATTCGCGTCAAAGGCGACGGCGATGGAGAGGTTCTGCTCCTCAAAGCCCGTGTAGCCGAGAAGGGCATTGCCGAGCGAGCCGACGCCGACGAGGACGGCATCCGTCGTGTCATCCCATCCCAAGGCGTGGTTGAGGGCGTCCAGCAAGGGCTGTGCCGGATAGCCGCGACGCGGCTTGCCGGGAATCCCGGCCATCGCGAGATCCTTGCGCGTCAAGACGGGGTCCAAGCCGAGCCGTTCGGCGACGACGGCACTGGAAATGTGCAGTTCGCCGGCGGCGATCATCTCCTTGATGCATCTCAAGTAGATCGGATACCGGCGGATTGTCGGCAGCGGCAACGGGGCTGGATTCGCTATTTCGGTCATGACGAGCGCGTATTATACCACAAAATACCGATATCTTACTATCGCTACTTGATTAGCGATATGAAAAGATGATATACTATGCGCCGTTGTGCTGGAGACGGCTTCCGGCTGACGAAAGACTAAGGAAAGGCAACTATGGCAGACAATGCAGTGAACCCGGCGGTGACGCCGGATGACGGAGTGGCAGAGTTCGAGGCGATGCTGGCGCGTGTCAAGGCGGCGCAAGTGAAGTTCTCGACGTATACCCAGGAACAGGTGGATGCGATTTTCAAGGCGGCGGCGCTCGCGGCGAACCGCGCGCGCATCCCGCTCGCGAAGATGGCCGTCGAGGAGACGGGCATGGGCATCGTCGAAGACAAGGTCATCAAGAACCATTACGCGGCGGAATACATCTACAACGCCTACAAGAACACGAAGACCTGTGGCGTCATCGAGCGTGACGAGGCGATGGGCATTGAGAAGTTGGCGGAGCCGATTGGCGTCATCGGAGCGGTCATCCCGACCACGAATCCGACTTCCACGGCGATCTTCAAGACGCTCCTTTCGCTGAAGACCCGCAACGGCATCATCATCAGCCCCCATCCGCGTGCCAAGAACTGCACGATTGCGGCGGCGAAGGTCGTTCTTGACGCGGCCGTCGCGGCGGGTGCGCCGGCGGAGATCATCGGCTGGATCGAGCAGCCCTCGCTCCCGAAGACCAATCTCCTCATGAAAGAGGCCGACATCATTCTCGCGACGGGCGGCCCCGGCATGGTCAAGGCGGCCTACAGCTCCGGTACGCCGGCCGTTGGCGTCGGTGCGGGCAACGCGGCGGCGATCATCGACCCGTCGGCGGATCTCCTCAACGCCGTCAATTCGATCATCCACTCCAAGACCTTTGACAACGGCATGATCTGCGCGACCGAGCAGACGGTCATCGCCGATCAGGAAGTCTACGACCTGGTGAAGGACGAGTTCATGAAGCGCGGCTGCTACTTCCTGAACGAGAAGGAGAAGGACCTCATCCGCAAGACGATGCTCATCAACGGCGCGCTGAACGCGAAGATCGTCGGCCAGCGTCCTGTCACGATTGCGAAGATGGCGGGCTTTGAAGTCCCGGACGACACGAAGGTTCTTATCGGCGAGGCGACCTCGACCGACACGAGCGAGGCGTTCGGTCACGAGAAGCTGACGACGATTCTCGGCATGTACAAGTCGAAGGACTTCGACGACGCGCTGAACATCGCGGAGGCGTTGCTCGTCAACAACGGCGGCCTCGGACACACGTCCGTGCTGTGGATTGACGAGCTGAACGAACGCGCGAAGCTTGACAAGTTCGCGGACCGCATGAAGGCCTGCCGTCTCATCGTGAACTCGCCGTCGTCCCTCGGCGGCATCGGTGACATCTACAACTTCGCGCTGACGCCGTCTCTCACGCTCGGCTGCGGCAGCTGGGGCGGGAACTCCGTCTCGGAGAACGTCGGCGTCAAACATCTCATCAACATCAAGACTATGGCCATTCGCAGGGAAAACATGCTGTGGTTCCGCGCGCCCGAAAAGGTGTACCAGAAGAAGGGGTGCCTCGCGGTGGCGCTCCGCGAGCTCGGCGAGGTTATGGGGAAGAAGAAGGCGTTCATCGTGACGGACAACTTCCTCTACGCGAACGGCTACACGAAGCCGATCGAGAAGGCGCTCGAAAAGCAGGACATCATGTTCACGACGTTCTCGAACGTCGCGCCGGACCCGACCCTCGCCTGCGCGAAGGAGGGCGCGAAGCTCATGGCCGGCTTCAAGCCGGACGTGATCATTGCCATCGGCGGCGGTTCGGCGATGGACGCGGCGAAGATCATGTGGGTCCTCTACGAGCACCCCGAGTGCGACTTCATGGACATGGCCATGCGCTTCATGGACATCCGCAAGCGCGTCTACACGTTCCCGAGGATGGGCGACAAGGCCTACTTCATCGCGATCCCGACCTCGGCCGGCACGGGCTCCGAGGTGACTCCGTTCGCCGTCATCACCGACGAGAAGACGGGCGTGAAGTATCCGCTCGCCGATTACGAGCTCATGCCGAAGATGGCGATCGTCGATGCGGACGTCCAGATGATGGCGCCTCCGGGATTGACGAGCGCGTCGGGCATTGACGCCGTCTCGCACGCCCTTGAGGCCTATGCCTCGATGCTCGCGACGAGCTACACCGACGGTCTTGCGATTCAGGCGCTGAAGGACATCTTCGCGTATCTGCCCGAATGCTATGACGCGGCGGTTGGCAAGTACGCGGCCCCGAAGGCCCGTGAGAAGATGGCGAACGCCGCGACGATGGCCGGCATGGCCTTTGCGAACGCCTTCCTCGGCGTCATGCACTCGATGGCGCATAAGCTCGGGGCGTTCCACCACATCCCGCACGGCATCGCCAATGCGCTGATGATGGAGGAGGTCCTCCGCTTCAACGCCGATCCTGTGCCGCGCAAGATGGGCACGTTCCCGCAGTACGACCATCCGCACACGCTGGAGCGCTACCTTGAGATCGCGACGGCTCTCGGCATCGAGGGCAAGACGAAGGGCGAGCAGTTCATGAACTTCCTCAAGGCGATCCGCGAACTCCAGAAGCGCGTTGGCATCAAGCCGACGATCCGCGACTACGTTCCGGACGAGAAGGACTTCCTCGACCGCCTTGACGCGATGACCGAGCAGGCCTTCGACGACCAGTGCACGGGCGCGAACCCGCGCTACCCGCTGATGAGGGAAATCAAGCAGATGTACTTGAACGCCTACTATGGCAAGCATGACATCGTCTGAGAAAGGAATTCCGAAAATGAAGAAAGCCATTGAAAAGAAGGTTGTCGCGAAGAAGGCTGTCGAGGCGAAGCCCGCCGCGAAGAAGGGCGGTCGCCCGGCGAAGAAGGACGCGGTCCTGCAGGAGCGCTCCGACAAGGTGATCTGCCGCGACAAGGATACGGTCCTGAAGGTCTTCGGGCCGAATTACAAGGTCTCGCTCATTCTCAATGAGGCGATGAACGAGGCGCGTGCCGCCGAGACGGGTCTCCCCGTCGCGAAGGTCCTGGAGGTGATGAAGCTTCGCGACCACTGGTGCATCCGCCGCGAGTTCATCGAGGGCGAGACGCTTGCCGACGTGATGGCGAAGGACAAGCGGAACATGGCGAAATACCTCAAGGAATTCGTCGCGATCCAATGCCAGATCTTCGCGAAGACGTCGGACCGCATGGGCAATCTTGCGGATAAGCTCGACAAGCAGATCTCGGCCTCGCCGGTCGAGAAGGTGACGCGCTATGACCTGCACATGAAGCTCCAGAGCTTCCCGCGCGGAACGTCGCTCTGCCACGGCGACTTCAACCCGTCCAACGTCATCATCACCCCGAAGGGCGACTGGCGCGTCATCGACTGGGCGCACGTGCGTCTTGGCGATCCTTGCGCAGATGTCGCGCGGACATATCTGCTCTTCTGGCTGTCGGGGCATATCGCGGCGGCCGAGAAGTATTTGGATCTCGCCTGCGCGGCGCTGAAGGTTCAGCTTCATGAAGTGCAGAAGTGGTTGCCGATCGTGGCCGCCGCCGAGGCGAGCCGCGAGCAGTCCCCGAAGAACCGCGACCTCCTCCTTCACTGGGCGAGCGTCGTTGACATCGAATAAGCCCCGATGGGGGTTCTGCCCGAGACGGTGCGCAGCCAAGCGATGAAAGCCCTTCTTGCCTTTCTCCTTGTCCTCGCGCCGTCTTTCTCTTTCTCGGCCCTCGTTCCTGCGGCTCGTTCGGCGTCTTCATTTGCGCCGCTCAAGCCAGGGGACGAGATTGACTTCCCCCGCGCGTCAGGCGCAACGCTGCCGATTCGCGTGGGCGCACGTGAGCCGTCCCCGCTCGGTCGGCCGACCTTTGTCGCGTACGTGGGCGACGTGGCGGCGGCGACGGTCATCGACGCCGATGACGAGGGCCTTCTCGTCCAGATGTTCGAGGGGTTTGCGGGGAACGCCAGATGCGTCCATCAGACCGTCCCGCGCACGGCCGTGCGCCCGGCCGCCGCCGTGCCTGTCGAGGCGACGCGCAAGGCCGTGCCGCGCGTCGACGTTCTCGTCGCCTACGACCGTGGTGCGCGTGCGTTTGCGGAGGCGAACGGCGGCATCACGAACTTCGCCCTCGCCGCCGTGGCGAAGATGAACGCCGTGCTGGTCAACACCAAGATCGACACGTCCTTTCGCTATTGTCTCGTCGGCGTAATGACGGTTGACGCGTCCGCGAAAAGCGTCAAGGAGGCGCTGGACAAGGCCGCGGCCAAGGATCCCCCGCCCGACTGGGAGCCAATCAGGGCGGAGCGCGAGCGCGTCGGGGCTGACGTCGTTTCCGTTCTCGTCAACTTGGGCGGAGTGGGCGCGGTCACCGGCGCCGCGAACGGTCTCAGGCAGACGGGCGGGAGCCCGGACGTCGATCCCTGCTTCGTGCTGCATGCGGACAGGGCGTACTGCGCATGTTCCGTTCACGGCGTGTTCGAAGGCCAGTCGATGACGCACGAGGTCGGACACCTTCTCGGTGCGGGACACGCGACGGCGCTTGTCGGCTCGCATCAGGACAAGCGCGGACCGCAGCTCTACAAGGATTCGAGCGGACACTATTTCACGGGCGCGGAAGACGGCCAGCGCTATTACACGATCATGTCCTACCGCTCCGACGGATCCGATCTGGTCTACGTGTCCGCCCCTTTCTTCTCTTCGCCCGATTACGCGTTTAAGGGAACGGACGTCGGCGACGGCCTTCACAACAACACGGCGACGCTCATGCGCACGGGACCGCATGCCGCGCGTTGGCGCAAGGCGACCGTCCCGTCGCGCGACGAGGTCGTGTTTTCGCACGGGACGCGTTCCCATTTCACCGAGTCCGTGTGCGTCTCCCTGTCTGTCGGCGCGGGACAGGCCGCAGACGAGATCCGCTATACGACGGACGGCTCGATGCCGACGTTGGACTCGCCGCGCTACATCGCGCCGCTCGTCTTTCGCGAGACGACGACGCTGAAGGCCGCCGCCGTCATCGACGGCGTGTTCGCGCCCGTCTGCACGGCGGAGTACGTGCGCGACGGATTTGGCGCGACGATCGGTGCGCCGAACGCCGTCTGGTCAACGAGTCCGGACTTCCCGTGGGCACTGGACGACTTGGGTGAGGCGCGTGCCGTGCGCAGCGGTGACGGCGGCGCGATGTATTCGCCGCCGTCGGAACTGTGGACGACGGTTGCGGGGCCTGTGACCGTCCGCTTCCGCTATCGCACGCAATGCCTCGACGGCTATGCGACGTTTCGCGTGTCCGTCGATGGCGAGGCGCTGTTCGAGCCGGAGAAGGATGCCGTCTACAAGCCCGCGTGGCAGGATGTCGCGGTGGCGATACCCGAAGGCACGCACGAGCTGCGCTTCAGCTTTGCGCTTGAGGACGGCGGACGCTGGCCCGAGGACAGCTTGGAAATCGTGTACAACGGCGTCTGGCTGACGGAGCTTGAGATTCCCGACGCGCCGCGCCCGCCCGAGACCGACACGCCCGTCCGCGTGCCGTACGTCTGGATCGACCAGTATCCCGAGATCCTCAACGCCGCAGGCGGTGACTACGAGGTGGCGGCGAGCAGCGTCGGCGCGAACGGCCATACGCTCTGGGAGTCGTATCTCGCGGGACTTGTCCCGACGAATGCGCAGTCGAAGTTTCTCGCGCTGATCGAGATGCGGGACGGAAAGCCCGTCGTCACGTGGACGCCAGACCTTGGAGACGAACGCGTCTACACGGTCTACGGTGTCCGGAATCTGGGCGAGGTGTGGCAGAAGGTGACGGCCTCGCCCTTGGGATTCCGCTTCTTTCGCGTCTCTGTCGAGTTGAAGACTCGTTCGCAAGAGTCGTGTCCGTGAGGCGGATTCTTCCTTGACCTCATTTTCCGCTGTTGACACCTTGTGCGCATCGCTTCCGAAATTAATTGCGCGTCATTTCCCCAACTGGTGCAGAGATTATGATAAAATATCACACGTATGCGAGAGGAAGACATTTTTCGAGAGAGACGCGCTATGCGGACGGCGACAATGTGATGATCGGCGGTGAGGACTTCACGGGCGTGGCGGTGACATTGGGCGCCGAATGGCTGAATCCCGGAAATGTCGTGTTCAGCAACGAGCAGGAGATCGTCCTCTCATCTGCCGAGAACAGGTTCGGATTCGGGTCGAACACGAAGTCCCTGTCCAAATGGGGCGGCGGCACGCTGCGCCTGAAGCCGATGTGGAACTACAACGTCTGCGACTGGCACGTCTACGGCGGGCTGTTGACGACCGAAGACGCTTGGTGCGGCGACAACACGACGTTCGGCCACCGCGACAAGGATGTCACGATCCATGTCCACGACGGCGCAACGCTGGAGAATCCAAGTTCCGGGGCGTTGGGCGGTGCGAACGACACGGCGGAAGCGGAAGACCGTGCGGTGAACGTCACCGTCCATGCGGGCGGAACGTTCCGTCCCGGCAAGACGGGGACATACGACTACCCGTTCTCGGCGGTCAAGGACCTCGCGTTCGACGGCGGCTCGTTCGACTTCTCGAAGCGGGGCTATTGGGGGCAGGGGCTTCTCAAGGTGACGCGCACGCTGGCGTTCGGCGGTTCGACCCCTTACACGCTGAATCGTCCGAACGGCAACCTCGGAAAGATCGCGTTCGCCGCCTCGCGGCAGACGGAGCTCCACGTCGCCGACATCACGGGCGACGACGCGGCTGACGTGACGATTTCGACGGAGAACGTCGGACGGATGAAGGAAGAGTCCGTCGT
This sequence comes from uncultured Kiritimatiellota bacterium, assembly GCA_934635225.1. Lineage (GTDB taxonomy): Bacteria > Verrucomicrobiota > Kiritimatiellia > RFP12 > UBA1067 > UBA1067. Next base: position 96,950 of record CAKTYZ010000014.1, read on the forward strand.
TGGCGTGAGGAAGACCGGCCCGGGCACGCTGCGGTGGAGCGCGAAAATCCACAACAGTTACAACAAAGGCGACTGGGCTGGCTGGCTCGGACTCAACGGCAAGATCACGGTCGAGGAGGGCCGACTGGTTCTGGCGAACGCCGCGAACGCGATGGAGGGCGACCTTGAGGTCTCGGGCGGCGAACTCTGGCTGGGCGAGGAGCGCGGCGGTTTTGTCGCGACGGACACGCGTGCCACCTACGCGGGAAACCTTCAGGTCGCGGGGCGCGAGATTGTCGCGAGCGGTACGGGCCGGCTCGTCCTGCCGAAGCTGTTCATGTTCGGCGGCGAACCGACTGCGGAAGACGTGACGCCTGACGCGGTGACGTTTGTCGCGCGCGACAATGGCGAAATCCACATCGACACGCCCGGCACGACGGGTGACTACAACGGATGCGCTGTGTTTCCCAATCTGCGGCTTGAAGGCAACGGCCGGTTCGTCGTGAACGGCAACGGCTACTGGGGCAAGGGCGCTGTCACGGTTCTCGGCACGTTCGCCTTTGCCGGGGCGACCCCCATGACGGTTGCGGCGCACAGCCATCAGAGTGACATGATGTCGCTCAACAGCAGTTCGGGAACGACGTTCGACGTGGCCGACATCACGGGCGACGGCGCGGCGGATGTTGTTTTCAGGCGACCGATCGGGCGGACGAAGGCGCAGACGGACGCGGGACGGACCGTCGGCTTCCGCAAGACGGGCCCGGGAACGCTGGAACTGGCGTATGACATCTCGGGCCTTGGCGCGGCGGGGTTGTCGGAGGTGAACGGCACGCTCCAAATCGCGGCGGGCGCAGTCCAGGTCGCGGGCAACAGCAAATGCATTTGCCGCATGGGGGTTGAGGTCGTGACAGGTGCCTTTGTGCAGCCCGGTGCGGAGGAACGGAGGTACGAGATGGCGCGTCTCGTCGTGGCCGAGGGCGGCGGCTTTCGCGTGAAGCCGGGGGACAGGGGCACGCTGTTCGTCACGGGCAAGCTTGAACTGCCGGCGAACGGGATTTGCGACATCTATGTCCCTGACGGGGAATCGGGCACAGACTTGAAGACGACGTTCCTGACCGTTAAGGACGAGACGGAGGTCGTGTCGCCGGCCGATTTCAGCGGATGGACGTTCACGGTGAACGGTCGGGCGACGGTCGAGGAATGGAAGATTTCGCGCAAGGGCAATCGGTTTGCCGTCCGTCCGGTGAAAGGCCTCTGTCTCCTCATTCGCTGATTTTCAGAAAGGAACTTGACATGAAACGAGTTGTTTTTATGGTTCGGGTCGGGATGTTGACGATGGCCCCCGTCGTTTGGGCAAGGAGCGGCGAGGCGGGCGAGCGCTGGTCTCTCTTCCCGATTTACGGCGGCGGGTTCGCGCAGAACGTCATCTTCACGCGCAACCCGAATGTCGCCTACCTGACGATTGACGTGGGCGGACCTTATCGCTCGGATGACGGATGCCGGACCTGGCGGCCGCTTCACGGGAACCTCCCCTACGAGATGCGCCTGAAGCATTTGGACATGGCGCGTTCGCTGTCGGCCGATCCGCGCGACGAGAACAACATCGTCTGCGCGTCCGGCTCCACGCCGGACGCGATGGGGGGCATCATCGTGTCCCGCGACGGTGGGCGGACATGGCATCAGACGGCGGTGGGGAACTACCTTGGGAACGGGCGGCGACGGGTCTACGGACAGATTCTGGACCGGAATCCGTCCAATCCGGACGAACTGGTCGTGGGCGGCGACTGCACGGGACTCATGAAATCGACGGACAATGGTGAGACGTGGCGTCCGGTCGGGCTGGACGACCATTGGTTCTGTTGCGTTTTCTACGACCGAGCCGTCAAGGGCCGCGTGTGGGCGTGTGCGCCGGGCTACGAGGATGTCCCCGGCGAGGCGGAGGCCGTCCGAAAAGGACGTGATCCCAACCCGAAGCCGCGCTACGGGCGGAAGCGTGGCCTTTACCGTTCCGACGACGGCGGCGAGACTTGGACTCGCCTTGAAATGAAGCGCATTCCGACGGAACTCTGTCAGATCGCCGGCTCGACGCGCGTCTTGGGAATCTTCGACGAACAGGACGTTCGGGCGACGGAGGACGGCGGCGCGACATGGCGCGAGTTTTCGCAGGGACTGCCGCGCCTGGCGCCGGGGGTGAAGGTCTGGGACAACTATGGCGTCCAGCGCGGACGCTACTGGGCGATTGGCGCGGGCCGCGACTTCTATGTCCTCTGTGACACGCGCGGCAACCCCTTCCGTCGCGGTGCGGATGATGCCGCGTGGACGGCCATCAAGAGCGAGAAACCCGTCTGCACCGAGCCTGAAAAGGAAATGCGCGACTATGACTGCATGCCGGCGGCCTGTTCGGTCGTCGTCAATCCGCATGACGAGAGGAAGTGGTACGTCACGGACTGGTATTCGGTTTGGGAGTCTGTGGACGCGGGCATCCGCTGGCACAGCCGCATCCATGGAGCGCAGCAGCTCGTGCCGTTCACGATCGCGTCCAGTCCATTTGACGCGAACGTGGTGTTCTATGCGACGGCCGATTCGCGCATGTACGTTTCTCATGATGCGGCCAAGTCGTTCGAGAAGATGAAGGGCGATGATCCCCTTGGAGAAAGCGTCAATTCGGTCGCGTTCTCGCGCGTGACCCCCGGCCTTGTCCTGGTGACGGGCGGCAAGTTCAATCCGTCAGTGCGCCTGTCGAGGGACGATGGGAGAACGTGGACTCTGTGTTCGACGAACGGCCTGCCCGCGATCAAGCCAGACTGGGAGTGGTCAATGAAAGACGGCTTCTACGCGCCATTCACCGTGGCGGCGCATCCGAAGCGCGACGAGTTCTACCTTGTGATGGGGGGCGTCGTCGGAAAGGGCAAGGGCGGCATTTATTGCACGCGGGACGACGGAAGGAGCTGGTCATGGTTCGGCGAGGGGCTCCCGGAGGGCGCAAACCTCTTCAAGTTCCAGGAATGGGGCAACGGCGAGGCGATCGCCGTGTCGGAGTCGGGTGACATGATGTGCTGGGACATGAACGGCACACGCGTCTTCCGACGGGGGCCGGAAGACGCGCGGTGGACGGCCGTCTCCTTCAAGATGGGCGTCGTCGATGTCGTCTCGGGACGAACGGTGCAAGCGTCGATCAAGGCGGCGCCCGGTCGACCGGGATGGTTCTTTGCCTCCAGCGGAGAGGGACGGGGTGCGCTCTTCCGTTCGATGGACGGCGGGCGGACCTTCGTGAAGATGGCGGGTCCCGTCGGCCTTTTCGCGCCGCTCGCGTTCGATCTCCATTGTCCAGGCTCGTTCCTTGCGGCGGGGAGCGGGACGGTGTATGTCACGCAGGATGATGGCGTGCACTTCAGCACCTTGCCGGGCGGGTTCGACTACCCGTCCAGTTTCGAGCCTCAGTTCTTTCTGGACCGCGGGCGCGTCTGGGCGTTCGGTGGCGCGGGCAACGGCGCGTGGGTCTATCAGGACGGGGCGCCGATCTACCCGGTCTCAGGCAATTAGCCAACGAAAGGGGGAATCGCGTCATGGATTCACGAAGGGATTTCATCCGGAAGGCCGGCGGCCTCGGACTTCTCGCGTTCGGCGGCTGCAGATGCCCGACCGGGTGCGTCCGGGGGGACGCCGTCTCGCCGAACTACTGGTGCACGTGGGGCATCCAGAACAGGATGCTGGGCAAGGTCAAACATTCGCCTTTGGCGTTCGCGGGCGATCAGGGCGCAGCACGCGCGCGCGGAATGGCGTGCGAAGATCGAGGACTGCGCCGCTGCCGGAATCGGCTACCTGAAGGTCGACTGGGGCATGCGGAGTGGTTCGGTCGGCTCCCGCCGGCTCGCTCATCGTCCTGTCGAGGAGCGGGACGTTTCTTTGCTGAGAAAACGCATGGAATGCGCAGACGGAAGATGACATGAGAACGGAGGATTGACGATGGACAGAAGAGAGTTTCTCAAAGGTGCGTTCGGCGCGGGGGCGGTGTTCGCGACGTCGAGGCTTCCGGCATTGGAGGCGAAGGAAGACCTTTCCCTGTTCGCGAGACGGGGTGCCTGGGAGCAGCTGTCGATCGCGTTTGGCGCAGTCGAGATCGGACTTGAAAAGCCGTTCTCCGTCCTGCACATTTCCGACACGCACCTGACGGCGGCGGGCGAGGAGGAGAATCTAAAGAAACAGACGTTGTGCTGCAAGCGCACGCGCGGCTTCGGCGGACGGCAGGAGGAGGCCTTGCGCGATTCCGTCGCGTGGGCAAAGAGACACTGCGACTACCTCGTCCACACGGGCGACCTGATCGACTGGCAGGGCGAGGCGAACTTCGCGCTCGTGCGAAAGTATTTCGGCGACGGCATGACGGGCTGCCTCGGCAACCACGAGTTCTCGACCGACATGTGGCTGAGCGAGCCCAAGGAGACACCGACGGAAGCCTACAAGGAAAATACGCGCGGCATCCTTTCGTCGGTTTATCCCTTCGACGTCTCGCTGCAGTCCACGGTCGTGAACGGCGTCAACTTCGTGACGCTCGACGACGTCTACGGCACGGTCACGGCTGGGCAAGTCGCGCGCTTTGCGGCGGAAGTGAAGAAGGGGCTTCCGATCGTGCTTTGCGTGCATGTGCCGCTCTTCACGGACGCGATCTTTCGGGCGCAGGCGCACTACTGGGACTGGCGCAATCCGAAGTTCAGGCGCACGGATGCTCCCGCAGACGAGTGGTTTCTCGCCGACTTCAGGCGTCAGCGCGAAGACCCGATGACGCGGAACTTCATCGCATCGCTCAAGGCCGAGCCGCAGCTCAAGGCGATTCTTGCGGGGCATCTGCACTTCACGGTGGAAGACCGCTTTTCGCCAACGGCGATGCAGTATGTCGTCGGCGGGAATTTCATGTTCCACGGCCGGGAGATTCTGTTTTCCTGAGAACCGCCCGTGCGGGCTTTGCGTTCGCGCCCGTCCGTTGCGCCTTCGGTGCGGATTCCTCCGCCGCTGGCGAACGCCCGTGCGCGTTTTTGCGATGTTCAGGCCTTTGGCTCTTCGCCGAACGGGTTCGCCCCGGCCGTGCCTTCGAGAGCCGTCAAGACCAACAGCCAGATGCCGCCGATGAGCGGCACAAGGCCGATGAGCAGCCACCAGGCGCTGCGATTCGTGTCGTGGAGTCGCCTCACGGTCACCGCCAATGCGGGCAGCAGGGCGGCCAGTGAATAGAGGCCTGCGACCAGTCCGCTCGTCCCCACGATGCCGTCCAGGATGCCGGCGAGGCCATACGCAAGGATGTTGAACAGGATGAACATCCAGAACTCCTTGCGCCCAGCCCTTCCGGCAAACGTCGCGTATTTCTTCCAGCAGTCAATGTACCAGTTCATTTTTTCCCGGTTCCTTTCCGTGTTTTCGTTTTTCGCGCTTCCAAGGCTTAACGCGCCCGTGAGGCGAGTTGACCAGTCTGCGCACGGTTTACGAGCAGTGTACCATTTCGGCATCCTGTTTGTCAATCGGCGTCGGCACGCCCGCCCCGAACAACGGGCCGGCGTCCTCGTGCGCGATTCGTCTCGTTCTCGAAGCACCGGCAGGGCGCAGTTACCGGACGCCATCGGCTGAACCAAGGAGACGGCTGCGAATGAACGCGTTCTCCCGACCAAGTGAACGCGTTCTCTTATGTAAACGAACGCGTTCTCTCGTGTAAGTGAACGCGTTCACTTGATGAAACGAACGCGTTCATTTGGGTCAGAGAACGCGTTCACTTGTCCAGGAGAACGCGTTCACTTGGTCGGGAGTCCCTAAGCACAGCGTCTGTGCCTCCCGCAGACCTCGGCGGCGCGTCTCGTCATCAAGAGGTTGTCGGCATGGGGTCGGCAGACGCAGAGTCTTGTCCGTGCGCTTTCTTCTGGACGCCACGGCATCGTTTTTTACGGCAAAATCACCAAGGGCGGTAGACTACTCTCCGCAAAATTGCTATAATACCACCCATATTTCGTAAATACAGGAAGCCATGAGATGAAAGAAGTCATTGGTACGCTGAATGCGCAGGGTCTGCGAATGGCCTTGATTGTCAGTCGGTTCAACAGTTTTCTGACGGAGCAGCTCGTCAAGGGCGCGGTCGATGCGTTCGTGCGCCTGGGCGGCGACGAGAAGGACCTTCTTCTCGTGCGCGTGCCGGGGGCCTATGAGATTCCGTTGGTCGCGAAGACGCTCGCGGCGAAGAAGTCGGTCGATGCCGTCGTTGCGCTTGGCGCGGTCGTGCAGGGGGCGACGGCGCATGCGGACCTCATCAACCAGGCGACGGCGAAGGCGTTCGAGGAGATCTCGATCGCGACGGGCGTGCCCGTGCTCGATGGCGTCGTGTCGGCCGAGAATCTTGAGCAGGCCGTGGAACGCTGCGGCACGAAGCAGGGCAACAAGGGCTTTGCGGTCATGCAGTCGGCCGTTGAGATGGTCAATGTCCTGAAGAACCTTTAAACAACTCAAAGAAAGAGAAAGAACAATGAAAGAAGTGAAGAAAGTCGCGTTCTTGACGGCGGGTGGTCTTGCGCCATGTCTCTCCAGCTCAATCGGGTTCCTGATTGACGAATACAGCAAGAAAGCCCCGAATGTCGAGATGATCGGCTATGTGAACGGCTATATGGGCCTCCTGCGCGGCGATTCGATTCCTGTGACGGACGAAGTCCGCAAGCATGCGCTGGTTCTCACGAAGCACGGCGGTTCGCCGATCGGGAACAGCCGCGTGAAGCTCACGAACGTCAAGGACTGCGTGCGGCGCGGGTTGGTCCGGGAGGGCCAGGACCCGCTGAAGGTCGCGGCCGACCAGCTCGTCAAGGACGGCGTGGATGTCCTGCACACGATCGGCGGCGACGACACGAACACGACGGCGGCGGATCTTGCGGCTTATCTCGCGACGAACAACTATCCGCTCATCGTCGTCGGCCTTCCGAAGACGATCGACAACGACGTTTACCCGATCAAGCAGTCGCTGGGCGCCTGGACGGCGGCGGAGGAGGGCGCGAAGTTCTTCATGAACGTCGTCAAGGAGAACTCGGCGAATCCGCGTGCGCTGACGATTCACGAGGTCATGGGCCGCAACTGCGGCTGGCTGACCTACAAGACGGCGCAGTATTACCGCAAGATGCTCAAGTCGATGTCGGCGCACGGGCTCTTCCTCGACGGCTTCAACCTGACGATGGGCCGTCAAGACGTCCATGCGGTGTATGTGCCGGAGTCGAAGATCGACTTCCGGGCGGAAGCGAAGCGCCTTCAGGCGGTGATGGACAAGTGGGATTCCGTGAACATCTTCGTTTCCGAGGGCGCGGGCGTCAAGGACATCATCGAAGAGATGAAGCGCCGTGGCGAAGACGTGCCCGTGGACGCGTTCGGGCATCCGCGTCTCGACAAGGTGAACGTCGGCCAGTATGTCGGCAAGCGCTTTGGCGAGCTTCTCCGGGCCGAGAAGGTCCAGGTCTTCAAGTCGGGCTACTTCGCCCGAGCCGCTGCGCCGAACAAGAAGGACCTGAAGCTGATCGAGAAGTGCGCGCGCAAGGCGGTCGAATGCGCGCTGACGGGGGTCTCGGGCGTTGTCGGCCCGGACGAGAACGCCTCGGCCGTGATCCGCGCGTGCGAGTTCCCGCGCATCAAGGGCGGCAAGCCCTTCAATGTCCGCAAGGGGTCCTTCCGCAAGATGCTCGCCGAGATCGGCCAGCCCAATCCGCGCAAGAAACGCACGGCGAAGTGATGAGCGGCATTGACCGACTGCATGAAATCATGACGCGTCTCCGGGACCCCGAGAAGGGGTGCCCGTGGGATCGCGTCCAGACGCTTGAGACCCTCAAGCCCTGCGTGCTGGAGGAGACGTATGAGCTTCTCGCCGCGATGGACAGGCCGGAGGACAAGGCCAACCACATCGAGGAGCTTGGCGACGTCCTTCTGCAGGTCATGTTCCAGTCGGTCATGGCCGAGCAGGCGGGCGACTTCACGTTCGATGACGTCGCCAATGCCATCGCGGACAAGCTGGTCCACCGTCATCCGCATGTCTTCGGGGGCGTCGTCGCGAACGATCCGGCGACGGTCCTGAAGAACTGGGAGCGCATCAAGCAGCAGGAGCACAAGAAGGAGGCGCGTCATTCCGCGCTGGACGGCGTGCCGTCCGCCCTGCCGGCCCTGCTGAAGGCGCGTCGCACGATGGAGAAGGCCAAGCGCATCGGCTATGAGGAAGACCTGAAGCCCGTCGCGATCGAAGGCGATCCGGGCGAGTTCCTGCTGCGTGTCGTGAAGGCGATTGCCGCGCAGGGCGTCGATTCCGAGTCCGCGCTGGAGAAGGCGACGGCGTCCTATGCCGCGCGTTTCCGCGCCTTCGAGGCCGAGAAGAGGGCCGCCGAGGCCTCGTGACCGCCGGTGAAAGTCGAGATACTTGAGCCGCACGGGCTGTGCGCGGGCGTGAATGCCGCGATTGCGAAGGCCCTTGAGCTTCGCGACGTCTATTGCCTGCACGAGCTCGTGCACAACGAGATCGTGATTGGCGACCTGAAGGCGCTGGGCTTCACGTTCGTCGATCGCGTCGAGGACGTTCCCGAAGGCGAGACGGTCGTCTTCTCGGCGCACGGCGTCTCGCCGCGCGTGCGCGAAGTCGCCGCGTCGCGACGGCTGAAGGTCATTGACGCGACCTGCCCGTTTGTGGCGAAGGTCCACGCGGCCGCGCGCGACTTCGCGCGGCGCGGCCTTCCCGTCGTCATCCTGGGCGACCCGAACCATGTCGAGGTCAAGGGCATCGCGGGCGAGGTCCCGAACCCGTTGACGATGGATGCGGCGGTGATGAGCCTTCCCCCTCGGGCGCGCCTCGGCGTCGTCGCGCAGACGACGATGGATGCCGACGAGGTCGCACGGCGCGTGGAGCAGCTTCGGGATTATTTCGAGGTCGAGACGCAGGCCGAGGTCTGTCGCGCGACAAAGGAGCGGCAGGATGCCGTGCGCGCGTTCAGGGGCGATGCGGTGCTCGTGCTGGGTTCCCGTGCCTCGGCCAATTCGCGTCGGCTGGCCGAAGTCGCCGAACGCGCGGGGCTTCGCGCGTTCTTGGCGGGGACGATGGACGAAGTGCGCGCGCTCGCGCTGGACGGCGTGCGGACGCTGGGCGTGACGAGCGGCGCCTCGACGCCGGAGCGGTTCTTCACGGAAGCCGTGCGCTACCTGAAGAACGTGCCGCAGCATGTGGCGATCATCATGGACGGGAACGGACGTTGGGCGACACGACGCGGCAAGGTGCGCGGCGAAGGGCACAAGGCGGGCGCGAAGACGCTTGGGCGGGTTGTGGACTGGTGTGGCGCGCGCGGCATCCGCTATTTGACGGTTTATGCGTTCTCGACGGAGAACTGGAAGCGCCCGAAGGAGGAGGTGGACGGTCTCATGTCCCTCTTCGCGCGGATGCTGGAGAGCCGGGAGTCGGATTTCATCAGGAACAAGGTCCGGTTCCGCATGATCGGCCGTCGGGGCGACCTGTCGGACAGGCTCCTGTCGGTCATCACGTCGCTGGAGGAGAAGACCGCATCGTTCGAGCGGCAGTTCATCGTGGCCATTTCCTATGGCGGCCGCGCCGAGATCGTTGATGCGGCCAACGCCGCGCGGGAGAAGGGCGAGCCGTTGACGGAAGAGACGTTCCGCGCCTTCCTCTATGCGCCGGACGTTCCCGATCCCGATCTCGTCATCCGCACGAGCGGCGAGCTTCGCACGTCGAACTTCCTCCTGTGGGAGACGGCGTACAGCGAATACTACTTTACGGACACGCTCTGGCCTGACTTCACCGAGGCCGAGTTTGACCGCGCGCTTTCGTCCTACGCCGCTCGCCACCGCCGCAAAGGCGGCGTCTAAAGGGGTGGAAACGCGGCGGCAAGCCCCTGGGCGCACTTGTAAAGGGAGTGGGTCAGCAAAAACTCCTTAAGCCACTTTGGCCAGACGTGAATCGTAAGCATATGCGGTCTCTCCGTTGAGTGATTCCCTGTGGATTGAGTTTATGCAGTCCTCGAGTTGCCGGATCTGGCGCCTCGTGAGCCGGTTGAAGTCGGTTCCCTTCGGGTACCATCTCCTGACGAGGCGGTTGCAGTTCTCGATTGCGCCTTTCTCGTAGGAGGCGTAGGCCCTCGTGTAGTAGACCT
>CAKTYZ010000015.1 GCA_934635225.1 uncultured Kiritimatiellota bacterium
GTGGACGGCAAGGCGCGGCTCGTCAAGGACGACTACTGCGACGGCATGGGCGACTGCCTCCCGGAATGCCCGACGGGTGCGATAAGGATTGTCGAGCGCGACGCGGCGGCGTATGACGAGAAGGCCGTGCAGGAACGGAAGATGGCGAAGATGCAGGAGCAGATGAAGTCCGGTGGAATGGCGCTCGCGGGCAAGACGCCCCCGCTTGGCGGATGCCCCGGCAAGGCGATGCGCCAGTTCAACCGTGCCACATCGTCAGCGGGAGGGCGGCTGTCCCCTGCCGCCGACGCGGACGCGCAGGAGCGCGTCCCTCCCAGCCAGCTCGCCCAGTGGCCGTGCCAGATACGGCTTGTCCCTGCGACCGCGCCGTTCTTCAAGGATGCGAAGCTGCTTATCGCCGCCGACTGCACGGCCTACGCATACGCCGCGTTCCACCGCGACTTCATGCGCGGCAAGGTGACGATTGTCGGATGCCCCAAGCTTGACCCCGTGGACTATTCGGAGAAGCTGACGGAGATCATCCGGGAGAACGACATCAAGTCCGTGACCATCGTCCGCATGGAGGTTCCGTGCTGCGGAGGTCTGGAACAGGCGGCGAAGAAGGCGTTGCAGGCTTCTGGCAAGTTCATTCCGTGGCAGGTCGTGACAATCTCGCTCGACGGACGGATTCTGGAATGATGACAACAGACCCCCAAAAGAACGACGCCCATCCGACGATGAAGCCGGTCGAGATGCCCTGCTACCGCATCGACAACTACTCGAAACTTAAGTTAATGGCTATTGATTCAAGCGCATGGCTGTTGGATGTTCTATCGCATATTTTTTCAACTGAAGAAATTGATAGAAATTGCCAGGCTATGCGTTGTCTTTATTGCCTATGGTAATCTTGTTATTTGAAATCCGGATATGACAACAGAATGTGCAACTTCTCTTGCTGGTCTAGGATACTAGCAGGCGATGGCATCGGCGCAATTACAATCAAGGTTGCTCCAACAACGACAAATGGGAATGCCAGCAAAAATACTACAGGACGTAATAGCCAACACGAACGCGCAACGGCTCCGCAACCCATTATTACGCCTAGACACACCAACCAAGCCAACGAAAACAGAAATAGCAAGAGCATTAGAGGTACTATTAGAATCTGGCATGGGATGTAAACTATACGTAGCAAAAACCCGATTGGCGACAATATGAACTTGATTACCGCCGTAACCAGCCCAAACACAGCTGTATCAAATCCTGTATGCATGTGTCATCTCCATCATTTTTCATCACTCTTTGACAATCATTTTATAGATCTTAACAGCACCAACTATTACCGCAATCGTCCATAATACCATTGCCCATTGCTGTCCTGTGGACATCACCCATTCTTGTTCTACGGCATCATACCCTGCACCATCAGACAAAATGACGCCTCTTCCAATCGCGACCCAAACTATGAACGCGATGATCCCAATCGTCCATTTGATTGCTGTATGTTCTTTTGACATGCTATTCTCCGTCTTTACCTGCGCTATATATTTCTCGGTAGGCAAATTCATCTGACTCAGTATTCCAATTCAGTTCGCCTACGGCCGAAGTGTTTTCCTGCTCATACACCCGAAATGGTGTTCTCGTTCGAAATAAATCACCCTCAACATGTACTAACTCACTCCTGATGCTGAAAGTAGGACATCCACCATCCCCTCCATCGAACCATTCGAATACGTGAGCACTATACTCACTACCTGCCAGAGAAAATATTACGCCTCTCTTTAGATGTCGGCCCCCTTGCTCTTGGTAAATCTTGTAAAGAACCATACCTGGGCCGACAAGTCTAAATGTCCGTGCAGGTGATGGATTTTTAAATCCGCCCCAATTGTCATAGATTGAACAAAGTCGCAAACACTCCTCGCGCCCAATCGGATCTTTCATGTTTGAGGTTGCATTTGCAAGCCCGACATGTTTAGTGTCCGACTTATCGCAATTCGAACCAAACAACCAAGTTAAAAATCCCATAATGAACTTCTCCGTGTGCCCTTGATGAGTTTCACTTCGCAAGGATCGGGCTTGTCCTCGTTCCATGGCGCCGCTCGTCAATCAGACACGAGCTGAAGAAGAAATGAAATCCTCCCTTCGTGTCTCATCGGAGGCCCTGAGATTGCCTTTTCTAGAACACGAAGGGAGGAAGCGCGCTTGCGCTTGCCTGCCAAGTGTCGCTAGAAATTTTCTCAGGATTCCCGATGACGACTGCTTGCAGCATTGCAAATTGTTGTTTGGCGGATTTCTCCCCGCCTTATCGTTTTAACTGTCTATGGGCTTGTTCCTTTCATTGTCAGTTTCACGATTTGAGATTGGTGTCAGGTTGGTTGCGCTCGTCTGCCATGCGCATTTCAAGTAAATCGAAATACATGAGGCGTGTTGACAGAGACACGGGGTCTCCCTTTTTGCCGCCTGTGTACAGAAACTCCTGTTCCTCTGAGGAGAATAGCGGATAGAATCCGTTCTTTTCGTAAAAGGACACGACACGCGGTTCGTTCACGGCGTCAACAATGACGAATCGGCATCCAGTCTTGTTGTCTCGCGACGAGAACCAGCCTTTGATGAAATCAAGCGTTTCGCTTCCGATCCCCATGCCTCCGAACTCAACATTCACGCCAAGACGCCCGACAAGGACACCGGGATAACGGCGCAACGGCTTTTCATGGTGCGTCAGACTTCTCATGTGATCACGTCTGCCGCGCGGCAAATCGTATATGCGTATACTATCGTTAGACAGCGTGAACATGCAGGCAAATTTCGAGAGGTCGCTGTTGACCCGGAAGCAATACGTCTTGCCCATTAGAAATTTGGCGTAACGAACGGCGTCATTGGCGAAGAAATCATCAAGATCGTCGTTGCCGCAGGAGAACGGGCGACAGACGTCAAGAAGTCCTTGCGTCAATTCACAGAAGGTGCAGTTGTCGGAGAGGAACGCCATGCGTTGTCAAAAGGAACCTACTTGAGCATCCCCGATTTCACCAATATCACGTGTGCCATCTTGCAGAGCGGGTGTTCGTCCCGTTCTGACATGGTAGCGTATTTGCGTTCAACCTCCTCGGCATGACGCAGAAACTCACGCGCTTCCCGACCCTTAAGGGTGGGTATTGCCTTGATTGCCGTTGCCATAATTGTTCTCCTATTTGTCCTTGTCATCGTTATTATATCAAATTTCTCAGATTGCCGCCTTGCCGCATTGCAAATTGCTGTTGTGTGGCGTATTTCTCCAGAGCATCCGTGGCATACCTGTTCTCCTTTGGCGATTATTATACCAAAATTAGTTCTTCCGTGGGCGGCAAGAACAAAATTGTCGGGATGTTGTCTCGCCAACATACTTCCATAAATGGAAATGGTATAATACGCGCCGTCAACAAGAAACAGGAGGCAAGAGACATGAAAAGAAAGATAGTCGAGATCGACGAGGCGAAGTGCAACGGATGCGGGCTGTGCGCGAACGCCTGCCACGAGGGCGCAATCGCAATCGTGGACGGCAAGGCGCGGCTCGTCAAGGACGACTACTGCGACGGCATGGGCGACTGCCTCCCGGAATGCCCGACGGGTGCGATAAGGATTGTCGAGCGCGACGCGGCGGCGTATGACGAGAAGGCCGTGCAGGAACGGAAGATGGCGAAGATGCAGGAGCAGATGAAGTCCGGTGGAATGGCGCTCGCGGGCAAGACGCCCCCGCTTGGCGGATGCCCCGGCAAGGCGATGCGCCAGTTCAACCGTGCCACATCGTCAGCGGGAGGGCGGCTGTCCCCTGCCGCCGACGCGGACGCGCAGGAGCGCGTCCCTCCCAGCCAGCTCGCCCAGTGGCCGTGCCAGATACGGCTTGTCCCTGCGACCGCGCCGTTCTTCAAGGATGCGAAGCTGCTTATCGCCGCCGACTGCACGGCCTACGCATACGCCGCGTTCCACCGCGACTTCATGCGCGGCAAGGTGACGATTGTCGGATGCCCCAAGCTTGACCCCGTGGACTATTCGGAGAAGCTGACGGAGATCATCCGGGAGAACGACATCAAGTCCGTGACCATCGTCCGCATGGAGGTTCCGTGCTGCGGAGGTCTGGAACAGGCCGCGAAGAAGGCGTTGCAGGCTTCTGGCAAGTTCATCCCGTGGCAGGTCGTGACGATCTCGCTCGACGGGCGGATCATCGATTCGTGAAGGAGACGCCATGAACGAACGCAAGGGAGAGCTTTTCTCGATAGCGGCGGAGAATGCGCCGGTCGACGGCTGCACGGTCTCGAAGGCCGTTGCCGAAGTCGCTGGGCGGCGAATCTCCCATTTCGCCCTCGCGGCAGGAACGGACATCAGTCCCGAAACATATGACTACCATAAACTGTGGATAGTCATGGATGGCGGGGGAGAGGTTTTAGGCGAAAAGAACACGAAGGTCGCAAAGGGAGATGCTTTCGTCACGCCTGTCGGCCAGCCGGTGGGCGTCAAGACCGAGGCGGGCATCGTCTATACGGAAATCGAAACAGGAAAGGAACACAAAATGAAGGTGAATCCGGGCGAGGCATTCGCTCTCAAGGATGTTCTTCCCTATGCGGAGGGGCGCATCGTCAACAAGGACATCATCAATGAGCCGAAGTTGAAGTTCGTATTGATGAGTTTCGCCGCCGGCACGGGTTTGAGCGAACACGCCGCACCGGGCGAGGCGCTGATCTTCGCGCTCGACGGCGAAGGCGTGGTCGGATACGAGGGCAAGGAACACACCATCAAGGCGGGGGAGAACTTCGCGTTCGCCAAGAACGGCGCACATTGGATCCGCGCCGAAAAGCCGTTCAAGATGGCTTTGCTGCTGACATTGGATTGACAGGCGAATGGAGAAGGTGTCCAGCGTCGCCGGATGGATGGAGTTCCTGAAGCAGCTCAAGCTCAAGAACAAGAAGGCGGCGGCTTTCGGATGTTACGGCTGGAGCGGCGAATCGGTGAAGATTCTACAGGAAATGCTCGGCATGGCCGACTTCACTGATGACAAGAACCTTCTTCAGGTTCGCTTTGCGTATTTATCTTGCGACACTTCCTTCGCCGTGCTTAATATGGAGATGCAGTTGCAAAACCAGGTAGGGCGCGTTGCCCTCAACACGCTGCGGCTCACCCCCAAAAAAAGCGCGTTTGCACAAGAAATGTAGAAGCTCAGGCGGCTGGCGAAACCACTAACGGGTCCACGCTATTCGGCGTGAACCCGTTACTGTCAAGATATTGATTTGTCTTTGATTTGTTCGCTCAAAGCCATGAAAACATGAAAACTCCGATGTCGCTACTTTGCGTCTGGCAGACTCTCGCCCGCTGCTCTCTCTCCGCTTATCTTTTCCTTTCTAAGTCGGTCAGCGAGATGTCTATTGTCGCTCTTCGCCAAAGGCATTTAGGAATTCTGCCGGAGCCAATACCTTCACGGGCGAATTGGCAAATCCGTCCTTGTCGCGTGTGACGATCACATCCGCGCCCCACGCCTTTGCTGCAGCAATTTGAAGGGTGTCCTCAAAATCAGGATGATCAGCACCAAGGTTCATACTGATGTCTTCCGGACTGATTGGCAGCAGCTTCACGAACTCCGCAACTTCTTTCACCAGCAATTCAGCATTGTGTTGTCCAATCGACCTGCCAATGACATAGACGGCGTTGCACGCCGTGAGGCCGGTAAACGCACCTTCGTTGCCGTTTTGTACACAGGCATCAATGACAGCCTCGGCATCGTCGGCAAAAGGCATCCGGTCAACGAGGTAGTCAATGATGACGTTTGCATCGACGAATATCTTCATCGCAAAGCCTCGTGTTTTTCTGTCAGAGCGTCCGCAAGTATCTCTTTATAATCGCGGCAGTCATTCGACCTTGCTGCGCCGCGAAGAGCTCGAACCTTCGGAGATATCTTTCTATTGCTTTGGCTGGTCGAAGATGATGACACCGGGGGAACGCCATCCAGTTTCACAAAAATCACCCGGAAGCGCCCCGCCTCAGGAAGCGAAAGAGACACGGTACAGGCATCGCCTGCGACGTTTTCAAACCAAACGTCATCGGCAGACCCAACATCTGCCAGGGTCTGCATCCAATCTTTCTTCTCCATGAGTCTTGGCATACCTGTTCTCCTTATGGCAATTATTATACCAAAATTCGTTCTTTCGTGGGCGGCAAGAACAAAATTGTCGGGATGTTGCCGCTCCAACATATTCCCGCAAACGGAAATGATATAATACACGTCGACAACAGAGAAGGGGGGCACTATGGAAATGAAGAAGATTGCGTTTTTCGACACCAAGCCGTACGACAAGGAGTCGTTCGAGCGGCAAAACAACGGGCGGTACGACATCCGCTACTTCGAGACGCGGCTGACCGCTGCGGCGTTGCCGCTCGCCGACGGATGCGACGCGGCGTGCGCGTTCGTGAATGCCGAAATCGACCGTGCCGTGGTCGAAGGGCTTGTGAAGCGTGGCATCAAGGTTCTCGCCATGCGGTGCGCGGGCTACAACAACGTCGATTTCAAGGCGGCGTATGAGGCCGGGCTTACGGTCGTGCGCGTTCCCGCCTATTCACCCTACGCCGTCGCGGAACACGCCGCCGCGCTCTTGATGACGCTGACGCGCCACATCCACCGCGCAGCCGTTCGCACAAAGGACTTTAACTTCTCTCTTGTCGGGTTGACGGGATTCGACCTTCACGGCAAGACGGCGGGCATTGTCGGCACGGGCAAGATTGGACGCATCTTCGCCGACATCTGCAAGGGATTCGGGATGAAGGTTCTCGCCTACGACGCATTCCCGAATCCTGCGACGGGACTTGAATATGTCACGCTCGACAGGCTTCTTGCAGAGTCGGATGTCGTGTCGCTCCACTGTCCGCTTCTCCCCGACACGAAGCACCTCATCAACGCCGACACGCTCGCAAAGGCAAAGCGCGGCTTCACGCTCATCAACACTTCTCGCGGCGGTCTTGTTGATTCAAAGGCATTGTTGGCGGCGCTGCGCGATGGCACGGTCGGGGCGGCAGGCTTGGATGTGTACGAAGAGGAAAGCGAATGGTTCTACGAAGATCGTTCGGACGTGACGCGGCAGAACAAGACGCTGTCGCTCCTCGTCTCGCTACCAAACGTGATCGTCACCTCGCATCAGGCGTTCCTGACGCATGAAGCACTTGCCAACATCGCTACGACCACGCTCAAGAACCTTGACGCCTATTTCGCGGGCGCACCGCTTGAAAACGAGATCTGCTATCGCTGCCTCGGTTCAGGCGGAGCCAATAAGTCCGACTGCCCACACCGCGCCAATGGCCGTTGCCATGGCGTCACCTGACCGTCATCAGCTCGTCCCGGTTAGAAAGAACCTGCTTTCTTGGTAGGGTGCACACTATTCTAACGAATCGCGGATTGACCGTAAACGGGGCGCGGCACTTGTTGCCGCGCCCTTGTTTTGGTATAATCATGCCGTCAAAGCGTTAAAGGAAAAGAAATGCCAGTGCTTGAGAGAATTGTCCGCCCAAAGCGGAACCGCGTGTCGTTCGAGGTTCCTAAGGAGTACTCGCAATGCGTCTGCAAGGTAATAGTCTATACGGTCGAGGAGGAGCAGAAGCCAAAGTACGACTTTTCCGACATCGTCGGGAAGTTGCGTTGGAAGGGTGATGCCGTAAAAGAGCAGAGGGCGCTGCGTGAAGAGTGGTAACGGATACCTTCTCGATACAAACGCAATCATCCAGTTCCTTAAGGGTAATGCGGAACTGATCTCTGTTCTTGCAGATGCCGATTTCATAGCCTCGTCGATAATTGCCGAGATGGAGTATTTATCATTTCCGAGACTTGGGGAAGAAGATGTTCAGCTTTATCAGGCATTCAAATCTCGTATTCATGTTTACGACGTGCCGTCCGACGACCCGATGTTCACGCAACTTGTCGTGAACGCCCGCAAGCGCAATGGAATGAAGTTGCCGGATGCAATCATCGCGGCGACAGCGCGGGCGAACGATCTGGCGGTTCTGACGGCTGATGACCATTTCAAGAAACTGAAATTTCCTTGGAAGGTGAGGCTCTACTCCACCGCTCAAGGCAACCCGAAATGAAAGGAACCAAGACAATCCACTAACCGGGACATAGGCGGGCAACGGCCCGTCAAACGAATTTAGCGTTAACGCGACACGACGTTCTTCGGAAACGTAGGAAACTTTCGAAATGGAACGGCCTGTATGCGGAAGCGCGCCTAATTGGCGCGTCTTTCGTTTGGCATTCCATTTCAGGCTATTCCTACGGCCTCCGAAGAGTGCTGAACGAAAGACGTGCTTTCTCTTCTTGCAGAGCCGTGTGGCGGGGACAATCGGCAAAAGTCTTGGCCCGGGGCTGGAGTCGATAATAAAAGCAGGGCGAAAGGTTGATAAAAATGAAACAGATTATGGTGCTGGCAGGAACATTGGCGCTTGTTGTGGGATGCGAAACACAAAACATGATGAGTCCCCGTAAGCCCGTAGCTACGTTGGATGAGTTCGCGAAAGTGAAGACTTCTCACGCATCGATGGCGGTGGAACGGTCAGTCAACGCGAAAGAATGGAGTTCTGATCGTGCGGATATGTCGGTTTATCCGACGACACAGGGGCCCGTAGACTCTTATCGCCCAATATATAAAGTCGATGAGACACATAAGGTTTCAGCGACGGGACTCGGTCGAACGGAAGAGGAGGCAATCAAGAGCGCCATTTACAACTGTTGTGCATCAAACAAATGCGATTACATCGCGGCAGCGCAACGTGTTGTCAGGGTGTGGAGCAACAATGGGCAGATTTTTTATAAGGTTGCGATCACGGGGTTCCCGGCGGTCTTGACATCGGTGCAGACCATAAAGACTGCATTTTATGAAGAGCAGGAAGACGGTTCTCTGAAACCGATGGAAACGCCTGAGCATCGGTATGTCTATACGACAAACCGGACATGGCGCATTGCACGGCTTGAAGATAAGTCGGCAAGAGACCTTGACAGCGAGAATGTCGTGATTAAACCAGAATTCAGGGTGAAGTCCGTTGAGAGCAATGTGCGCGAAGCTGAGATGGCTCGGTCGATGCGCCTGCCGGTTCGTGGAACACAGGTGCGAGAGAAGCGGTAATCAAGATGGTGGTGTGCAGCGTTCGGGGCGAGGCGATGGCGCATCCCGAACGCGGCGCACGAGGTTGAGAAAGTTCAGAACGATTGGAATGATGCTATGAAAGGCGTGGGAAAGATTGTGGCAGTGATTGCGCTTGCAGAGGCACTTGTTGGCTGTGCATGTGTGAATGTTACCGTAGAAGAACGTGAACGGATTGACGAATTGCACGAAAAAGGCATTTCGTGGAGCGGCGAGAAGAGCAAGGGACGGTTCTATCCGCCTGTGAACATGGTTGCCGCAGTTTTGTGGTCCCTTCTGCCGGGCGCAGGACAGCATTTTATTGCCCATAAAATGGCTGACTATGGCTATTCGGATGCGGATGTGTGCTTGCGTGGCGGACAGCAGTTGCGATTGACAGGTACGCTTATGATAGGAGTGTCGTGGTTCCCGCTTGTATACGACGTCACATTCCCTTTCGGCTTATCGGGCGTCATCACGGATGTGAATCGCGTGAACAACCTTGCGCTGCTCGAATGGATCGAGGGGCAAGGCTTGCCTGTTGAGGTGCAACAGTAGCGCATCACTCGTCCGACAAGTCCGCGACGGTCTCGTTCGTGAAGGACGCGGTGTCGAAGGATCTCGGTGAGAACCGCTTCCGCTGATCAAGAAGCTCGCCGAGATGTAATCGGCGAAACCCCGTTGTCGGCAAATCGCCGGCGATCGGTCTGAAGCGAGGCGCTGCGGACGATCCGCAGCGCCTCGTTATTTGATATGCTACGCAATGGAAACCATATGGGAATCTTGGAGGAGAGATTTAAAGGGCTGATCGACATATGTCTATAATCCTTAGTTGGTATTGTCATCGCGCTCGTCTGGCTCGTCGCGGTTTCCGCCATTTCCACATCGTTTTGTCCGTAATTATCTTAAAACAGCAATTGAAGCCAATGACATGGGGCGCGTTTCTGCCTGAGTGAAATTGCACCGCCCGTCTTGTCCTTTTTATGGTATAATGCCTTAAAAAAATCTGAGAAAGGAATCGATACGGATGAGCAAAGCGTTGGCGATCATGATGGCGTTTCTCGCTTCGGCGAGTTTCGCGGACTACCGTCCCGAACAGTGGAACCTCGACGCGCGGAAGGACTTCGCGGCGCGGCGCTTCGGAATCTTCATCCACTGGGGGCTCTACGCGAACTATGCGCAGGGCGAGTGGTATCAGCACCAGATTGGCGTCGACACGAAGACTTATGGGCGCATGATGGACGGCTTCTGCCCCTCGAAGTTCGACGCGAAGGAATGGGTGCGCGTCTTTAAGGGGGCGGGTGCGCGTTACGTGACGATCACCTCGCGCCACCATGACGGCTTCTCCCTTTGGCCGACGAAGGTCGATGACGGCTACAACATCGCCAACACGCCGTTCCGGCGCGACATCCTGGGCGAGCTCTCGGAGGCTTGCAGGGAGGCGGGCCTTCAGCTCAACTTCTATTATTCGCTCATGGACTGGCACCGTTCGGACTATCCTTCCGGCAGCGCTTCGCGGAAGGTCTTCGGCCAGCAGAAGGGAGACTACGCCTCATACAAGAAGTTCATGATGGGCCAGATTGCGGAACTGATCGACAGTTACCGCCCGGGCAACATCTGGTTCGACGGCGAATGGGAGCACGTGGACTACAAGGAGGGGAAGTGGATTCGCCACCTCGACTGGCAGTTCGACGACATCTACGACCTCATCCACTCGAAACGTGTCCTCGT
This sequence comes from uncultured Kiritimatiellota bacterium, assembly GCA_934635225.1. Lineage (GTDB taxonomy): Bacteria > Verrucomicrobiota > Kiritimatiellia > RFP12 > UBA1067 > UBA1067. The sequence continues at coordinate 10,836 of CAKTYZ010000015.1, forward strand.
GGCTAACAACAACCACCAGCCCATCCGCCCGAAGGAGGACATCCAACTCTTCGAGCGCGACCTTCCGGGCGAGAACGCGGCGGGGTTCTCCTCGGGCCAGAGCGTCGCCGAGGACCGCCCGATCGAGCAGTGCGACGTCATCCAGAACAACGTGTGGGGCTACAAGATCGCGGAACGCCGCTTCCGGACGCCCGAGGAGGTGTGCGCGATGATCTGCCGCTCGGCCGCGAAGGACGCGAACATGCTGATGAACATCGGGCCTGACGGCTCCGGGCGTCTTCCGGCCCGCGCAGTTGAGGTAATGGCCGAGGTCGGAAAGTGGATGGCGGAGAACGGCGAGGCGATCTACGGCACGCGGGGCGGTGGGCTTGTCAAGAATGCGGACGACTCCGAGACGGCCAAGACGCTGAAGGACGGCGTCCTCTACGAGATCACCCTCCGCAAGGGGGCGTATCCAAAGGTCGTCAAACGCTGAAGGGCGTGTCTGCGGTTGACGCGCGGTGGACGTGTTCGTCGCCGTAGGAAGCCTGTGGTCCGCGCATTGGGACAGCGGAAAGGCCATCAGCGTGAAGGGCGGCGCGAGCGGCTTCTACACGATTCGCGTGACCAAGTAGAGAGCCGTCGGCAGGGGGGAGTTTCCGGGCGCGTCGCAGATGGCGACGCGCCCGGAAACATTTTAATGTGTTTTTAACGGGATTCTCATTCTCCCCTAACAGGGGAAGTCTATACTTTGCGTCAGTGACAACGAACAAGGTAAAGTGCAGACATGAGAAACCGTATGAAAACACAAGTCGCCCTCAAGCTCATTCCCGCCTTTCTGCTGTCGGCAGGGGCGGCTTTCGCAAGTGAGACAAACCTCTCCGTGACGGCAGGCGCCGACGTGCGCCTGCGTTACGACGTGACGGACCATCTGCCGAACGCAAAGCGTGGTGAGGCAGACGATTCCAATTACGCCCGCATTCGCTTGCGTCCGTGGATTCGCACGACATATGCGGACTACGGCATCTTCCTGCGCCTTGCGGACGAGTTCCGCGACTACAGCCGTCCCGAGTCCAGCTCATCCAAGCAGCGTTGGCCTGACATGCTGTTCATCGACAATCTCTATTTCAGCGCGAACAGGCTCTTCGACAGGCTGGACCTGAAGTTTGGCCGTCAGGACATGGCTTTCGGCTCGAGGCGCATCCTTTCGGACGGTACGGGCGGCGATGGATCGCGTTCGGCGTATTTTGACGCGCTTCGCTTCACATGGCACGCGGACGCGGCGCGCACGCTCTATGCGTTCGCGCTTTATCAGGCGAAGAAGGACTGGATGCCGACGCTCGGCAAGGAGCATGAGAACGGCAAGGAGCCGCACGCCTACGACACGACGGGCTATGGACAGGACGAGTTCGGTGCGGGCCTCTACTGGCAGGACCGTGCGAACGCAGACCTTGGCTATGACGCCTATTATGTGGCAAAGAGCGAGATCCGGGACGGAAACTCGAAATACCGCAAGGAAGGACGCACGGCTGAGACCCATACGTTCGGCATCCGTCTCCTGCCGCGATTCACCGAGACGCTGAGCGGTGAGGTCGAGGTCGCAGGGCAGACGGGTTCGCACGGCCTTCTCGCCGGTCAGGGCTACGGAGGGCTTACCTACGCGCCCAAGGCCGGATGCAAGCCGAAGTTCACGGGGGCGTGCTGGGTCCTTTCCGGCGATTCCGACGGCGAGCGCGGTGAGCATGCGTGGCACGCCGTTTTCAACCGCGAAACGGGGCTGGGCGAATCGATTGCGCCGATGTACACGAAGTACAACTACACGAACCTCGTCTATCCGCACCTCGCGTTTGGCTGCCACATCGGCTCGTTCTCGTCCGTCAAGGCGCAGGTCGGCCCGATGTACACCGCCGTTCGGGAGGACGACGCGGGAACGTTCAGGGGAACCTACGCCCAAGTCAAGTACACGGTCAGCCCGGCGAAGCTCTTCGGCGCGGATATCCTGCATGGCGGGAAGCTCGCGTTTCAGGGCGAATACTTCGGAAAGGGCGATTACTTCAGGGACGGCTCCGACCATGCCGCGCTTTTCGCCCGCGTCGAGCTCGCCTGGAACTTTTAACGCGATTTTAACGGAACTAACATAAAGTCCAAACAGAAAAAGCCTATATTCCGCATCAGACAAAACAAGGAAAAGGAGAACAAAGAAAATGAACAAGAAGACACAGTCAATCCTGCTCGCGCTCGGCGCGGCGCTATCCCTGACGTCGGCGTCCGCCGGAGAGCGCCTTGAACTCAACGGCGCGGGCGGAAGCTTTCCGGCGCCGCTCTACCAGAAATGGTGTTATGCCTATACGCAGTCCGAGCGGGGCGCGAAGGTCAACTACCAGTCCGTCGGCTCTTCGGCCGGCATCAGCCAGATCAAGGCCGGAACTGTCGATTTCGCCGGCACGGACGCGCCGCTCAGCGCCGAAGCCTGCGAAGAGGCGGGGCTTGAACAGTTCCACATGGTCTCGGGCGCGGTTGTCCCGGCCGTCAACCTGCCGGGCGTCGCGAACGGTCAGCTGACGCTGGACGGCACAACGCTCGCCGACATCTACCTGGGCAAGATCACGCGCTGGAACGACGCGCGCATCGCCGCGCTCAATCCGGGGCTGAAGCTGCCCGACTTGAAGGTCACGGTCGTGCATCGCGGCGATGGCTCGGGCACGACGCATATCTTCACGACCTATCTCTCATCCGTCTCGGACGAGTGGAAGGCCCGCCTGGGCGCGGCGACCTTGCTGAAGTGGCCGTGCGGCGTCGCGGGGCAGAAGAACCCCGGCGTCTGCAACTGCGTGCGCCGCGTCAAGGGCGCGATCGGCTACACCGAGTACACGTTTGCGTTGGAGTCGAAGCTCTCCGTCGTGCGGATTGCCGTGAACGGAAAGGCCGAGGAGCCGACGTCCGCGACATGGCCGATTCTCGGGAAGACCTACATCCTGACGCGCAAGGACGCCTCTGCCGAAAAGAAGGCCGCGCTCAAGGCCTATTTTGACTGGTGCTTTGCGCACGGCGGCCCGACGGCGAAGCAGTTGCACTACATCCCCGTCGCCCAGCCGAAGGGCCTGTAATCGGAAGGGGACAGGCATGAAACGCTCCGTCGATACGCTGTTCAAGTGCGTGTGCCTCGCCGGCGCCGCGGCGGGGCTCGTCCTTGCGGTCGCGCTGGTCGCCGAACTGGCCGTGGCGTCGGCGGACGTCTGGCGCGCGGAAGGGCTTCGGTTCGTGTTCTCGTCCGTCTGGGATCCCAGTTCGGGCGCATATGGCGCGGCGGGGGCGCTCGTCGGCACGCTCGCGACGACGGCGTTGGCGCTTCTTCTTGCCGTGCCGCTTGCCTTTGCCGCCGCGCTCTTCGTGAACGACGCGCCGCCGTGGGCCTCGAAGCCCCTCGCCCATGCGCTGGATCTCCTTGCGGCGATTCCAAGCGTCATCTACGGCATGTGGGGGCTCTTTGTCCTGTGCCCCCTCTTGCAGGACGGATTGGGCCGTCTCGGCATCGAGGCGACGGGCTTTGGGCTTCTGCCGGCCGCGCTCGTTCTTACGCTGATGGTCCTTCCCTACGTCTCGGCCGTCATGCGCGATGTCCTCGCGCAAGCCCCCGTCGCGCTCGTCGAGTCGGCGATGGGGATTGGCTGCACGCGCTGGGAGGCCGTCTGGCATGTCGTCGTGCGCGCCCAACGGCGCGGTCTTGTCGGCGGCGTCCTCATCGGGCTGGGGCGCGCGCTTGGCGAGACGATGGCGGTTCTCTTCGTCTGCGGCGGCGTGGCGGCAATCCCGACGGGCCTGCTTGACGGTTGCACGACGATTGCCGCGACGCTGGCGAACGACTTCGCGGAAGCCGACGGGCTTCACAAGAGCGCGCTTTTCGGACTCGGCGCGATTCTGCTGACCCTGGAGTTCGTGATTCAGATCGTCACCCAGCGGCTTGTCCGCGAAAGGAACTAACGACATGCAACTGCGTCCGGCAACATTCCGCAAGGCGACTGACCGCGCGATGCGCGGCTTCTCCGCGTGCGCCACGCTTCTGGCGCTTGGGCTGATGGCGTGGATTCTCGCGGTCCTCATGCGCGAAGGCGCCGGGGCGATTTCGGTCGGATTTCTGACGAACGCCTCGAAGCCCTATGGCGAAGCCGGCGGCGGCATCGCGAACGCGCTTCTCGGCACGGCGCTCATCACGGGCGGCGCGGCGGCGCTGGCGATTCCGCCGGCCCTTGCCGCCGGAATCGGACTCGCCGAGTTCGGGCACGACGGGCGCTTTGCCGCGCTCGTCCGCTTCGCCGTGAACGCGTTGATGGGCGTTCCGAGCGTCATCGTCGGCCTTTTCGTCTATGGCGTCCTCGTCGCGACGACGGGGCGCTTCTCGGGCTTTGCGGGCTCTGCCGCGCTTGCGATCCTGATGTTCCCCGTCATCGTGCGGACGACGGAAGACCAGCTTGCGGGCGTGCCCGTCACGCTGCGCGAATCGGGTCTCGCTCTTGGCGCGACCCGCACGCGCGTCACGCTGGGGCTCGTCTGCCGCGCCGCGAAGGGAGGTCTCCTGACGGGCGTCCTCCTCGCCGTCGCGCGCGTCTCGGGCGAGACCGCGCCGCTTCTTTTCACGGCGCTTTACGCCGATGCCTGGCCGACGAGCTACTTCACGGGGCCGACGCCGTCCGCGCCCGTCTTCATCACGAACGCCACGATGGACTCGCCGTTCGAGGAGATGCACCGCATGGGCTGGGGCGCGGCGCTGGTCGTCGCCGCCGCGATCCTCGCGCTGAACGTCGTCGTCCGTGCCTTCGCCCGGCGCAAGGGCAAGTAGACGGTCTCGCGTTCCACAGGCGAGCGATTTGTGCTATAATACCCGCTGTCGTCATGCGTGACGGCAAATTCCACGATAAACTCTACGGAAGAAGGAAAACAAATGAACTATAAGTACAGCTGCCTCAATCCGATTGCGGAATGCGGGCTGAAGAACCTGGGCGAAAACTACGTCCGGACCGAGAAATTCGAAGAGGCGGACGCCGTGTTCGTCCGCAGCGCCAAGATGGACGAACTCGTTCCCGGCGCGAATCTCCTCGCCGTGGCGCGGGCGGGCGCGGGCGTGAACAACATCCCCCATGCGGACTACGCGAAGAAGGGCATCGTCGTCTTTAATACGCCGGGCGCGAACGCGAACGGCGTGAAGGAGCTCGTGATCGCGGCGATGCTTCTCGCGAGCCGCGACATCGTCGGCGGCATCGCTTGGGTTCAGGCGAACGCGGCGGATCCGGCGGTCAACAAGGCGGCCGAGAAAGCCAAGAAGGCCTTTGCGGGCACGGAGATCTCCGGCAAGAAGCTGGGCGTCATCGGCCTTGGCGCGATTGGCCAGAAGGTCGCGAACGCGGCAGTTGGCCTCGGGCTGGAGGTCTTTGGCTACGATCCCTATCTCTCCGTCGACGCGGCGCTCCGCCTTTCGACCGAAGTGAAGGTGTGCAAGAATGTCGAGGCGATCTACAGGGCGTGTGACTTCATCACGATTCACGTGCCGGCACTCGAGTCCACGAAGGGCATGATCAACGCCGAGGCGATTGCGCTCATGAAGACGGGCGTCATCGTCATCAACGCGGCGCGCGATGCGCTCGTGAACGAGAAGGACATGCTTGCCGCGCTTGAGGCCGGCAAGGTCCGCAAATATGTCTCGGACTTCCCGAACGCGACGACGGCGGGCCAGAAGGGCTGCATCGTGATCCCTCATCTGGGCGCGTCCACCGAAGAGGCCGAGGACAACTGCGCGGTGATGGCCGTGAAGGAGATGCGCGACTTCCTGGAGAACGGCAACATCGCCAACTCGGTCAACTATCCGGCGTGTTCGCTCGGCCCGGCGAAGAAGGCGGCGCGTCTGGCGATCTGCCACAAGAACGAGGCGAACATGATCGGCACGTTCACGTCCATCCTCGGCGCGGCGAAGGTCAACATCGACGCCATTGTCAACAAGGCGCGCGGCGATTTCGCCTATACGCTCATTGACGTCGATACGCCCGTCCCGGCGGACGTCGTCCAGGCCGTCTCGTCGAGCGATGCGGTCATCAAGGTCCGCGTGATCAAGTGACGGGATGATGGCGGACTTTCCCGACTGGGGGCGGTTGACGCCCGAGTACGCCGCGGCGGAGTTGCCGCGGCGTATTGCCGTTTCTGAGGCGGCGGTCGCCGCGCTGGAGTCCTCGGGCCCGACGACCTACGAGGGGCTGGTCGACGCGTTGGACGATGCGACGCGCGACCTCTTCCGGCTGTGGGGACGCGTGTCCCACATGACCTCCGTCATGAACTCCGAAGCCTGGCGCAAGGTCGAGGAGACCTTCCAGCCGCAGCTCGTCGCGTTCTCCCTGCGTGTCGGGCAGTCCCAGCCGATCTACCGTGCGGCAAAGGCGATTCTCGCGAAGTCCGGGGCGCTTTCGCCGACGCGCGTCCGGATTCTCGCCAAGATGGTCGAGTCGGCGGAGCTTGCGGGCGTGGGACTCGCCGGGGAGACGAAGACGCGGTTCAATGCGCTTCAGGCCTCGCTCGCAAGGCTGGCGATGGACTTCTCGAACGCGGTCTTGGACGCGACGAAGGCGTTTTCGCTGGAAAAGGACGGGAAAACCTACACGATTGACGATGCGCACTATCCCGAGACGATGAAGCATTGTGCCGATCGTGCCGTTCGCGAAGCGCTTTGCCGCGCCCGTGCGACACGTGCGCCCGAGAATGCCGCGCGCATTGACGAGATCCTGAAGTTGCGCGCCGAACTTGCGGCGATTCTCGGCTTCAAGTCCTACGCAGACCTTTCCCTTCAGACGAAGTGCGCGCCGTCCGTCGACGCCGCGCTCAGGATGATTGACGATCTCGACGCGGCGATGGCGGCATCGGCGGGAGCCGAAGACGCGGAACTCGTCTCGTCACGCCCGACGGACATCCCGACGCTGGAGCCGTGGGACTGGGCCTTTTGCGCGGAGCGTCTGCGCGAACGGAAGTACGCGTATTCGGAAGAGGAGCTGAAACGCCATTTCGAGCTGGAAGACGTCTTGCGGGGACTTTTCCGCCTCTCGACGCTTCTTTTCGGCATTGAAGTCGAAGAGCTGACGGATGCCGAAAAGCCCTCCGTCTGGCATCCGGACGTCCGCTTCTTTGCGGTGAAGGAGAGCGGCGAGACGATCGCCCACTTCTACTTTGACCCGTTTGTCCGCAATGGCCTCAAGAATGGCGGCGCGTGGATGAACGAGTTCCGGAACAGAAGCAGAAGGAAAGGGGCTGACGGGAAGGTTGAGGAACGGCTGCCGTTGGCCCTTGTGTGCACGAACTTTCCCGAAAGAGACGGGGACGGAAAGTGCTGTCTGCCGTTCCGCGAGGTCGAGACGCTGTTCCATGAGTTCGGCCATGCGCTCCAGTGCATGCTGACGCGCGTCGGGGACGAAGATGCCGCCGGCATCAATCTCGTCGAATGGGATGCTGTGGAAGTGGCCTCGCAGTTCATGGAAAACTGGTGCCTTGACGACCGTACGGGCATTGCGGTTCCGCAGGACCTGAAGGCGAAGGTGCGCGCGGCGAAGAACTTCCGTGCGGCATGCGCCTGCCGCCGCCAGCTGGCTTTCGCGCAGACGGACCTTCTGCTGCACGACCTGTCACGCGTCGGCGCGCCCGCGCCCACGCCCGACGAGTTGAAGGCCAGGGCGTTTGCGCATTTCGGCGTTCCGACGGTTCCGGGAGACCGGTTCCTCTGCGCGTTCGGCCACATCTTTGCGGGCGGCTATGCGGCGGGATATTATGGCTACAAATGGGCAGAGGTGATGAGTGCCGACTGCTATGGGGCGTTTGAAGAGGCGGGGCTTTCGGACGACGCGTCCGTGCGGCGCGTGGGCGCGCGCTACCGCGAGACGGTGTTGGCGCTCGGCGGGTCGAAGTCGGCGATTGACGTCTTTCGCGACTTTCGCGGGCGCGATCCCGAGATTTCCGCGCTTTTGCGCCAACAAGGCTTGTTGGAGGGGCTGAAATGAAGATGTCGGGTTGGATTCTTGGCTTTTGTGCGGCATCTCTGTCCGTTGACGCAGGGGCGGCGGATGCCCTCGTGCGCTATCCGGACTATCCGGCGGCGATTGAGCGGGACCGTTCTTATGCGGTGCGCGTGCGCCAGGGCGAGACGCGGCGCGACCTTGTCGTCTGGAACCACTGCGAGAAGTCCGTGCTGTCCAGCCGGACGCGCGGCGGCGACGTCAACCGACGCTTTTGCGAGTTCGCCTTTGCGGGCAGTCCCGTCACGGTGGACATCGCCGTGCGCGAGGACGTGCGGTGCTACAAGGTGTTTCCGGCGCGGAAGGGGCTTCGGCACGCCTTTCACAACGGCGTCCTCTCGGTGACGTTGACCGAGCCCTGCTATTTCGGCATCCAGCTGAACGACTACGACAAGACGATTCTCTCCGTCTTCGCCGACGCGCCCGAGAAGCCGGAGGAGATTCCGTCGCCGGGCGCACCGGGCGTGATGTTCGTTTCGGGGTGGCTGGACGCCAAAGGGGAAGACGGCGTGCTGGAGGTGCCGAAAGACGTGACGGAGATTTATCTTGCGCCGGGCGCCGTCTTGAATGCGCGACTGAGGATCTGCCACCCGAACGTGACGCTTCACGGACGCGGCATGGTGCTGGACCCGATGAGCGACATCTTCCGCTACGACCAGAAGAAGAATCCGTCCCGAGGCCTTGTGGTCCTCCGTGCGGGCGGCACGACGGTCGAAGGCGTCAAGCTCGTCGACGCACGCACCTTCAACTTCATGAGCGGCGGTTCGGGAAACGTCTTCCGCAACGTGAAGGTTCTCTCCTCGATGATGTGTTCGGACGGGTTTACCACGGGCGGCCGGAACTTCCTCGCGGACAACGCCTGGGTCTATGTCGGGGACAATGCGCTTGTGGTCAGCGGCGTGACGGATGCGACCTATCGCAACATCGTGATCGGCACGTCGTGCAAGGCGATTTTCCCGCAGGGGACCAATCGTGGCGTTCGGATGGAGAACATCGACGTCTTTCGGGCGGACGAGGGCGTCATCGCCAACGAATACAACGGGGTGCTGCGTCGCGACAACAAGTGGGACGAGATGGGGACGGGGCTGCAGAAACGCGAACCGGGTCCGCAAGATCTCGTCCATCAGGCCGAAGAGTTCTTCTTTGACGGTCTCTCGGCGATTGACGCGACTTATGTCGGCTACGTCTTTCGCGGCCGGAACATGGGCGATCTCCCGAAGACGTTCGCCTTTCGCAACTTGTCCGTGCCGCATGTCCCCGACTGTGCGGGCTGGAGGGGCATCGGGAAGACGAACGGCGTCTCGATTGCCGTCGAGAACGATCCGAAGCGGTGGCTCATCTCGCACAACTACCGTCTGTCCGTGACGAACCTCTATTTGGCCGGTCAGCGTGTCGCGGCGTTTCCGCCCTTCGCCGTCAAGGCGGCCGACGCGACGGAACTCACGCTGGATGTCGTGACGGATGACCGCCTGCCGAGAACCGTCGCCTTGACGCCGGATCGCGTCGAAGTCGGCTGGATCTGTCCCGAGGCGCGCAAGGTCCGTCTTCCCGCGCCCAGCGCCAACCTTCTGGAGGACCGTCCGGCGACGCGGAGCATCTGGCAACGGTTCCCGTCGTGGCTGGTCAAGATGGACGCCTGTTCGCGTGACGCGGACGGCGCCGTCGTCTATCGCCTCAGCCAATGCGAAAAGAACGCGGGGATGCAGGCGGTCCTGACCGAACGCGTCAAGGCGGCGGGCTTTGGCCGGTATCGGCTCTCGTTTGAAGTCAAGGCGCAAAGCGAGACGCCGTTTGGCTTGCGCGTCTCGGCGATTGCCAATGAAAAGCGGAACAAGGTCGAAATCGCGGATGTGGAACGTGGCGGAGGCTGGAAAGCCTGCGCGATCGAGGTCGATCTGGCGTTCGATCCCGTGCAGACGGACCTTGTCTCGCTGGCGATTGCCGCGACGGCCCCGGCGGACGAGATCTGTTTCCGCCGCTTCCGGCTGACGAAAGCCGCTGCGGCGAATGGGCCCGCTCCGTCAAGGCCTTAGACGGAGGCCAATCGTGAAGAGATGCTCGATCAGGTTCGGGTCGAGCGTCTTTTCCAAGAACGGAATGACTTCGTGCCGGACGCGGTTGCGCTCGATGGAGGTGTCGTCGTTGGACGCGTCCTCGCACCAGGTCTCGCCGTATTTCTTCAGATAAGCCTTCAGTTCCGCGTCGCGACAGCCAAGAAGGGGGCGCACGAACCGAATCGCGCCGACGGCACTCGTCTCGCGCAAGCCGCAAAGGGACGCGCGGCGGAGTTTCATGAGAAAGGTTTCCGCCAGGTCGTCCATGTGATGCCCTGTCGCGATGGCGTCCAGCTTGAGCGACTTCACGCAGGCCTCGAAGAACGCGAGGCGAACGCGCCGCGCCGCCATCTCAAGAGATTCGCCGCGTCGGCGCGTCACTTGCGCGTGCGTGCCCTTGAACGGGACGCCGAGCCGTTTCGCAAGCGCACGGACGAAGCGGTATTCTTCCTTGGACTCCTTTCGGAGACCGTGGTCGACATGCAGGATGACGAATCGCTTCGCGGCGTTCTTCTTCTTGCCGCCTTTCGTGAGGAGAAACGCGAGCGCGACGGAATCGGATCCGCCGGAAACGGCCAAGCCGATGCGCCCCGAAGGAAGGATGGCCCTGTTCACTTTCACTCAGACCTCTTCCTTTCCTTTCTGCTTCTGCGTTTCACGCTGGCGGAGGGAGGGGGATTCGAACCCCCGGTGGACTTGCGCCCACACAACCTTTCCAAGGTTGCACCATCGACCACTCGGACATCCCTCCAGACATGGTTGCCGTTCGCTTGGTGCCAGAGGCGGGACTCGAACCCGCACGTACTCACGTACAGCAGATTTTGAGTCTGCCGCGGCTGCCATTACGCCACCCTGGCTTGCTTTGGAGCGGGCGAAGGGAATCGAACCCTCGTAGCCAGCTTGGAAGGCTGGAGCTCTGCCATTGAGCTACGCCCGCACCCCAAACGAACGAGAGTGAAGTATATCATAATCCGAGTGGCGTGACAATGGTGAAACTGCGGAAAAATGCGATTCGGGTGGATTGCCGCTTGATGTGCGGTTCCCATGCCCATTTGCGGATGTTCCTGTCGCCGACGGCAAGTGAACGCGTTCTCCTGATGAAGTGAACGCGTTCTCTCATGTAAACGAACGCGTTCTCTTGCGTAAGTGAACGCGTTCACTTGATGGAATGAACGCGTTCGTTTGGGTCAGAGAACGCGTTCACTTGCCTTGGAGAACGCGTTCGTTTGTCCAAGAGACCTAAATGACCCTGTCCGCGCTCGCCGCAACCCTTGGCTGCGCACACCGTAGTTGCGCACAGCCGACACTTGCGGACGCGAGACGAACATCCTTCGTGCGGTTCGCGTCTCCTTTGGGGGATTTTGTCCGAGTTGACGGGATTCGGCTGAAAGTGGTATAATTCGCATAGATTTTTGTTTGGGCGGGTGGTGCTCCGCCTGACACACGGGCCAAACCGTGGTGGCTCTTTGACAACGGCTGACGGGCACCTGACGTCAGCTACCGGTCTGCGTGATTACAAATTTAGGTCTGACCTAATTTTGGAAAACGTGGGCAGAACCTTGGATGAGGCTGCCGCAGCAACGGGCAGTCGGGCCAAGGGGCCGGGAATCCCAAAAGGATCCGGCCTGTCCGCCGAAACGCCGCGAGGCGCGACGGCGGGCAGCGTACGCAACAGTGCGTAAAGTAACTTCGCCGGAAACCGCTAATTTCTATTGCTGAAGTGAAATGCGAGCTGTGCGTGCGTGTGTTATTCACACACGACGCACTCTCTATTCATATTTCAGCATAGGCTCTTAGCGGTGCCTTCGGCGAGATAGGAATCTTGGGGGTGCGCCGTTCTATTTTCCTGCGCCGAGAACGGCCGTGCCTTGTTAAAGGCGGCGTGGGAGAGAGACGGAGTTGATATGACGAATGAAGACTATCAGAAGATTCTTGATGCGCTTAAGAACGTGGATAGGTCTATTCCCATCAAGAAATATCCAATAGAGGAATGGTCAAAGGCCCGTGTAAGCGAGGTTCTGAAATTCATGAATGAACGTACCGATAATGATGCTTCCTTATTGAATGACGTGATGTGGATGGAACAACTTCGGCAGATGCAAGAATTTGCAGGGTATTATGGCATTGATGTGTAAACAAGGATGTCGTTGAGGATTCGTCTTCTCAGAGCAAATATGGAGATATCTTATGTATCGGTCATATAAGTGCCGGAAAGCCCATCAGTTAGGATATTCTCTCCACGAAGCAGAACTTCGGTTGCTTTATTATGTTTGGTCTTCAACCTCTGGTTGTGCGTGGTGTGATTTCATGGAGAGTGGGACTTGTTATTCCTCAGGAACATTTTTGATCATTGGCTTTTCTCTTGTGCATGAACATGGGTTGCTTGAATTGAATAAAGAGGATCAACGTTCTGTTCGGCTGACCCAAGTGGGGCGTGATCTTATTTTAAAACTGGGCTGATAGGACAAAAAAGATTTAGGAGATCATAGAAATGAAAATTGATATTGTTCACGCCGTCGTAGGCATTTGTGGTGTAGTGCTTATGGCAAATCATCAGGTTGCCTTTGCCGCAGACCCAGGCGGTTACCCTGGTTTTGTCAAGGCGGTGTTCACCGGCTCGGCGTGTGACACGACGAGCGACGTTTTCGCAAATGCAAAGACGTGGGTGGCTGCGCCGGAGGAGATGTACGCATCGGATTTGCCGCAGCGGACAACTGTGGCCTACGGGGCCTACATGTACATGGAACAGGGTGTCCAGTATGACTTCAAAGGTTGCTATGACGATTATGTGACCGTGAAGATCGGTTCGACATGGGTTCTCTCGCAGGGCGGCGAATGCAAGGAGCGCACGGGCTCGTATACGCCGACGGCAACGGACTGGTACAAGATTGACTTACGCGTGGCGAACGATGGTGACATTGGCGGTTGCCGGAACAGTTCGCAGTACGGTATTCTGTGGAAGACGTCGACCGAATCAACGTGGCACAAGTTTGCCGTCGATTCCAATCGCTTCCTGACAGGGCCACTCCTTGAAGGAATCAAGATCGACAAGCCGTATCCTGTGGTTCTTTCCGCCCAGATGCGCGCTTCCGATCCGACGGTGATGGATGTCGAGTACCGTGTCTATTCCATGTCCGACACGGTGAACGTGCGGGCACTTGCCTTTGAGAACGGTGAGCGGAGTTTCGCAAACGTCGTGCGGCCATCAACGTTCTTGGAAGGGAGCGTCATCGGCGACAACGTGTCCGCGAACACCGTGAACTCCTTTGCGTGGAAGGTGTCGGCGGACTGGAAGGTCGATCTCGCGCAGGTGGCGGTCGAGGTATTGGCGAAAGAGGTCGATGAGGGATTGGTGCCGCTCGATTTCGTCACGATCCCGGCGCATGGAGACTACGGCGCGGTCATATGCTCGGCGAACGTCGTTTCGGATGCGCAGTATCGTGATGCGCTCTACTGGCTCTATGCCGACGGCGATGCGGATCTTTCGCTCAAGGATGGTTGGCTGCGTGATGCGCAGGGACGGATTCTCGTCAAAGGCGATGCGCTACAGAATGACGGTTATGCCGCCGAATTCGTCTATTCGCGAATGGGTTATGACGCGATGGGCACGAACTGCCAATGGCCGCATGCGGTCGTGGGTGCGCTTGAACGCCTGCGTCGCGTGACGATGCCGTATGCGAATAACCATCGGTATGCGGTCAAGGGTTGGACGACACCTGCCGCGCAGACGATGGGCAACGGCCTGTACATGGTCATTGACCTCAACATTACGGATTACGGGTCTCCCGTCAGCTACTTGGACGCCGCGCCGGCGAACTGGGGCGACGAATACAAGACGAACAAGATTGTTCTGCGGCGCATCGACGATCTGAATGGAACATATTACGCGGGTGTCTTCGAGGTTACCGAGGCGCAGTGGGCGAAGGTTATGGGCGGGACGAGCACGAGTACGAAACCGAAAGGTGACGTGTCTTATAATATGATTCGTGGCGATGCGGACGTGTATGACTGGCCGAGTTCTAATGAGGTTGCCGCGAACAGTTTCATGGGCTCGCTTCGCCTAATGACAGGGATTCCGACGTTTGACTTGCCGAGTGAAACTGAATGGGAATACGCGGCGCGTGCGGGCGTGACGACAAAATGGCTGTGCGGCGACAGCGAGGAAGGGTTGGATGACTTTGCTTGGTATTCCAAGAACAGTGACGGAACGACGCATCCCGTTGGCACGCGTCAGCCGAATGCTTGGGGACTTTACGACGTGCATGGTAATGTGGAGGAGTGGTGCTTGAATAGAGATGGTCCCTTCAGGGGGCAGCGCAGCGGCAAGATCAGCGACGATGCGTCACACTGCGCCTTTGCCTGTCGGGACAAGACCATTCCGTCTGGCAAGTACTACTGCTACGGGTTCCGCTTGTTCTGCCGCCCAGCATCGAAGTAAGTCTTTTGCTCAAGAAACGGCAAACGCGGCATGAGGTACTCAGCGACAGAACGGACGGGGGACTGCGCCCCCCGAACCCTCGGCAGAGGAGAGGACGAGTCGGAAGTCGCCCGCCTACGCGGCGGCAGAGGGTTAGGCCCTTTCGCGCGCCTTTTCGCAGAGCGCGGCGGCGAGGTCGTTCATCGCGAGGCAGTGGGCGCGAAAGAGGTGGGCGGCGGCTGGGTCGCGGCGCATCGCAAGGGCCGAGATGTGGGGCGTCGTGTTGGTGAAGCCCGAAAGAATGAGCAGCCGGTCGGCGGCGAGTTCGCGCGAGTCTTCGGCCGAGGGGTCGTAGCGTGGCGGCAGGGCGCAGGGCAGCATCTTGACGAAGCGGGCGTTGGGCGTCGCCTTGAGCTGCTTGAGCAGTTCGGTTTCGCCCGGCGAAATGAAGCCGCTGACGATCACCGCGCCTCGACGGGCCTTTTCGACGAGTTCGGCGATGGTGGGCTCGTGTTCGGCGAGCGACTTCTTGAGCGTCAGGCGGGCGTGAATGAGAAAGGGCGAGCCGAGCAAAGTGAGATTGCCCATCGCCGACCAGACGCGCACGGGGTCGAGAATCGCGTGGCGAATGGGAGCGAAGCGCAAAAATCGGTCGGGGTGGCGGCGTTTCCAGAGGGCGCGCACCGGGTTGAGCTTGATATAGCGGCGAATGGCCTTGAGCTGGCGCGAGTCGAACGAAAGCTCGATATAGGCGCGGCGGTCGAAGCGAAGCGCGGAATGGGCGGAACGGACGGAGGGCGGTGCCCCCCGAACCCCCGGCGAAGGAAAGGGAGCTGTCGCCCCGTTCAGCCGCGCGAGGGCTTCGGCGCGGGTGAGGCCTTGGCGCGTCAGCCGCTGAATCTGGGCGGCGATGGCGCGTTCGCACGCGAGGGTTTCGGCGAAGCGCGCCGCCGCCTCGTGGGGTGCGGGGGCCGGGCCCCCGTTCAATTGGGCCCAAGCCGCCTCAATCGCCTTCATGAGCGCGAAGCTGGCCCAAAGAGGGTTGAAGTCGGGCGCGCGGCCGTAGCGCACGATCATGAGAAAATGAACATGGTCGGGCATGATGACGAAATCAGAAATCGTCACGGCGGGGTAAACGGCGTGAAACGCCCGCAAGAACGCCTTGACGGTTTCGCCCGCCGGCAGCAGCACGGGGCGCGCTTCGCCTTCGACGAGCCGCGCGAGCAGTTGGGGGCGACCTTCGAGCGTCAGCGTGATGAAGAAGAACTGAAGCCCGCTGTGGTGGAATTCAAGTTTCATACAGCGTTATTATACAGGAATCGTTTGGGCGCGGCAAGGGTGGGTGAATGTCTCACACGGAGAGACGGAGGCACGGAGATGAGTGTCGGGAAGAGTGTTAAACACAGAGAACCCAACGAAAGAGAAGCGCGAGAAAACAGACAGTCATGCGCGAAGCTCCCTGTCGCCTCTCGTCGCCCGGCCGCAGGCCGCTCTGTGTTTGACCTCTCTGAGAAAGGTGGCTTGAGATGAAACGAAAAATCAGAATTCTGTTTGCGCAATGCGCAGTACTCCTGTGCGCTGCGTCGGCTTGGGCCGATGTCGTGCACGTCACGTGCCAGACCTCGACGGGCGGAACGGTGTCGACTGTCGCCGAGGCGGCGCTGGAGACGGGATGCGCCTACACGACCGTTCCCGCGCCCACGAAAAGCGGCTACATCTTCACCCACTGGACGATTTCGACGAAGCAGGACTTCGCCGCCCGTGACGCCTGGGGGCGGGCCTATGACGCGCCGAGTTTCATGCTCTACGAGGACACGACGCTGACGGCGCACTATCTGCCCGCTTCGCGGGACTCGGATGGCGACGGCGTGCCCGACGGACACGAGCTCTACTGGTACGGCGACCTCGCGCCGGACGCCGCGAGCGACACGGACGGCGACGGGTACACGTTCGCCAAGGAACTGGCGAACGGGACGAATCCGCTCTTTCCTGACACGTCTGAGTCAGGCGGCGTCAGCCGTGCGCTGTCGGGCACGTTCCTCTACAATCCGCACCGTTACGCGCCCGTCGTCGTGCGCAGCGAGCCGGAGGGGAGGCTTTGCACCACGACGACGAACTACTGCTCGACGGGCGACCTGCAGCGCACCCCGACCCTCTCCGTCGCGAACGGATTCGCCTACTGGACGGTTGACGGCGTGGCGCAGCGCGACGCCTTTGGACGCGCCCTCGACCAGGTTGTCATCGATCCCGACGCCGCCCACGTCACCGAGGCCGTCGCCCATTACGTCGCGGATAAGGCGGTGCGGTGGTCGCTCTACTGGTACGGGCGCACGGACATCGCAATGGACAGCGACACGGACGGCGACGGCTACACGTTCGCCGAGGAGTTGGCGAACGGCACGAATCCGCATTTTCCTGACACGTCTGAATCAGGCGGCGTGAGCCGTGCGTTGTCGGGCACGTTCCTCTACAATCCGCACGACTACGCGCCCGTCGTCGTGCGCAGCGAGCCGGAGGGCGCGCTGTTCGCGACGGTGACGAACTATGTGACGGCCGGAGACATTCAGAGGACAGATGCGCCGCCTGTCGCGGACGGCTTCGCCTATTGGACGGTTGATGGCGTGGAGCAGCGCGACGCCTTCGGCCGCGCGCTGGACCAGGCGGTCGTCACGCCGGACAGCGAACATGTCTTTGACGTCGTCGCCCACTACGTCGCTGACGAGGCCGCGCGGTTGTCCTATTACTGGTACGGGCGTCCGGACGTCGCGATGGACAGCGACACGGACGGCGACGGCTTCACCTTCGCCGAGGAGATCGCGAACGGGACGAATCCGCACTTCCCCGACACGACGGAGCCGGGCGGAATCGCCTACGCCGACTCGGCGACGCTGGAGGCGAACCTGCAGCCGTTCGACCCGGCGACGGGCGCGGTCGTCGGCGAGCGGTTCGAGGAGATTTTCACCTCGCCGTTCGCGGGGAACGCCGCGACGAGCCGGACGTTCGGCCCGAACGCGCGTCCGGTCGTCGCGGACGTGAACGGCGACGGGCTCTTCGACCTCGTGATCCTCTACGACGGCGGCTACGCGGTCTACCTGAACGGCGGCACGTCCGGCAACCCGACGTTCACGCGCGACGACACGGTTTCGACGAACGGCCTCGACCTCGCGCAGGGCTCGCTTGCGGCCTTGGACGGCTTGACGCTCGACGTGCCGCCGACGGACGCGGTGAGCTGCGCGTTCGGCGACGTCGATCGGGACGGAATCGCCGACCTGCTCGTGAGCGACGCGGAGGGGCGCATCTGGTTCTACCGGGGGCTGGGCGAGAACGCCTTCGCCCTGCAGCACAAGGTCTGGGGCGGCTCGCACGCGGGCTTCGCGCCGAGGCTGACGATCGCGCTTGTGGACTGGGACGGAGACGGCGACCTCGACTGCGTGTGCGGCACGGCGGACGGCAAGCTCATGCTGCTCGTCGATCCACGCGTCGGGCGGCCGACGAACGTGCAGGCGACGGCGGGCGTCGACTCGGTCGTGCTGACGTGGGACCCGAACGGCAACTCGCGCGTGCGCGGCTACGGCGTCTACCGGGGCGCGGACACGAACGCCTACGACCGCATCGAGGCGCAGTGGCCGCTGCCGCGCTACCGCGACCGGCCGGAGGTCGTGCGGGACTACTACTACCGCGTGACGAGCGTGAGCCGGTTCTACACGAGCGGCAATTCGACGCCCACGACGAGCGAGTCCCTGCCGACGGACGCGGTGTACGTGCAGTTCCATCCGCACGTCTGGCTGACGGGCACGAGCGGCTTCACGGGGTCGAACGTGACGGTGATCGTCTCGATGAACAACTCGATGGGCATCTCCGCCGAGGGGCTGTCGCTGACGTTCGCCTACGACCCGGCGGTGCTGGCGCCGCGCGGCATCCGCACGACCGGCCTCACGGCGGGGCTCGTCGCGGGCGGGACGGCCACCGTGCCGTCCGCCGGCACGTGGCGCTTCGCCGCGCAAGGCGGCGAGATCGCGACGGGCGCGGGGCGGTTCCTGCTGCTGGACTTCACGATCCTGCCCGTCCACGACGTCACCGAGACGACGGTCACGCTCACGGCCGCGACGGTGAAGGCCCTCGACGGACGGGCGGTCACGCTCGACCTGCCGCAGTCGGCCACGGTCGAGATCTCCGATTCCGATCCGCTTGTGCCGGCGATTGTCGCCGTGCATGTGGCGGACGCGGCGGTTGACAGCGAGACGACGTTCGATTTGCCCGTCACGGTCACGGCGACGGAAACGCTGACGAACTTCGCGGCGACGGTCGCCTGGGACGAGACGCTGCTGGAACTGAAGGGTATTCAGACAGGATTCACAGGATTGACAGGATTGGGTGAGAATCTTGTGAATCCTGTCAATCCTGTCAAAAACTCGTGTGTCGTCCAGACGGCGGGCGGAGACTTCGCGCTGACGTTCTACGCGAAGGACCCGGCGTCGGCGGCGACGAACTTCGCGGCGCGGGTGAGCCTGACGGGCGTCGCGGCGAACGACTGCCACGGCTTCGCCGTCTCGGCGGCGGATGCGGCTGGGACGGTTCTCATCAAGAACGCGCATCCGTGGGTGCCGGCGACGGTCAGCGTCGGCGTCGGGAGCGTGTCGGTCGAGACGCGCACGACGTTCGAGATGCCCGTCACGCATTTTACAAGCCGTATGGGGTGATATGGGATTGTATGAGAGCGTTTGTTTTCAAGGGTTTGCTCGGGGTTGTGTGTTCGCTGATGTTCGCCATTGTTCGGGTTTGCTATAAGGTTTGTTATACCTTCGGAACGCCAAGGCGCGAGGCGAGTTTCTTCTGCGTTTCGTGGATGCCGCGCAGTATGTCCCGTATCTGCTGGAGATAATGCGCCGATGCGATGATGGCGACTATCAGCACCAGCGAAACCGTGAGACCGATTCCGGTTGCGAGGTTCATATGATTCCTTTCGTTTTGCCCTTGACGGCGGGAAGTATATCACACGGCGGGATGTTTCGCAAGCGATTCACCCCGCCGGAGAGAGCGCCCGGAGTGTGTCGATGTGCGTTTCAGCCCCAAAAACAAGGGGTTTCGGCGTGATGTAAGAAAAAATAATTTTTCTTCATTTTCCCCCTTGCGCGTTATAACGCGATGTGGTATAATTGTGGGCGTCAAGAGCAAATAGGGCGTTTGCGAATGACAGGGCAAAAACGAAAGGAAACAAGAAGATGCAAAAGCAAGAGTTCGAGAAGAGGACGCCGTTCCTCGACAAGACCGATCACGAGAACTACGCCGACTGGTTCGAGCCGGCGTACATGGGCGCGAAGAACATCGACAAGGATGACTTCTGCGCGATGCTGAAGGACGAGACGGTGCGCAAGTTCGTCCGTGCGGTCAGCGAGGCGTTCCGCGCCAACGAAGCGACCGAGAAGGATGCCATGAAGGAACAGCTGCACCTCCGCGATTGCGTGAGGACGCTAAACGGGAAGAACGCCGAGCTGCGCAAGGCGCTGTCGCTGATCTCCGCAGACTGCGACCGTGCGCTGGTCAAGGCGGAGGCCGCTGCGTAAGATGGAACGCCCCGCCTGGCATGGGCAGCCGGGCGGGGCAAGGCAAAACGAAAGGCAACGGCAATGAAACTTTACGTCGGCACATACGCGAAGTACAACAACGGAGACCTCTCCGGCGCGTGGCTCGACCTCGACAGGTTTGCGAACGCGGAGGAGTTCGAGGCGGCATGCAAGCGGATCCACCGCGACGAGCACGACCCCGAGCTGATGTTCCAGGACGTCGAGACGGATCCCGGATGCGACTGGCAGGAGGGACTGTACAGCGAGAGTTCGATACCCCGCGACTACTGGACGCTCAAGGCCGAGGCGGAGGCCGAGGCGAAGAAGTCCGCGAGCCGCCCGAAGTCGGCGGAGCGGATGGAGCAGGAGCGCCTGTGCGCCGTGTACATGGCGGCGAGGGGGTACGACCGCAGCACGGATCGCAGGGCGAGGATGTACGACCGCGAGCGCGACTTCCTGATGAAGCGCGACCGCTTCGTGGAGCTGTCGGACGGTGTGGTTCTTCCCATCGGCAGGCCGTCGATCCAGACGCGCTTCTGCTGCGGGGAGGACGACCGGGGGCAGGGCGGCGAGGAGTACGGCACGATGGCGTACGCCCACAAGGTGCTGGAGTACAAGCGCACCGAGGAAGGGTTCAAGCGCGCGAACGTCGGAGACTTCGACCGCGAGATGGTCCACCTCGTCGGACGCCGTGCGTGGAGGTTCGCCAGGACGGGCGGAGACGGCGCGGAGACCTGGCGCGGGGACTTCGTTCCGTGCCTCATGCGCGGCGGACTCACGGACGGGAGCGTGTACCTCGGGAACGCGGCGAACGCCGGACGCCCGGAGACGGTGGTGCGCATCCTCAACGACGAGGACATGTGGAGGATGCGCAGAGGGTACATGACCGTGCGGAGGGACTTCAGGAGGCGGGTCAACGCCTACTGGAAGTGCTTCGGCGCGTCCAAGATACAGACATGGACATACTGGACAGAGGCGTGATGGGCGGAGGTGCGACATGGACTATGCAGAGCATGTGCCGGCGCAGCTGCGCGATCGGTTCGTCACCGCGTACCGTGGACAGTACGGCTGGTGGTTCGAGTTCGACGGATCCGTCCGCTTCGATGATGTCAGGGGGGGGGCAACTCCCCTTCGCATACGGCGAGTCGATTGAGGACTGCCGCAAGATGATGGAGAACTTCACGATCATTCAGAGACCAAAGGAGACAAGAGACAATGAGCAAGACAAGCGGACCACACAACCCCGACGACGTGCTGATCGGGTTCCTCGACAGCCCGGAGGTAAAGGCGCTAACGGCGCTGGTGGCGGAGGCCGAGGGGGCCGGAACGGTCAGTGACATGTTCCGGGAGTTCATCTTCGCCCGTGCCGAGGCGCACGGGATGATGCGCGACCGCAAGGTCGTGGGGGAATGGCGCGAGAGAGTCCGGGAGGGAGCCGAGGCGATCCGCGCCGCGAAACGAGAACGCAGCGAACGCCGCAAGAAGGCGAACGCGTAAAACGAAAGGAACGAGCAATGGCAACAGACATCGGAGTGAAGGCGACCGGCGACCGCAGGGCGATCGAGCGGATCGCGGCGAAGCGACACACCACGGCATCCGCCGTGGTCAAAAAAGAGCGTGCGCGGATGCGGCGTCTTTTTGGCCGTGGCGCGTTATATCGCGCCGACATAATGGGGGCCGCCGCGCGCTGATTTTTTTTGTTTTTTATTTGACATGGCGCGTTATAACGCGAAGGAGGGGCGATGAACAAGAACGAGAAGGCGAAGGTCGAGAAGAAGGTGCGCTGCACCTTCGACCTGACGGAAAGCGAGGCGCGGAAACTGTGCGACCTGCGCTGCGAGCCGAAGCCGAGCACGGCGGCGGCGCAGGTCTGCCGCATGGCCATCAAGGCGGAGGGCGGTACGAAATGAACCAGGCCGAAGTGATAGGCGACAAGGAGGCGGCGGAGCTGTTCGGGCTTTCCCGCGTCGCCCTTCGCCAGCACTGCATGGAGTCGTACGTCTGCCCCAAGGGGAAGGTGGACGTGCGCAAGGCGAACCCCGTCGTGGTTGGGCGGTGCCGCAGGTGGCGGCGTAGCGCGATCATGGTGGTGCTGTCCACGAAGCCGGAATGACGGAGGGTCGAAAGATGACGATGGAAGAATGGGACAGGCAGTTGTCGGGAATGACGCTGGAGGAATACGACCGCGAGATTTGCCGCAGACTGCGGCGCAGACGGCTCAGGGCGGCGGGCGAAGTCGTGGCCGGGGTTCTCGCCCTTGCCCTGCTCGCGCTCGTAGCGTGGCTGTTTCTCGCGGCTACGCCGGACCAGTTCAGCGCGGAGTGCGAGGCACTGCGCGCCGAGATGGAGGCAAAGGGCGAATGAGGATTTCCCTGCCGCACGGTGCGGCGGGGATGGGCAAACGAAAGGTAAAGACATGAAGACAAAGACGAAGGCCAAGGCTGCGGCCAAGAAGAAGCAGCCGAAGGAGGTCGAAGCCGTGTCCGCGCCGAAGGCGGCGGATTACGAGCGGAAGCGGACGGAGGTGGAGACGGCGAAACTGAAGTTCGCGCCGTGGAACCCCCGCCCGAAGATTACGCCCGAGAGCGTGGCGGATCTCGCGTCGAGCATCAGGTCGCTGGGGGTGATCGAGCCTCTTGTGGCGATGATGGACAAGGACGGGGGTGCGACGCTGATATCCGGGCACCGGCGTCTCGTGGCCGCCAAGGCTGCGGGGCTCGACAAGGTGCCCTGCGACATCCTCGTCGGCGTGGACGAGGCGACGGCGCAGCGCATGACGTTCATCGAGAACCTACAGCGCAAGGACGCCGACCCCCTTCTCGAGTCCGAGCTGGTGGGCAGTCTCGTGAAGTCCGGCATGAAGCAGGACGAGATCGCCGCCGAGACCGGGCGCGGGCGCGAATGGGTGTCCCGGAGGCTGAACCTCTCGCGGCTCTCGAAGTCGTGGCGTAAGCGCGTGAAGGACGGCGAGAGGATAACGACCGACTGCCTGGAGCATGTGGCGGCGTACCCCGAGGAGGTGCAGGAGAGGCTGAAAGGCGCGAAGGACTACAACAGGCGCGACGCGGCGCTCCGCTGGTGCGACATCGAAACCCAGTTCGACCGCGAGACGCAGGACCTGAAAAAGGCCGTGTTCGACCGGACGCCGTGCAAGACGTGTCCGAACAACACGGGATGCTCGCCCGACCTGTTCGACTGGGACGGCAAGCCCGCCACCTTCGGCAAGTGCATGGACGGGAAGTGCTACAAGCGCAAGGTGGCAGACGCGATAAAGGCGACGATCGCGGACGCGAAGGCGAACGGGGCGGAGGTGCGCGAGAGCAAGCAGCACCCGGACTACTCCATCAGCCTGCAATCCAAGCCCGACAAGAATCACGATACGCTGTACGTCTGGAAGGACTGGAACGACGAGACCGTGATGCAGTGGGGCGAGAGGCCCAAGGCCGCGGCGAAGTCCAGCGGAGGCATGACCGACGAGGAGAAGGAGGCGCGGAAGCGGAAGGTCGCCGCGAACAAGGCGAGGCGGAAGTTGGCCGAGTGGTGCGAGGGCAATCTTTCGGGGGTGATTATGGCGGCCTACACGGTGGACGTGCAGATCGCCCTTGCGTTCCAGAAAGTGTTCGACATTGGCTGCGAGTGGCGCGTGTTCGGATCGCAGACGAACGCGTCGGACGCGGCGAGGGCGTACCTGCTCGATACCGATGCGCAGGACTTCGCGCCGATGGAGCGCTGGGCAAGCCTGGCGGCGGCCGAAATCGCGGCGAAGATAGCCAAGCCGGAGGTCGGCGCGAAGTACGCCGAACTTCTGATCGCGATTCTGCCGCCGACGGCGGAGGCGCTGACAGACGAGGAACGTCAGCTCGTGGCGTCTGACGCGACGGTGCTGAAACTCCGCGAGCCGGTCAAGGTGGTGTGGACTTCACGGCCAACTGACTCCGAGGCGGAGGGCGATATGCTGGACGCCGAGGACGACGAGGAAACGGAAGACTGACGAAAGGAACGATACGATGCTAAACGACAGACAGAGAGAGACGGTGCGGGACTACTTCAAGCGCAATCCCGACGCCACGCCGCAGGACATCGAGAGGCTGCTGGGCTTCAAGATGGACATGATGACGGTCATCGAGACGGGGCTTCTGAAGATAGAGACCGCCGACGGTGACGGAGGCTCCGGATCCGGTACCGGAAACGCGTCCGGGAAGATGGAGATCGAGTTCAGCATGACCGGGAACGACGACACGCACAACCTCACCTACATGATTGCGGTGAAGCAGGTGCAGACGTCGAAGCAGGACGTCGCGACGAAGCTACGCGCCTATGTCCTGAAGAAGGTGATGCTGGCGCTCCGCGAGGAGTTCTCCGGCATCCTTCAGGACGGCGACAAGATGCTGTCCATGGTGAGGAACGCGGAACAGGAGATCAAGAAGGAGTACCGCGCGTTCGTCGGAAAGGAGGCGCTATGACGCGGCAGGACTACATCAACCATCTTGACGCGCTGCGGCGCGGAGTGCTGAAGCTGATGGAGTTCGACAAGAAGGAGAAGGACCTGAACGGTCCGCTTGTCGGAGCCACCACGCTGGAGGACGACCGCGCGAAGAAAACGCAGAAGATGCTCGAAGACCTGGCCGTGCGCCTGTACGAGGACGCGGCCGTGTCCGAGAAGGTCAAGATCGAGAAGCTGGAGGCCGGCGACATGGAGCAGGCCGAGATGACCTTCACCGCCGAGATGGCGGAGAGGGCGGCCGAGAGCATGGCGAAGTCCGCGAAGCGGAAAGGCGGTGCGAAGTGAAGATCACACTGACCGCATCGAGCATGGCATGCGCGCTCCGGTGTCCGCGCCGGTACTGGTACGACAACATCCTCGGCCTGAAGGAGGCGAACCCTTCCGAGGCGCTGAGGATAGGCACGGCGATCCACAACGGCGGCGAGACGAGGGCCAAGGGCCTGGACTTCGGCGCGCAGTACGCGGCGGCCTTGACGGGCGGGACGCTCGACGAGTGGATGGCGGCCAAGGTGTTCGGCATCCTCGGCGCGTATGACAAGACATACGGCGAGGTCGAAGACCGCGACTATTCGGCGATGGAGCCGGAGGTGGAGTTCACGGACGTGATCGACGGATCGCGGACGTTCGAGCAGCGCGGGAAGGTGGACGGCCTCGCCGTGCTGAAGGACGGGCGGCGCGTCGTGTGGGAGCGCAAGACCACGAGCGACGACGTGGGCGAGACTTCCGACTACTGGAACCGCCTGAAGTTCAACATCCAGCTGCTTGCGTACGCGGGATGGGTGTACCACGCCACGGGCGAGCTGCCGGTGTGCGTGTACGACGTCATCCGCAAGCCGCAGCTCCAGCCGAAGGCGAACATCCCCGACCTCGACGAGAACGGCCTGCCGATCGTGCTTGACGCGAACGGCAACCGCTGCATCAAGAGGGACGGCCAGCCGAAGAAGACAGCGGACGCGGCCAAGGGCGAGCGCGTGAGCGGACACGCCGAGACGCCGGACGAGTACGGATCCCGCATCCTCGCCGCGATGGGCGCGGAGCCGGAGCGATATTTCGCGCGGCGCGAGGTGGGCATCACATTCGACATGCTCGACGAGTTCCAGAGGGAGCGGCTGGGCGTGTGCCGGATGCTCCTCCACTTCGCGGCGGAGGCGCGCAAGGCGAAGATGCCGGAGTACGCATACCCGAGGGCGTGCAACCCCGACAACTGCCGGAGCTGCCCGTTCGCGGGGTTGTGCCTCAACCGCATTCACGTGGACGAGACGAACGTTCCGGAGGGTTTCCGGATCGCGAAGCACGAAGAACTTTCGCAGCCGCAGGGTGCGGCTTGCGAGTAAACGAAACAACGAAAGGTAGAAAACAATGGCTATTCCGAAGAGACCGAGCGCGGCGGCGTTTCCCGCGCCGAAGACAACGACGGCTCCCGCCCCGAAGGCGGAGCAGACCGTGGACGGATGGGGCGACTGCAAGCGCGGCCACTTCATCGGACTGCACGGAACGGGAGGAGCGGGCAAGTCAACCCTCGCGGCCATGCTTCCGGGCAAGACGCTGTTCATCGACCTGGAGGGGTCGCTGAAGATCATCCGACCGAAGCTGGAGGCGATGGGGCTGACGGAGCGGATCGCGCCGAAGTTCCTGAAGTACGACCCGAAGGCGCCGGCGGCGGCTTGGAACGACCTCATGGCGTTCCTCGCCTCCGACGCGGTGAAGGGCTACGACAACGTCGTGATCGACAGCTTCACGCGCGCCCAGGAGTGGGCGGCGCAGAACTGCATCGAGAGCATTCCGGGAGACTCGGCCACGATCCGCAAGTCGCTGGAGCAGTGGATGTACGGCAAGGGGTCGCAGCTGGTGTTCGACAAGTTCGCGCCCATCTATCCGCTGATCGACGAGCTGGTGGCCGGCGGGACGAACGTGCTGGCCGTTGCGCACTCGGAGCCGACGAGGTTCACGAACGCGGACGGCGCGGACTACTGGCAGAACCAGCCGCGCCTCGTGCAGGGCGACAAGGGCAAGGCTCCGGGCCGCTCGACGTTTCTCGAAAAGACCGACCATCTGCTCTATCTCGCGGCGGACGTGAGCGTGGAAAAGGGAAAGGCCAAGGGCGGCATGACGAGGACGCTGTACACTGGCGGCATTGCCACGATGATGGCCAAGAGCCGTACGGTGCAGGGGTGCGCGTTCGAAGTCCCGAACTGGGACGAATCGGACGGCGCGCTGTTCGACTGGTCGCAGATCGTGAAGTGAGGAGGGAAAGACGATGGCATACAGCTACGGAATACCCGACGGCACCTATGTGGGCAAGCCTACGACGGCGAGCTGCTACGAGAAGGACGGGCGGCTGATCCTCGACGTGAACTTCGCGGTCAAGGATCCGGACACGGGCGCGTGGTACAAGAAGGACAACGGCTACGACTGGGAGGCGCGGAAGCGCCACTGGCTGACGAGCGCGGACGGCGGCTTCAACGAGAAGACCATCGAGGGCCTGAAGGAGTGGGCGAAGGGGTGGCAGCCCCGGAGCCTCGACGACTTCTGGTGGTTCCAGTCGCCGGACGACGGAGGCGTGGCGTTCGGGCATCTCGCCGCCATCGGCGAGGTCGAGCTGAACTTCACTACCGACGGCCAGGGCAATCAGCAGATCTGGGTTCACGACCCGGACCGCCCGAAGTCGGGCGGCCGCAAGGCGTACGTCCCGGACGGGGCGAGCGCAGACCGCGCCGCGATGATGGCGAAGTGGGGGACGAGGGCGAAGGCACTGTTCGCCGCGACGCCGAAGAAGGTGGGATCGGGAGCGCCCGCACAGGCCGCGCAGAAGCCCGCACAGGCGGCTCCGGCAGCTGGGGGAGGTGTTGCGCCTTCCCGTCCTGCGGCGGCCCCTGCGGCCCCTTCACGCCCAGCTGGCGGCGCACCCGCGAAGCCGAAGCCGTGGGCGGATTTCCCGCAGACGGCGGACGGCGCGTTCGACTACTTCTGCTCGCTCCTGGGCGAGCCGTACGAAGGCGCGAAGCACGAGGACAGGTGGTTCGAGCTGTTCGACGCGGCACGACATGGGAAGGACGCCGACGAGTTCACGCCCGAGGACGTGCAGAGGCTGTTCCAGACGATCGAGGACGGCATGGCCGGATGATTCACATACGCCCAGCTTCCGGCCGGCCATGTGCCGGAGGCGGGGCAACTTCACGACGAAAGGCAGAGACATGAAAATCAAGATAGCGGATCTCGACCTGACCTTGCAGACGAGGGCGGGGACGGATGCGGACACGATAAGGACTTACGCCGAGGCGATGGCGGACGGCGCGCAGTTCCCGGACGTGACGGTGTTCACGGACGGCGAGACGTACTGGCTGGCCGACGGCTTCCACCGCGTGCTGGCCGCGAAGTCGAACGGCAAGACGGCGATATCCGCGGATGTCCGCAAGGGCACGGAGGACGACGCCGTGGTGTTCGGCGGGACGGCCAACAACAAGCAGGGAAAGCGGCCGACGATGGCCGACGTGCAGCACTTCCTCTCGATGGTGTGGGACAGGCGCGAGGCGATCTTCGGGGGGACGCCCACGGGCGGGAACCTTGCGGAGCGGTGCGGCGTGTCGAGGGCTACGGGCGAGAGGTTCGTGCAGCGGAAGCTGGCCGAGATGCCCAAGGCGCCGAGCCGTCCTACTGTATCAAAGATACAGTCGAAGATGCCGACGCGCCCGACGAGACTGATAGGGGCGAATGGCCGCGAGTACCCCGTCAGGCCGGAGCCGAAACCCGCTCCGAAGGCATCCGAGACCACATCCGCGCCAGTCCGTCCTACTGCGTCAAAGATACAGTCGCCTACTGTATCAAAGACGCAGTTGAAGATGCCGACGAAACCGGCGAGGCCGCAGCATCCCGTGATGCCCGTGGACAGGTACGGCACGGAGATTCCGCTCGAGATGCAGGAGGCGTTCGAGTCAAGCCCGCTTGCGGACATCCTCTCGTGCATCAGCAAGGCGCGGGTGGCCCTGCGCAAGGGATTCGAGGAGCAAGACCCGGCGTTCGCCGCCGTGCGGCAGGACGCGCTCGTCAACCTGAACAACGCCTACAACTTCGTGAACGCCGCCGAGCCGCATTGCGTGTGCCGGATGTGCCAGGGGACGGGGTGCAAGGCGTGCCACGGGCGCGGGTGGCAGACTGAAGAAGAATACAAGCGCAACCCGAAGGAGTTCCAGGTGGAAGGCGGTGCGAAATGAAGGTCGAGCTGAGAGTTTGTGCGGCGATTGTGAGCTGTGAGACAGACCACAGGCCGGATCCGAGCGGGAAGTGTTCGGAGAACGACGCGGCGCGTCAGGCGCTTTTCGAGAGGCTGCTTGACGTGGCCATCGCGCAGATGAACCAATGGCTGTATGACAACCGCGAACCCGTCGGAACGCCGAAGCCGCCGAGCGAGTATGTGCGGAAACTTGAAAAGGCGCTGGAGCCGGTTCTTGCCGTAGAGGGCGCAATCGAACAGGCTGAAATCGACGGCAGGAAAATAGTCTGCCGCTCTGACGAGCGTCTGTTTCAGTGTCTCGATGTCGTCGCGGAGGCGCAGAAGATCATGCAGCCGGTCATTGCGATTGAGCAGGCGGCGGCAGAAGTCAGAGAGAAGATAGCGGAGGCGACCGCGTAGCCGTCTCCCCATGGGCAAAACGAAAGGACACCAGAAGATGGAAAACCAAGAGACGTTGGACGCCCTCGTGGCGGAAGTCCGCGCGAGGGCGAAGGCGTGGCCGGATCCGTCGCTCGTCCAGTACGACGAGCGGCTGGCCGAGCGCATCACGGATGCCGCGAGACGGGGGCACCACAACCTCGATGCGCTGGAGCGCGCCTGCGAGGAGGTGCTGGACGCGGAGACGCTGAAGAAGGTGATCGCCGCGAAACGGCGCATCCAGGGCGAGCTGAAAGAGGGCGAGGTGCGGAAATGACGGCGAGCGAGTTCATGGCCATCGGGCCGATGTTCGCGAGCGAGGACGTGACACGCCCTTCGCTCCACGAACCGTTCCGGTGCGGCGACCATCTGTTTGTGACCGACGGGCGCATCGCGCTCACCCACCGCGCACGGTTCGTGGAACTGTGCAGGATAGCCGAGACAACGGACGAGAAGCAGCTGAGCCTCGGAAAGTCGATCATGGGCATGGTCGAGCTGAACGATGCCAAGATCGCCAGCGGCAAGTATCAGGGCTACGGACTGTGCAACATGTGGGAGGCCGTGGTCACGTCGTTCTCGAACGTCGAGCCCGAAATGATGTGGCTGCGGGCGAACGAGCCGGACGAGGACGATCTCGACGCGGACTGTTCGCCCAATTCCGTCCGTCACGTCCATGAGTCGTTCGCCTCGGTCATCATGGCGAACCCTGCGCGTTCGGTGATTGCGGGGTACTATGCCTCTCTGATCGCGGGGCTGGAGAAGTACCACGGCCCGGTCGAGGCGTATGCTGACGTGAGCGACCCAAATGCCATGCTCTACTTTCGCGGCCCCGACTGGAACTGCATGCTGATGCCGCGCATGGTAGGCAAGGACTTGGCATGGAACAGTTTAGCCGAATGTTCGATTGCAGACGCTTTGACGGGGCGCATCGTCCATCGACGCGACGAAAAGGACGATCTGGACATGGATGCACTTCGCAAGGGGATGGCGAAATGAATGTACTGCTGAATCTCACAATCTCGCGCCGCTGGTTCGACATGATAGCGTCCGGCGAGAAGCGCGAGGAGTACCGAAGCGCGGACAACAGGCAGGTGGCAAGAACGTACAAACGGCTATTCAACTACGGATGGCCGAGCGTGTTCTGCAAGATGATCCTCCGCAACGGCTACCGCATGGACAGCCCCGCGCTGGCCGTTCGGATGTTCGGCATGACCATACGCTCCGGCGCACAGGCAGAGCATCCCGAATGGGGTGAGCCAACCGGCAGGGGTGCGCATCTCGTCATCATGTTCGACAGAGTGATTGCGCAAGGCACGTATGCCGAAGTCAAGGAGGCGGTACGATGAAAGAGAAAATCATGCGATGCGGCGGCGTTTCGATAAAGGCCGACGAGGTTCTTTTCGCGACCGCCCGCACGGGAGACACGAGCGAAGTTTTCCTCAGGTGCGGACGTTCCGTCGTGGTGAAGATGTGCATAGCCGCGTTCGACCATGCGTGGAACGAGGCGCTGAACGAGTGCGACCAGCAGCGCAAGGTCGTAAGGCTTGCGGACTGCGACATCGGGAAGGCGTTGTGCGCCCTGCACCTCGAAGCCGAGCGCCGCACGAAGTACATGTGGACGTGCCGCGACGGGCGGGAGATCGCCGTCGAGGACATGTCCGACGAACACCTGACCAACACGATGGCGATGCTGGAGCGGCAGATGCACGAGCGCGGGATCGTGGAGGAAAACCGGGGGGGAGCGTTCGGATGAGACTTCGCGACTATCAGGAGGCCGCCGCCGAGGGCGTGTTCCGCGAATGGCAGGAGCATTCGTCCGCGCTCGTGGTGCTGCCTACGGGCCTCGGCAAGACCGTGTTGTTCGCGGACGTCATCCGCCAGATGCACGAGCGCGGATGCCGCGCGATGGTGCTGGCGCACCGCGAGGAGCTGATAACCCAAGCCGCCGACAAGATACGGCGCGTCACTGGGCTGGAGGCGCAGATCGAGATGGGCGAGTACCATGTGCAGACGTACTTCGGGCAGATGCCGCCCGTGGTGGTTTCCACGGTGCAGACGCATTGCGCGGGCGGCGACGGCGCGGGGCGCATGTCGAAGTTCGACCCGCAGGACTTCGGGCTCGTCGTGATCGACGAGGCGCACCATGCCACGGCCGGCACGTACCGCAGGTGCATCGACTGGTACCGCCAGAACCCGGACTGCAAGGTGCTGGGCGTGACGGCCACGCCGGACCGCGCGGACGAGGCCGCTCTGGGCGCGGTGTTCGAGTCCGTGGCCTACGAGTACGGCGTTCTGCAGGCGATCCAGAGCGGGTGGCTCGTCCCCATCGAGCAGCAGATGGTGACGGTCGGTTCGCTTGACTTCAGCGGCATCCGCACGACGGCGGGCGACCTGAACCAGGGCGACCTCGCGGAGGTGATGGAGGACGAGCGCAACCTTCAGGGCGTGGCCGTCCCGACGGTGGAGATCTGCGGCGACAGGCGGGCAATCGTGTTCGCGGCCACGGTGGAGCAGGCCGAGCGGCTGGCGGAAATCCTCAACAGATACAGGCCCGACCGCGCGGCGTGGCTGTGCGGCAAGACCGACAAGGAGGACCGGCGCAGGATGCTCGCGGACTTCAAGGCGGGGCGCCTGCAGTTCGTGGTGAACGTGGGCGTCCTCACGGAGGGGTTCGACGACGCGGGCGTGGAGGTGGTCGTGATGGCCAGGCCGACGAAATCCCGCGCCCTGTACGCGCAGATGGCGGGACGGGGGACGAGGCCGGCCGAGGACATCGCGGGCATGCTGGGCGACGTGCCCACGGCGCAGGAGCGGTGCGCGATGATACGCGCAAGCCGCAAGCCGTCCTGCCTCATCGTGGACTTCGCGGGAAACGCCGGACGGCACAAGCTGTGCTGCTCGGCGGACATCCTCGGAGGGGACATCGACGACGAGGTGGTGGCCGAGGTGTCGCGGCGCGTGAAGGAGAACGGCAAGCCCGTGGACATGGCCGCCGAGCTGGAGAAGGTCAAGGCCGAGATCGCGGAGCGCAAGAAGCGAGAGGCGGCGACGAGGGCGCGGCTCCAGGCGCGGGCGAACTTCCTCGTCACGAAGATCGACCCATTCGACCAGTGGGACCTGACGCCAACGCAGGAGCGCGGATGGGACAGGCACCGACACTTCAGCCCGAAGCAGTCGCAGGTGCTTCTGGAGCGCATCGGAGTCGATCCCGAGAAGATACCCTACGGACAGGGCAAGCAGCTCCTCGACGAGTACTTCCGGCGCATCAACTCTGGCATGGCGTCGCTGAAGCAGGCGGCGCTCCTGAAGCGGAGCGGATTCCACATACCACTGCGGCACGACATGGCCGGGCGGATGATCGGGCGGATGCGCGAAAGGCAGGGCTGGTAAATGAGGCGGAAGTGCGAAGAATGTCCGGCGAACGTCCAGGCCGTGTGCCGCCACGCGTTCGGGAAGTTCTGGGGCGACAAGTCCATGTGTGGCGAGGGGTGCGACCATCCGCTCGACGGCGTGGCGGAGGCGTGGTACGCGAGAGGGTGGAAGCCGGGGACGGGCGCGACGATGAGCCTGACCCTGCCGCTCGACGGCGCGCCGAAGATGCCGACGCGCCCACGGCGTCCTGCTGCGTCAAAGATACAGTCGGGGATGCCGACAAGGCCGAAGGTTTCGGCGGCGCTCATGCGGCAGGCAGGCCTCTTTTTCGGGAGGGCGAAGAAGTGAGAACCGAGTACGTATTCCCCACGTTGATGATCGTGCTCGACGTGGCGGCAAGCATTCCGTATGCGGTGCGCGGCAACTTGCGCATGATGGTTTACTGGCTTGCGGCCGCGACGCTGACCGCTTGCGTGACTTACTCCGGAGGCAAGACATGAAGAAGGCAATCATTATACGGGCGGTCGTGATAGCGACCCTCATCTGGATTACGTTCCGGCATGAATGTCGCATCACCGCGCTGGAGCGCAGGGCGATGGACTACGACTACCACTTCGGCTACAAGTCGCAGTTCCCATGCGTCGGGCTGTTCGGAGTGTACGAAAACGGCGGAGGCGAGAAATGAAGCGTCCGATAGTTTTTCTCGACCTGTACTGCGGCGCGGGAGGGTTCTCGACGGGATTTGCCGAGGCGATGCGCGAGCTGCACCTGACCTTCCGCGAGATAGCCATCAACCACTGGTGCAGGGCCGTTGAGACGATGCGCGCAAACCATCCGGGGGTGTGCGCGATGCAGATGGACATCGACGCGGCCACGCCAGACGACATCGAGACGGACGTGATAGACCACCTTCACGCCTCGCCGTCCTGCACGCACCACTCCAGGGCGAAGGGAGGCAAGCCGAGGTCGAACCAGCTCCGGTCGCAGCCGAACGAGATTTGGAAGTTCGTGGACAACAAGCACGTCCGCCGCATCACGATCGAGAACGTCCCCGAGTTCACGAAGTGGGGGCCGCTCACGACCGGCGGCAAGCCGATCAAGCGGATGGAGGGTTCGTGCTTCCGTGCGTGGCTGGAGCAGTTCACGGCGAGGGGCTACGACTACGAATGGCGGATCCTCAACTGCGCGGACTACGGCGACGCGACTTCCCGCAAGCGCTTCTTCCTTCAAGCGGTCAAGTGCAGGTGCGGCCTGAAGATACGCTGGCCGAAACCGACCCACGCTGAGCATCCGAAGCGGGGGCAGAAGCGGTGGCGCGGCGTGAGCGAATGCCTCGACCTTTCCGATGCTGGCAAGTCGATCTTCAACCGCGAGAAGCCGCTTGCGGAAAACACGCTGCGCCGCATTATGGTTGGCTTGCGCAAATACAACGGGCTTGACTTTCAGATGGACATGCTCGGCAGCGACAAGGGCGACGGTTCGCGTGTGCGCCCGCTTTCCGCGCCGCTTCCGCCGCAACACGCAGGGGGCAACCGCAGTGCGGTGGTGCGCCCGTTTGTGGTGAAGCTGCGCGGCGGTCAAGACGTGGATTCAGTGGACGTGCCAATATCGACAATCGCCACTTCGGGTGCGCACCACATGCTGTGCCAGCCGCTTATAATCGACCACATGCGGAACGGCAAGGCGAAGCCAACGACGGAGCCGCTTGGAACGCAGCACTGCAAAGACCGCTTTTCCATGATTACGCCGTACCTGATTACGGAACAGGCGAACAACGCGCCACGCGGCATTGACAAGCCGCTTCGGGCGCAGACTACCGTTCGGAAAGACTACCTTTGCACACCGCTTGTACTGGGGCAGCAGGGCGGAGCGGCGGCAAGGCCGATTGACGAACCGTGCCCGACAATCGCAACTGGCGGTGCGGTTCGGATGATAACGCCGCTTGTGCTGGGGCGCGACGCTTGCGCACAATGCCGCCCTGCGAACAAGCCAATGCCGACGCTAACGACAGGCGGCGCAATGCGCGGCATATTCCCCGTGCTGGATGACGGGCGGGTGATTGATATTCGCATCCGTATGCTGAAGCCGTCCGAACTTGCGGCGGCGCACAGTTTCCCCGCCGACTACAAACTGGCAGGGAACAGTGGCGAACAGGTGAAACAGATCGGAAACTCGGTACCTGTCCAGACCGTGAAGGCCCTGGTCAAGGCGATATTCGGGAAGGCCGCGCAATGAACGCGACATCTACAGATGGGTACGAACCCGAGGAATGTCTGCCGGTGACGGTGATGGAGGCGTACGAGATCGAGCTGATCCCGTGCCCGGAGTTCGACATGCCGACCTTCAATCCCTCGATGGACGGAATAAGGGACGCGGCAAGGCGGCACGACGCGCTGGCAAGGCGGAAGTACGCCAAGCCGTTCAAGTGGTTCAAGTTCAACAGGGCGAGGAGGGCGACCGTGAAATGAACGGATGGCGCAGAGTGTCGAAGCGCGAGCCGTGCCCGATATGCGAGCATGCCGACTGGTGCGGCGTGTCGGACGACGGCGTGGTGTGCCACTGCATGAGAGTCGAGAGCGCGAACCCCTGCCCGTCCGGCGGGTGGTTCCACTTCCTGAAGGAGCGCCCGAGGAGGATGCCTGTGCGCACGGGGCCGAAGCCGCCCGTCCGCCCGAGGATGTTCAACGCCGAGCTGACGATGGCGGGGTTTCGCGCCGAGTTCGAGGCTCCGGGAGGCGAGAAGGACATCTTCGACTCGCTGGTCGAGGTGGCGAACGACCTGAACCTGTGCGCGGCCGACATCGACCGCCTTCTCGTCGGGCGGAGCGCGTTCCACGGCGCGTGGGCGTTCCCGATGCTGGACGGAGGGGGAGAGTGCGTCGGGATAAGGCTGCGGGAGCACGGCGGCAGCGGCAAGTGGTCGGTGGGCGGATCGCGGGACGGGCTTTTCTACGACCCGGAAATCCAGCCGCGCGAAGCGGAGTACAACGGGATGAAGGGGCGCGAGCTGGTGGTGGTCGAGGGCGCGACGGACTGCATAGCCGGGTATGCGCTCGGCCTGCCCTGCGTGGGGAGGTCTGCGTGCGCCACGGGCGCGGACCTTCTCAAGGCGCTGTGCGCCCGGCTGGGCGTCTCGCGCGTCACGATCGTGAGCGACAACGACGACTACAAGTTCCGTCCGGACGGGACGCCGTGGAAGCCGGGGGCGGAGGGAGCGCAGGCGCTGGCGCGGAGGCTGGGTCGGACGTACAGGATCGTGACCCCGCCGAAGAAGGACCTGCGCGAGTGGTACTACGCGGGGCTGACCGCCGAGACATTCTGGATGGTGGCGGACCTCCAGCCGTGGCGCAGGGCGCAGGGCGGCGGTCCCGTGCTCTTTCCCCTTTCCGCCCCCAAGACCCCCACCATTCCCCATACTCAATCATCGGTAATCAAGAGACCTACAAGGAGACCCCGTACTCTATGAATAATAATTATAATAATACTACTATGCGCACGTGCGCGTGCGAGGCCGTGATGATACGGCTCGACTGCATACCCCCGACGGCCACGGCCCAGCAGAAGGGAGCGTTCGTCTGCGGAGGGCGTGTCCGGTTTTACACGAAGAGGAAAGTCCGGCAGAGCGAGAACTTCCTGGCCGCGCTTCTCTCGATGCACGTCCCGGACGTGCCCTTCTCGGAGCCGGTGTCCCTGAAGGTGCGCTGGACGTTCCCCTACCGCAAGAGCGAGCTCAAGCGGATCGTGAAGGCCGCCGTGCCGATCCCGCACCCGGTGCGTCCCGACCTCGACAACCTGGAGAAGAACCTGCTGGACGTGCTGACCCGCCTTAACTTCTGGACGGACGACTCGCTCGTGGCCGAGAAGTCCACGTCGAAGTGGTGGGGGCCGAAGCCGGGGATCGACATCGAGATACGCCCGACGGCGTTTTGACGGGCGGTTGAAATACGATGAACTGTACACCCGAAAAATGCCCGCACAGGGCGCTGATGGAGAAGGCAAGGGCCGCTTGCCTCGCCTGCGACCACATAGAGCCGGCGGGGCATGGCGGCACCGTCTCGTATGACGCCGCGGGGGAACGCATCGTGCAGCGCGAGAAGATCGCCTTCGACCGCTCCCCGAGGGGGCAGGTCACCACCCTTCCTCCCGAGGTCGAGGAGCGCACGGCCGAGCTGTACCGAAGATGGTGCATGCTCGACACCATCGACGCCCTGCTCATGCTTCACGTATGCAACGGGGGAACGTGCGCCACGTTCGGCGCGTACCTCGACAGGGTGCGGGAGGCCATAGGGCGCATGGACGTGACGAGGGACAGCTACAGGGCGACGGCATGGGCGAAGTTCCAGCGGCTGATCCGCAGGTTCGCGCCCTTCATCCGCAGCCGCCTGCACTCGTGGGACGACGGCCACGGGGGAGCGGTGCGCAGGGAGCGGGAGGACGCCGAGCGGAAGGACTTGCAGCCCGACCTGTTCGACTTCATGGGGGGCGACCGATGATGCGTATGATATATGGCCGCGCCGGGGCTGTCAAGTTTTTTGACGCGCCAGAGCCGCGCATGGCCGTCCAGGGCGCGTCCGCGCGTTTTCCCCGTGTGTGGATTCGCAATCAAACGGAAACGCCCAGACGGCGGATTTCGGGCCTTGCGCGATGGGGGTAGGTACTCCCGGAGGGGACGCACCCCGGCCTATGCCCAAGGCGCGAGATGCCGAAAGAAAATGTAGTGACGTTTTTCGAGGAAACAGGAGGAACCAAAGATGCGGAAGAAGGCGAAAGAGGTGTCGGCTCTGCCGGCGGTGGATGCCGACGGGAACGGGGGCGTCGCGCTTGCCGAGGGCGAGGAGCGGGTGGAACTGTCCATCCTGCGCGAGAACCCCGACAACCCACAGACGGTGACAGAGGACGAGTTCGGGAAGCTGCGCGACTCGATGCGGCGGATCCACGGATTCCTTCGGACGCGTCCCCTTCTGGTCGAGGAGGACGGCACGATCAAGTGCGGCAACAAGAGGTTTCGGGCGCTGGTGAAGAACGGCGTGAAGGTGGTGCCCGCCGACTACGTGAGGCGGCTTTCCGACTACACGCCTGAGGAGGTGCGCGAGTTCATCCTTCAGGACAACCTTCAGCGCGGGGAGTGGGACGTCGACAAGCTGCTCGCGCAGTACAGCGCCGACGAGCTGAAGAAGCTGGGCGGAGGGTTCGACGAGCTGATCGCGGAGTTCGCGGCCAGGGGCGCGGAGAGCGAGTTCGAGTACTCGTCGAAGATCGAGGCGCCGCAGTACAACATCACGGGCGAGAACCCGGAGCTGGAGGACCTGTACGACACGGAGAAGGCTGACGAGCTGGCGAAGGAGATAGACGCGGCCGACGTGCCGAAGAAGGTCAAGGCGTTCCTGAAGGTCGCGGCGATGCGGCACGTGGTGTTCAACTTCCGAAACATAGCCGAGTACTACGCCCACGCCGACGCGAAGGTGCAGCGGCTGATGGAGAAGTCCGCGCTGGTCATCATCGACTTCGAGGACGCGATACGGAACGGCTTCGTGATCGTGTCCGAGAGGATGGCCGCTCTGCGCGGCAGGGACGAAAGCGAGGGCGGCGATGGTGCGGAGTGACTTCTGCGTGTTCATCCTCACGCACGGCAGGGCCGACAACGTGATGACGGTCAAGACGCTGAGGCGGCAGGGCTACACGGGGCGCGTCGTTCTCGTGATAGACGACCTCGACGAACAGGTGGAGCGCTACCGCGAGAACTTCGGCGCGGACAACGTGCTGGTGTTCGACAAGAGGAAGTGGGCGAAACGCGTGGACACGATGGAGAACAGGGGCAAGCTGAACGGCGTGGTGTTCGCCCGCAACGCGGCATGGGAGATTGCGCGCGAGGTGGGCGTCAAGTGGTTCTGCGTCCTTGACGACGACTACAAGGAGTTCATGTGGAGGTGGATAGACGGCGAGCACCTGGCGTGGTGCGACTGCCGCGACCTCGATTCCGTGTTCGCCGCGATGGTGGACTTCCTGAAGGCGTCCAACGCCGACACGGTTGCGATGGCCCAGGCCGGGGACTACATCGGGGGCGTCGGATCGACCGCCGCAGGGTGTCCGCTTCTGCGCAAGGCGATGAACGTGTTTTTCTTCCGGGCGGACAGGCCGTGCGCGTTCATCGGGATGACGAACGAGGATGTGAACATGTATGTGCTGGCCAACCTTCGCGGCCGGCTCGTGTTCACGCTGACGAGCGTGTCGGTGGTGCAGATGGTGACGCAGACGAACAGTGGGGGGCTGACCGACATCTACCTTCAGGACGGCACGTACGTAAAGAGTTTCTACAGCGTGATGTGCGCGCCGTCGTGCGTGAAGGTTTCCATGATACACGGAGGGCGCAAGGGGCAGGACGGCGGACACTGGCGGCTCCACCACCACGTGAACTGGAACAACTGCGCGGCGAAGGTCATCAGCGCGAGGTGGCGCAAGGGGAAGTAGCGCAGGATGGCGGTTGCGGAGACAGCGAAGGTCGAGGCGCTGGCGGCCCAGGGATTGTCGAAGGTCGAGATCCGCGGGCTGCTGAAACGCGACCTTCTGCCGGATGAGGTTCGGGCCGTGGCCGCAGGGCGTGGAGTGTGGAAGCTGAAGGAGGCGAAGCGGAAGGCGAGCAAGGGCGAGGCGAAGACCGGCGCCGAGAGGATGAGCCAGCTCCGGGCGAAGAAGAACGCCATCGAGAGGCGCGAGCCCGAGGACATGGCGAGGCGGAGGCGGCTGGAGAAGAACCCGGAGAAGTGGCTGAAATGGTACTTCCAGAACATCTTCACCCTGCCCTTCTCGGACGGGCACCGGGCGATCATCGACGCGGTGCTGAAGACCGACGCGACCGGGAAGAACATGGTCGTGGCCGCTCCGCGCGGCGAGGGCAAGACGAACATCCTGCGCTACCTGTCGATCTACCTCATCTTCACGGAGCGCGCGAAGTTCGTGGTCGTGGGTGGGTGGCAGAACCGCGCGGCGTCGGAGGCGTTCTCTACGTGGTGTCTCGCGCTCACGTCCGAGCGGCTTGTGGCCGACTACCCGGAGTTCTGCGCGCCGTTCGCGGAGTCCACCCACGGGAACCGTCTCCCGCGCCTGCACTGGCACGGGGAGGACCAGCCGACTGGTGCGGCGATAAAGTCCACGCGGATGCAGATCGTGTTTCCCGACGGGCGGGGCGCGATGGCCGCGGGATCGCTCCAGGGCGACATCAAGGGGCTGAACATCACGACGGTGGGCGGAATGTCCCTCCGTCCCGACAAGCTGCTCCTCGACGACCCGCAGGACGTGGACCGCGCGGCCGATCCCGTGTTCGTGCAGGAGACGCTTCACAAGATCGACACGCAGTGGCTGTGCCTCGCCGGGCCGGACACCCGCATATCCATGATGGTGGCCTGCACCATCTACGCGCCGGACGACGTGGGCGAGAGCCTGGGCAAGCGAAGGGACAGCGTGTTCGTGCGGATCCCGCGCGTGACCTCGTGGCCCGTGGACTTCGACAAGACGGACAGCCTGGCGCGGACGCTCTGGGAGAGGTGGTTCGACCTTTACTGCGACGAGGGGACGCGCGACGAGTCGATCGCGTTCTACCGGCGGAACAGGAAGGCGATGACGGACGGCTTCGCCGTCTCGTGGAAGTACCGCTTCGACAGGTCGAAGGGAGACCCGGACGCCCTTTTCAGCGCGATGGTGGACTACTTCACGAAGGGGCGCGAGGCGTTCTTCTCGGAGTACCAGAACGAGCCGGTCGACCGCGACGTGAGCCTGTACGAGCTGACGCCGAAGTGCGTCATGTCCCACGCCTGCAACCTCAAGCAGAACGAGTCGCCGGACGACACCGTGCTGACCGTGCTGACCACGGACATCAACTACTCGTACGGCCTGACCTACGAGGTGGCCGCGTTCACGAGGGCGCACACCTGCCACGTCCTGGCCGAGGGCGTGTGGTGCGGGGCGCCGCTTCCCGTCTCGACGAAGAACACGAACCAGATGCAGCGGCAGGCCGCCGTGAAGAAGTCGCTCGAGAACTTCTCGGCGTGGGTGGCGATGCAGCCGTGGCGGATCGACCAGTGGTACATCGACGCCGGCGGCGAGCAGTTCGAGACCGTGACCTCGTTCTGCCGCGAGGCGCGGAAGGAGGGACGGCTGGGGCGCGCGATGATAGGCCGCGCCGGAAAGACGTACAACCCGCTCACGAAGACGCAGTTCGGACGGGTGCGGGCGAGGGTGTACATGTGCTTCACACGCGAGAGCGGCAGGTGGTACTGCTTCGACGCCGACTTCTACAAGGAGGCGGGGCAGACCTCGTGGATCACCCCCGTCGGCCAGCCGGGGAGCGCGACCATATACGAGGGCTCGCACCGCGACTACGCCGACCAGATGTGCCGGGAGGTGCTGGAGGCGAAGGGCGTGCTGGAGACGCGGTCGGGCGCGGCGACGGTGTACGCGTACAAGTGGAACACGCGGCCCGGAAAGCACGACAAGCTGGACACCCACGCGATGGCGTACGCGGCCGCGGGGTACGAGGGGGTGCTGTCGCTCGACGCGGAGGTGCATCCGCACGCCGTCCGTGGCGGAGGCCACGACGCGCACAGGCGAAACCGAAGGAGGTCATACGATGGGTAGGAACAGGCGAAGGACATACGAGGAGGCCGTCGGGATCGACGAGCATGCCGACGGAATACCCTGCGCGGAGTGCGGATGCCGCCATTCGTACGTCGTGCGGACGGTGAAGATGGGCGCGGTCATACGCCGGACGAGGCGGTGCCGGCACTGCGGCCACGAGTACTACACGACCGAGGCCGGATAGGGTTCTACTGTATCTTTGACGCAGTAGAACGACCCCGCCAACTGCGTCAATGATACAGTAGATCGACACCTTCCGACTGTATCTTTGACGCAGTTGGAGAGGGGGCGCGGATGGGCGGGAGGTGCCGAAAACCATGCAAAAGTGCTACATATAGCACTGTGCGCGTGGTTTTTGCGCTTGACGTGCGCTATCATTGTACGCGTAATGGCACAGAACCAGACAGTCACGGCGAACGCGCCGACGGCAGGGGTGAGCGACGCGGACTTCGCGGAGGCCGCGGCGAACCCTTCCTCGTTCTCGGTGGACGGACTCTCGCAGACGAACCGCTCGCTCACCGAGCTGATCGAAGCCGACAAGTACCTGCGCAAGCGCGCGAGGGCGGGGCGCCGCCGCCATCCTCTCGCGGGAATGGTGACGCACCTCGTGCCGCCGGGGACGTGCGACCGCTGAAAGGAGCCCGAGGAGATGGCGAAGAAACATCAGAGGACATCGTTCGAGGGGGCGCAGGTGAGCGCCCGCTTCGACAACGCCCGCCACACGCCCGACACGGACTCCCTTTTCCGCAACGTGGATTCGCTTGCGATCACCGCCGCGCTTTCGCCCACAGTGCGCCGCACGGTGAGGGACCGTGCGCGGTACGTGGTGTTCAACTGCCCGTACGCATGGGGGATGCTCGACACGCACGCCTCGTACGTCGTGGGGGCGTGGGTGTCCGCGTCCTTCCCGCGCGGAGGCGTCCCCGAGAAGGTGCGCGACAGGCTGGTGCGAGGCTTCGACGCGTGGGCGCTCAAGGTGGGGCTGTGGGAGAAGCTGCGCACGATGGTCCGGGCGAAGACCACGGACGGCGAGGCGTTCGCGGTGTTCTACACGGATCCGTCCATCGTGGACAGGAAGAACCGCGTCACGCTGAACCTCGCCACGATAGAGTGCGACCGCGTGGAGTCGTGGACGGAGGCGATCACCCGCGAGAACGAGACGGACGGCATCCGCTTCGACGCCTACGGCCACCCGACGGAGTACCGCATACTCAAGTACCACCCCGGGGACTACCGCTCCATCAGGAACATCAAGTACAGGGCGGGCGAGTGGACGAAGGCGGCGAACGTCATCCACTACTTCGACGTGCTGCGGCCTGAGCAGGTGCGCGGGGTGAGCGACTTCGTGTCTGCGCTGGAGATTCCGGCAGACCAGAAGTCCTACCGCTCGTCGGTGACGCAGACCGCGATCAACGCGGCGAATATCAGCGGCGTGCTGGAGACCGACCAGGTGCCGGAGTGCTTCGACGACGAGGACGCGTCCATCGGCAGGTGCGCGATGGAGGTCAAGCCGAACACCGTGTTCCAGATGCAGCGCGGGGCGCTCGTGTCCATGCCGGAGGGATGGAAGATACACCAGCTCCAGGCGCAGCAGCCGACGTCCCTGTACAACGACTTCGTGCGGGCGCTGATCGCGGAGATGGCGCGCTGCCTCTCGATGCCGGTCAACCTCGCCATGTGCGACTCGAGCCAGCACAACTTCGCGTCCGCGAAGATCGACCACACCGTGTACGGCGACAAGATCGACTCCATCCGCTCGACCCTCGCGACGAAGGTGCTCGACCGCATCTTCTCCAAGTGGCTGGAGGAGTACGCGGTGCAGCAGAGGATCGACGAGAAGACGCTGGACGCGCTCCTGGATGTCGAGTGGCTGTTCATGGCGAGGCGCAACGCGGACGTGATGAAGGACGCTAGCGCCGACAACACGCGGCTGGGGAACGCCTCGCTTTCGTACGAGACGCTTTACGCGAAGGACGGGAAGGACTGGAAGCGGGAGGTGCGCCAGGCGGTGGCCGAGCGCGCGCAGATCCTGTCGTGGTGGCGCGAGGAGTGCACGAGGAACGGACTGCCCGAGGAGACGCCGTGCCCCTTCTTCGCGAAGTCCGCGCCGGTCCCCGCCGCGCCGACCGAAGACCAGATTCAGCACGACACGCAGAAGAAGCTCAACCCGAACAACCGGGCGAAGGGAAATTGACGGAAGGTCCAAACGTGAAGGAGAACTGACATGCCGGATGAAAAGATAGCCGAACTTCTGAAGAAACCGCTCGTCGCGACGGGCGTGGTTTCGCTCGTCGCCGAGAAGGACGCCGAGGGCAAGCCTGTGGAGGGCAACAAGAAGATGACGATCACTGCGTACAACGGCGGGCTGATGAACGTCGCCTGGGGCTACCCGGTCGGCATCGAGCTGTCCGGCCTGAAGTGGCGCGACGACAACGCCGTGCCGATCCTGTGCCAGCACAAGACGTACTCGATCGACGCGATCTGCGGACAGGCGACGAAGGTGTCGCACGACGGAAGGACGCTCACCATCGACGCGGACTTCATGCCCGTGTCGCAGGACGCGAAGAAGGTGCATGACCTCGCGAAGGCCGGCTTCAAGTTCCAGGCGAGCGTGGGCGTGTCCGCGAAGGACGTCATCTTCATCGACGCGAAGCAGTCGTACAAGCTGAACGGCGAGGAGGTCAAGGGCGAGTGCTACATCGTCCGCGCCGGAACGCTGAACGAAGTTTCCATCGTCCCGCTTGGGGCGGATGGGTCCACCCAGACGGCTATTGCGGCCGCCGCTAACACAAACAAGGAGGGCGTCATGCCTGAAGACGAGAACAAGAAGCCGGTGGAGGCCGCAAAGCCGACCGACACCGCAACCGTGGAGGCGGCGCAGGCCGCAGAGCGCGAGCGCGCCGCTTCCCTCATCGCCGCGTGCAAGGGGCACGAGGACATCATGGCCAAGGCCGTCAAGGAGGGCTGGACCGCCGAGAAGGCGGAGCTGGAGTGCCTCAAGGCGGAGAAGGCCGCAGCGGAGCAGGCGAGGATCGAGGCGTCCCGTCCCGGCGCTCCCGCCATCATCGACCTCAAGGCATCCGCTCCGAAGGACGCGAAGACCCTTGTCGCCGCAGCCTGCATGGGCGCCGCGATGGCCGACTCCGTGGTCGAGGCGCAGTGCAAGGGAGTCGACCTCGACGCCGCGCACGACCTCGGCATCACCCGCCTCAGCGACATCTTCGCCGCGTTCAACGCGTCCTACCGTCCGGGCGACAACGCGAGCATGGAGAAGGCCCTGCGCGCCGCGTTCTCGAACGCGAACATCCCGAACGTCCTCTCTAACATCGCGCACAAGTTCGTGATGGCCGGATTCGGCGCCGTCGGCGACGACTGGCGCAGGGTCTCCCGCCCGATCTCCGTCGTGGACTTCAAGGAGGTCAAGGGCGTCCGTCTCGTCATGGGCGGAGTGCTGAAGCCCCTCGCCAAGGGCGGCGAGCTCCAGCACGTCGACCTCTCCGACGACACGCGCTCGGTCAAGGCCGCGACGAAGGGGTCCATCGTGGGCATCACC
Source organism: uncultured Kiritimatiellota bacterium (assembly GCA_934635225.1). Classification (GTDB taxonomy): domain Bacteria; phylum Verrucomicrobiota; class Kiritimatiellia; order RFP12; family UBA1067; genus UBA1067. The sequence continues at coordinate 55,600 of CAKTYZ010000015.1, forward strand.
CGCGAAGACCTCATCAACGACGACCTCTCCGTCCTCTCGCTCGTCCCGGAGCGCTTCGGCCAGATGTCGGGCCGCACGATCAACAAGGACGTGTTCGGCGCGATCTCGACGAACACTTCCGACTACGGCGCGAACACCACGGGCGCGATGTCGCTCGACGCCCTCGCCGCCGCATACGCGCTGGCGATGGCGATCAAGGACGGCCAGGGCAACCCGCTCGGCCCGCTCCCAGACAAGATTCTCTGCTCGCCGTCGAGCTACCTTCTCGCGAAGGGAATCTACCAGTCGGAGCACATCGTCTCGGCGTCCGCCAAGAGCGCGCGCGACAACGTGATGCGCGGAATGCTGGAGCCGATCACGTCGCCATACCTCTCCGGCACGAAGTACTGGCTGTTCAACTCGACGTTCCCGCTTGTGGACGTCGCGTTCCTGAACGGACGGCAGACGCCCGTCATCGAGACCGCCGACGTGGACTTCACCCAGCTCGGGATCCAGATGCGCTGCTACTTCGACTACGGCCCGTCCAAGGGCGAGACGAAGGCCGCGCTCATCTCGACCGGCGCGTAAGGCGGAAGCGGGCGCGATGGCATCCCGCCGTCGCGCCCCTCAAGAAAACCACTGACTGAAAGGAAAACTGAAAATGGCAATCGCAAAGACATCCGCGAAGTTCCGCAAGTGCGGAGACACGCTCGCGTACACCCCGTCCGCCGCAGTCGCGGCCGGCTCGCTCGTCGTAGTCGGCAAGTTCGTCGGCCTTGCGCAATGGCCCATCGCCGCAGGCGAGGCCGGAACGCTCAAGACGCTCCAGCGCGGTGAGGTCGTCGAGGTGACGACGGACGAGGCTCTCGGCGAAACCGCCGCCGGCACGGCGCTCTACGTCACATCGGCGGGCCTCGTCTCCGCGACCGCGACGGGCAACACGCTCGTCGGCTACGCCGCCGCCTCCATCGGCGCGTCGGACAAGACCTTCGAGATCGTCTGCGCCTAACGGCGCAAGGTGAACATGCCGATGCGCAAGCCGAGCGAGTACCTTCCAGCCGCGCTGAAGTGTCTGCGGAGCCGTCTGATGCCGGACTGCTCCGAGACCCTTTGCCATGCGGGGAGGTCTGCCACGGTGACGCGCGTCGGCACGACTTCCGTGGGCGAGGACGCGATGGCCGGGGCGGACGTAAACGAGGACGTCCGCGTGCTTGCCATGGCGTCCGACTTCCCGGAACTGGCAAAGGGGCGACTCGTCTCGCTGTCCGGGAAGTGGCGCATCGTGACGAGCGCGAGGACGGATCCCGCGGCGTCCACCCTGTCCGTGGGGATGTCCGCGGAGCTGGAGAAGTGCCGCGCGTCCTACAGGCGCCCGGGCACGAAGATTGCGCAGCCCGTCGAGGTGCTGGCCGTCGAGGGCGAGGCCGTCGAGCCGAACGGCGATGCGTTCGCGCCCACGCCGTGCCGCCAGTGGCATGTGGCCGTCCCCGAGGAGGGATGGTACGAGCCGACGGAGCCGCAGGTGGGCGACCGCCTGGAATTGGACGGGGCGAACCTGCGCGTCGCGTCGGTCGCGAAGCGCGACGGGTTCTGGATTCTCGAAGCAAGGGCGGGGAGGTGACGCGATGCCGGCCGCGATTGCGTTCGAGTGCGAGGTGTCGGAGCGGGGCATGGCCGACTTCATCAAGGCGCTTTCCCGCTACCAGAAGGAGACGCAGAGGGATATGCGCTCGGCGCTGCGCTCCGTGACAATCGACCTCATCCGCTCGCTCCGCGCGAGGACGCGCAGGTCGAAGAAGTTCATCGAGCGCATGGAGATTTCGAAGTCCTACCTGCCCCCGAAGTGGATCAAGCGCGGGCACAGCGGAAAGCCGCTACGGAGGATGCAGCTCATGCGGTGGGGCAGGGGGACGAACTGGCTTAACCACCGCTACGTGTACGGCGGCGAGTACGTCAGGGGGCCGAAGGGCGGGCGGAGGGTGCGTCCCTTCTCCGAGGCGCAGATGCGCAGGGAGGCGCAGAAGAACTACGGCCAGATACGGAACTGGGGGCTGGCCAAGAAGTCGTGGGGCTGGTTCATGAAGTCGCTGTTCCGGCAGTCCATGCAGGACGAGAACCCGAGGGCGCTCATAAAGCCGGGCATGGTGGACGGCGGCATCCAGGAGTTCCACGAGGTGCTGCCCGACGGAACCGTGGACAGGAACGCGCCGGTGCGGTGCGACATAGACATCGTGAACAGGCTGGAGTACATCAGGAAGGCGATGCCGCCGGGCGTGTTCGCGATCGCCGTGCAGAAGGCGACGAACATCATCAACAAGAAGATCGAGAGCGGCCTGCGGTCGCGGAGGTTCGGCACATGAGCAGACTTTCGGTGAGCGCGTCGCTGGAGGCGAAGATTCTGGAGACGCTTCGCGTACTCGTCCCGGGCGTCCGCGCCGTGGGGCTTCTGGAGGTGGCGGACGCCGGGACGCAGAAGGACGAGGACGTGACCGCGCTGCAGGTGCGCGTGTACAACTTCTCGCAGCTGCGGGAGACGGCGGACATGTTCTCGGTGTCGGCGGAGATAAGGCTGAACGTGGAACAGGCCGAGAGCGCGAACGGCGGGCTGTTCTTCGACGCGCACGAGAGGGTCGCGCTGTGGCTGGAGCGCGTCATGCTGGGCGACGCATGCACGGAGCTGGAGACGGACGAGGCCTACGTGGACGGATTGCAGCGCGTGGGCGACGACAAGGACTTCGACATGATGGACGACGCATGGTTCGCCGTCTGGAATCTGACCCTTTCGGGTCGAATCAGGAAACGACAGGAGGCAACAGGCAATGGCTAACGCAGGATTCAACGCCGCCACCGACATATTCGGGCTGGGGGAGAGCTGGAAGGTGAAGACGTGCGACCTGAACGCGAGCGTCAACACGGCGGAATGCCCAAACAGGTTCGACGACGTGACGGCGCGCGACCAGTACGGGGAGCGCATCGCGCCGACGGCGACCTACGAGCTGGCGGCGGCGGTGACGACGCTCCCGGCGCTCGGATCGCTCGTCACGATAGACGGCAAGAAGGTCGCCATCGCGCAGATGACGGTGCGCACGGCGCACGGGCAGTACCCGACGCTGGAGGTGACAGGGGCGCAGGTGCAGAGCGGCGCGGCGAAGTCCGTGCGCACGTATGCGTGCGGGACGGTCGCGCTCGTCCCGCGCAAGCACGCGCAGGACATACTGAAGTGGCTGGGCAACGCGACGCCGGACACCCTGACGGAGGCGACGTTCACGTTCTCCGCCGACGTGACCCCTTCGGAGCCGAAGGGCGAGATCGTCAACCACGACGTGTCGAACGGACGCTGCGAGGCGTCGTATACGCACACAAGCGGGACGGGCGCCGCGCCGACCGTGCCGACCGTCACCGGGTCGAAGGTGGTGTCGGCGCCGAGTTCCAAGGCGTCGCCGGAGAACGACTACGTGACGTATGCGTTCTCGATCACCGACACGCTGACCGGAACCGACACCCCGGCGTCGCCGTAAGGGAGTCGCCCGATGGTCGCGGATCTCGCAAGAGATGACTTCGAGTACCTGAAGGCGGAGGGGCTGAACCCGACGCTCGACGACTTCGACAGGCTGAACCAGCTCGCGCTGCGGCTGGAGGACGGGGCGGAGACAACCCCTGCCAACCATCCGCGCATCGGCTGGGCGGGCGACGTTCCCTTCCACGAGCCGACCGCGTGCGCCTTGATGTGGCTTCAGGACTACGCGGGGCGCGTGAAATGCGACGCCGAGACGCGGCAGACGTTCTTCTACTACGCCTGCGCACATGCGACAGACCCGTCCGCGTTCGACGGCCTGGAGACGCCGCGCCAGATCGAAAAGGCCGTCAAGAAGTGGCTGCGCTCCGTCCCGTGCACCGAACGCGAGATGGCGCGCGCGTGTCACTATGCCGCGTGGGGGTTCGACGATGCCGTTCCTGCGCCGTCGAAGATGAAGATGGAGTATCTGAGGCGCACGGGCAAGACCGCCGCCGTCGCCAACATGGAACGGCTGGAGCGCGACATGGCGCTCGCCGCCGCTTCGACCGGCTTCTCGTATCTCGACCTAATGGCCCAGACGCGGAGCAGGCTGAACGCGATGGTCGTGGCCGCGCAGATCGAGGCGGGGGCGACCGTTTCCCGCGACATGGCCAAGGCGCAGGTGGACTACATGGGCACGCTTGCCGAGATACGCGAGCGGCTGGAGAGGGAGCGCGGCGATGGCAAGTGAAGTCTCTATTCATCTTTCCACCTACCTGAAGGACGCCGGAATCAAGGCGTCGAAGGCACAGGTCGAGAAGTTGTCCCGGGACATCCAGAAGCTGAACCGCGAGACGCAACGCGAGACGGAGCGGACACAGAATGCGCTCGGGAAGCTGCCGGGCGTGTTCGGGAGGATACAGTCCGCCGCGTCAGGGGCGTTCGGAACCGCGCTCGCCGTTGTCGGCGCGTTCAAGCTGGGATGCGACATCGGACAGTGGCTAAATGACAAGGTGATCATGCCCCTGCTCGGCATCAAAGACCCCATCGAGGAGCTGAAGAAGAAGAACAGGGAGGTCGAGCAGTCGTGGAAGAAGGCGGCCGAGGCGTTCGACGAGTCGATGGAGAAGTGGTCTGCCGGATGGGGGAAGGTCGTGGACGGCGCCGACAAGGCGCGTCAGAATGTCGAAGACCTGGCCGCCGCCTATCTCAAGATGCAGGCCGCGCGGGAGCGGGGTGAGGCGGCGTCCGGCGACGCGGCCATGCTTGCCATGCAGCGCGACAAGTTCGATGACATGGCGGGCGCAGGGACGCCGGAGCAGGCGGCCGCGCTGGGGAAGTACCACGACATCCTGATCGCGGAGGAGCGGTCCAGGCAGACCCTCGCCAAGTTCGACCGCGAGGCCGAGGCGTCCGCAGTGCGGCAGACTGCGGCCGAGAAGGAGCTGCGCGAGGCCGTGAACAAGCGCGTCGCGCTGAAGCGGCAGATGGCGGAGCTGGACAGGAAGCTGGACTACATGCAGTCGCAGGACAGCGTGTACAAGTACGGGTTCGAGGGTTCGATCGAAAAGGAAAAGGAGCTGGAGAAGGACAAGGCGGCGCTCCAGAGGCAGATCGACGCGGCAGACCGCGACGTGAACCGGCGCAAGGCTGACATTGCGGCCATGTCCGCATCCCGCGCCGCCGAGTCGCAGGAGCGGGAGAACATCGTCGCCCAGACGCGGCTGGAGGTTGACGAGCGGAAGAAGGCGTACGACGACTACGTGGCCTACGTGGAGGGGGAGGAGATTCGCCACGCCGAGGAGGAATGGAACCGCCAGCAGGAGGAGATTCGCCGCGAGGCCGAACTTGAGCTGAAGGAGCGGCAGAGGGTCGAGCGCGAACTTGCGGCGCAGAGGATTGACGACCTGCGGAAGGAGCTGGGCGAGCGCGAGCGGGCCGAGGGCGAGGCGAGGAGCCGCCAGGGCGCGGCGGAGGGCTCGCTTTCCCAGGCGTGGGGGTGGTATCGCGACCAGTCGAGGATGCAGGCCGTCATCGACGAGCAGAAGGCCCAGGCCGCCGCCGAGGTGCAGTGGCAGAAGGACTTCGAGCGCCTGAAGACGTGGCGGCGCGACTGGCGCACGGCGGAGTTCGGGTCGCTTTCCGCGTCGGACGAGGCGGTGCGGCAGGTGGCGTTCGCGAAGGAGGAGAAGGCGGCGGCGGACCGCGCCGTGATCGAGACCGCCGAGAACACCCGCGACCTCGCGGAGAAGCTGGACGAACTGATCCAGATGAAGTAGGGAGGTTTTCTTTATGGCCGTCACAGCATCGTACGACAAGTATTTCACAGGTCGCGTCATCCAGCGCGAATATGCGCAGGAGTTCGACTTCGAGTTCATTCCGAACTACACGGTGGTGACGAGGGACGGCGTGGAGGTTGAGAGGTACATATCATCGTACACGCGGAACTTCGTCACGGCGAAGGTCGTCGAGCAGACGTTCCGCTTCCTGGGCATGTCGCGCTCGCTTGCTTTCGGGACGAGCGCGATAACCGTTGCGGATCTCGACGGCAACGAATACACGTTCGCGCCAAAGACGTCCGTCGCCGACGGCTCGTCCGGATCGCGGGTGATGATCGTCGAGGAGGTGGACGTACAGCGCATCCCGATGTCGCCGCACATGTTGGAGCTGGTCGTCACGCGCAGGGGCTACAGGTACTACGTGAACGGGTCGCACATCCCGCTTTCCGGCGAACCTGCGTGGATGTCACCTTACGTGTAGGAGGTGCGGAGATGTCTTTTCGCGTAAAGGACGACTTTCAGGCCGGGCGGCCGATGAGCCAGGTGCCGACGGCATGGTTCAACGCCGTGGGGCATTTCATCAACTGGATTGTCGGCGGATTCGGAATCAAGACGAACAAGAGCGATTCGGGGAAAATGGAAATTTCGCTCGACCGTGATGTGCTGAGGGCGGAGATCGACAACGCCATGCAGGGCAAGCGCATATCGAAGGAAGCCGGCACCCCGGTTGACTGCATAGACGATCCGAATGTTCTGGACGCAAATGGAGCGACGATCGAATGGACGGTCGGAGGCAAGAACGGATTCGAGCTCGACTGCTACTGCAAGATCGCGCCGCAGACCGCGACGTCGAACTACAGCGTGTATCAGCGATGCCGCCTGACGTTTTCGAGGGACGGACTTCTGGTGAAGGGAAAGCTGCTGGCGGACAGGGTGCGGATCCAGGCGAAGAACGCATGACCTACTGTATCTTTGACGCAGTACTGCGCGGTGGGCGACTGTATCTTTGACGCAGTAGGGGCGGGCCGCATCCCCTCTTTCCCCCGCCACCCTCATTCTCCCCTTTGAGTCAGGATCTAGTAAAGACTATGGCTATATATACTAGTATGTTATTACTTCCTATCGTGCGCGTACGCGCGCGAGATTTGACGGGCTGTCCACATGCGGAGGACATGACATGGAACAGGTAAACGCAGATGTGGATTGCGACGTGTCGCGGCTCGACTTCCCGCTGAGGGCGTTCAAGGCGAGGGCCGGGCACAACTTCGTCGCGCTTTTCCGGCGCGTCCCCGCCGACGTGACGAAGCTGTTCGTCCGGGTGTTCAAGGAGGACGGCGCGTACTTCGACGTGACCGCGCACGAGCACCCCGGCGGCGAGTGGGTGTGCCGGATTCCCGCGGCGTGCTTCTCTGCGGTGGGCGACTTCAAGTACGAGGTTCACGCCACGGCGTCGGACGACCAGCCGGCCGCGATAGGCGAGGGGCGGCTTGCGGTTGCGCCGTTCAGCACCACCACGGAGCCGGTGGCGGTCGGGACGGTGCAGGAGGTGGCGCAGCTCCCGTGCGAGGGCGGCGGCTTCGTGCAGGTCGTGATGAAGTGGGATGGCTTCGAGTGGATGCCGGAGGCGGTTCGTTCCGCCACGGCCAACGAGGGGACGGAGGGAACATGAGAGACCTGATGCTGGTCGCGGCCGCAGTCGCGGCCATGAGGTGCTTCGGCATAGCCGCGTCGCAGGCGTGGGTCGAGCAGTACGTCTCGAACTACGTGGCGAGGACGGCCGCGGAGATACAGGCCGGCACGACGGTGGTGTCGACGAACGGATCCACGGTCGTGACCGCGAACGCGGGGAGGCCCGGTGAGATGCGGCTTGTCATACAGGACTTCACGGACGCGGCGATGATCGCCACGAACTGCACAGCGGCGGCCGAGGCGCGCGGCGTCACGAACGGATGCGTTTTCGTGTGGAACGGCGCGGGGGCGTACCTGAACCCGAACGGCACGATCACGGCCACGCCCACGAACCTCGTGTATTCCGGCGTCGGATCCATGTCGACGAACGGCGTGGAGAGGTTCGCGGGGTGGTTCGACGCATACGGGGGGCTGATCCAGGCGGACACCAGCTTCTCGATAACAAACGGCATGGCGGAGGTGGCACGATGAAGAAGGCGGCATACGGGCTCATGGCGGCGTTTCTCGCGTCTTGGGTGTATGGTGGCATACCCTCGAGCGCGGAGGGCTGGTACACCCCTTCCGGCGGCTTTTCAAGGCAGTCCGGCAGCGGCACGGTCTGGTATCTGGACGAGGAGGGCAACGAACGGTCGGTGTCCGTGAGCGTGGACGAGGAGGGAAAGGTCTCGGGCGGCATGTCGTCGATGACCGACACGACGCTCAAGACGTCGTACGAGGCTTTGGTCAAGGCATGCGCGAACGAGGCGTGGAACGCCCTGCAGGACGAAGCGATCGCAACCATAGGAAAGAACCTTCACAACCTTGGGCTGGCCGATGGAATCGACATCGTGGGCATCGACCCAAACGGGAACGAGCACAGGTACACGATGCGCTTCACGCCCGGCAGCGGCATCCGCGATTCGCTGGACGACGGATCGCGTCCGGAGCTGACTGACCCGACGGCCGGCTGGAACATGGCCGACGAAAAGACCCTGCACTGGCGGACGAACAACAAGATGGAGCTGACGGGCGCGGACACCGCCACGTCTTCGACGGACGAGTGGTGGAACGACTACGGCTTCTTCGTTCCGTTCCTCAAGGGGGCGGGGGCGCTCGGATGGAAGAAGTACGGCGGATGGTACGACGGCGTGTTCGGGACGATGACGAGCGACGGGCGGACGATGCTCACGCTGGCCGGATGGACGGGCGGCCACGAGTGCGGCACCGACATGAACAGCATACTGACCGAGGAGAACGGAGACAACCGGGCCAACCACTATGTGCTGACGCGGTACGGCACCGGCTCCGACGCGGTATTCCACTACGTCCCCTTCGGAGACAGGCTGGAGACCGGGGGCGGTGCGCCCGTGGACGGCGTCTCGATAACCACGAACACGTCGGAGGGGGCGTCCGTGCAGGGCGAGGCGTCTCTGTACGGATGGGCCGACGCGGAAGCCGACGGCATCCCGCAGAAGGGAGACGGACACCTGAAGTGGACGCCGCCCGCCGACATGGTGGACGGATCCTCGCTTGCGCTGGCCGAAGCGGAGGGCGGCGGCAAGGTCTGGGAGGTGAAAGACGCCCACGTGTACGCCGGTCGGTACGCGAAGCACTACTTCGGGACCGGCAACGACAAGAGCGCACCGCTCGGATGGCACGAACTGCCGAACGCCACGACGAACCGCGTGGAGGGCGACGAGGCGACGATATCGAGCAACCCGAACGTGCCTGGCGCACAGCCGGAGGAGGGGTTGAAGCGGCTCGGGCTGCGCGGGTGGAACTACTCTTATTCGGGCGACCCCCTTTTTATCGTGAACCGGGGCGGCGTGGTGGACTACATCCCGCTTCCAGCCATAACGAACCTTGCGGCGTGCGCCTGCACGAACAAATGGAAAGCCCTTCTCGGGTGGATCGAGGACGGCGAGCTGAACGCTGAGGACGGGATCTCCTTCACCGACTCCAACCTCGACCAGTACCTGTACGGGAAGCTCGGATACATCTACTCGACCACGCCCGGCAATCTTCATTTCGACAACGACGGCGAGAACATTCAGGCGTCGTTTACAGCGCCGGAGAACTGGGCTGACGGCGCGAGCATGAACCTGACGGACGGAGGCGCGTACCAGATGGCCGGATTCGCGAATGCGTCGGGATGCGCGGCAAGCGTGTCCGACATGCTGTCCGACCCGACAGGGAGCGACGCGGCGACGCACCTGATCCTCGCGAAGAAGACAGATACCGGGGAGCTGCACTACGTGCCGATGGGGAGCGGCGTCACCGGAGGCGGGGAGCATGCCGACGGGGTGACGATAACCACGAACGCGACGCAGGGGGCGGCGACGCAGGGGCTGATGTCCCTTTACGGATGGCAGAGCGCAGCGGACGGCAAGGTTCCGATGAAGAAGAACAACGCGCTGTCGTGGGAGGACGCGGGGACGCCGCCGGACGACGTGACGCTCGCCGTAGAGACCGAGGGGAGCGGGGCGCAGCAGACGAAGAAGCTGACGATCAAGGGCTTTGACGCTGCGGTCAACAACTCGCTGCCGCTGAAGGACAAGGACGGGAACTTCGTCTGGGCGGAGGGTTTTGGCACGACGAACACGATACTCGCCGGTGCGGGAATCAACATCACCGACAACGGCGGCGGTGCGATCACGATTTCCGCGCAGGGGCTTGAGGACGGGCAGTCTGACGATGCGGCAGTCGCCCTCACCGTCATCACGGACATCCGCTACGACGCATCCAGCCACAAGCTGCAGGTCAAGCGTCGGAACATAACTTTCAGGGGGTCGGCCGGCGAGCCGGGCGAGGCGTGGGAGGACGTCTTCGAGGCGACCAGCCATAAGCAAGAGCATGGCATGACGGAGTGAGAGATGAGAGCGCGGGCATTTGCTTTCGGCATTGTGGCCATGTCGGCCCTCGTGTGTCGGGCGTTCCATGTCCAGACGGGATGGAGCGGCTACGCGCGTGACATCAAGCAGTGGATCTGGGTCACGAACGAAGTGGGTAAGACGGCGCAACGCGTCGGCGAGGGGATGTGGTACTTCGAGAACGGGACGGTCGGGTACTACGGCGTTTGCAAATATGTAAAGGACGGGGAGTCGGTAAACCATATCGTCAGCTTCAGCTGGGAGGATCCGAAAGACACAAGTCGTCTCTCGATTCGGACGGGTCGCGTGGAATACGGGACTGTCATCAAGATAGGCGAACGGGTAAATGTGCCCTCGTTCGGCTGGCATAACCAGTACGTCGACTATCGGCATGAGCATGGCGTGTTCACCTGTCGCGGAAACCCGTACTCGACCGTCGTGAACGACACGGCTGACGCCCTGACGGTGAACGGCGTGAGGATCGAGGCGGGGGATTCGGCATCCCTGCTGTTCCCCGTCCATCTGAAGATGGACGAGATCGAGGGCGCGAAGTTCTACGACCTCGAAAGCGGGGCCGAGATCACGCCGATGGATTATGCGAACTACGCAGAGAGCGGCGTGTACTATTACAATGGCGCGTACACGCTTGCGTGGACGGGGAACATACGCATCAGCGGCGGCGCAAAGCCGCACAATGCCGCGAGCACCAACAGGATCATGTATGCCGACATGAAGGGCGGTGCGGGGGCTGGCACCCCCCTGTACGCGACCAACGGCATGCCAGTCTACGCGGGGTCGTTCTGCATCAGCACGAACATACAGCTGATGACATGGTGGGACTTCGACCAGGATTCGTGGGGAAGTAGACCGGTAGCCATGATCAACGGCGCGTCGGTATGCGACTCCCATTCTACCAGCCACATCGTTCCGTATGCCGTCAACGCAGACGACCTGATGGTCAATGAAATGTCCGGAATGGGATGTGTCTACTTCACGATGTCGCAGACCCCTGACAGCGGGAAAAGCGGAGGGGCGTGCGTGATGCGGTGCTGGGATGTCGGCGCGGGCAGCAGTACTTCGGGCTATGCCAACGCCAGTGAGGATCATAGGGCCGAGGTGTCGGCTGGGCTTGGCGTGGCAAGGTTCAAGTTGACGGTGGACGTGTTGAAGGGCACGTGGAAGGTCGAGCCGAATTGACGGGCGGTCTGAAATTGGAGGAAAAGATGGCGATACCGACGATACAGAAGGGTGACACGGCCAAGCCGATCCGGCTTGCGCTCGCCGAGGGCTACGACTATTCGGGGTGCAGCCTCCTCGTCGCGTTCTGCGGCGCGGAGCGGACGTTCGGCGACCTTGCGGCCGGCGGCTCCGTCCCGCTTGCGTTCACGGCGGACGAGACGGCGGCGTTCCCGCTCGGCACGTCGCGCGTGATGATGTCCCTGCGAAACGCGGCTGGCGAGGTGCGGACGCTCCCGTGGGCAAAGGTCAAGGTCACGGACTGCCCGGAGGACGTGTATGGGGCGCAGATCACAATCGACCCCGCGACGCTGAATGTGGACGACCTGACGGCTGGCGATTCGCTCGGCGCGGTGAAGTCCAGGCTGAACGCGGTGATGGCGTTCCTTCGCGCCCTGAAGGCGATTGCCGTGTGCGCCCTTCCCTTCTTCGCGTGCGCGGGCGTCGCGCCGCTCTACACCACGCCGAACGACATGCCGGGCGACGCTCCGCTCATGACGAACACGGAGGCGTACGTCGAGGCGAAGATGGCGGAGACCGTGAAGGTGCAGAGCGTGAACGGCAAGATCGGCGCGGTGACGCTTTTGGCTGAGGACGTGGGGGCGTTGTCCGCGACAGGCACGGCGTTCCGTGCGTCGTCCGTCGGGAGCGCAGAGAGGTGGGCGGACGCCACCGGGTGCGTATGGCAGGCCACGTTCGACGTCGAGCGCGACTGGTGGACGATAGAGCCGTCGGGAAGCGCCAGGGGGATTTCCGTATTCTGGGACGGAGATTCGTGGGTGCTGCGGTACGAGGGGTATGACAACGACACGGGGTACGGGGCCGAGACTTACAGCTTCGGGTTCCGCCTCGGGACCCAGTACGCGGCGACGCGGCACCCTGGAGGGGCGGCCGTCCTCGTTGACAGGGTTGCGCTCCAGTCGCAGGTCGAGGTGGCGACAAACGGCCTGGTCCGCACGGAATCAGACCCGACCGTTCCGGCGTGGGCGAAGGCCGAGACCAAGCCGTCGTACACAGCATCCGAAGTCGGAGCCGTCACGGCTGGGGATGTGGCGAGCGCCACCAACGCGCTGGCCGCAAAGATAGTCGCTCCAGACATAATCGCCACGAACCTCGTCAAGACGGTGATAAGCAACTCGTTGTACAACCTCACATACGACCAGACGCTTGGCGTGACGTGGCGCAAGACCGCAGAGGGCGGCGCGTTCTACGAGAGGTGCTACACGAACATCAATCTGATAGGGGTGCAGCCATGAAGCGGACAGTGACATTCATCTTCGCCGCGTTCCTCTCGCTCTGCGCGGGGGCGAGGGCAAACGACTTCTTCACGTCCGCCGTCGAATCGCGGTACGTGCTTGCGCTGGACGGCACGAAGTACGAGGAGCGGGACGGCGAGATCGTCGGGGCGGTGGCGATGCTGCGCGCTGCGTTTCCGTCTGGCGCGGCGATAGCGGTTGACGGCATCACGCCGACGCCGAGCTACACGAACATAAACGGCGTCGCACATACGCGCGTGCTGTTGGACTTCTCCTGCAACTTCGACTGGAAGGGATGGCATCCATTCATCCAGAAGGTGACGTCGGGCGGCACGAGGTCGCGGCTTGAATTGCAGGATGACAGCGTGTATCTCGGCGGGGACAGCCGCTCCGGAGTCTCGTCCTACACATACGGCTGGCATGGATACGTCGTCGGATATGCGCCGACTTCGGAGAGTGGGTACTACGCCGTGTCTGTCGAGCCCACGCCATACGACGGCGAGGAGACATTGGAGGACGACTACTACATCGTCACGCCGTCAGGGGAGAACGCGCCGGCGCGGATGCAGTACGTGATGATCGACCAGAAAGGGAACATCACGCCGAGCAACGCGGTTGCAACCGTGACGGAGGCGGCGGCGACCGCGACGCGGATCGCGGCGGCGGAGGTCGCGGCGGTGGCGTACACGAACGCGGAGGCGAAGACGGAGGCCGCCGTGGACGACCTTGCGGCCGCGATCATCGGGCAGAACCTCGTCGTGTACGAGGACGACTTCATGTATTCGCTCGGGGACGCGATAGCGATATCCACGAACTGCCACTGCCGCATCTACCGCTTCGACGCGAAAGTGTCGCAGGTGACGGTTGACGGCGTTCCGTGCGACCGCTCGTGGGTGTACTTCGGATTCACTGAGAACATCGGGAGCCTGAACCCGGTCGTTCAGTTCAAGGATTCGCTTTCGTCGTCGATCGACTGGGGCGAGATAACATGCGGAACGCCGGAGATACAGGATCACTCGTTCGTCGTAAACGGCGATAGCTACGACTACTGCTACCGCATGTCGGTGGACATTCCGCGCACGTACACGGCGGCGTTTTTGCGCGTGTACACGGAAATCACGTCGCAGGTGGGAGACGGAAGCGTGCTCAACATAACGGGCGGAATAGCCGGAGGGATGACGCAGACCGTCACATGGGGCGCGAACACGATCCGGTTTATCGGTGGGCTCGCGGTCGAGCCGGAGGGGGAATGACGATGCAGGGGCTCTACGAAACGTATCAGCATGCGGTGCTCGTCCTGTGCGTGGCCGCGCTCGCCACGATGTTCGCGGTGGCGCTCGCCTGTGCCGTGCGCAGGCAGATCGCCGTGCTGATGGGATTCATGAGGGCGCATCCGTGGGCGTCGTGCGTCCTGTCCCCGGCGGTGTCAGTCCTGGTTGTGTACGGATCCACGAAGCACGCGCCGACCGTGCGCGGCATCACGCTCGGATCGCCGATGGAGACGCAGTCGCACGTCTCGCTGGAGTGGAAGGCCGACGAGGGCAGGGAGATAACGACAAACCAGCTGGTGCGCGTGTACTGGCGCGACGCATACAGCGGCGGATGGCATCTTGCGGCGGAGGGGTACGGGATCACCAACGCGACGATAAGCGGCTTCTTCATCAACCGCGACACCGACTGGATGGTCGAGGTCGAAGACCCGGACGAGTCGGAGGGCGACGAATGAAGCGTGTTGCGGCATTGGCGGCCATGTGCATTGCGTTCGCGGCGCTTGCGGACGACGCTCCGCTTCTCGGCGCGGCGAACGAGAAGACGAACATCGTGTCGAACGTCGCCACGGTCAGGCAGTGGTCGAGGCAGTATGTTTTCGTGGACGGGGCGGGCGCGCTGCACGACAGGTCGGGGAAGCTGGTTGCCTGGGCCGACGAGGTGGGGAGGCAGAACCGCGCAAGCGATGTGCAGCAAGTCGTTCAGGCGGCATACGACGGCATGACGAACTCGCTCCAGCGCGTGTACGACATGACGAACAGCGTCCCGGAGCGCAGTCTTGCGCTGCGCTTCTCAATGAAGCCGTCCACTGGGCGGCAGAACTTCTTCGCCTACATCGTGGACGAGACGAGCGACGGGACGAATGACGTGGCGCGGTACTACTTCTCGCATGTCCTCGACGTGCCGCCGAAGGTACAGCGACGCTACAGGAACGGCGAAAACGCCGTGTTCGTGGAGGGCGAATGGCTGAACTACACGACGAACGGGACGGCGGTGGTGGACGCGCAGGGCGTGACGTGGAACGGATGCAACGACATCCGCTTCGCGCGGCCGGCATGGGCCGTTGGCTATCCTGTCCGCCCCAACAGGCACTGCACGATAGGCCACCCAGTGAGCGGGCTTGACTTCGCCGGGGCGATGGTGTTTGTGGACGGTCGCCCGACGCTGACAGGCTACGTCACAAACGGCACGGAGCGGGCCTACTTCGACAACGGCGTATTCAAGGGAACGGAGGTAATCGAGGAATGAAACGAATCGTATTCTCGTTTGCCGCGGTTGCGGCGCTTGCCGTATGCGGCATGACAAAGGCTGAACGGCAGCATTTGCGGATGCTTGCGGAGCGTCCGAGGTGCGAGGCGCGGGAGCTCATAGTCGTGAGCGGCGTGACGAACGTCGTCGAGACGTGGCGGCGCGGCGGCTACGAATGGAAGCAGACGAACGCCGTCCGGCGTGTGATCGGGACCGTCCAGCGCAACACATTCGAGGAGAAGGTCGCGGAGGCGCGGGCGCTGGCCGCCGAGTACGAGACGGACGCCAAGGCGATTCGCGATCTTCGCAAGTCCGCGAAGAAGACGGCGAAGAACCTTGAAAAGCTGCGCAAGAACATCGAGAAGGCGAAGAAGCAGTCGCAGGACGCCGACGAACTCGCATTCTACACCGCGCTTGGACAGCTCGTCATGGATGCGCAGGAGGGGGACTGATGAATACGATTGCGATGCTTGCCGTTTCCGCCGTGCTGGTAACGAACACCGCGCCCGTCTCGGTCGCGTCCATGACGCCGAGGGAGCGCATGGTATGGCGCAAGGCCCAGACGCAGAGGATGCACGACGCGCTGAAATGGGACGAGGATCGGCGCGAGGCGTTTCGCTACGAAGCCCGCAAGCGGCGGCTGAACCGGGCCGCCGCCGACATCCTGAAGGTGTCGGAGCCGAGCAACGCGGTCGTGCGCGTGAGCGTGGACTACAGGAGCGGAGACATCCTCGTGACCTACGCGGACGGCTACAAGCTGATCCAGAGGTTTACGCCCAAGTCGAAGGATGCCCCGGCGCTGAAGGTCCGTCCGAAGATGCCGGGGAAGAAGGAGGGCGACTGAAATGTGCGACAGGGAATCCTTCGCGAAACTGCGCAACCAGACAGAGGCCAACACGCGCCAGATAAACGAACTGGCCAAGCGCGACGCCGAGCAGTCCGTCCAGATCGCCGGACTCGTCACGGCGACAGAGCGGCAGGGCGAACGCCAGGACAGGCTCCTGAACCGCCTCATCATGGCGATAATCGGCATACTCCTCATCCTCGTGCTGGCCGTCGTCTTCGGCGCGCTTGGGGAGCGCGGCTTCAACGCCGTGACGAACGCAGCAACCAACATGCCGGTGACGAAATGAGCGAAGACGAGATACAGCCGAAGCGCGGGCGTCCGTTCCGCAGGGTCGAGAACGGATTCGGTGACATGCCGGAACGCGGGAACGGCCGCAGGTGCGGCGAGTGCCCGAAGTGGGGGCAGAACGAAATCTGCGTCATCCGCGCGGAACGCAGGACGCGGAACGCCATATGCTGCCGGTACGGCTACGTCCTCATAGGGGCGATGCGACAGGAGCTCCGCCGCAAGGCCGCGAATTGACGGGCGGTCGAAGTACAGGAGGTTAAACAGATGGAAGGCAAGGAAAAAGTAGGGCGGCTGCTTCACAAGGCGGTCGGGATCGGGCTGGATGGCGTCGACTTCGTGACAAAACTCGGCTTCGCCACCGTCTGCCGCGAATACAACGGCATCGGGCCGGAGTTCTTTCCGCCGACGCTCCGCGCGAAGGTGACCGAGTGGCTGGGGCTGTTCGAGCCGGCCGCGCTGATACACGACCTTCGCAACTACCAGTCGGACGGCATGCGGCATGCGTTTAACTACGCGAACTACGAGTTCTTCGCCAACTGCCGCAAGTGCGCCGCAGCCGAATACAGGTGGTGGGACTGGCGCAGATATCGCGCCTATGCGGTCGCGAAAGTTTTGTACAATTTCGTAAGCGGCGCATCCGGCTGGGAGGCCTGGATGGACTGCTACGAGAAAACCCGCAAACAAAGCTGAAAGGAAAACGATGAAGAAACTACTCGTAGTGATTGCGCTGGCCGCTTGCGCGGCGGCGATCACCGGATGCAAGAGCATCGAGGTCGAGCGCCACGCGCAGAGCCTCGCCACGATCCAGAACGCGGACGGCACCGTGTCCGTCGTGAAGGATGCCGCGAACAACCCCGTCGTTCTCGACGGCGGATGGAAGGTGGACTACTTCCAGCACTGGAACTGGCAGAAGTTCGACAGCCTCGCCGCCAAGACGAAGGAGGCCGAACTTTCGATCAACAACTATGAGGGGGGCGCAGACGCGACGAACCTGACGCAGCTGGTGCACACGTCCCTCGAAGGTCTGACGAAACTCGTCGCGACGGCTGCCGACGCCTACGTGAAGATGGCCGGAGGCGGAGCGCAGGCCGACACGGCGCTCAACGCCGCGAAGAAGATGATCGAGTACTTCGCGGAGAAGGGAGGCGACGTGTCGAAGGCGACCGTCACCACCGACACCGCATCCAACACCGTCAAGGTGTCCGACGGCGCGACGTGCATCTCGTGCGACGCCGCAGGGAACTGCACCGACTGTACGGCGAAGTGACGATGTGCTATAATATCGGTTTGCGCGGTTAGCCTTTCGTTATCCGCGCCGCCCCGCCGGAGGCTTGCCCAAGCCGTTGATGGCGGGGCTCTTTATTTCCCGAGTGAGGACGCCCGCACCTGGCGCGGGAAGTCCGTCGGCTGGCCGGACGTGCGCCCATGAGACGGCGAGCGCCATGTCAGGTATGCGCACCAGGCGGCGAGGATGATTATCGCGTATGTCTTCCAGTCTTTCATGGCGTATATTATACCACCTTCAGCCGATCGCCTCAATGACGGATCCGCATTCGCGGACGAGTTCGTCCACGGCGGCCTCGCGCGAATAGCCCTGCGTCACCTTCAGTCCGCCGGAATGCCCCATGAGCATCGCGGCCATCAGGATTCCGTGCTTCCGCCGCACTTCCGTGGCGAACGAGTGGCGGAGCTGGTTCGGAGACCACGGATCCACGTCGGCGCGTCTCGCGGCGTCCCGGATGGTGCAGCCGTACCGGGCCGTGTCCCATGTGTCGGTCAGCTTGTCGGGGATTCCGCGGACGCCGCGGCGCCCTTCCGCTCCGTTCGCGGTCTCGACGTCGAACGCGACCTTCGGGGAGAACGGCCGGGGCCATGCGCGGTACTTCTCCAGAATCGCCCTCGCTCTCGGACCGATCAGCACGGCGCGTATCTTCCCCTTCCATTCCGTCTTGTGGTGGGCTGGGCGGTACACCCACGGCGTGGCCGTCGTGTCGATGAGCGCCCATGCCATGCCGCAGGCCTCGCCCGGGCGCATTCCGGTGAGGCGCTGGACGCGCACGAGGTCGGCGGTGTTCCTGGCCATGACCGCGCACGTCGCCTCGATGTCCGCGTCGTCCACGGGGCGCACGGGCTCCGTCTCGTGCGCTTCCGATCGGAACGCCTTGAGGTTCTGCACCTGCGACAGCTCCGCCTTGTGCGTGGCCGTGATATGCCCTTCGTCGAGCGCCCAGCGCCACAGGCGCCTGATGCGCTCCATGTAGCGGTTCACCGTCACGCGGGCGATGCCGGAGCGGACGAGCGCGTCGCGCACGGCCAGCATGTCGGAGTGCTGGAGTTCCGCGACGGGTCGGTCGCCGTACATTTCGCGAAGGAGCCGCACGGCGTTCTGGCATCCCCAAGCCTCGCCCGTCTGCGTCCCGTCGGCGTGGCGGTAGTATGTCTCGCAGTGCGCGATCCAGCCGCCGCAGAGCGTGTCCACCGTCTCGCTTTTCAGCGCGATGGTGGGCGTCCGGCGCGTGGCCTGCTCCCATATCCTGCGCGCGGCGGAGATCGCCACGTCGCGGGAGCGGTCGGCGTGTAGCGCAATCTCGCTTCCGGGTGCGCACAGCTTCCGCGCCGTGCGCTTCTTCTCGCCTGGCAGACGCACCGCGTACCACCAGTAGCCGTTGTTTACGTAGACTGTTCCTTTCATGGTTTTTCCTTTCGTTTTGTTTGCCCAAAGTGTTATAAAGTGTTATACGGTTTTTCGCGGAACCCTTATTTTACATGGGTTATATTATATCATAATTTGCCCGTCACGCTCACGAGCAGCGAGCGGCTGACGAACTTCACGGCGACGGTCGAATGGGACGCTGACGTATTGGAGCTGAAGGGTGTTCAGACAGGATTGGACGGGAATCCTGTGAATCCTGTGAATCCTGTCAAAAATTCGTATGCCCTCCAGACCTCTGGTAGCGACTTCGCGCTGACGTTCTATGCGAAGGACCAGCACGCCGTCACGCGGACGGCGGTGCGGCTCACCGGCCTGTCGGCGGTCGATGCGCACGGGCTTGCCGCGCACGCGATCGCCGACGCGGCGGGCACGGTGCTGATCCGCGATGCGCATCCGCTCGTGCCGGCGGGCGTGGCGCTGAACGTCTCGACCGTCTACGCGGACACGCTCAGCGCGTTCACGGTGCCGATTCCCGTGACCAGCACGAAGGTCTTGACGAACCTCTCCTTCATGGTCGGATGGGATGCGAACGTGCTGGAACTGCGCGGCGCGTCAGGCGGTGCGTTCCTTGACGGCATTCCCTCGGCGGACACGGCGAAGGTCGGCGCGAAGGGGACTGTCCCCGGCACGCTCTACCTAACCTTCTACGCCAAGGATCAGCATACGGCGAAGGAAACGGCGATCACGCTGAAGAACGCCTCCGCGCGGTGCATCGACGGGCTGGCCGCGAGAATCACGACGGTGGACGGCACGGTTCATCTCACGGACGCCAACGCGCCCGTCCCCGTGGAACTGACGGTGGCCGCGCATCATGTGCGCACCCGGAGCGGCGAGCCGTTCAAGGTCCCCGTCGGCGCGACGACGAGCGGCGACCTCGCCACACTGACCGTTGACGTCGAGTGGGACGCCTCTCTGCTGACCTTCGGAGGCTGCCCCGCCGCGCAGCGCGTGACGACTCTCGCGGACAACAGGCGACGGTTCGTCTTCGCCTGCGCGGGCAATTACAACCTCTTCAGCCTCGACTTCACGGCGGCACGGATCGCGGGGCTCCAGACGAACAGCTGGACGCGCGTCGTCGCGGCGTCGGGCGTCGGGAAGAACGGCCTTGCGGCGATCGTGAAGACGGCGCTTCCGTGCACGGGCAACGTGATCATCGCCCGCGAGATCGGCAAGTACGACCCGGGCGACCTTGACGGCGACGGCGCCTACACCGATGCGGATGTCCTGATCCTGAACGGCTACCTCGTCTATCTGAAGATGCAGAAGAAGGGCGCGAGCTTCGCCGCCGCCTATGCGGAGGCCTACAGGAGGCAGTATGGCGTGGACGTGCGCCTGACGGGAGCCGCCGCGCGCGCGGCGGACGTCAACGGCGACGGGGAGGTCTCGTCGAGCGATGTGGCGATGCTGAAGATGCTGGTCAGTGAATCGGAAGGAGCGGGCAAATGAAAAGGCTGTTGCTGAGTTCTGTCGTTTGGGGCCTTGCGGCGGTCGGGGCCTTGGCACGGACGCTGACGACGGGAACGGTCGTCTGCAACCCGGGCGTCGTCGTCTCCGTGCCGCTTGCGGCCGACGACCTGACGGACGTCGGCGCGGCGTCGTTCGTCCTCAACTACGACCCGACGGTCGTCGTCTGCCTCGGCGTCGATGCGGGGCCAGCCGTCGCGGCGGGCGAGTTCTCCTCCGCTGACACGGGCGCGGGACATCTCATCCTGTCGGTCGGCGCGTTTCGGGAGAAGGGCGGCGCGATCGCGTCAATTCGGCTTCTGGCGCGTGAGGGGACGCAGGGTCTCTATTCGGATGTCACGATCGCCGAGGCCGACCTCGCGGCGCGGGACGGGCTGACGGACTTTTCGGCGGCGAATCCCGTGAAGACCGTGAACGGCATGGTGCGCGTCCTTGGGGCCTCGGCGGAGGCGGCGCGGCTGGAGGCGGGCTTCGTCGTCTGGCCGAAGACGGCCCTGCGTGCGCTCACGCTGGCGGCGGGCGACGGCGTCAAGGCCTCCGACGACGGTTCTCCCGTCGTCGTGTCGGGTGCGGTGGACACGACGGGTGAGATTTCCGTGGACGCGCCGCCGAGCGGCTGGCAGACGGGGACGTACGCGCTCCTCTCGACTCCGACGCGGGGTCTCACGTTCGACTTGGCGGAGACGCCCGAGGCGACGCTGCGCGCCGAGACGGCGGGCGGCGTCACGACCTATTACGCGGACGTGACGGTCGCGGGCTCGGCTGAGATCGTGGCCGAGCGCGGGACGCTTCCGCCGGAGACGCGCGCGCAGGTCAAGGCTCTGCTCGCGGACGCGCTCGCTGCGCACCCGGACGTGATGACCGTGAAGGTGAAGGGTGACGCCGCGCTTATTCCCGTCGCCGCCGATCTCGGCATCGCGCCGCAGCTCGATGTCCTCGGCACGACCGCGACGGCGACCTACGCGACGCCGACGCTCGTCATCACGGCGTTCGACCCGAAGACGGGACTTGTGCGCATCCGGGTGACGCCAGGGGCGGGGAACAGCATCCGCGCACCGCTCGCGACGGGCTGCATCCATGTCTACGGGACGGACAGTCTGCAGGGGAAAATGCGGTACATCGGCCATACGAGCATCGATCTCACACCATATCTGAAGGACGCGACGAAGGGCGAGGCCGATCTCACGGTTGCGCTCGGTTCGCACACGTTCATCAAGGTCAAGGCAGAAGAAACAACAAAACAAGAAGGAGAAGAGGAATGAACAAGATCATGATGGCCGCCGTGGCGGCGACGGGAATCTTCGCGGCGGGCGCGGCGGAGAGCGGACAGGGACCGGCGAACGGCTGGCGACTCTCGGTCGGCGGGCTCGCGCGCGGCTCGATGAAGGCGCAGGTCGGCGATCTCGCCGCAAAGCGGTGCGAGGCGTACGGCGCCGACTTCGACGTGCAGTACCGCGCGTTCTCGTCCGGCGACTTCAGCCTGTGGACGGGCGTCGGCGGAACCTACGTGCCGAAGCAGAAGATGGGTTCGTCCTCGTTTTACGAATGTGATGCCAGCGACCCGACCATCACGGTCGAGGACGGCGGGAAGGGCCGGCTGGAGGCCGCGATGGGCGAGTTCAGGATCCTGCTCGTGCCGGAGTACGCGCTGACGGAACGCTGGATGGTTGGCGCGCGCATCGGCGCGGCGTTCGACTGGGTGCGGGGGACGGTCGATTCCACCGTCTGGAGCCGCACGGACATCCACGTCCCGGGGCTACCCCCAACCGTCATCGGGCCGTTCCGCGAGAACGACCATTTCACCGAGTTCGTCACGCAAGCGGTCCTTGGCCTTCAGACGACCTATCTGTTCACGGACAGCGTCGGCCTCTATGCGAACGTCGACTACCGCTGCGGCGGAAACGCGACGTTCGAGAAGGGCGGCGAGCGGTACGCCGAGTTGAACCTTGACGGCTGGTGCGTCGGCGCGGGCGTCGTCCTCGCGTTCTGACCGAGCCCGGGGGCGTGCGCGACCTCGCCGCCCTCGGCTTCAGTGCCGCGATCGGCCCGAACACCTGAGCCCTCTCTTCGACAGCGTCTTTTTCGTGATTTCACTAAAGTTGTTTTACGAACGCTTTCCTTCCGAAGATCTGCTATACTTCACATCGTCAAGAATGAACAGGATTGACGATCGTGAAGACGAAGAAACTTGAAGGACTGATTGCGGCGGCGCATACGCCGTTCCGGGCGGACGGCTCCGTCAACGTGGACTTGGTGCCGCGCCAGGCTGCGCTGCTGCTGAAGCAGGGCGTGACGGGCGTCTACGTGTCGGGCACGACGGGCGAGGGGATCTCCTGCTCGGTCGCGGAGCGCAAGGCCCTGTTCGACGCTTGGGCGCGGACGGCGAAGGGAAAGCTCTTCCTCATCGCCCACACGGGCGCGCTCGCGCTCCCCGACGCCCAGGAACTGGGCGCGCACGCGGCGGCCTGCGGCATGGACGCCGTCTCGGTCGTGCCGGCGAACTATTTCAGGCCCGGTTCGCTTGAGGCTCTGGTCGACTACCTCAACGCCGCGCTGGAGGGGTGCCGCAAGCTGCCGTTCTACTACTATCACACGGGCATGAGCGGCCTCGCCTTTGACATGGAGGCGTTTCTCGAAAAGGCCGACGGAAAGATCCCGAACCTCGCGGGCATCAAGTTCAACTATCCCGACCTCTACATGTACGCGCGCTGTCTCCGGGCGTGCGGCGGCCAGTACGACATCACCTGGGGCATCGACGAGTGGTATGCGGGCGCCGTCGCGATGGGCGCGAAGAGCGCCATCGGCTCGACCTACAACTATGCCGCGCCGCTTTACCGCAAGATCCGCGAAGCCGTGCTGAAGGGCGATATTGCGCGGGCGACGGCGGGCATGCGCAAGGTCTGCGACATCGTGGACATCCTCGTGCAATATGGCGGCGTCGCGGGCGGCAAGGCGATGATGGCGGTGCACGGGCTCGACATGGGCGACGTGCGGTTGCCCTGCAAGCCGCTGACGGCGGCGGAGAAGGCCGATTGCGTCCGCCGTCTCAAGGAGATCGGGTATCGGTAAGGGCGGGGGAGGGATTGAAATGATCGGATGGTCGAATGATCGAGTTGAGGGGCGAGGAATGAGGCGTGAGCAAGCGAAAGCCTATTGGGCCGAATGGGCGGAAAGGTGCCGCGAGGACCTGACGGGCGACATCCTGCCGTTCTGGCTCAGGCACGGCTGGGACCGGAGGCATGGCGGCGTCTACACGTGCGTCGATCGCGACGGCACGCTCATGGATTCGACCAAGAGCGGCTGGTTTCAGGGGCGCTTCGCGTTCGTCTGCGCCTCCGCCTACAACACCGTCGAGCGGAACAGGACGTGGCTCGCCGCCGCGAAATCGACGCTCGACTTCATCGAGGCGCATCTCTTCGATGCGCGCGGACGCGCCTATTTCTCGCTGACGGCGGATGGCACGCCGCTCCGCATGCGCCGCTATGTCTTCAGCGAGTGCTTTGCGGCGATTGCGATGAGCGAATACGCGAAGGCGACGGGCTCGGAGGAATATGCGGACAAGGCGCTCGCGCTCTTTCGGCGCATCCGCGCGTTCATGTGCGATCCGGCGATGATGCCGCCGAAGTTCGAGCCGTCCTTTCAGGCGCAGGGCCATTCGCTGACGATGATCCTCATCAATGTCGCGCTGCGGCTGAAGGACGTCTGCGACGATCCGATTCTCGACGGGCAGATCGCCGAATCGGTGCGGCTCCTGCGGGAGAACTTCGTGCATCCCGAATTCAAGGCCCTGCTGGAGACGGTCGGACCGCACGGCGAGTTCATCGACACGATGATCGGGCGGACGATCAATCCCGGCCACGCCATCGAGACGAGCTGGTTCCTGATGGAGGTCGCCGAAAAGACGGATGACGCGGAGTTGCTGTCGCTTGCGCTGACGATTCTCGACTGGTCGCTCGCGTGGGGATGGGACAGGAAGTACGGCGGCATCATCAGTTTTCGCGATTGCCGCAACTTTCCCCCGCAGTGCTACGAACAGGACATGAAGTTCTGGTGGCCACAGTGCGAGGCACTGATTGCAGCCCAGTACGCCTGGACGTTGACGAAGAAGGCCAAGTGGCTCAATTGGCACCGCAAGGTGCGGGAGTGGACGTACGCGCGCATGCCCGACCGGAAATTCGGCGAATGGTACGGCTATCTGCACCGTGACGGTACGGTCGCCCAGCCCGCGAAGGGCAATCTCTTCAAGGGGCCGTTTCACATTCCGCGCATGATGACAAAATCGATTGAGCTCGCCGGGAGGGTCGCGTGAACGGAATCGACGCCACGATCATCGTCGCCTATCTCCTCGTCATGGTCGGCGTGGGGGTGTGGTTCATGCGCCGCAACAGGTCGGCGGACGACTACTTTCGCGGCGGCGGACGCCTCCCGTGGTGGGTCGTGTCGCTCTCCATCTACGCGACGCTCTTCTCGTCCATCACCTTCCTCTCGATTCCGGCGCTCACGTACCATTCGGACTGCCGCTACTTCTTCAAGACATTCGGGATCCTGCTGCTCGTGCCGGTCGTTGTGCGGTTCTACCTGCCGTTCTTCCGCAGGCTGAACCTGACGAGTGCCTACGAGTACCTGGAGGTGCGCTTCAACCTCGGCTGTCGGCTGTTTGCGTCCGCCGCGTTCATCCTGTTCATGATCGCCCGCACGGCGGTCGTCGCGTACCTGCCGGCCGTGGCGATCGCCGCCGTATCGGGGATGGACGTCAACCTCGCGATCATGGCCGTCACGGCCGTGACGATCCTCTACTGCACGATGGGCGGCGTGGAGGCGGTCGTCTGGAGCGACTTCGTGCAGAGCATGATCCTGATCGTCTCGACGGTCGCGATCTACGCCTATCTGGTCTGCGGCACGGACGGCGGGCTCGCGGGCTTCCTGTCGCAGGGGCTCGCGGCGGGCAAGTTCCGCATGGTGGACCTGGGGTGGGACTGGTCGCAACCCGTCCTGTGGGTCGTGCTGGTTGGCGGACTCGTTGAGAACCTTGCGTCATACACGTCCGACCAGTGCGTCGTGCAGCGGTACATGACGTGCAGGGACGAGGCCGCGGCGGCGAAGTCCATCAGGCTCAACGGCGTCCTGTCGTTCGTGAACTGCTTCGTCTTCTTCACGCTTGGTGTCGCGCTCTGGACGTTCTACCAGTCGCATGCCGACCGGATGCCGGCACTCGCGAAGAACGACCAGATATTCCCGTGGTTCATCGCCCACGAGCTGCCGGTCGGCTTTTCGGGGCTCGTGCTCGCGGCCGTCGCGGCGGCGACGATGAGCACGCTCTCGGCGAACCTCAATTCGGCGGCGACGGCCTTCACGACTGACTTCTACGAGAGGCTGCGGACGAACGTCGCGGCCTCGGACGGCCCGCGCGCACTGCTTGTCGGCAAGGTCTCGACGGTCGTCGTCGGGCTCCTCGGCGGGGCGTTCGCGCTCGTCCTCGCGAACATGGACATCGGATCGGTCTACGACCAGTTCCTCAAGTTCCTTGGCGTGCTGACCGGCGGGCTCGCGTGCCTGTTCCTGATGGGGCGCTTCCTGCCGTTCGTGAACGGGCGCGGCGCGTTCGCCGGTCTTGTCGCCAACTACGTCGTCTGCTTCGCGCTTGATCTGGTCCCGTTCGCGCACAAGCCGCACCTCCTGCTCTACGGGTTCTTCGGCATCGTCGCGTGCCTCGTCGTCGCGCCGCTCGCGAGTGCACTCCTGCCGGAAGGGCGACATCCGGCGAAACGCATGATCCTTTGTCTGCTGGGCCTGTGTTGCGCGCTGGGGGGCACCGCGTCGCCGACGGCTGCCGCGTCGCCGCTCGCGCTCCCGGCCGACTTCCCGTCCGACGGCGAGGTTTGGCTCTGCGCCGGGCAGTCCAACATGGAATGGCCGCTTCGGAAGGCGGCGCGTGCCGAGGCCGAGGCGCGGCGGCTGGACGAGGCCCGCGTCTGGCACTGGGACTTCCGCGACGACCGGTGGCGGCGGCTGACGGCGGCGAACGCGGCCGACGCGAGCGCGCTGGCCGTCTCGTTCGCGACGCGCCGGGCGGCCGAGACCGGGAAGGCGGTCGCGCTCGTGCAGGTTGCGGCCGGGGGCGCGCCGACGGAGTCGTTCCTGTCGTCCGAGACGATGGCGAACTATCCGCGGCTTGCCCGCATCGCCGCGAACCCGAACGCGCTGGACAGGAACGACGACTTCCCCTGCCTCTGGTGCAAGGCGGAATACCCGGCCCGCCGCGCGAACGAGCGAGAAGGGCGCTGGTGGGCGGTCGGCGCGATGCACCGGGCGGGAATCGCGCGCGTGAAGGGCCTGCCGCTCGCGGGTATCCTCTGGTACCAGGGCGAGTCCAACGCCACGACCTCGCCGGACACGGCCCTGCCGGACGAATACCTTCTTGAGACGCTTCGGGCGGCCGTCGAGGATCTTCGGGGCGCGCGGACGATTCCCTTCGTGATGTTCGGGCTGCCGTACATCGCGAACCGTCCGTGGGCGCCGTACCGCGCGGCGCAGCGGAAGGTCTGCGCGGAAACGGGGGCGATCTACCTTGACACGCTCGCGGCGGGTCTGGGCGAGGCGCATGACGTGCACCCGCGCGACAAGGTTCCGTTCGCCGAACTGGCGCTGAAAGCCGTTGGACGGTACACATCAACAGAAAAGAAAGGAACAAGACCATGACAAAGGAAAAGATCCTGATGGGAATGCTGGGGCTCTGCGCCACGCTGCAGGCCACGACCTACACCTGGACGGGCGGCGGAAATGACGGAGGCTTGTGGACGACGCCGGCGAACTGGGGCGTCTCGGCGGGCTATCCGAACGGAGACGATGACACGGCGGTTTTCAGGTCTTCGGCGGACGTGCAGCTCAATGCGTCCGTGACGCTGCAGTATCTCGACGTGAAGGCGGGTGCGACGGTCGCCGTCTCGGCGATGGAGGCCGGGAGCCTGACGATGAACAACACGACAACTGCCGCGCGCATCGGGTTGCGCGTTTCGGAGAATGCGAAACTTTCCTGTGCGGCGCCGATGCATTTCGCGACGACGACGCGAAGCGACGTGCAGGTCGAGGCGGGCTGCGAACTGCATTTTCGCGACGCATTGACGATTGACGGAGGCGCCTTCTACGTGACGGGGACGGGGCTTTGCTCCTTCGAGGGGGCGGCCGCCGTCAAGGCGCCGGCGACGAAGGCGTATTTTGGCCTCTTCTACAAAGGCTATGCGTCAGAAGCGACCGTGCGGTTTGCCGATGACGCCGCCGTGTCGTTTCATTCGGTCTTCGCGGGCGCGAGTTCCACGGCGGCCCCTGCGGTCGCGTTTT
Organism: uncultured Kiritimatiellota bacterium; assembly: GCA_934635225.1. GTDB lineage: Bacteria > Verrucomicrobiota > Kiritimatiellia > RFP12 > UBA1067 > UBA1067. The sequence continues at coordinate 83,551 of CAKTYZ010000015.1, forward strand.
CACAAAGCGGAAACGCGCATGTCTCGATTGCGCAGGACTTGAATTTGAGCGGCGACATCTGGCCTGATGAAACGCCGGAACATGCCGGACACGCCTATCGGCTGGAGGGCGGCGAGCTGACGGTCGGCGGCACCTTCTTCGTGGGAGGAAACCAGTCGGCGCGTTTTGTCCAGACCGACGGAATGGCGACGGTCAAGACCTTGCGGTTCGGAAAGTCGAATGTCGCGTTTGCGGGCGAACTTCAAGGCGGTACGCTGACGCTGACGAATGGCTCGTCCAGTCCGTCCGACGTCCTGTGGTTCGGCGATGGCCTGCGGCTGCTTGTCAGCGGCGGACGCTTTGTCTATCCGTCCGCATTCACGCCCTGCGACCATCCCGGCCTCACCTTTGGCGCGGGCGAGTTCGTGCTGGCGTCGGCGAATGGCACGCTCAGCTGGAACTTTTCGCGCAACCTTGTCCAGGCTGGCGCGACGCTGGCCTATGATGGAACGGCGAAAATCGACTTCGGACATCATGTCTGCACCTACGGCCTGAACTTGGCCGTTCGCGGCGAAGGCGTCCGCCTGACGCTGCCGTCGCACACGGTCCTCTTTGCGCCGGACGGCGGGGCGATGCGGCCGATGAAGCTGACGGTTGGCGCAGGGGCTTCTTTCCGTCTGGCGGACACGTCGGTACGCGTCCAGGCGCCGCTCGATCTCGCGGTCGAGGAAGACGGAAAGATCGAGATGCCCACGCGCAATGTCCTGGTCGCCCATCGCCTGACGGTGGCGGGCGTCGAAAAGGGACGCGGTCGTTTTTGCGCGACCGCCGAAAATGCGGACTGGTTCGAGAGCGGGCATGATGTCTCGTCAATTCTCGTGCCACGCGTGTGGACGGGCGCGGGCGACGGCACGAGCTGGACCGATGCGGCGAACTGGGCGGACGACGACGCGACGTGCGCCTACAGCGACGTTTCCGCCGCGAGGACGGTGACGATGCCAGCGGACGAGACGACGGTCGGCGCCCTTGTCGTGCTGCCGAACGCCGCACGACAGCCCGTGACGGTGGCGGGCGACGGGCGAATCGTCTTTCAGGAAGAGCAGCTCGTCGCAGCCGTGGTCGTCGCCGAGGACTGCACGCTGGCGTTCGACATGGACGTGCGTGTCGGCACCACGTGGTCGCAGGGGCTTGTCGGCGGCGGCACGGTTGCGTTCAAGAAGTCCTATCCCGGCGCCAACGGAAGCTATGCGCCGTTTGCCATCGACGGAAAAGTCGTCTATTCGGGCACGGAATCGCTGGTGCCGAGCGCCGACAGCGCGGCCTATAACTTCTTCTCGCTGTGGACATACGAAACGGCCGTCCATTCGGCGTTCGAGATCGTCGAGGGCGCCAAGCTCGACGCCACACGGCTCTTTTGCGGTCCGGGAGGCTTCCTCATGGCCGAGGACATCCGTCAGACGGGCGGCGAGACGACGTTCGGCACGTTTTACGTCAATCAGCACAATCACGACGTCACGCACAGCCCGACGTACCGGCTGGAGGGGGGGCGCCTGACGGTCAACGGACCCCTCAACCTGAATGCCTTCTACTCCGGCTCGATGACGCGCTATCCCGGCGGCAGTTTCGTGATGACCGGCGGCGAACTGGTCTGCGGCTCAATGTGGTGCGCGCTGAACCAGAACTACTTTCGCCTGTCCGGCGGAAGGGCCACGGTTGCCGGAGACCTGAAAGCGGCGTTCAGCGAGACCTTTGGCCAGACGAACAGGAACGACTGCGCCTATCTGCTGGGTGGCGTCACGCTCGCGTTTGCGGGAACAGAAGCGCGAGCCATTGCCGCCAAGGCGCAGCTCACGGGGCAGGGCGGGGACACCAAGATCGTCTCCGACGGTTGCCTGGTCAAGGTGAGCGAGGGCGCAGACCTCACGGGTGCCGGCGGGCTTCACTTTTCGGGCGACGGCATTCTCGACGTGTACGGGCGATTCGGCTTCACGGGACGGTTGACCTTCGACGGCTCGTCGTGGTGCTATCTGAAGGAGGCGTCCGTGCTGGACGGCCCGCGTGAACTCAGGGTGACGCGCGGCACATTCTGCGTGCGCGGCACGATTGCGAAGTCGCCCGACAGCATCTACCTTTATCGTGAAGATGCGCTCACGTCGGACAGGACTGGCAAGAGCATGACGGTCCGGCGGCTGGTCGTCGCCGGCGAAGACCGCCCCGTCGGGACCTATACGTTCGGTACGCTGTCCGTCACGGTCGAACGTCCGTCGGGATGGCTTTCGGACGCGGCGGCAGACCTCTCGGACGAGAGGGCGGACGTCGCGCTGGCGGAGGACACGACGCTCGAATCGCTCGTCTACCGTCCGTCGTCGGCAGCGGGCGGCACGTTGACGCTTGGCGCGGCAGACGGCGCGACGCTCACGCTTGCGGACGGCGCGACGATCGACGTCGGGACGGACGACACGCTGGTCATTTCGGCGAACGTCGTCTTGGCGGGAAAGGTTCGCAAAACCGGCTTCGGGAAGGTCGTCTTCGCCGGTTCGGTGACATGTCCGGCTTCGGTGACGAAAGGCGCGGAAGGCTCTGACGCCTACTGGTTGCGGATCAACCACGGTTCGGCCGACTTTGACGGGGCGGTCACGGGCGTGCGCCTCATCTGCTGTTCGGGCGACGGCGACGTGCCGCTGGTCACGCTGAAGGCGAACTGTACGGTTTCGGACTATGCCGCCGTCCTGACGGCCTATTCGGACGACGGGTTCGCGACGAGCTGCCGTGGCGAGACGCGTCAGGAAGGGGCGACGGTGGACTACACGACCGTTCCGGCGCTCTTGAAGGACAGGCCGATGCCACTGACGTCGCCGCAGGGCGGCTCGGGGCGCTATGTGCTGTCGTCCGGCACGTTCATCGGTCCGAGCAGGGGCACAAACCTGTCTTTCGTCCGGAACTATGATGATCGGGGCACGTTTGAGTTTGTCCAGGACGGCGGCACGGTGCGCCTTTACTGGGATTTCCTTTTCGCGCGAAACTCGACGGGGCAGGACCTCACCTACACGCTCAACGGCGGCACGTTGGAGATGTTGTTCGCTCAGTTCCTGAGCTATGACAGGAGCCTGTCGCACGTGAACCTGAATGGCGGCGCCGTGGTGCTGGGCGCCAACCGCAAGCAACTGGAATCCAGCGCCTTTGACGTGTCGGTCGGCGGTGACGTCACGCTGAAGGCGTCGGCGGACGTCGTGGCGTACGTTCCGGCGGACTTCGTCGGGACAGGGTCGGTGACAGTCGAGGGCCCTGGGCGGATCGACTTGGGCGGCATCTATTTCCTGCCGAAGCTGTCGGTGAAGAACGGCGGAACGCTGGGCATCGCCCCGCACCTGATGACACGGTCGATGTCCGCGACGGCGCTGACGCTGGATCAGGGCGTCCTGAGCCTTCCGTACGAGGGACTGTTGACGGTGGCCGCGCTTTGCGTCGACGGGCGAGACTGTCCGCCGCACGTCTACACGCCTGGAAGAGGCGTGGTCAGGAACTCCCTCGTGGGCAACGGATGGCTTCGGGTTCTCACGGGCCCGCAGTATGGCATGGCGATTATCATTCGGTGATGACTATGATGAAGAATGTTTTTATCATCCTGACAGGAGGCCTTTGCGCGCTTTCTCCGACGGGAGCCGTCGCCTCCGCCGAGGAGCGACTTGTCGTCGCGGGCGAAAGCGCGGCAGTCTCGCCAGACGGTCGACGCCTCGCGTTCCACCGGTTTGAGGACGGCGTCCTCAAGCTCGGTGTCTGCCCGTCGGAGGGCGGAACGGTCACATGGATCGAGTCCGGCCCGGGCATGGCGGCCTACCCGGCCTGGGCACCTGACGGCTCGCTGGTCTACACCTATGGACACGAAACCCTGACGGCTTACGAAGCGTACAAGTCTCAGGCGACCGGCGGCGGCTATGGACTGCGGGTCCGTCAGGCCGACGGACGCACGCGCGAACTCTGCACCGGATACACGCGCGACTATCTGCCGACGGTGTCCGCTGACGGGCAGACGGTCTACTTCACGACGACGCGTGAGGTGTCGGTTGTGGAAGGCCTGATGCTGGCGATGTCCTCGCACATTGCGCGCGTGCCATTTGACGGTTCGGCGAAGCCCGTGGTCGTCTTGCGCGCACCGGGTTCCTCTAGCTATAACACGGCGGTTGCCCAGCCGTCGCTCTCGCCGGACGGGCGGCATCTCGTCTGGGCGCAGATGTCGAGCCTTGACGAGGGGTGGGCGCTCTTCGGGGCGCGTTTGGACGAAATCGGCCGGCCGAATCGCCGCGTGCTGCTGACGCCGGAACTGCTGACGGCGCTTTCGCCGCGTTGGCATCCGGACGGCACGCTGATGGCGTTTACGGGCTTTCGACAGGACGATCCGGGGTATGGCGTCTGGCTGATGGACATGCGCGCGTTTGCCCTGAGACGCGTCTGCGACGGCGAGAACCCGGCGTTTTCGCCGGATGGAAAGTGGCTTTACTATGATCGCGAACGCCAGATCTATCGGCGGCCATTCAGCTCGGCGGATCGTCCCGTTCCCGGCGAGGTCACGTTTCGGAAGCCCGTCGGACAGGACGTCCCGCAGAGCGTCCTGTGGACTTCCGGCACGGGCGCAGGCGACGTGTCGACGATCGTCGGCAACCTGGGGCCGTCGTTTGCCGTCGGCTCCGACACGGTCGTCTACTTGCGGGCGAAGGTGCGATGGAACGGCGAAAAGGGGCTCCAGCGTTTCGTGCGCGGCATCTATGGGGAGTCCGACCAGGCGTTGCAGCTGTTCGCGACGGCGACGGGCGCAGTCTGGTTCTCGACGCGGGACAGCTGCAACAAATTCGTAGGCGCGACGCAAGTCCTTCCGGGGCCGGGCGAATACGACCTCGTTGGCGTGCGGACGCGGACCTGCCTGTATCTTTACGTGGACGGCGTGTCGGAGCGGGGATCTCGCAACGGGCTCAACCTTTCGCTTGACCGTCCTGTGTCGTTCGAGATTGGCGTGGGCTGTCCGACGGGAACGTCCGTCCGTGCGGCCGAGATCGGCACGGGCTGGCCGAAATCGCTGCTGTCGGGTTGCCTGACGAAAGAGGAGGTGATGAAATGATCTTGACGGTTGCGCTGTTGGCTGCGGCTTTTGACGTGGTGGCACTCGTGGATTCGCTTGATTTCGCAGAGCAGTACGACATCGAGAAAAGCGAGGGAAACCTGCAGGTCCTTGAACACGTGCTCAGGACGTCGGCGACGGACGTCTGGTGGCGTGACAAAGGCGGTGGGCGTTTGCGCTATCCGTCCAAGGAAGAGGCCTATCCACTCAGCGAATTCCCCTTTGACCGGCACATCGTTCCGTGCGAAGACGTCTTCGGACACCTCCGTCTCGACCGTCCGGAGGCGAATCCGTTTCCGCTTGTCCGCCGCGAATGTGCGCGCCGAGGCCTTGGATTCGGTCTCCATACGACATGGGAGGAGACGCACAACCTCATTTCCCTCACGTCGAGCTGGACGCTGAACCACCCGCAGTTCTGGTGCTGCATGAACGGGCGCAAGCCCTTCCTGGCGACGTGTTCGATCGCCTATCCTGAAGTGGTCGCGCACAAGTTGCGGCTGGTGGACGAACGGCTCGCGCTCGGGCCCGGCACGATCTTCCTTGACCTCGCGCGCGACGGATTTAGATGGAGCGTCATACAGGAGTTCGTCAAGCCGATGACGGACGAATGGCGGCGCCGCTACGGCTGTGAGCCGCCGACGACGAATGACGTGCGCTGGACGGCTCTTGTGTCCGAACCCGTCACCGCCTACCTGAAGCAGTTCGCGGCACGGTGCCATGCGCAGGGCTGCCGGTTCGTCTTGGGCTTGCGCGACATGGAGGACATCGACAGCGCCTATCGCCGTTACGGCATTGACTGGCGCAAGCTTGCGACGGACGGGACGATCGATGCCGTTGTCGCGATGTGGTTTGTCTATGATCGCGCGAATGCATGGAATTCGATTGAGGCCATCTATCGCAAGGTCATGTCCGCGCGAGGCAAGGCAGACGTCTATTTCCCGTTGTCAGCCTACAACTATGGTGGCGCGGGCTATCCGAACCTCGCCCGGACGCTCGGAATTTCGGAGGCGGAGGCGGTTCGTCGACTCTTGCGGCTGGCGAAAGACGTCGGCGGGCGCGGCGTCGTCATGGAGTGCGTGGACTACGGGAACTATTCGCCGGCCGTCTGCGAGGAGATCCGTCGGTTTCGGGAAGCATTGTAGAGACGATGCAGAGGCCGTTGAGCCTCTGCGTCAGTTGAGCCTCTGCGTCATGAAATATGGTATACTTGACGGCATGGGACTCTTGGAGAAGAAGCGACCGCCGCTGAAGCTGCCGTTCAAGTGCGAGACGACGCGCGACTTTCGGATCGTCAGCCTGGAGCCGGACGGCGTGCTCTGCGTGCCGGTGTTGGGCATGAGCGACTACAAGGGGCCGCGCGCCCGTGCGCCTGAGCATACGCATCCGGAGTGCATCGAGATCTCCTACTGCCTGCGCGGCGAGCTGTCGTTTGCCTGTCAGGGACGGGAGTATCCGTTCCGATCCGGCTCGGTCTTCGTGACCCAGCCGAAGGAGCTGCATCGCCTCCTTACGCCGGACAAGGGTCTGCGGATGTACTGGATGTTCTTCCGTGTGCCGCGTCGAGGATTCCCCCTGCTGAAGCTGGCGCCGTCGGAGGCGGAGTGGCTGAAGGGAAGGCTTCTGAACCTGCCGAGCCGCCTGTTTCCGGCGACCAAGCGCGTCCACGTTGCGTTCAAGCGGCTCTTCTTCCTGTATGACCGCGTGCCGAAGCGGACGCCGGAGCGGCGTCTTCAGCTGCGCGCGGCCGTGACGGAACTGCTGCTCGCCCTCGTCGAGGCCTCAGCGGAGACGCCTGATCGTCCGTCGGCGGGCCGCGTCGAGGCGCTGATTGAGGAGATGCGCGCGAAGCCCGGTGCGGACTACCCGATTGACGCATTGGCGGAACGTGCCGCGCTGTCGCCGTCGAATCTCGCCCTGCGCTTCAAGGCGCTCGTGGGACTGCCGCCGCACACGTTTCTCGTCCGCTGCCGGATCGCGCGCGCCAAGGAGCTGCTGGCGGAATCCGACGCGAAGGTGACGGCTGTCGCGCAGGCGCTCGGCTTTCCCTCGGCGCAGCATTTCGCCACGCAGTTCCGCAACGTCACTGGCCAGACACCGCGTGCGTGGCGGCAGGCGGCGCGTCAACCCGTGAAGGATAAAACAGTATAAGACGCGGCGTTTCATACGCGATTCCAGACATCATCCGGCCCGTCGCGTTGTGGTGATGGGGGGGGGGGGGGCACCACGCGTCCCTGTCGGTCTGCGTATCGCCGGGCCATCGCCCGAAAGGACCTCCTTTCGTGATCGGGCGCACGCTCTTCCATTCTGGCGAACCGTGCGCCGGGATGCCTGGTGACTTGTAAAGGGAGTGGGTCAGCAAAAACCTCTTAAGCCACTTTGGCCAGACGTGAATCGTAAGCATATGCG
>CAKTYZ010000016.1 GCA_934635225.1 uncultured Kiritimatiellota bacterium
CGCATATGCTTACGATTCACGTCTGGCCAAAGTGGCTTAAGAGGTTTTTGCTGACCCACTCCCTTTACAAGTCACCACCCCGCCGAATCGGCGAGGCCCCGCTGGAGAACGAGCCTTCCCGCTTTCGCTCAGACGCCGCCGCGCCCGCGCAACGAACCATGCGAAAGGAAGCCGTCGTACTTGCGCACGAGAAGATGGGACTCCATGATGCGCAGCGTGTCCAGCGCCACGCCGACGATGATGAGGAGCGACGTGCCGCCGAAGAACGAGGCAATCGCCCACGGAATCGACATCCACCCCATGAGAATCATCGGGATCAGCGCGACAATCAGAAGCCCCGAACCGCCGATCAGCGTGATCTTCGTCATCATGTCGTCCAGATACTCGGCCGTCGCGCGCCCCGGACGGATGCCCGGAATGTAGGAACCGTCCTTCTTCAGGTTCTCGGAAATGTCGATGGCGTTGAACTGGGTCGCGACCCAGAAGAACGCGAAGAACATGATCATCAGCGCATAGACGGCCATGTGAAGCGCCGTCGGGTTCGAGAGGTCCTGCGCGAAGCGGTTCAGCGTGCCTGAAATCCCCGACGAGGTCGGGTCGGTGAACTTCATGAGAATCGCGCTCGGAATCTGGAGGAGCGGCTGGGCGAAGATGATCGGCATGACGCCCGTGTAGTTCACGCGGAGCGGCATGAACGTCTGCTGCATGCCGTAGGTATTGCCGCCCGAGACACTGCGCCGCGTCGTGTGAATCGCGACCTTCCGCACGCCCTGCGTGAGCATCACCGTGCCCATGACGACGAGGATGAAGAAGATGATGACAATCGGAAGCTCCGCAATCGGGGCCGACGCCTGAACGCCCGCAAGGCCGAAGTAACGCTCCCATGCGCTGATGATCGCCTGCGGCAGACGCGAGGTGATGTTGATCATGATGATGAGGGACGCGCCGTTGCCGATGCCGAAGGTCGTGATCTGATCGGCGATCCACATCACGAAGAGCGCAGCGGACGTCATGCCGATCACCGTCATCAGCTGAAAGCCCAGGCCTGGATTCGCCACGATCTCAACGCCCGCGAACGCCGGACCGAGCGCACCCGGATGGCTCAGCATCGTCGCGATGCCCCAAGACTGCACAATGCAGAGGACGATGGTGAGATAGCGCGTGATCTGCGCAAGCTGCTGACGGCCGGACTCGCCCTCCTTCTTCATCTTCTCAAGCGACGGGATGACGGATGAGAGCAGCTGAATCACGATCTGCGCCGAAATGTAGGGCCAAATCGAGAGGAAGCCAATCGCGCACTGCCCCAGCGCACCGCCCGTGAAGACGTCAAACCAGTCGAGAAGGCCACCCCCCGCCGCGCTTTCCTTCGCCGTCTGGATGACGGTCTGGAGCGTTCGCCAGTCAACGCCCGGGGTCGGAATCTGCGAGACAAGGCGGCAGACAAACACGAGACCCAGCGTAATCAGTATTTTCTTGCGAAGCTCCGGGATGCGGAACACGTTCGAAAAGCCCTTCATCATCGACATAACTGTATTTTTCTCCTTTTACAAAATGCTTGAGAAATTATATCAAAAGCCGCCGAACTCTGCAACCGCGCCCCGCCGCCCCGGCAAACGCCGCGCGACGCCCTCAAGACCGCAGCGCGTAGCCGACACCACGCGTACAAGCGAGACGGGACGCCGCCGGGCCGAGTTTCCGCCGAAGATTCGAGATGTGCACGTAGATCATCGCATCTTCGCAGACATAGCCCACGCCGCGCAAAGCGGCAATCAGCTCGTCCGCCGAAACCGTCTCCCCGCGCCGCGCGTCCAACACGCGCAGGATGTCCCCCTCCGTCTTCGTGAGATGGCCGCGCGAACCGTCGGGCGCGACAACCTCCAGACTGAGCAGATCGACGGAAACCGAACCGAGACAGATCCGGTCTCGCGCCCAGTCGGCTTCAACCTGGGCCTGCTGACGCCGCAAGACGGCGCAGACTTTCGCCACGATCAGGTCCGGGTTCAGGCTCTTGTCGATGTAGTCGTCGGCGCCGACGCCGTAAGCGCGCAACTGCGTCGTCTCGGACGGCACGCTCGTCAGAAAGAGGATCGGCACGCACGCATCCTGCGCGCGAATCGCCTCACAGGCCTGAAGGCCGTTCATCTTCGGCATCATCACGTCCAGCAACACGAGGTCGGGGCTCCGCTCCGAAAACGCGGCAACGCCTTCCGCACCATTTCGCGCCTCGCGCACGGACAGGCCTTCGGCCTCGAACAGCGCACGGAAAGACTTGCGGACGACGCGTTCGTCCTCGACCAGCAGAATCTCGGGAATCGACTCCATCTCTCGGTTGCATTCATCTAAGGATTGAAGGAAGGCCCTGCCTCCACGCATTCCCGCGCGGCAAAGCCACGAAGCGCCAAGCCCGAAACGCAGACGGGCTCGTGCGGAATCGTTGCGAGGTCAAAGCGCGGCAGAAGGTCGCGAAGCGAGACCGTCTCGCCCTCGGCAGCCCAACCGCACGATGCCGCAAGCGCGCCAATCAGCGTCTCCGGCCGACAGCCCGCCGCACGAAACGCCGCGATGCGCGTGTCGCCGTGCCGCTTGGCGAGGCGTTTCCCGTCCGTTCCCACGACAAGCGGCAGGTGAAGGAAGGACGGCGGCGGCGTCCGGGCCCACGGCGCAAGTGCTTGCGCCAACAGGATCTGCGCGGGCGTCGCGGGCAGGAGATCGTCACCGCGCACGACCTCCGTCACGCCCATCAGCAAGTCATCCACCGTGCACGCGAGCGTATACCCCGCGCCATCCTCGTCCCGCGCCAGCGGGAAATCCCCCAGCGTCGCCGCGACATCCTGCTCGAAAGGTCCGGAAAAGGCATCCGAGAACCGCACGACAGTCCTCTCGGGAACGACAAAGCGCCAGCAGGGAAGGGACGGGGCGGTGGGGCGGGACGGGGGAGCCGAAGCCTTGAACGCGCAGGCCTCGGCCCAAGTCGCGAACCGTCCGCGACAGAGGCCCGGATAGTGCAGCTGCTCTCCCGCGTGCGGCGCGGACTGGGCGGCCTCAACATCCCGCCGCGAGCAGACGCACGGGTAGACGCGCGGGAGACGCCCTTCCGCCGTCTGCGAACGAAGGAAGTCCAGCGCTTCGCGATAAAGGGACTTTCGCGTCGACTGGACGAACGCCTCGTCCCAGTCAAAGCCAAGCCACGTCAGGTCCTCAATCGCCTGTTGCGCCGCGCCGGGCTTGTCTTTCGGGTGGTCCAGATCCTCCATCCGGAAGATGACCTTTCCGCCTTGCGACCGCGCGCGCAGCCACGCGACCAGAAAAGTCCGGACATTCCCGAGATGCAGCGCCCCCGTCGGGCTTGGAGCCAAGCGCCCGACATAGTTCATTGCGCATGCTCCCGCCACCAGCGCAACCATTCCGTCTGAAAGAGCTTGAGCGTCTCCGATCCGCGGAACGCCGCCGCCGTCGCGCGTCGGGGATCGCGCGTCTCCAGAAGCGTCGTCAGGTAGTCACGCGTCACGTTCGCGAATGGCTTGAAGCGAACGTTCGGCGCGCCCTTCTCCAGAAAGACGGCTATGGACCACGCGAGACGGTACTTGAGGCGGCGAACCGCATCAGTTCCGTCGTAGAACGCGGCATAGTCCAGTTCAAGAAGTCCGGGCAGGAGATCCGCAAACCGCGCAAGGCCTTCTGGCGAGACATCGACGTCCGCCCCCCACGCCGTCGAGTCGGAGTCCTCGAAATACTGCGCATAGCCTTCGTTAAGCCACGGCGAAGTCGGCAGCATCGCCGTCGCATACGAGAGATACTGATGGAACGCCTCATGGCGGATTGTCTTCAGGAGGTCGCTCCCGTCCCCTTCCGGCAGATAGGCGACGAGTTCGCGCCGAAGCGGGCTCCAGTACGCCGCGCTCCAGACCATGTTCGTGCGGTCCTCCAGTTCCAGCGCCGCCAGATATTCGTCCCGGCTGGCATAGATCCGCGCGACACAGAGGACATTCGTGCCGTCCAACGGCGTCGGCAACGCCGAGACAAACGCCGCGTGCAGACGCGGCAAGTCGTTCGTCAGCGACGCGACGAGCGCGGAGGAAGGCAAATCGTCCAGGATCGCATAGGACGCCGCGTCCGTGACATGCCAGTTCTCATACGCCGCAACCGAATGGCGCGCATCCGCGCGGAGAAGAGCCGCTTCGCCATCCACGGCCGACGCGGCGCGCGGCTTCTCCAAAAGCTTTCGGCACTCCTTGCGCAGGAACACGTCTTCAAAAGCCTTCTGCGCCGCCGCGAAGTCGTCGCCCGGGAGCAGTTCCCAGACCGCCAGCCGCCAAGTCGCCGCCTTTTCGGGCAGAAAGGCGCAAACAAGAGCGGACTGATTCGTTCCCTGCCAATAATCCACATCCTCAAAGCCGCGCGGAAGCTGACGCGGCGGCGACGGCTTTTCGGCAATCTCAACGGGCGACAGGCGTTCAATCGCCTCACGCACCTGCTCCCGCTTGCGCTTCTCGACCGGCACGCACGCGGCGACGTACTGGACGCGCGTTTCCATCGCCTCGTTCGCCAGCGCGGGCGGACGGACCGCAAGCGTCGCGAGCGTGAAGACGCGGCCTTCGTCATCGACCCAGCGCCCGTCAACGGCACGGGAGGTCCAGAGGTCCAAACGGCTGAAGCGGTCTTCCAGACGGAAACGGCCCTCCGCGCGCACGAGATACGCCTCGGCGCGCGGCATCTCCAGCGGAGCCGGATTCGTCAGGAACAGCGAAGCCAGCAACTGGACGAAGGACAATGAAGCAAAAGACTGCATGAACGAACCCGTATTATAACACGCGGACGCCCAGCAACGCAAGAGAGCGCCTTACTCCTGTCCCCTCGCGTGATCAAGACGCTCCAGCGCCTCGGCCGCCACCTCCGCGCCATCCGCCTTCGTCACGACATTCGGCACGAGCGTCGCCGTGCAGACCGATCCAATGCGGAACTCGCCCTTCGGGTCGCCCGAGGGAATCGGATCGACCGCAAACGCATGCGTGCGGCTCACGCCGTCCTCCCAGCCGTCCAGAAGCGCATGCCGCCAGATGAAGAGACGCCCCGGCCCCGCACGGTGATAGCCATTGAAAGAGGCAACCGCCTTCCCCTCCGCCGTTATCTCCGCCGTAAGCGCTTTCTCGTCCGCCTCGCCGAAGACGCCGAACAGGTTGCCCGTCGCCTCAAGCGCCAGCGGCGCACGCGCATCGCCCGAAAACGCGGCCACGTCATCCATCCAACGCGAAGAGAGTCCGTCATACCAGAGCGACGTGCGGTAGGTGAGGCGGCGCGTCCAGCCTTTCGGCAGCGTTCCGTCAACCGGGTTCCACCGCCGCACGTCCCGCACCGTGCCGAAGACGGGCTTTTCGGGCACGCGACAGGACGCGCCTTCGCGTATGGCCTTCTCAAAGCCCCTGACGCCCGCGTCCGCAAACATGCGGTAGCCCGCATCGTTCGGATGCCCCCCGTCAATCGGCCAAATGTCATCGAGGGGGACTTCCCCCGAATTGAGCCGCTTCCAAAGAGGCGTCTCGTAGACGTCGCCCACCGGCGTGCCATAGGCGCGCGCGAGCTGCCAGTAGACGTCGCGGCGCGGATGCACCTTTGACGGTCGGACGCCCGGCAGAGTCCAGTTCCTGAACGTGAAAAACATCTGCTGGACGCGAATGCCGCGCGCAATCATCTCGCGCAGGAGGTACTCGTAGCAACAGGTGTTCGGCAAGGCCGTGTTCTCGCCACCGTCATTGCAGGCGAATTCGAGGAAGACGAGATCCGGCATCTTCGAGAGGACGTCGCGTTCCAGGCGGAAGATGCCGAGATTCGATCCCGTCCCGCCAATGGCCGCGTCCACGAACGTGAAGTGCGCCGCCGGATACTTCTCCGCGAGGTACTTCGCCATCAGTCCGCGAAAGCCCGTCACGTTCGGCTCGGTCGCGTTCGCGCTCCACGTGAGCGACCCGCCGAAGAAGACGACCGTCAGCCGCTCGCCCGCCCGTGCCTTCGCGTCAAAATCGGCAAATGAGGCTTCCCGCGCCTCCATCGAACGGGGGCGCGGCACCGTCGGTCGAGCGACTGCGGGCGCGGCCATTTCGATCTTCAGCGTGTTGCGCTCCCTCTTCAACGCGCTCCACGGGACGAAACCGTCCGCCAGAGTCTGGCCGTCGAGGAAATAGGACGCCCTTGCGCCAGTGCCGGACATTTCCACGTCGAGCGTCTTGCCGCGCACCGTCAGCCCGCGCACGGCAAAGGGCATTCCGTCGTTCATCGGGCGGAAACGAAGGCCATCCTTTCGGACGTCAAGCCCGAGCCAAAGATCGAGGGCGTCAGACAGCCAGCCTTTCGCCGCAAAGAACTGCTTGTTCCCGAGTTCATCCGAGTAGTCCGCCGCGTCCCCGTTGCAGACGTCCGCCGTCTGTCCTTCCGGATAGGTGAGGACGCGCGCGTGACGTGCGACAATACGCCGGAAGTCCGCCAGCGCCGTCACGCGTCCCGCCGCGTTCTGCGCGTTCCAGTAGGTGCGGTCGGTCACGGGATAGTAGGATCCGAACTGGTTGCCATCGGCGCAGAACGCGGGCGTTCCCCAGCCAAACATGGCAAGGCGGTCGTTCATGAAAAACGCGTTCCGCATATGGTCCGCAAACGCGGCGGCGCGACCGGGCGCAAGGTCTCGCGCAAAAGACGAGACATGGAAGAGCCCGTAGAGCGGATAATGCGCACGCCGCACGCCGTTTGAGACATCGTAGGAATCCGACCAGTAGCCTTCCTGCGCATCCCAAAGCCGCTCGACAATTGACGCGCGCACGCGTTCGCAATCCGCCACGCCTTCACCCGTGAGCTCCCGCCAAGCGCAAAGCCCCTGCCAATAAACCGCGCAGTTGATGAGCGCGATGTCGTTTGTCTGCTGTCCGACGGCTTCCGGGTAATCCGGATAATAACCCCGCGCGTGCGGCAAACCATCCACGGGATCAACCGACGCCTTGGCGCGTTCAACGAGCTTCCGCGCAAACGGCAGACTTTCGGCCTTGAACGCCGCGTCACCCGTCACATTCACATAGTCATTCAGGAGAATGACCCAATAAAGCTGCACGGCCGGCGGCATCGCGGCACCGCCGATGGCCGAACCCATGCCGAACGACGTGTCATAGGCATGCAGGATGCCGTGCTTCTCGTCCGCGACATCCCGATGAAAGGCAAGCATCCGCCTGACCTCGTCCGCCCGGCCGCAGAGTGCGAGCGCACTGGCGTGGACCATCGCGTCCCAGCCCCAGATCCAGTAGGTCGGCGAGGCGCGAAACGCCCCACGCCCGTCCACCTCATGTGCCGCGCTCATCGGGGCGACATAACCAAGCCAACCATCGACGAGGGCGTCGCCCGTCTCAAAGCGGGCATCCTTCGCGCGTTTCGCGTCGAAGTCGGCAAAGACGCGATCCATGCGCGCAGCGGAAAGGTCTTCGTCGGGCGCCTTGTCGAAGACCCACCAAAAGAGGTGGCTGTCGCCGGGTTCCGCCGAAACCAGGTCGAAGCGCAGGTTGCTGGCATTATGACGCGACGGAAAGACGACCGGGTGCGCCGAACCGATTTCGACTGGAATTGACGCGTCCGTCTCCTTCCAGTCGGTGACGAGCGCGTTTTTTTCGCCGTCAATCCGCCACGTCACGCCCTGCGCCAGCCCCGCGTTCATCTGCGAGACGCACGCCTTCACGCGCTTCCCCGCCGGATTCTCGAGAACCGTCATGCGGCGAAAGACGACATTTCGGTCAAGGACAAGCTCATGCCGCAACCTTACGCCTTCAAGCGTACACTCGCTTCGATAGCCAAACGGATAATGAACCGTATTCGCAAACGTCAGCCGGAAGGGCTTGCCTTCAATTTGCACAAAGGGCATGAACTGATGCATCCACACGCAGTTCTCTGCCGCCGACTTGAAGAAGTTCTGCCTGTCATACGGCTGCTTCCCGACATAATCCAGTTCAAAAAGTCCGGCGATGTCGGCCACCTTCGCCGAAATGCGCCCCGACTGGTAGAAGTTCCGCCGCACGCCGAAGCCCTCGTGCGCAAAAGGAAGCCCCTTGGCGTCAAAACCGTCAACCGCCGCGAATGCCGTACCAACGGCCAGAATCAAGCCGAAAGCGATTGACGCGGACGTCATCGCCGTAGTCGCGCTTCGAGCCAAAAGAACCGCCAACGTCCGAAAACGGCAGAGATCGAGCGAACGTTTCATTTTCATTCTTTTCTTTTCCTTTCCATCAGAACGCAAACATGCCGACGGTCGTCACGGCATCGCCAGGAAACTTGCCGACACGGTCGAAGACCGTCATCTGGTTCATTCTCCGTTCCGGATTGTCGCGTGGTGAATAGGGCATGTCCGCATAACGGACGCACTTCCCCTTTTCATAATCGGCTACGATAAGGTGCATGCCAAAGCACTCCAGCTTGCGAATGTCAAACGCCTCGCAATCCGTGATGTTGCCGCGAAAGCCGAGCGTCCATTCATACCCTCCCTCGCATTTCCGGGCGGATGCGAAAAGCGATGCCTGATAACGCCGTCCCTGCCACACGAACGGCATGACCGCAAACTCCGGGTCTTCCAAGACGGACAGGAGCACCATCGGCGCGTCTCGATCGGGATTCAGCCCCGCAAAGCGGTCGCCCGGCCTAAAATCGAACAAGACCTGCAGTCCGTTCATGTTGAAGACGTTGCCCCACGGACCGTACGGCTTGTACGCGAAGTCATTTGCCGACGTCCTCCCGGTAATCCAGAGATCGCCCCCGTCTTCGCGCATCTGCCAGGCGCAGACCTTCGGACCCTCGTCACGCGCAAGCGATGTCACGACCTCGCCTGCCGCCTTG
Organism: uncultured Kiritimatiellota bacterium; assembly: GCA_934635225.1. GTDB lineage: Bacteria > Verrucomicrobiota > Kiritimatiellia > RFP12 > UBA1067 > UBA1067. Next base: position 8,857 of record CAKTYZ010000016.1, read on the forward strand.
CCATCCTTCAGGTGAACGACCCCGTTGCGCGCCAGATCCACGCAAAAGAGGCGGCTGACGCCGTCAGGCGGTGTCACGTCAATCATGATGCGTAACCGTTCGCCGATCCTAAGGTCAAGAGCCTCCGGCGTCACGGGGAGTCGCCACTCGTCCGCTCCGGAGAGATCGGCCTCTCCTCGCGCCATGCAGTGACCTGCACAATCCTCGTCCGTCATGACGCGAAGCGAATCGCACCAGACCGACCATCGGACGCGGCCCCTCACGCCTCTTGCGGAAAACACAAGAGGGTCAGACGGTTCGTTCAGAAAGCGCGTCTTGCAGACGAATGCCAATGGGCCGGCATTCCGTGCTGTCATCATGCGAGGGCCACGGCCCAATGCGCCCGCGAAGTCAAGCCGTTTCAGGAATGCGTTTGCAATGGCATACTGACCGTATCCGTACGGATGCACGCCGTCGGGAATGAATGTCTCGTACGGGCCCATCTGTCGCTTATACGCCTCAACCTCCTCTGCGACCGGGATCAGAAAGCATCCCTCCTCGTCGGCCAGCCGTCGAATCGCCTCTCCGCACTCGACCAGCCCCCGCCGCGAATTGTACGTCACGAAGAAGCCGCCCTCGCGCTCATCCGGCAACGTCGGGGTCATCAAAAGGACCTCTGCGCCTCTTGCCTTATGCTCTCGAACCCTCTCTCGAAGCCCCGAAACGTGTTTCGAAACGGTCTCCTTGAAATCGGCCTGCGTGCCGTATTCATGATGGATAAAGCTGTTCATGGCAATCATGATGGAAACGACCTGAGGGGTCTCGTCGGCTCCGAGGCGCTTCTCCTCGCTCAGCTTCTGCCCCCAGACGCCGCGATTCCCGATGACAATTCCCGCTCCGGGATGATAGTGGTCCGCTGCCAGCTGCAGAATCTGCCTGTAGGTGTCCGTCGAGGTGATCGAATCACCCGAGAGAATCCACCGGTCGCCCCTCTTCAGAAACGAATCCGCCAGGAGGTTGCCGCAAACCGCCACCAGTGCCATTGCGACCGAAAAGCTTGTCTTCATTTTCATCTCCCCAATCCTTGCCGTCAGGTCACGCGATCTCCACAAGAACCCCAGGCGACGAGCAGTCACCGACAGGATTCCGTTCTCGTCCGATCTTGGAAAGGGCCTTTCCCGGCAACGCAATCATGCCCTCGCCTCGACGGCAAAGCGAAGTGACGTCATGCGAAGCGCCCCCCGCGAGATCGCGGGCGCGGACCGACCGCCCTGTTGCGCCATCGCGCAAGGTGACGCTTCCGCAATCGCCGAAGACGCCAAGCGGCGCGGCGGACGAGAGCTTCGCGTCAAGCGTGATGTCGGCCAACGGCGTGTGCCGGCCCTTTCCGTCTGTCAGGAACGGCAGCGAAGCGACCGAGAGCGCACCCGTTCCCGGATTGCGCGAAGCGATGACAATCGGCCTCTCCTTCGTCGAAGAGGCGACGACCGGCAGGGGCAATCCGCGCGCGACGACGGCAGGGCAACGCTGGAAGAACGTCTTGCCGAAAGCCTCAGACCACCAAGTCGAGTCAGGCGCAAACGTCCACGACTCCTCGGCCGTCCAGTCAGAAAACCGCACAGGGCAGCCGCGATCGCTGCCGAAGACCGGGGCGAACGTGCGCCAGCGCACCGTGCGCGCAATCTCCGTCAGCCGTTCGCGGCGCGGATCGGGCGCCGCCACGGGATACTCTTCATTGTGCGCCGAACGCATGACGCCGATGCCGACGCCGAGGGCTGCGCCGACCAACGGATTGTCCTCGACGTTCACCACGCACGCCTCGCCCAGCGAATCGGCGCACTGAAGCTCGAAAACGGCACGCTCAAGCGCAGACGCCGCGTCCATCGGGTAGAGGGTGTCATAGGAACGGAAAGAATCTGCGCCGCGCATAAGCCCCGTATACAGCTCGCGCACGGACATCCGTGCCGGAGGGTCATCCGCATTCGGATCAATCCCCGCCCACGGCTCAAAACCCGACACGCCAATCATGCGCCCCGTCGTGCCGACATAGCGTGCAGGGCCTTCCGCATCCTTCGCATAGACATGCGGATGCGCGACGCCGTTCAGCGGGTTGGCAAACGCGCATGAATGGTCGATCACAACGTCCGGCGCATAAGCATCGGCCAGTCGGCTCATCGCCTGACAGTACCAGACGTCGCCTTGGTGCGTGCCGATATCGACTTTCCAATACGCAATGCCAGCCTCTTGAGACTCGGACAGTTTGCGTTTCATGTCCTCAATGAGTTCGGACTTGGGAAGGCGACGTCCCGCCCACTCGCCCTGCTTCTGCGGCGAGACCCACAGGCCGAGACCTCCCCAGCCGACATCCTCGACGCGGCGACGCAACTGCGTCAGCTTCTCGGTTGTCGTGCCGGTCAATGACGGAAAGCGCACGGGATCGGGACGCATTGAACCGTATGCCGCGAGGCCACGGCCGCCGTCCGCACCGCGATTGGTGCCATATGGGAAGTCCCATCCGGCGTCGAGCAGGAGCACGAGCCCCTGCCGCGCATCGGGAAAGAGGTTGACCCATCCGTCCTTCCCGAAGAGGAGGTCTTCATTCAGCATGTCACTGTTTCGGATGTCGCCGCCCGCCCTGGCGAGACCTCTGCGCACACGGTCGGCAAAGGCCACTTGCGTCTCCCATGTGCACCAGTAGTCGAGCACGCGGCGGCGACCTTGCGCAAGACGTGCAAGAGACCTGCATCCGCCGAGCATTCCTGACATGATCGCGGCGCTGGTACCCGAAAGAAACTGCATTCGCGTGAAGTTCTTCATTTAACGCTCCCTAATTCATTTCAAAGGCCCCGCCTTACCGCACCCCCAGCGCGACATCCTCGACCGTCATGGCCTCCTCGGGCTGCCAGCCCCAGGCCTTGCCCTTCCAATCGACTGGCACGGTGCGGCGATGCCAAAGCTCGATCTCGTTGACCTCGCCAGGCTTCACGAGCTCCGTCACATTGACCAGCTCTCGGTTCGCAAAAGGTTCAAGCCCCCCCTTGTTGCGCCCCTGCCCGTTGACGACTACGGAACTGACCGTGTTCTCGGGACTCACGATGCGGAAAAAGACGTCTCGTCCCTTCCACGAAGCCGGCACAAACACCTTTCGGCGCATATAGCGTCCAAAATTGCGCCCAGGTATCGTGCCTGGATTGACGGAAAGGAAGTCCTTCATCACGATCTCCCATGCGCCGTTAAGCGACAGCGTCTCGGCGAAAGGCTTCTCCTCGTACATCCAGACCATGTCGCAGACGCCGGCCGTGAAGAGCTTCCCGCCCGTCAGGCGAATCTCGAGCGTATTCGAGCCTCCATAATTCAACAGGCCTGAGACGTCCGACGCCTGGTCGCCATTCAGTTCACGGTCTACTTTCGCCTGATCAAAGTCCTTGAACTTGCGGCCATTCAGATAAAGCCCGGCCTTGTCGTAAAGGGACTTCACGCCAAACGCAACCACATGCGTCTTGCCTTTTGCCGAAACCGGCATGTCGAACGTCGTGCGATAGAGGGCCGGGCCGGCGTAATCCTTCAAATCCGAAAACTGAAGCTTCCAAGTGCGGTTGCCGGACTTTCGCCACGTGATGCCGCCGTCCGTCGAAAAGTCCCACTTGTCGAACACGCGGATGTTCGCCGTCCGCATGGGCTTGAACGCGGGGAACTCGGGAACCGGTCCGAGCCTGTGGTATTTGACCTTCTCCTCCCACCAGGTCTTCAGCGCGACAGCCGGGGACACGTCCTTCGCCGCAGCGAAGATACGCGTCTTGAACGGGCCAAGCTCCTGTTCGGGAATGCGCACGAAACCTTCTGCGTCATATGTCCAGCCTTTCACGTCTTCGCCCGTGAACGCATCATAAACGCGCACAGGCTTCACGGCGGTCTTGAACGCAAGAGTCGACCTCACCGCGTAAGGAGCGTTCGCCTTCGGATCAAAAGCGACGTTGAAGGCGACAAGCCAATCCTCAAGGCCGTCCTTGCTCGTCGCCTTGCGCGTCCAGACCTGATAGGCCGAGGCTTCCGTCGTGCGCACAAGGCCCAGCTGCGCAAGGAACTCATCCGTCAGCATGTTGTAGCGCGACGGCGTCCACTTGCCGCGAATGTCGGCGGCCTCGCGCCAGAAGCCCGACGCGAGCGTGATGATCTTGCCCTTCCCGACCGTGCGCACGCCAGCCGCGAGAGTTCCGCCGCGATCATAGACGGCCAAGACCTCGGCATCCGCCGCCGTCTTTTCAAGTGCGCGGTTGTACCGCCAGTTCGACGCGTTGTGCTGACCGTACCCGTTGGCCTCGAATGTCTTTCCTGCCCAAAGGGGAAATTCGGCATTGCCCTCCGCAAAGGTCAGCGTGCGGATTCCCTGAGGCAAGTCCGCCGTCCTGAAACCCGACACCCGCGCCAGCGGATGGGCGTCGCGCACGTAAGGCGTGTGGCGCCCCGTCTCGGCGAACGCGACGAACACGCCGCCCGCGCGCACATACTTCTCGACGTCGGCGACCATGTCCTCGGTCATCACGTCCGCACCGCAGTCAATCAGGAGGGGGTACTTCTCCGGCGTGACAAGGCCCTGCGCCAGCGCCTTCTCGGTCGTCATGGTCGCGTCGTGATGAACGGCCTGCATTTCGCCCCGCAGCAGATTCCACCCGTAGCAGGTTCCCGACCCCAGCAGGTCGGAGACAGTCGAGAGATAGAGCGCCGTGCGGGGTTCGTCAATCAGGTAATGCCCGACAAGCCGCGTGACGGGCATGCGCGCCGTCATGCCGCCCGTCTCCTTCTCGAACTGCATGTACTGCTCGATGTCCATGAACACGGCGGTCGATGACGCGCCCGTGTAGAAGATCGTTCCGAAATTTCGGTCAAAGCGGTCTTCCGCCGCGACATCGCAGCTCGGCTCTCCGATGAAGTAGAAGCCGTACAGACGCCCCATGTCAGGCAGGAAGGGCCAGTAGAAGCCGTCTGTCGAGGTGGACTGCATGGCAAACCCCTGCTCCGCCCACAGCGGCGCGAAGTCAGAGAGTATCGGCATGTCCGCCCCCGAAATCGAAATCGGCCGGTTCGGATCGAGCGCGCGCCCGGCAAGGAACACGCGCAAGTTGCGCGCGACAATGCGGTCGTTTTGGAATTGCAGGTTGTCGTAAAGCCGCGCATTTGCACGCGGATCCGCGTAGGGATAGTTCTGCCCGGCGTGAGGCGAAAGCGAAACGGGACCGGTAAACCGTCCGCCGCAACGACCGCCCGGCATCTCGACAAGCAGCTCGTCCTGGCCGTCATTGCGGAACGCCCCCGCCTCTATCGGCGCGTCAATCATGGTCAGCACGCCTCCGGGCGTCGAAGCCGACTTCTTCCCATTCGCCCAGACATGCGCCTGAGCGTTGTCGCCGAGCGTGACAACCGCGCGGAAATGAAGCGGCCTGTCCTTGTTCCGGGCGAGCCACGCGCTCTTCGGCAGCGTCAGCCGATACCAGCAGCGGCCCGATTCGACGTAGTTGCAGCGGTGCGATGGCGGCATCTGGACCGTCAGCCAGCGCGTGCCGGCCGGCGGACGCGTGCCGAGTTCGACGCCCTCGTCCGTCACCCAGCCGTCCCTGCCGCGCCAGACTTCCCGATCCGGGGCCTTGGCCCATTGCCAGTCAAACCCGAAAAGGTCCCATCGTTCCTTGTCCCAGTCACCTCCGACGAGATCGACGAACTGCATCGGCGGAACGTCCTTCCAGGCGCGATAGGCGTTTGGATCACCCGTCCACCGTTCGGAAAGTTCCCGCAGCGTGTAGCGCCGCATCAGCCATTCTTTCTGCGTCAAGAGGCCTTCTTCCGACGCATCCCAGAGCGCACCCTGCATGCCCTTGCCAAGCTGGTCGCCGATGGGCTTGCCGCAGTAGAACTGCCAGCCGCCGAGACCGGGACTGTCCGCATAGCGCGAGATCGTCTCCTTCTCAAACTGCAGTTGTGGAGACGCCGCATCCGGGAACCCGGGTCCGTCATTGTCGAACGGCATGCCCTCGACGCCCTGTATCCACTCCGTAACGAGCGCATGGGTCTGGGTCTTCGCACATTTCTCGGGGTGGTCGTTGTACACCCAAAGCGGAAACGCCCCGGCGAACGTCGGGCAGAGCGTCAGCATGCTTCCCGCCTTGGCCGCTTCGTCCACGGCGAAATCCCAAGGCTGATACGAGAATATGCCCGGACCCTTTGTCTTGTTGAAGGTTATCCCATGGGAGACCAGGCCTCCCATGCCGACTTCATTCGCGAACGTCCAGTGATTCTCGACGCCGAAGCCCTTCAAGGAGTCCATCGGCCGCTTGTAGAACTTGAGTGCCCGCAGGTCGTAGTAATCGAGATAGCGCGGATACTCGACGGGAGGGGGCGTCGCTACGCCGGCAGCAGCCCCCTCGCGCACGGACACCGTCTTCGCGTCCACCATGAAAACCGTCGCCTGACGTCCTGAAGCGAACGTAAACACATTGTTCGTGACAGACGGTCGCCGTGCGCTCATCTCCGCAAGATCGCGCAGAAGCTTTGAATAGACGATTGCCGCCGTCTTTTCGTTCTCGCACGCAAAGCGCGCTTCATCCAGTCCGAAAGCCGCCGCGACCGTCCCGCCGTAGCCGCGCAGCGCGACCGGCTCACCCGCCGCATGCGGCGGGTCGGCGGACGGATTGTCGTCAGGAGCGGCTTTCGGCTTGCAACCTGCAAAAACGGAGCCAAGAACCAGAAAAACAACAAAGACTTTCATCAGCATCGTCAATTTCCCCCTTATCGAATGACGATGACAATCCCGTCTGATGTCGCCTTAAACGACATCGCGTGATCATCAGCCTTCAGCGATAGACGACGCACAGAAGGCCATTCGGCTGTCGTCGAAGCGAGGAACAGCGCCTTTGACGCGGCATCCGTCTCGGCGTAAGCAAAGCATTTCCGCACGACTTTCTTCGCGTTGTCGGGTTCCAGCAATGGCATGGCGAGCGGTTCGCCGACAAGCTTGAACACGCCGATCCCGGCACACTCCGCCGCCCACGCGCCGCCTTCAGAGACAACCTCAAGATCGTTTCCGCCCAACAAGGCCCGGCCCGTTACGACCGCCCCCGCCCGGACGGTAATCTTTCGCACGCCGGAAAGGTCGGCATCCGAAAAATGATGGAGCCCCGCTTCAAGGACAAGTTCGCCAGAACCCGTCATCACGCCGGAAAAGTCCAGCCCCTTGAGCGTCAGCACGGGGCTGTAGCCGGAAAGCGAAACCGTGCCCGCGCCTTCCAGCCGTCCCGCCGTTTCTTGCGCCGAATGGACGTTCAGTGTCGCGCCGGCGGAAACTGTCACTGTCGCCGCGTCGCCCAAACCATCCGTCAAGCCTTTCCCCGACAACTGGCTCGTATCGACCGTGCGAAGGAAGAAGCGGTGATCCCACATATAGCGGCAATTCTTGTCCAGCGCCGTGAAAACCTCATAGCCGTTCGCGCAGCTGTCGATTGTCGCCCATGAGACGCCGTCGTAAGAGGCGTCCAAAGTCCAAATGTTCGGCACGCGGTTGTTGGCCTCCCACTGACCGCCCATGTACAGCGCGTACGCATCAAGCGGCAGGTCTTCCGACGCCTTGACGACGAAGCCAACGCCTTGCGCGACTCCATCGGCGCCACCCGGCCATGTGTACTGCGCCTCACCGCCCTGGTCGTGCGCCTGGTTGTACTCATAGCTGTTCCAGGCCTTTGCGACAAACTCGCCCGTCGAGTTGCAGATGTTGGTAATCGACTTGTCGGCGACGCCGTGCAGCCATTCCGCCGTCGTTCCCGCCGGCCATGGCTGCCAGATTCCGCCCCTGTAAAGCTGCATCTCGCCAAAGGACGTGAAATTCCCCGTGTTCTCCCCCTTCGCGCCGCTCAATCCATAGATCGTCATCCTGAGATATCGAAGCGCATTGGCCACGGAAAAAGATCCCCGCACGACGTCAACTCCCGCCTTCGGCCAGACGGACGACTCTTCGACCGCATCGTCCCTGAGTTCGCCGCGCCTGTACGGCCAGGGGCCATAGTCGTAATCGATATCTTGCGTCTGCACGCGCGTCCAGGTCCACCCGTCTGCGCTCGTCTCGATCTCCCACCGCTGCGCCAGATACGCACCGTTTTCGACTGATCCCGTCGACGGCGCGAAGACGGCAACGGAATCAAACGGAACCGGATACGGCAGTTCGACCTGCGCGTAGGGCTCGTTCGCCGTTTCGGTGCCGATTACGCTTTTTTGCCAGTACGTGTCGGGGTTGCCGTCCGTCAGATTGGCAAGCGTGCCACATTTGCGGCCCTCCCAAGCCTCGTGCGCGGCAATCAGTCCCAGCGTGAAGTTCGTCGTGGCGAACCAGTTCTGCCAACTGTACGCCGATGCGGGAATCTCCTGTCGCACGCCCCCGAGACGCAGTTCGACCTCGCCGACCATGTGCACGGACGAGAATCCCTTGGTGGAGACGTACCGCAAGAAGCGCGCCAACCGCGGTGCACCCGCGCATGTCGTCACCGTCGCGTCGTCAAACGTGATGGAGCCGTGCAGAGCCTTCGGCGCAATCTCCTCTCCGTATGCCGTCACCATCTTTCGCGGAACGGCCAGACGCTGCACATCGCCCGACAGCACAAGCGAAAGCGGCGCCTCTTCGTCGTCCCGCGTTTCCGGAAGCCTCCCGGACAGCCGCCACGTACGGGGCTTTCCCGTATTGCGAACGACAAACGCCGTGTTGGCGCATGTGAAGCCGAGCGTGTCGTTCTCCGTCGCAAGATCGATCCACCCCCAGCCGTCGATCACGCCGGTGAACGTGCAGTCTCCCGTCAGGATGACATGGCCTCCCTCGATTCGCAAGACGCCCGCGCCAGACAGATTCGGCACGCGTCCGTTCACGTGATCCAGCACGAGCGTCGCACCTTCGGCGATCGCCACCGCGTCGTCTGCGGCGAAGATCGGCAGGGCGTTCGCCACCGGCTGCGGATCCGTGCGCGGACTGTACGTCGAGACGTCGTCCGAGGAGCCCCAGTTTGAGCTCACGGCCCCTTTGCGTTCGTCCCAGAGGAACCATTCCTCGCCGTCGGACGAGATCTCGACCGTAAAGTCGTAGGGCGCCCGGCCCGGCGCGACCCACGGCTGTCCCCACGAATAGCCGTTGAATGTCACGGGCTCGCCCATGTCGATCGTCAGGTCGGTTCCGAGGACGGCCTGCCAGTTGTATTCCGAGCCGCCCCCGCGCACGGGCGAGAGAACGGCCGCGGCGTCCGAGCCGTCCGACCCCGCCGCCTTTGCTGCGGCGGGATAGGGCACCAGCCCGCCATCGCGCGTGACACCGAAGAACGAGAGACCCCATGTCCCGTTCGCGTTCGTAGTATCCCAAGGGTTCGTCTTCGTGCACTTCACGCGCAGGTATCGCGCCGTCGTGTCAGGTTCCTGCGTCAAGGTTTGCCCCCCCCCCCGCACCTCAAGGCTTTCTGCGGACACAAGACCCACTCCGCATAAAACAGCGGAAAAGGCTGCCGCAAACCTGCACACATTGGCCATGTTCATCGTTTCCATCGGATCTTACCTTTCTTTGATTGTATTCGAGAATGACTGAAAGAAATCAGCGATCAGCCCCGTCTTGTCAGGATCCAAGCCGTGCGGATGGTGGCCGAAGAGATTACGCCTCCGGACGCGGATGTCGCCGCCCGCCGCACGGAAGCGACCCGCGAAAAGCTCGCAGTTGAGCGCAGGCGGGACGGTCTGGTCTTGTCCGCCGTAGAGGAGCAGGACCGGGATGCCCGCCTTCGCAAGCTTCGCCGCCATATTGACGGGCATGCGCGGATCGTCCGTCCAGTTCCCGTCCGCCGGGTTCTGCTCCGCCCACGGGCCAATGCGTCCGTAGTCCGGGTTGGCAAAGCCCTCGAAGTTGAGAAGCGGCGCGTCGAGGTAGATGCGGCGCACGCAATCCGGGTAGGCGTCCGCGTAACGGCACGAGAAGAATCCGCCCCAACTCATGCCGATGAGATTCGTCTGCGGCGCGAAACCGAGCTCTTCCACGAGAAACCGCTGGAATGCGCGGCAGACCTTGAGCCCTTCCGCGTCCATGCGATGCCGAAAGACGTCAATCGTCGCATGGCGCCAGCCGCGCGCGAGCAGATCGAGGCACCCCTGCCGATCGACGAACGCATCCGCCCACTGCATTGTCCATGTCCATGGCGCGCCCAGCGCTGGGCCCTTCTTCGGCTCGACGACCCACGCCCGATGCCCCTTGAAATCAAACGTGATCCGGCTGAAGCCGTGCCACATGTCGCGCACGACATTCGTCTGCGAGGCCGAGATCTTCTCATAAAGGCCCGAGAGCTGCGGTGTGCAACGTGCCCAGCACGTGTCGTGAATCGGTACGGGCGCGCCCTCGAAGGAGACGCCCGCCATGCGCGGCATCGCCTCCTTCGGCGCAAACGGATGCCCCTTGATCGCGATGACGCGCGTGACAGGGTCCTGCGAAAAGGCAAGATCCTCGTCCCCGTCCACGAACCACACGCGCGTTACCTTATTGGAGATGCCCACGAGATAGCGGTTCTCGTTCCAAGAGCGGATGAACTGGAAGTAAGCCGTCTGCTGGTCCGTTCCACTCGCCGTCATCCACTCGTAGCACGCGCCATCGAACGGATCCCTCTTCACGTCATAGAACGCGACGGCGTTCGCCTTCACCCATGCGCCGATGGTGCGGATGCGGTCCTGCGCCTCCTTCTGGACCGTACCGTCCCCCTTTGGCCCGACGTTCATGAGCATCGTGCCGCCACGCGCACGGATGGAGATGAGCATCGCGACGACATCCTTCGGATCTTTCCAGCCGCCATCGTACTTGTTGTACGCCCACGAGCCATTGAGCGTGTAGCACGATTCCCAAAGGCCTTCGCCGCCGACCGAGTTCTGTTCGCAACTCTTGAGGTCATCATCATTGCAACGCGTGATGAGAAGCCCCGGCTGAAGGCGGCGCAGTTCCGCGTTGATCTCGTAGCCGCCCCAGACCGATGGCGCCGGGCAACCGTCGTAGAAGAGATACTGGATCTCGCCGAAGTCGGTCATGAGGTGACGAAGTTGCGCGTGCGTCTTGGTGACGAAGCGCTTCCACGCCTCCTGATCGCCGGGCCCTCCGCGATAATCAGGGTCGCTCCAGTCGGCGACTGAATAATAGACACCGACGCCGAGCCCCGCCGCGCGAGCCTTCTCCGTGTACGTGCGGATGAAGTCGTCGCCAAGCCAAAAGCCCTCGTGATGGCGCGTCGTCAGGACGATGTACCGCATGCCCGCGTCCTGCGCAAGGCGAATCCACTCGTCAATGCAACCGGGCTTCGGCTTGAAGCGCGGCAGAAGTTCGGCATAGTACGTCCTCGGGTCAATGCGCTCGTCATGCATCAGCCATTCGCCCTCACCCTTTGCGGAAAAGAGGCCGTAATGGACGAAGAGTCCCCAACCCCACTTGTAGAATCGCTCCTTGGCAAATTTCACCTCGGGATTGTCAACGCGTCCCGCCGCTGTGAACTCCGGCGCAATGTTGCCGAGATCGGTCGCCATCGCCGTCCAAAACGTGATGCTCGCCGAGACGAGTAAAACTAAATGCTTCATGCTCATTCTTATTCCGTTTAAAAGACGGTCTGACCCCACAAGTCGGAATCCTTACTCCGTCGCTTCTGAAATCATTGTAGCAAAAACTTTTGCAGAAAAGCAAGCAGAAACCGCAAAAAGGGACGAACGAGGTACAACCACCGTTCGACACGGACTTTTCGGCATCAAAACGTCTCGCCAGACTTCCAGACAGAGCCAAGGACAAGGTCTTGCGGCAAATTCCCCGTACGAAGATATTCCAGAACGGCCGTGGCAAGGTCCCGTCCCTGCGCGACAGGATCCATTTCAAGTCGCGTCAGGGGTTTAATCCAAAACGGGCCGAGACCACGGTTTGCGTGCGTGACGACCCCCACGTCTTCGGGGATGCGCACGCCACGCGCCGACAGCGCAAGAAGCCCGCCGTGCGCAAGATGGTCGTCCGTAAAGAGAAAGACATCCGGTAGACGGCCATTCGCTCGTCCCAACAGCTCTTTCATCGCCGCAAACGCCCCGCTGTACATGCCAAAAGGAGTGCGAACGCGGGGAATGCGCATCGTCTCGCAGGAAATGCCGGTCATCTTCAGCACGCCCGCGACATCATAGCCGCCTTCGTCATAAAGGAACTGGACGACCGTGCGAACGCCCTTCCTCGCGCAAGCTCGGACGAAATCCGGGACGGCCAGTCCGTTCTGCAACTCGATTTGTCCAATGCAGTTGGTCGCCGCAGACAGGACGCTCTTGCCCCCGTCACCAAGGACGACGAACGGCCAGCCCGCGTCCTCGATCGCCTGCCGCGCACCGGCACGCTCACCGAACTCAATGACAAGGTCCCAATGGTCCTTCAGCGACTCTGACAGGAGACGGCTGGAGCCGTCCCGCTTGAGATCATGGGCTGAAATCGCCGTCAGGCGATAGTCTGCTTTCAGAAGCCGTGAACGCAGCGCCCCGACAAGACGGGACGAATGATATCCAAAGCCTGTTTCCGAATTGAAGAAAAGAACATGTCCCTGACGGTTCTTTCCTCGATCGGCGACAACGGACCGAGAGCCGCGCCGGGACTCGCACCAGCCAATCTCGGCAAGACGCGCCAACGCCCGACGCGAGACCTTCTCGCTCACGCCGGCCTCCGCCGCAAGTTCGTGCAATCCCGGCAACTGGTCGCCTGGCTTATAGACGCCTCGCACAATCGCCTTGCGCAAATTCCGAAAAAGCTGCTCGCCAAGCGATGCGTTGGCGGCACGGTCAACGGCAAACGAGAATTTCACGGTTTTCCTCCTTTCGCGGCCGCACGCAAGGCCGCCAGCATCCAGAACGAACAGGCGAAACCGACCAGCTGAATCTGCAGCGGCAAGGGGAACGCGTAGACGACAGCCGTCACGGGAATCCATACGATCCAGTTGGTGACCAACAGGGAAAGGCAGTCTTCGCGGAGAAACTTCCGCCAATTGATGCGCGGACCGAAACGGAAGTCCCTCGCCACCCATGGAAAGAAAAGCGCGTTCACCGGCGTACAAACAGCAACAGTCCACACAAACTGATCAACCAGCGTCTTCTCGACAAGCGTAACGACATCCGTCCCATGGCCGAACAGGAACGCCTGTAGCGAGAAGAATCCATCACAGACGATACCCCACAGACCGCCCCAAAGCGAATAGACAAGAACCGTCAAGAACAGACGCGGCGGACGAATGGACCGAACCGTCAGCAAAAAGACCCCTGGCAACAGCCCGCAAAAGAAGACGCGATTCAGGAAAGCCGCCAATTCTCCATTCTGCGTCTGCCATCGCATGAGCGGCTCAAAAGCCGACGCCACACCAGGGACAAGATAATAGGCAAGAACAGTCGTCACCGCCAATGTCCACAAAACGACCATCGGCACCGCATTGACCCTAACCGCCTCTAATCCGCGCAACACACTCCTGGCACACCTGTCTATCATATGATGCAGATTCAAATGACTTGCCGTCACATCAGTCCACCGTTCGGCAGGTGAAGAAGCGCCGGACAAACGCATCTTCGGAAGCCTCACGCAACTCGCGCGGCGATCCCAGTGCGATCATCGCCTGACGCGCACGATCAAACATCGCCGCACGATCGCCAATCTTGAAGACACTCGGCAATTCGTGCGTAACGACGACAAAGGTCATCCCTTTCTCCTCGCGCAGACGCAGAATTAAGTCATCTAACGCTTCAGAGGTAATCGGGTCAAGGCCCGCGCTCGGCTCGTCCAGAAAGACGACCTCCGGATCGAGCGCCATCGCGCGCGCAATCGCGACGCGTTTGCGCATGCCGCCCGAGATCTCGCTCGGCATCTTCTCCGCCGCGTCTTCCAGTTCGACATCCGCAAGCAAACGCCGCGCCCGCGCGAACCGATCCGTCTTGGGCAGATCCGAGAACTCCTCCAGCGGCAACAGTACGTTCTCCAGACAGGTCATCGACCCGAAGAGCGCACCTGACTGATACATGACGCCAATCTTGCGGCAAAGTCCGGCACGCGTGCGCGCATTCCACTCGGCCCCCGCAACCGTCAGCCGCCCCGACAAAATCGGATTCAGCCCCGTCATATGCTTCATGATCGTTGACTTCCCGCATCCCGAGCCCCCGAGCAGGATGAAGATTTCGCCATGCGCCACTTCAAACGAAACGTCGCGCAAGATCACCGCGTCGGGGTAACCGGCGTCAACATGCTCCAGACAGATGATCGGACTCTCCATGGCGTTGTCGCGGCTACCGATGCCGGGCGGTCGGAGTCTTGCCCGTCAAGACCTTTGAAATCGCAACCAGCGTGCAAGTGAAGATGAGCATGAGCGTCGAAAGCGCAAAGACGCTCGGCAAGTTGCGCGAGTGCTTCGTCATGGAACTCACATAAGTCGGAAACGTGTTTGTGCCCGCGCCATTCACAAAGGACGTGATGACCACGTCGTCAATCGAAAGCGTGAAGGCGAGAAGCCCGCCTGCGATGATGCCAGGCAGGAGAATCGGAAGCTCGACCTTGAAGAACGTGTACCATGGCCCCGCGCCAAGGTCATACGCCGCCTCAATGATGCGGTCGTCAAAGTCCTGCAACCGCGCCAAGACGGTCATGACGACATATGACACGCAGAACGTCACGTGTGCGATGAGAATCGTCCAGAACCCACAGTTAATCTTCGCCGCGACAAAAAGCATGAGGAGAGAAATGCCGATCAGGATGTCAGGCATGACAAGCGGCGTATAGACAAGCGCATGGTGAATGGTCTGAAGCCTCCCCTTCCAGCGATGGAGAGCCAAAGCGGCTGTCGTGCCGAGAACGCTGGAGACGGCCGTTGCCAGACCCGCGATCGTCAGCGAGAGCCAAAAGCTCTGCAAGAGGGACTTGACCGCATAGCTTCCCGCAAAGATCTGCTGATACCATTTCGCCGTCAGTCCAAGGAAGTTTCCGCGCGCATCGAAGAAGCTCATCGCCGTGCCGTTCGGGACGAACCCATACACGACGACCAGCACAATCGGCACATAGAGGAATGCGAGGACAAGTCCGAGAACGGCAACTGAAAAGAGCGAGCGCTTCATCGGCCGCCTCCCGAGACCACGAGCCGCGCCGTCTGGGCATCCAGCCGCTTGCGGTCGCGCACGTCCTGTCGTTTCTTCCACCACATCGCAAGCGCCAACGGCACAAGGACCGAGACGGCCATTAGCGTCGCCAGCGCACTCGCATGCGGAATGTTGCGGTTTTGAATCGCGCGCATGAAAATCTTGTTTCCGATGAGGACGCAGTTCGTGCCGCCAAGCATCTGTGGGATGACATACGAACCAATCGCCGGGATAAAGACCATCAAGACCGCCGAGACGACGCCCTGCCGCACGCCAGGGATAAAGATTTTCCGGAAGGCGTAGAAGTTCTTCGCCCCAAGGTCACGCGCAGCCTCCAGAAGCGCGAAGTCGAATTTTTCCGCCGCCGAATAGATCGGCATGATCGCAAACGGCAGAAAGGAATAGACCGAGACAAGCACGACCGCAGCTTCGGAATCGAGAATCGTCGAACTCGCCGGATCGACGTGTCCTGCGGAGGCAAAGCCAATCAAGATGAGGAACTGCTGAAGGAAGCCGGGAAGCCAGTCGAAAAGCCAGTCGCGCATCCGCAACCAAACGAGATAGCAGGCCTGAAGCCAGCCATCGGGATGGAGCATCGTCTTCCACGCGAAGACACGCACGACGAAACTCGTCCAGAACGGCAACATGATCGACCCCGCGACGATCGCGCGCCACTTCGGATTCATGCGCGCGATGGCATAGGCGCAGGGGAGCGCGAGCACGATGGACCAAAGCGTGATCTCAAAAGAGATCCGAAGCGTGTTCCAGACAATCGCCGGATAATCCGGATCGACCAGCTCGCGCCAAGTTGACATCGACCAGTCGCCGACGCCGCCTGACGCGTCATGACCATGGAAAGTGAACGCAAGGACGATTACCGCCGGAACCGCAAAGAACAACGCAAGCCACAAAAAGCTCGGTAACGTCACAAGCCACTCGGCCCGTCTTGAACGCAGGGGATTCGTCATCGCATGAAAGACCTTTCCCCATGCTTGGAAAAATAATACAAAACACTTCGTCGTGCAACTTCCAGTGACAAAGTGTACATCTCGTCTTCAGTCCACTGCGGCACTCTAAAATAGTACGTGCCACGATTGAAAATCCTCCGAGGTCCTTCATTATGGAGATGAATCTCGTTCAATGAGCCAAACATTGCAATTGTCTTAACTCGATCAACAATGCTTGAATCAGCGGCAAAATCACAACCATCTCCCAAACACACAAATGGGAATATTGATTCGGACAACAGAGATGCCCTAAAACCTATCACATTTTTACCCAATCGCTCAATGGCATTGCCTTTAGCCTGTACCGCCTTGCCCTGACTACGCCGTAAATCATTCGTCCCCTGATTCTTTTTCTCTGAAATTAAAATCGGATAACAACAACCGGAGGAATCCTCAATTGAGAGCACGCCACCATCAGGCTTCATTGCGGAAGACTCAAGACATGTGCAAAAGGGCACGTCTGGGAATTGAACTTTAAGACGATCTATCACCGCCTTTAAATGCCACTGGGGTTCTTGAACAACCCGCAACCCGCCAAATTCCGCAAGCAAACTATCCCGAACGCGATTAACCGCCCGCATGAGAGAGGTTTCTTGGCGCTTTGACTTCGCATTAATAACAGTTCCCTTGCGCTGTTTACTCAATTGTAGTTTGTGCGACATTTATGACCCCCTTCACGCCCTCTTAACAAGAAATAAGTACTCCGTCACCTTAAGCGAACGATTTCTCAGGTTTCGGCTACCCCGAAAAGTGTTGTATTCAATTTCAACGGGCTTAACCTCCCCTAATGTTTCAAGAAAGGCGATAAATCGATCATACGAAATAAACCCCTCTGAGCTATAGGAAATCATCAAGTAACGAGCCTTCGTCTTTCCCAAGAGTTCAAAAAAAGTCCGTTCCGCTTCACGCTTCTTGTTGTATTCGGAATGATTCCAGCCCTTTGGGATTCCACTCACGCGGCTAAGCGAAGTTGGCTCCTTGTTCTCGGCAAGAACATTGAGCATGAAATAGTTCGAGCCGTACGGATGCTGATTATAGGGCGGATCAAAATACGCAAGATCAACCTCATCGATGGTCTCAACGATTTGATTAGTATCACCGCGCAGAACAATGCTGTCACAATCAAAGTTCGACAGCACGGGCTTATTTAACTCAACTTTTCCACATATTCTCGCCAAGGCATTCTTACCCTCACCCCCAAACTCTCCTATTCCCTGACGGTTCTTGTAGAATCCCTTGAACACACCGGATGTGTTTGGATGGATCGATGCCTCCGCAAGAAGAGGACCCATAACCAAATTAAAATATTTAGGCGGCACGACAACATCTACCGCATGCCTCGCAGAATCGAGCAAGACTGCATTCTCATGAGTATAGAAAACTCGCTCGCCGCTTTTTATGTTTGAATCATCAAGAGATGCGTATAATCTCGTTATGACACCCGGGGAAAGATGCCCTTTCGTATAAGCCACCCATTCTCGAAAAACCTGGTCAAATTCTTTATGGTCAATGTCCGAACGGTTGGTCAAATAACATTGATTAACAGTCTGGCTATACCGCTCCAAATCGTTCGCTATAATGAGCGAAGCATAACGCTTCATAAAACGCGATACAATGCCACTACCGGAGAACGCATCCAAAAAGGAAAGCTTTTCTTTCCCGAGTCCTCGCCGGACGAGATTGACTCCATCGCCAATAAACTTCAAAAGCGAACGCTTATTGCCAAGATATGTCAAGATCTGCGTTGTCAGGTAGTCCTTGTTTTCTTCTTCAAGTGTGAACTCTGACGCCAAGTCGTCCGCGTGGGTAAGGCCAAGGAACATTTGCGACAAAACGACGCTCGTCGTAGCAGAGCAAAACCGCTTTCGTGTCAACTGAACACTCATTCGGCGACCTCCACCATGTAGCCATCGTCGGGATGCCACCAGACGAAGACCTCGTCATTCCAGGTGATTGGCTCCTGGTCAAGCAGGAAGCGTGAATGCGGCTTCAGTGCCGAGATGCGCAGTTGACTTGACTTCAACCAGTATTTCGTGTAAACGCCTTGGTAGACGATGTCCTTGACCACGGAAGGGAAGACATTGATCGACGCGCCCTTCTCAGGCGTCGGCGGTGCCAACGTGACGCGAATCTTCTCAGGGCGGACGGACAGATCGACGCGCTGCCCGACCGCAAGCTTTTTGTCATTGTAGGCCTTGATCTGCGGGAAGCCCTCAATCTGAATATAGCAATAGTCACCTTCGATCGAGACAATCTCACCCGAGAAGAAGTTCGTGTCGCCAATGAAGGACGCGACGAACCGCGTCGCCGGAGCCTCGTAGATTTGCGCAGGACCCGCGAGTTGTTCAACCATCCCTTTGTTGATGACGGCAATGCGGTCCGAGAGCGACATCGCCTCGCCCTGATCGTGCGTCACATAAAGGAACGTGATGCCAACCTGATCGTGAATCGTATCCAGTTCAAGAAGCATATGCTGCCGAAGCTTCAGGTCCAAAGCCGCCAGCGGTTCGTCCAGCAAGAGGACTTGCGGACGGTCCACAAGCGCACGGGCAATGGCGACACGTTGCTTCTGCCCGCCCGAAAGTTGATTCGGATACTTCCAGGCCTGATCCGAAAGCTGGATCATCTCCAGAATCTCATCCACCCGCTCCTCGATCTCGTTCTTCGGCTTCTTGGCCAGTTTGAGCGAAAAGGCAATGTTGTCCCAGACCGTCATCGTCGGGAAAAGCGCATAGTTCTGGAAGACCGTATGAACGCGACGCTGGTTCGGCGGCAAGTCCGTGATGTCCTTGCCTTCCAAATAGATGCGCCCTGAATCTGGGCGTTCAAAACCGCCCAGCATCCGCAGAAGTGTCGTCTTGCCGCAACCTGAAGGGCCGAGCAACGAAAAGAATTCGCCTTTTTTGACCGTCAGCGTGACATCGTTGACGGCCGTCAATGCGCCAAACCGTTTCGTCACATGGTCGAACACGAGAAAATCGTCTTTCATTTCCACGACATTATAGCATATTTGACAGCCTGCAGGAACGGAGAAACGCGAACTTGAAAGGAATCAGTCGGGTAGACAGAGCGCGAGGCACGGTATGTAATGCCGAGCCCCGCGCTTCATTCGACTCTCTCGGTTCAGTTAGCCGAGCAAATCGTCTCCGCCATCGGATCCCATCGTTTCGTCCGAATTCTGGATGTCCACGCCATCAGCCGACGTATCGCCCGTATCCGCAATGAGCTGCGGCTCGCCGAGATCGGACTCGTCGGTCTCCTCTTCGCCGGGCAACCCCGTTGCCGGAATGCCGTAGAGCTCTTCGTGTTTCTTGCGTTGCTCCTCACGAAGATTGTCCATCTCCTCGTCGCTGATTGTGTCGCAGAGCGGCACGAGCTTGAGGTAGCGATGCATCGGGAAGCCAGTGCCGCCCGGAACGAGGTGGCCGAGGATGACGTTCTCCTTGAAGCCACGGAGTTCATCGACCTTGCCCATCGTCGCCGCCTCCGTGAGGACACGCGTCGTGTCCTGGAAGGACGCCGCCGAAATGAACGAATCGGTTTCGAGCGCGGCTTTCGTGATGCCGAGAAGCGCGGGCTGGGCCTCTGCCGGACGGCGGCCTTCGTTCATCATCTCCTCGTTGACGCGCAAGAACGTTTGACGCGACACCTGATCACCCCAAAGGAAGTCCGTGTCTCCCGGGTTCGTGATGCGAACCTTGCGAAGCATCTGGCGCACGATGATCTCAATGTGTTTATCGTTGATTTCAACGCCCTGCAGACGGTAGACCTGCTGAACTTCGTTGACGAGGTACTTTTCGAGTTCCTGCGGACCGGAGACTTCAAGAATCTCCTGCGGGATGACCGGGCCTTCCGTCAGCTGCTGACCTTTCTTCACGCGGTCGCCCTTGAAGACGACGATCTGCTTGCCCATCGGGATGAGATGCTCTTCAACGAGGCCCGTGACATCGTCCACCACCTTGATGCAACGCTTGCCGCGAACGTTCTCGCCAAAGTCGATGACGCCCTCGATCTTCGCGATCTCTGCCGCGTCCTTTGGCTGGCGCGCCTCGAAAAGCTCTGCCACGCGCGGCAGACCGCCAGTAATGTCGCGCGTCTTCGCCGCCTCACGCGGCGTCTTGGCGAGAAGCATGCCTGCCGTCGCCCGCATGCCGTCGCGGACCATGACAATCGCGCCCGTCGGGACATCGTGCGAGTCGAGCATCTTGCCAGCGGCGTCACGGATCTCAATGCGAGGATGGAGGTTTGACTCGGACGTCGGAAGGACAACAAGCGTCTTTGCGCCCGTTGCGCGATCCGTCTCGGTCTTCACCGAAATGTCCTCTTCAAAATCCTGAAAGACGATGTCACCCGCCGCTTCCGAAAGAACCGGAACAGAGTGCGGATCCCACACTGCGACCTTCGCGCCTCTCTTGACTTCAGCACCATCCTCGATGAGAAGCGTCGTACCCATCTGAAGCTGGTAGGTGTCAAGCTTTGCGCCCGTCTTCGAGTAGATCTCAAGCGAGCCGTTCTTGTTGAGGACGACTTCCCTGCCCTCGTCATTGCGCACCTTGCGAATGTCGACGAACTTTGCGATACCGTCATTCTTGAGAATGATCTCAGGCTTTGTCGCCGTCGCCGAAGCCGTTCCACCGATGTGGAACGTCCGCATCGTCAGCTGCGTGCCCGGTTCACCAATGGACTGCGCGGCAATGATGCCGACCGCCGTACCGATCTCGACCTGCTTGCCCGTCGAGAGGTCACGTCCGTAGCACTTCGCGCACATGCCATGCTCGGCGTCACACGTCAGGCCCGAACGGATCCAGATCTTCTCCAGTCCACACGC
The DNA here is from genome assembly GCA_934635225.1 of uncultured Kiritimatiellota bacterium. Classification (GTDB taxonomy): domain Bacteria; phylum Verrucomicrobiota; class Kiritimatiellia; order RFP12; family UBA1067; genus UBA1067. The sequence goes on from CAKTYZ010000016.1 coordinate 29,839, forward strand.
ATTGATCCTCGCGCACGCGGCTTCGTCGATAATCTCGTTCGCGGGAACGATCGTATCGCCCGTCTTCGGGTCCTGCACCGCGTAGAGCGCCGTACGTCCGAGAACGCGGTCTCCGAGCGTCACCTTGACCTCATCGCCCTCGATGATGGCCTCGACCTCGATGCCGTTCACCGTGTTGCAGTCTTCCTGAGTGATGATGACATCCTGCGAGACGTCCACGAGCTTGCGCGTCAAGTAGCCCGCGTCGGCCGTCTTGAGAGCCGTATCCGCAAGGCCCTTGCGGGCGCCGTGTGAGGAAATGAAGTATTCAAGAACCGAAAGTCCTTCGCGGAACGAAGCGGTAATCGGGCGTTCGATGATGTCGCCGTTCGGCGCCGCCATAAGACCGCGCATGCCGGCGAGCTGACGGATCTGGAGCTTCGAGCCGCGCGCCTTCGAGTCCACGAACATGTAGACAGGGTTGAGTTCGGTCGGATTCCTGTTCTCGGGGCTGATGTTCTTGTCAATCGTCTTGTAGAGCTCGTCGCCGACCTTCTCAGTGGTCGTTGACCAGATGTCAACAATCTTGTTGTGACGTTCACCATCGGTGATGATGCCCTGCTGGAACTGCTTCTGGACCTCGTCGGCGGCCTTGCGCGCCTTCTCGACCTCAGCGTCCTTCTCGGCCGGACGAATCATGTCCTTCAGACCCATCGACGCGCCGGAAACGGTCGCGAAGTTGTAACCGAGGGCTTTGAGGCGGTCGATTGCGAGAACGGTCTCGTCATGGCCCGCGACCTTGTGGCAGTCGAGAATTAACTTGCCGATTGTGGACTTCGAGCACTTGTCGTTCCAAAAGCCCATCTCTTTCGGCCACACGTTATTGAAGATGACGCGACCCGCCGTGGTCTCGATCGTGCGCCGGTCCGTCACGCCGTGCGGGCGACCCGTCGCTTTGTAGTCCGGATTGCGGAAGCGAATGCGGCTGTGGTAGGAGATGCATCCCTCGGCAATGCCGAACTCGACCTCACCAATGTCGTTGAACAGCGGCAAATGCTCGTCCGACATGTCCGTCTTGCCCGCGATCTTGCCGGCCAGCTTGTCTTGCTGCGACGGAACCGTGAGGAAGTAGAGCCCCAAGCAGACGTCCTGCGTCGGCGTCATGACGGACTTGCCTGACGCCGGCGAGAAAATCGACGTGGAGGCGAGCATCATGAGCTTCGACTCCATCTGCGCCTCGATGGAAAGCGGCACGTGAACGGCCATCTGGTCACCGTCGAAGTCGGCGTTGAACGGCGTGCAGACCATCGGATGCAGACGAATCGCCTTGCCTTCGACAAGCACCGGCTCGAACGACTGGATCGAGAGGCGGTGAAGAGTCGGAGCACGGTTCAGGAACACCGTCTTGTCCTTCGTCACCTCTTCAAGGATGTCCCACACCTGCTCATCATGGCGCTCAATCATCTTACGCGCCGTGCGGACCGTGTGGCAAATGCCCAGCTCCTTCAGACGGCGGATGATGAACGGCTCGAAGAGACGAAGCGCCATCTCCTTTGGAAGGCCGCACTGCGGGAACTTGAGCTCCGGGCCGACGACGATCACCGAACGGCCGGAGTAGTCCACGCGCTTGCCGAGAAGGTTTTGGCGGAAACGGCCCGTCTTGCCCTTCAGGATCTCGGAGAGCGACTTGAGCGGACGATTTCCCGGCCCCGTGACGGCACGACCATGACGACCGTTGTCGAAAACCGCGTCCACCGCTTCCTGAAGCATGCGCTTCTCGTTGCGGATGATGACGTCCGGCGTCTTAAGCGCGAGGAGGTTGCGCAGACGGTTGTTGCGGTTGATGACGCGACGATAGAGATCATTGAGGTCAGACGTCGCGAAACGACCGCCTTCAAGAGGAACAAGAGGACGCAGTTCCGGCGGGATGACCGGCAGGACGTCGAGAATCATCCATTCAGGCTTCGAGTTCGAGACGCGGAAACCTTCGACGACCTTCATGCGCTTGGCGATCTTCTTGCGGTTCTGCTTGGAACGCGTGTTCTCCATCTCTTCCTCAAGTTCCTTCATGAGGGCCTTGAGGTCGAGGCTGCGGAGAAGCTTGCGGACTGCTTCGGCGCCCATTTCGGCCTTGAAGTCGTCTTCGTACTTTTCCTGTGCGTCAAGGTACTCCTGCTCGGTGAGAATCTGGCCCTTCTTGAGCGGAGTGTCGCCTGGCTCGACGACAAGCCAGCACTGGTAGTAGAGGACGCTCTCAAGTTCGCTCGTCGTTTTGTCGAGCAGAAGGCCCATGCGCGACGGGCTGCACTTGAAGAACCAGATGTGGCTCACGGGAACCGCAAGTTCAATGTGGCCCATGCGCTGGCGGCGCACCGACGCGAGCGTCACCTCGACGCCGCAGCGGTCACAGACCATGCCTTTGTTCTTGATGCGCTTGTACTTGCCGCAGGCGCACTCCCAGTCCTTGGTCGGACCGAAGATCTTCTCGCAGAAGAGGCCGTCCTTCTCTGGACGGTATGTACGGTAGTTGATCGTCTCCGGGTTCTTGACCTCGCCGTGTGACCAGCTGCGGATCGTCTCCGGGGAGGCGAGCTGGACCTTGACGGCATCGTAATGGGCGGACGCGTTGAACGAACCGCCGAAGATGTCAGACGTGTTGTAGGGATTCATGTTTTAGTTCCTTAAATGCGTTTCAGAGGTTCAGGCTGCCCGCGAGGAGGTCGTCTGCCGGCGCTGGTTCGGCCGTCTCGGACGCCGCGCCCGCGCTGACCTCGGTCTTGCGATTCTTCGTCTCGATGTCGCCACCGAGAAGCTGCGTATCGAGGCAGAGGCCGCGAAGTTCGTGGATAAGGACGGAGAAAGATTCCGGCATGCCAGAGTCAAGGATATTCGTACCCTTGACAATCGACTCGTAGATGCGGGTACGCCCCTGAACATCGTCAGACTTGACGGTCAGGAGCTCCTGCAAGGCGTAGGCAACGCCGTACGCCTCAAGCGCCCAGACCTCCATTTCGCCCATGCGCTGGCCGCCAAGCTGGGCCTTGCCACCCAACGGTTGCTGCGTGACGAGCGAGTACGGGCCAACCGCACGCGCATGAATCTTGTCCGTAACGAGGTGGTGGAGCTTCAGCATGTAGATGACGCCGACGACGACCTTCTGTCGGAAGGGCTCGCCCGTCATGCCATCGTAAAGAACCGTCTTGCCTTCGGGGCAGATCCAGCTCTGTGTGCCTTCTTCCTTCTCCTGGACCGCACGGGCCTGCGTCAAGAGATCGTCAATCTCAGTCTCCTGCACACCGTCGAAGACAGGCGTCGCAGCGTGGAACCCAAGTGTACGGCACGCGAGACCGAGATAGGTCTCGAACAGCTGCCCGAGGTTCATGCGCGACGGCACGCCAAGCGGATTCAGGACAATGTCAACCGGGCGTCCGTCCGGCAGGAACGGCATGTCACAACTCGGCAGAATGCGAGAGACGACACCCTTGTTGCCGTGACGGCCGGCCATCTTGTCACCAACGGAGAGGTTTTTCTTGTCCACGAGGAAGACTCGGACGGACTTGACGACTTCGCCTTCGCCAAAGTCAAAAAGACCGCCCTCGCCGTTCGCCGCAGCATCCTGAAGCGCGGCGAATTCCTCTTCAAACGGTTCCATGACCGTCGTGACCTTGTCCTTCGCCGGGCCTTCGGGCATGTCCCAGTGCGTGTGGGCCTTGACCAGCATCGAAAGCTGGCTCTTCTTGATCTTCTTGTTCGCCGGAATGATGATGTCGTTCGTCTCCGTGTCGGTAATGTCTACCGGAAGCTTCTCGTTCATCAGTTCCGCAACAAGCTTTTCGAGGAGTTCCTTCTCGATCTTCAGAAGCTGGTTCTTGCGCTTCTTCTCGGCATCCTTCGCGGCCTTCTTGGAGCGCTTCTCGTCCACAATCTCAACAGGCTTGGAACTCTGCACCTGTACGCCCATCACAACGCCCGTCGTCCCGGGCGGAACCGTCAGAGACGTATCGCGGACATCTGCCGCCTTCTCGCCGAAGATCGCGCGCAGAAGTCGCTCTTCCGGCGAAAGCTCGGTCTCGCCCTTCGGCGTCACCTTGCCGACGAGAATGTCGCCCGGCTTCACCTCGGCGCCCACGCGCACGATGCCGTCCGTCCCAAGATTCTTGAGCGCGTCTTCGGAGACGTTCGGAATGTCGCGCGTGATTTCTTCAGGCCCGAGCTTCGTGTCGCGCGCAGCGCACTCAAACGTCACGATGTGAAGCGACGTCAGCGCATCTTCGCGGACGAGACGGTCGTTGAGGACGATGGCGTCCTCGAAATTGTAGCCGCGCCAGCTCATGAACGCGACAAGCAGGTTCTTGCCGAGGGCGAGCTCGCCTTGGTCGGTCGCCGGACCGTCTGCGAGGCAGTCGCCGACCTTGACCTTCTGGCCCTTCTTGACGATCGGCTTCTGGTTGAAGCACGTGCCCGCGTTGCAGCGGCGGAACTTCTGGAGGTCGTAGCGCCACACGCCGTTCTCCGGATCGTGCGCGAACATCGCGTCTCCCTCGGGGAGCGTACCGTCCTTCGTGACCATCACGAACTCGGCCGAGACATAGGCGACCGTGCCGGCGGCCAGCGCCGTGACGATGACCTTCGAGTCCCTCGCCGAGACGCCTTCAAGGCCCGTCCCGACATACGGGCGCTCCGTCGTCATCAGCGGCACGCCCTGACGCATCATGTTCGCGCCCATAAGCGCGCGGTTCGCGTCATCGTGCTCAAGGAACGGAATGAGACCCGCCGCAATCGAAATGACCTGCATCGGAGCGACATCCATGTACTGGACCTCGTGCGCCGGCTTGTCACAGAACTCAGTGTGGAAACGGCAAGTCACGCGCTCTTCGGCAAACGTGCGGTCCGCCTTGAGCGGCGCATTCGCCTGCGCGATCACGAACCGCTCCTCCTCATCGGCCGGCAAGTACTCGATCTCATCCGTCACCTTGCCGCCCACGACCTTGCGATACGGGGTTTCAATGAAGCCAAAGCGGTTGACCTGCGCGTAAATGCCGAGAGACGAGATCAGACCGATGTTCGGGCCTTCAGGCGTCTCAATCGGGCAGATGCGGCCATAGTGGGACGGATGGACGTCGCGGACCTCGAAGCCCGCGCGCTCACGGCTCAGACCTCCCGGACCGAGGGCCGAAAGGCGACGCTTGTGGGCAAGGGCCGAAAGCGGATTCGTCTGGTCCATGAACTGGGAAAGCTGACTGCGGGCGAAGAAATCGCCGATGACCGCGCTGAACGTCTTGGAGTTGACGAGACGGCCCGGCACAAGCGCACCCGCGCTCGGGTCATGGACGGTCATGCGCTCACGGATCAGGCGTTCCGTGCGTGCCAGACCCATGCGGCACTGGTTCTCCAGCAACTCGCCCGTCGTGCGGATGCGGCGGTTGCCGAGATGGTCAATGTCATCCACGACATCCTTGCCAACGTAGATACGGAGGAGCAGTCGAATCGCCTCGATGACGTCGATGCCCGACTCGTGAAGCGTGCGAAGGTTCTCGTCAACCTTGCCGACGAGATTCAGGCGCTTGTTGATCTTGTGTCGGCCAACGTAGCCGAGGTCATAGTGCGACAGCTCGAAGAACATGCGGTGCAGCATTTGCCGCGCGTTCGCCGCCGTCGCGGGATCGCCCGGACGCATGCGCTTGTAGACTTCCTTCAGCGCGTCATCTTCATTGTGGATGCCCGCTTTCGCGTCTTCGCGGAGCGTCTTGATGAGCGTGCCATTGTCTACGGAAACGTCAACGACCTCAACGGTCGCGAGCCCTGCCGCCGCAATCTGCTCCATCAGCGCGGGCGTGACCGGGTCGTACCGACGTGCAAGGACCGCCTGAGACTCGGCGTCGACGAGGTCGTCCTTCATCACGAGCAGGTGAAGATCCTTGTCGGCGTACTTCTTGCCCGTCGGGAGGCGCTTGAAGTCGTAAAAGAGCTGCATGATCTGCTCGTCGGAGCCATAGCCGAGCGCGCGCAGAAGCGTCGTCGCATAGAATTTCCGGCGACGGCGGCGCTGATCCATGAAACACCACATGATGTCGTTCGTGTCGAACATCACCTCGATCCAGTTGCCACGATCCGGGATGATGCGCACCGAGAGAAGCGGCTGACCGTTCGCGTGAACCTGCTTCTCGGACGAAATGCCCGGCGAACGGTGAAGCTGGGAAACGATGACGCGCTCGGCGCCATTGATGATGAACGCGCCATCGTCTGTCATGATCGGCATGTCGCCCATGAAGACATCGTCTTCACGGGATTCCTCACCGTCCTGCAGACGGAAGCGCACATGGAGCGGCCGCACATAGCTTTCGCCGTCCATCAGGGCCTGAAGGCAGCTCTTCTTCGGAGGCTCAAGCGTGTAGCTCACGAAATCGAGCTTATAGTGCGCGTCGTATGACGAAACCGGGAAAATCTCCTTGAAGATTGCCTGAAGGCCCTTATCCTTACGCTGGGCAGGTGGAACGTCTGCCTGCAAAAAGTCCTGATAGGACTTCGTCTGAATGTCAATGAGATCCGGCATCGGGGAGACCATTCCCTGAAGTTTGCCGAACACCTTGCGTTCTGCGCTCATAAGCTTACCTCTATCTTAATGTGACTGAAACGTATTGAAAGCAAACGACTTCGCCAAGACAATGCCTGAAGTGTGGTAAGCGGCCACTTTGTTAACTGTACATTATCTGGAGATAATTTGACATAGTATATCATATTTAGGGCCTAAGCCGCAATCCCCTGGCTCTCCTTCAAGAAAATTTGCATGCGCGACATGCACAGAGGCTCCCTCAGACGGGCATGGCGTCCGAAGGGAATCTGGAAAGTGAGACCGCGTATACTTGCGATCAGCGGCAAATCCAAGCGGCGACGAGAGGCCTTTATCGGTCAGCCAGCCTCACGTACGCGCGCGGATGGTAAATCGGCTTGTAGGCCGGACGGATAATCGGTCCCGCATTCACGAGTTCTTCCATTCGGTGGGCGCACCAGGATACGCAACGCGCAACAGCAAAAAGCGGCGTGTAGAGATCCCTCGGCAGCCCCAGCATATCGTAGACGAACCCCGAATAAAGATCGACGTTCGCACAGACGTCTTCCGCGCTCGGATGGAGCTTCTTGATGACCGCCGGGCCATACTCCTCGACCATCTCAAACAAGCGCATCTCCTCGTCGCGGCCCTTCTCGCGCGCCAGCACACGCGCCTTCTCCTTCAGCATCTGCGCACGCGGATCCGAGATCGTGTAAACAGCATGGCCGAGACCGTAGATCAGTCCCGTGCCGTCACCCGCCTTCTTGTCCGCAATGCGCTCCAAGTACTTCACCACCTCTTCGGGGTCCGTCCAATCCTTCACATTGCAGACAATTTCGTCCATCTGGCGCATGACGCGCAGGTTCGCACCGCCATGACGCGCACCCTTCAACGAAAGAATGGATGCGGCAACCGACGAGTAAATGTCCGAATGAGACGACGTGACGACATGTGTCGTAAAGGCCGAGTTGTTGCCGCCGCCATGCTCCGCGTGGAGGATGAGCGCAAGGTCGAGGACCTCCGCCTCCAGCTTCGTGTACCTTCCGTCCTCGCGCGTCAACATGAGGAGATTTTCCGATGTCGATTTCATCGGATCTGGGATGCGAATCATCAGAGGCCCATTGTTGTGATAATGGTTCTTCGCCTGATAGGCATACGCGACAATCGTCGGAATCGCGCCAATGAGACCGATTGACTGACCCAGACAATGCTCCAACGAGATGTCGTCCGGATTCTCCGCATCGAACGCGTACGCAAAAAGAATCGCACGCGCCAACGCATTCATGAGGTCTTTCGGCGGATGCTTCATGATCGCATTGTCCTTGAAGCCGTCGGACAGCTTGCGATAGGAACCGATCCTGTTCTTCCAGTCCACGAGTTCGCGCGCCGTCGGGAGGTCCCCGAAAAGGAGCAGATAGGCCGTTTCCTCATAACCGAAGCGATGCTCGCGCTTGTCGGCCCGAACGATGTCCTTGACATTGATGCCACGATAAAAGAGTTCGCCCGGAATCGCCTTGCGCTCGCCCTCGTCCATCATGTAGCCATGCACATTGCCAATCGTCGTCAACCCGACAAGCACGCCTGAGCCGTTGTCGTTGCGCAAACCGCGCTTTACGCCGTACTTGCGATACAACACGGGATCGATCCAGTCGACCTTGCGAACCTTTTCGGCCTGCTTCTTCAGCCACTTCTTCTCGTCCATTGGAATCCTCTCATCTACAGAAAACAGTGCGCATTATACCGAATTGTACCCGTTCTACGCAACCCTGAATTTTTACAAATCAGCGTTTCTCCTGAAGCGACGCGCGGCGAATAAGCCAGATTCTGTTCATCCCCTTGCGGGAACTCCGATCATTCATCTCAGCGATCAACCCGGAGCCTCATGCGCCCTTGTCGGGCACAACCGCACGGGCTATGCGTTCGGCCCCCTATTTGACCTTGCTCCAAGGAGGGTTTGCCCTGCACGCAGCATCTCAGCCGCGCCGGTGGTCTCTTGCACCGCCCTTTCACTATCACCGACGAGATAAAAGCCCCGTCGGCTACCTGCTCTCTGTGGCACTTTCCATCACACGGGATTGCCCCGTGCCTTCCGCCCTTGACGAACGGATCCTTCGCCCTGTGGAGTCCGGACTTTCCTCTGCCTCGCGGCAGCGATCGGTCACACGCGCGTCGCTTCAGGAGAAACTGTCAAAGAACACACGCCCGATCAGGCGCGGTAGAGGATACGACCGCACATCGTGCAGGCGACAATCCGCTGCGGCTTGCCAAACTCGCCGTTTCTCGCATTCGCGTCCGCCATCTGGCCAACGGACGGGGGCTGGACGAGATGACAACCATCGCACACGCCGTCATGGGTCAACGAGACGACAACCGGCCAGCGCTTCGTGCGCAGACGCTCGTAGTAGAGCATGAACTTCGGGTCGGTCACGGCCTTCGCCTTCTCGACGCGCTCTTTCTGCGCCTCCTCCAACTCGGCCTTCACCGCCGCGATGCGCTCGTCAATCTCGGCGCAAAGCGCATCAACGCCACCCTTTTCAGCCTCAAACTTCGCTTCCGCATCGGCGATTCGGGCTTGTGCGCTCGGCAAGTCGTCCATCGCCGCTATCTGATTGTTCTCAGCGGCTTCAAGGTCATGGCTGATTAGGTCGATCTGAATCGAGAAGTCCTGATACTCCTTGTTCGTCTTCAGGCCCATCTGAGTCGTCTTGAGCTCCTGAATCTTGCTTTTCAGGGCTTTGGCGTTCTCCTCAAAGCCCTTCACGCGTTCCTGTGCTTGCGCCTGATTCATCTTGGCGCTCTCAAGATCCCTTGAGACACCCGTCAGTCGCGCTGTCTCGTGAGCCTTGCGTTGCGGAAGATCCTTCAACTCAAGTTCCAGTTCGCGGATGCGCCCATCCACTTCCTGCAAATCAATCAGCGCCTCGATAATCGTCATCTGCCAACCTCTTTAGATTCCTCGGCTGGGGGCAGGAGACGGGACTCGAACCCGCAACCCACAGAATCACAATCTGTTGATCTAACCAATTGATCTACTCCCGCCAACTGGAGCCAGGTAAGGGATTCGAACCCCCGACCTGCTCATTACGAATGAGCCGCACTACCAACTGTGCTAACCTGGCCTGTGATTGGGTGTGAAGTATACCAAAACTCACCGTGTCCCGTCAATGGGGTATTTAGCCCTTGCTTATCTCGGATTTTCCAGGGGCAAGCGGAACCGCATGGCTTGGGTAGCGCAGAACCATGCAAAAATGATACAATTCACCTTGCGGCATGAAAACACTACTTCTTTTTACAGAAGCCCTCTATTCCGGTTCGCGCGTGCCAATCCTGCGCGGAGCCAAGGAGTGCGCCCTTCAACATGACCGACAGGTTCAAGTCATCGAACTCGCGCGCGTCAACGTCTCAATCCCTCAGGTTCTCGCCTTCTGGCATGCCGAAGGCTGCCTCATCGAGGGTTCGTCCCACATCCGCCCGACTAAAGAGCTCTTCGGCGAAACCCCCATCGTCCACATCGACCCCAATGACACGATTCTCGCAGACAACCCGCCCCTGACGGTCATGAACGACAACGCCCAGATCGCCGACTACGCCGTCAAGGCCCTTTTGCGCGCCAACTGCGAACATTTCGCCTTCGTCGGCTGGTCTCGTGCAGTGAACTGGAGCGCCATCCGGCTTCAGGCCTTCCAAAACACCCTGACCTCACTTGGCAAAAGTTGCCACCTGTTTCTGGACCCATGGTCCCTAGAAGACGCCGTCGCGTTCACCTCACGGTTGCGCCCGTGGCTTCGCGAACTGCCATGCCCCTGCGGCATCTTCGCCGCGAACGACGCCGTCGCAGCCGTCGTACTGGACGCCTGCCGCGCCGCCGAACGCGCGGTTCCTGACGAAATCGCCGTCATTGGCGTTGACGACGACAGCGAGATCTGCGAAACCACGGCCCCGACTCTCTCCAGCGTACGGCCCGACTTTCGCCGGTCCGGATATCTCGCGACGGACCTTCTTCTTCAGCGCATCGCGAACCCGGCTCGTGCGCCCGAGCATCTCCTCACGCCGCCAACAGGAGCGACCTTGCGTCAGTCCACACGGCGTCTCTCACGCAGAAGTCCGAAGATTTTGGCCGCGCTGGAACTCATCCGGCGAGAGGCCGCCAACGGTCTCAAGGCCGCAGATGTCGTGCGGACGCTTGGGGTGTCCGAACGCCTTGCCGAGACCCGCTTCAAGGCGGCCACTGGGCATCGCATCACCGAAGAGATCACCGAAACGCGGCTGGCAAAGGTTCTGGATCTCCTGCGCACGCCCAATCAAAGCATCACCCCTATCGCCTACCTCTGCGGCTGGGAATCAGACGTCTACCTGAAACGCCTCTTCAAGGCCCGATTCGGCATGACGATGCGCGCATGGCGCAACGCCCATCTCCCTTCCGCATCTTCCAAGGGCCACTGAGCGCCTGAAGCCCGCCATGACATCCGTTCTCTCGCTTCAACGCCTCGCGTTCCCGTTGATTCTCGGGCAACTCGCGTTTGCCCTGAACGGTTTCGTCACGAACTTCTTTCTGGCGCGCGCCTCAACGACAGCCTTCCACGCTTCGCTCCCAGGCTTCATGCTCGCAGCAGCCTTCTCCATCGTCTTCATCGCGACGCTCGGATACTCCGGAACGATGATTGCGCAACGACATGGAGCCGGAGATGCCTGTGGTGCGCGTGCCGTATTCGGCCAGGCCCTTCTGCTGACCTTCGCCTCCGCCCCGCTCTTCCTCCTCGCCGCGCCGCTCGGGCACTACGTGCTCTCCGTCTTTGACACCGAGCCAGCCGTGCTTGCCGCAGAATCGGACTATTTCGACATTCTGCTTGCCAACGGGTTCTTTACCGCACTCGCCGCCGTCCTCGCGGGGCCCTTCACCGGTCGCGGCAAGACACGGCTTGTCGGGGCTGTCACGACCTTCGGCTTCCTCCTCAATATGACGCTCGCGCCAATCTTCATTAACGGCCGTTTGGGGATTCCGACATCTGGCGTCGGCGGTGCCGGATGGGCGGCGACAATCGCACATATCGCTCCCTGCCTCATCCTTGCGACAGTCCTTCTTCTCTCCCCCAAAAGGCCTGTGCGGGCATTCGTCCGCCCAAAGCTTCGAATCCTTGTGGAAATCCTTCGTCTCGGGCTCCCAAACGGCGTCCGGTCGCTGATTGACGTCGGCGGATTCTTCGTCTTTGTCGCAATCCTCGCCGAATGCGCACCCGCAACCGTCGCCGCCAGCACCGCCGCGTTCGCCGTCAACAACATCTTCCAGGCCTTTCCGCAGGGCATCGCCGCCGCACAGGAAATCGTCACGGCACGCGGCGAGTCGTCCAACGTCCAAGCGGCACTGGGTCTCTCCGCCGTCTACGTTCTTGCGTTCGCCCTCACACTGACCTTCAGCGGCACAAGCGTCCTGGACCTCTTCCGCGCAGACGACGCCACATTCGCCCCCACCACCTTCCACGCAACCGCACGCATTCTGGTTCTGATTCTCATCATCAAGGCCGCAACCGAATCACTGACCTGGATCCTCCAAGCGCATCTGCGGGGGCTCGGAGACACGGCCGCCGTCTTCAGGCTGCAGTTCATCGCGTCCTGCTGCTTCTGGATTCCGCTCTTCCTCGTCGTCCGTCGGTTCTACCCGACCGTTCCTGCCTACTGGCTCACAATGCTGGCCTGCTCGTCTCTTTCCGCAATCCTGTTGACACGCCGCATTCGGACCCTTCGCCAAGACGACACGACCGGCAATCCGGATGGATACGCAGACAGTAGTCACGGTGAACCTGCAGCAGACCTTGGATGAGAAGCCCGTTCGTCGAATAAAACGCCGCTGGATTGTGATCACGCCCAAACAACCGAAAGGCCGTCAGACGGACTGGATTTGAGATATCTTCCGGCGGAAGCCAATCCGGAACTGTCGCCAAACGCTCTTCTGCAAGCGCAAACGGCACAATCACGTTCGCCAACACAGCCGCCGCCCGTCCACGCCCCAGACATGCCGTCCCCCGCGTACACGCATCCGATCGCTGGCTCAAGCCTCGCATCTGAGCGACCAACGCCCGACAGGAACCTTTCGTGAAATCGCTCGCCTCGCACAAATCCATCATGGAGGTCCCCGTGAAGATATCCGCCGCCTGCAACAATCGTCGCTCGGGAGCGTTCCATGGACGAAGCCCCGCCCGATTCCAGTCCTCAAAGCCCCCTGCGACCAGAAACGCCATCCGGGCGGCAGGACTCTCCGTCGGCAAGTCGGCCAACGGCACGCGTTCAGCCACATGACGGAAATGAATCGCATTCTTCGCATAGCCCAATGCCGTCATCACCTCTTCGTAAAAAATCTGTCGTCGCGTCGTTCCAATGTCGCTCGAGACCATCCCCTCTGCCACACGTATCGCGAGGACACGCGCACAGAGCCGCCCTGCCAGACGCCGGGCCTTCATCCTCAGCCGATGGCGCCCTGCGGCCGCCAAAACAGCCTGAGCGCGTTCGGGATCATGGCCGATTCTCCGTTCACACGGACGTCCGTCAATCGGAAGCCGTGCAAACGGATAGGCCGCAAGATCGATTTGATCCGGCGCGAAAGAAGGATTGTCCGCCACAAACCGCCCAAGCCAAATGGAGACGGCCTCCGGTGGAAGAGACTGTGGTGCGCGACCGTCGCTCCACGTCACGTGCGCAATCACGTTTCGATAAGCCGGATCCGCGCCATGCCCGTGAAAGTCCCAGTCGTTCGGCGTCAGGTGAACTTCGACATCTCCCACGACGCGACGCCGAGAAGTCCCGATCTCCAGCACGGCACGCCGAAAGTCAGGTCCAGGGCCCTGGTTCCAGTCGCCAGGACTCACGACGAAGACTTCCTGACCGCGCTCCGTGACGAGCCTCTGCGGACGCAGGGCCGCATCATACCAAATCGCCTGGACATGTCGCTCTGACACCGAAGAAGTCATGGCCTCATGCCGCCTTTCGAGGCTTGGCAGCCGCTGGACTGACTGACGCTTCCCGGACACGAGCGATGATTTCATCCGTCAGTTCGGGATTCTCGCTCAGGAAGGCGATCGCCGCCAACTGTCCTTGCGCAAGCTGGCGGTCGCCATACGCAAACCAACTGCCGCGTTTCTCGACAATGCCACGGGCCAGCGCCGCGTCAAGAATCGAGCCTTCGCGTGAAATGCCGCAGGAGTAGAGAATGTCGAATTCGGCCTCAGTGAAAGGCGCCGCGACCTTGTTCTTGACGACTTTCACGCGCGTACGGTTGCCGACGACTTCGCCTGCGGCGTTCTTGATCGCGCCAATGCGCTGGACCTGCAGACGACAGGTCGCATAAAACTTCAACGCCTTGCCGCCTGGCGTTGTCTCGGGATTGCCGAACATGACGCCAATCTTTTCGCGAACCTGATTCGTGAAGATGCAAAGCGTCTTCGTCTGCGCCAACGTCGAGGTCAACTTGCGCATGGCCTGTGACATCAGACGGGCCTGAAGGCCAACATGCGCCGCCCCCATGTCGCCATCGATCTCCGCCTGAGGCGTCAGCGCCGCAACCGAATCGACCACAACGACATCAATCGCTCCCGAGCGGACGAGCTGTTCGCAGATTGTCAAGGCCTCCTCGCCCGAATTCGGCTGAGACACGATCAGGCTTTCGAGATCGACGCCTATCTTTCGCGCATAGCCGGGGTCAAGCGCATGTTCCGCGTCAATGAACGCCGCCGTGCCGCCGGCCTTCTGGGCATTTGCGGCAACATGCAAAGCGAGCGTCGTCTTCCCGGACGATTCGTGCCCATAGCATTCAACGATGCGTCCGCGCGGCAGGCCGCCAACGCCCAACGCGAGATCCAACGACAACGCGCCCGTCGAGATTGCCTCGACCGACGAGTCCGCCGCGTCACCCAACCGCAGGATCGACATCTCGCCGAATTCCTTTCGGATCGTCTTCATCACCTCTTCCAAGGCCGCTCCAAGTTTCATCATTCTGATTCTCCTTTCAGTTCATTCGTTTCCTTTAACCCCATTGCACGAAGCGATGGGGCTTGGCGAAGAGATTGACGCGCTCGATGTGGTCGACCACAGGCCTTCCCCCTTCGGGCGTGCCGTAGATTTCGATGACGTCAAACCGATAGCATCCCTGCCACCGGTTGACGCGCCGCCAAGCGTTGCAGGCTCGGCGAAGGTTGTTGCGCTTGCGCTCGTCCACGCTTTGCAGGCGTCGCGAAAACGAGCCCACCGCCGCATGTTGCTTCACCTCGACGAACACCATCGTGTCCGTTGCACGATCCCAGGCGACCAAGTCAATCTCCAGCCGCTGGTCCTTCGCGACGGGACGCGCGTTGCTGTCCACGATCAGGTAATCCTTGCGCCGCAGGAAGTCGACGGCAACACGCTCGCCCCATGCCCCGCGACGAACGCCAACGTTCTTTGACTCATGCGGCGACTGCACGGCGAGCCTCCTTGGACTGTTCGCGAGAAGCCGTTGTGTCATGCGCAACAAGCATCGGGATCCCGAAGCAGACGACGGACATCGACCCGGCAATCGCCTCGCGCAATCCAAGCGCTTCCGCCGAATTGATGACGAGATGCGCATTGACCTCGCCCGCACCACCGGCCTGCGTCCGATAAAGCTCCAATGAATACCCGGAGATCGGTTCAACGAGATGCCGAAGGACAATTCGCGTCGCGGCCTTTGCCGAACGGTGATAAAGGCCACGCCCGTCGTCAATCGTCTCGCATTCGCCACGGAAGACCTGAAGCATCTTGCAAAGGTCGTTGAAATCGAGCTTCACGCAGATGGCGTTCTCCCAATCAAACCGCGCGTAAGTCGGGTTCGTCCCTCGGGGATTCCCGACGGACATCTGATTGGCGACTTTCATCATGATGCTGCCGTCTACGTCATCATGCGCAGGATGGAGATTCATCTCCAATGCGCAACCCGTTCCTTTCGCGTTCGGATGATAGAAGGTCAGATTCGGACGATAGCGTCCAATCGGGCGCGAAGCCGCTTCTGAGGTTGCTGTCGGTGATTGATTCATGGCTTGTCTTTCCTTTCTTGTCTGCTTTTTCTGTTTTCCGCAACGACGTGCACACGCCCGCCGTACGCTGTCAAATCCAAAACGAATTCTCCTCGCTGTCCATGCGCCGATAGAACAGCGCATTGTCCAGATGTTCAGGCAACACGTCAGCGGATCCTGCGAGATCGGCAATGGTCCGCGCCACGCGCAGCACCTTGTCATACGCACGGGCGGACAGCCGCAGCCGTTCGATGACGCGCACGAGATAGTCACGCTCTTTCTGCGAGAAGCGACAGATGTCTACGAGGTCACGGCTCCTTGCCTCGGCATTCGTGTGAACGCCCGGCATGTCCCGGTAACGCGCGGCCTGAATGGCGCGAGCCGCCATCACGCGTTCACGAATCGCCGCGCTGGGCTCACCCGGAGACTCCATCGCAAGGCGGCTCGCCTCAACAGGCGGAACCTCGACTTGAATGTCGATCCGGTCCAGCAACGGCCCAGAGATGCGGCTCTGATACTTCAAGATTGCGTTGGGGGCGCAACGGCATGCGTGCGCGGGATCGTTGTAGTAGCCGCACGGACAGGGATTCATCGCCGCGACCAGCATGAACTTCGACGGATAGTCATGCGCGGCAGCCGCACGGGAGACGCACACATGCCCGTCTTCCAGCGGCTGGCGGAGGACTTCCAGCGCCTGTCGCGGGAACTCGGCAAACTCATCGAGGAAAAGGACGCCGCGATGCGCCAGCGAGACTTCGCCGGGGACGGGATGCGCGCCTCCGCCCAAAAGCCCGATGGAGGAGACGGTGTGATGCGGCGCACGGAACGGACGGCGCGTCACGAAACGCCCGCCGCCCTTGGCCGTGCCTGCGACCGAGTGTATGCGCGAGACTTCCAAAGCCTCTTCGACCGTCAAGGGCGGCAAGATGGACGGGATTCTCCGCGCCAACATCGTCTTTCCTGATCCCGGACTGCCAATCATCAGGACATTGTGCCCTCCCGCGACAGCCACCTCCAGCGCCCGCCGCGCCGTCTGCTGGCCCTTGACGTCGGCAAAGTCATCCCCGGCGTCCCGATCACGTGCAACAAGTTCCGCCAAGTCGGTGACGCGAGGCTCGATGATCCGCTCGCCGTTCAGGTACTGGACGGCGTCTTGCAAGACGCGCACGGGGATGACGTCAATGCCCGTGACGACACTCGCCTCTTCGACGTTCTCGTATGGCACGAGGACCGCGCGCTTCCTTCGGCGCTTCATTTCCAGCACCATCGGCAGGATGCCGCGCACGCGACGCACTTCGCCTGAGAGCGCCAGCTCCCCGATGAGCGCATAGTCCTCCAGCCGTTCGTTGCGAATGCGCCCCGTTGCCTTCAGCAGACAGACGGCAATCGGCAGATCGTAGATCGGACCTTCCTTCTTCACGTCTGCCGGAGCGAGGTTGACCGTAATGTCAAACTCCTTCTTCGACGCCAGTCCCTGATTCTTCAGCGCCGTCGGGATGCGATCTTTCGCCTCCTTGACCGCCGTGTCGGGCAACCCCACAATCGCGAACTGCGACGTGCCGACGGCCGAATAGACCTCAATCTCGACCGTCTGCGCGTCTACGCCGCTGATCGCGCCCGAATAACATCTCGCCAACATGTAATGTCCGTGCCTTTCTGTCTTCTCTTGAAGACGCGGACATTATGCCATAAAAAGGGAAAAGAAGCCTTAAGATTACCTTAAGGCAACCTTAAGATTTCTTTAGGTTCCCCTTGACGGATCTTAAGGCTCAGTGCCGATGCGTCACGTGTGAAGCGAACGGACGAGCGAGACGCCCCAGACGCGAGACGCTCCGGCACGCTTGAGCTCAGCCGCACATTCCGAGAGCGTCGAACCCGTCGTCATGACGTCGTCCACCACAAGGACCGTCTTCCCCGCGACAGCCGAGGGGCGCATGACGCCGAACGTGCCGATGACGTTCGTCCGTCGCTCGGCCTCGCTCAGAACGCCCTGGCGTTTCGGCGCGTTCTTTCGCCGAAGGACAAGCGACGGGAAGGGTTTCCCGAGACGCTTGGCCAGCGGACGCGCCAGGACGCGACTCGGATTGTACCCTCTGTCCCAAAGGTGAAAAAGCGTCGAGGGCACCGCCAAGACGAGATTGACCTGCTCGACCGTGAACCGCGCACGCACCGCCGCTTCCAGAAAATCAACCAAGTCGTCGCGCAACCAGTAATGATTGCGGAACTTGAAGGCATGAAGCAGAATGCGAGCTTCGCCGTCCATCCGAAGCGCACTCGCCACGCGGTCAAAGTCCGGACGGTAAGTGCGACAGTCCTCGCAAAGGAATTCCGCGTCAAGCCCGAGGGCCTCGCGTCCACATCGCCGGCAACAGCCTGTCGTCGGCACAAACGGCAATCTGTTGAGGCAATCCGAACAAAGATGACGCCCGGGCCGATCGACCGGGCGTCCGCAGACCTCGCATGTGCGCGGCCAAATGACGTCTAACACATCAGCGAGCAAGCAGATTGGCGGGGTATTCGCCCTGTTCGACGAGTTTCCGAATCTCCGCCATCACATACGGCTTGTCTTCGCGGTAGGTCACGCCGAACCACGAGGAATCCGTCGGCAGGACCTTGCAGTCCGCCTTGCCTTCCTTTATCAGCTCATCGACGACAAATGGAATGTACCACTCGCTCTTCATCTCCGTGCCGCGCGCCGCGAGGAACTTGACGAAACGCGCCTCCAGTTCGGCAAAGAGCTGCGGCGTAAAGCCCCAGCAGTTCATCGAGACGCGTGCATCCAGCGGGACCCTGACGGGAGCGGCCTCGCCTTCGCGGTTCTCGGCAACCTCCCCGGCGCGGACCAGCTTCGTCATCTCGGTCACGCCGCGAAGCATGCCGTCTGCCGAGATGTCGCAGATGCCCCGGGCGACCGACCCATTCTCCGAAAGCGTCAGGTCCAGACGGTACCCGACCATCGCAAAGTGCAGGGAAGTCGGGTCCACGGACGAAAGATACGCGCCGAGCTTTGCCATCGCGTCGCGCCCGTAAAAGTCGTCGGCATTGATGACGGCGAACGGCTCCTTCACGACATGTCGCGCCGCGCGCGTCGCGTGGGCCGTCCCCCATGGTTTCGTGCGGCCTTCGGGAAAGGCATAGGGCGCGGGAAGGTCATTGAGGTCCTGATAGCAGTAGTCAACGGCGACAAGCCCTTCATATTTCTTGCCGATCCGTTCCTTGAATTCAGTCTCAAAGTCTTTGCGGATGACGAAGACGACCTTGCCGAACCCACCGCGTATCGCGTCAAAGACGGAATAGTCGAGAATTGCCTCTCCCGAAGGCCCCACGGGGTCAACCTGCTTCAAGCCTCCATAACGGCTGCCCATGCCAGCTGCAAGAACGACGAGTGTCGGTTTCATTTTCTTTAATCCTGTTTATTTAAGTCTTGATTCCTGTCAAAATCGAATGGGCGGCATTATACCATATTTAAGTAGGCGATGGAATCCTCCAAGTCCAAGCAAGCCACCCTCCGCAAATTGTCCTACTAACGGACGTCTCAATCCGAATGACAGCATCCTTCATGCACATCATGATGCAGAATATTTCACACCAACCGCTCTGCCTTGGCAACATCTTCCTATGGGAGGTTCGGAGTGTCTGTCGACATCAATGCCTATGGCGCGGCATACTTGTCTTCCTTCACGTCCGTGAACACGACCGGACGCCGCGCCCTGTGGTCGTGCTGAGCCTGTGACAGCGTACGTATCGGACGCCCCAGGAACTTCTCGATCTTGGCCTTGATTTCAAACCAAAGATCATCGCCCATTCGTCTCCGATTGCCGTAGAAGATCCCCTCCAGTTCGCGGAGCTGCGCCTCGTAATTTCGGATTCCACCGTAATAGACGCTTCGCCAGCCGTCCAGTTCAGCCTCACGCGCCGGATCGTACAGCTCCTCACGCGACAGGCGCCGCTTCGGCCGTGCGCGGTCGATCTGATTCTTCTGCCAGGCAAGCGACTTCATCGCGACGTCATACGTGTTAATCCAGAGCTCCCGTTCGCCCTCATGTATGTTCCAGATGCTCAATTGGTCAAACCTTCTGCAAATATAAGGGATGACGTCAGATTGCCGTTGGTAGGACAAGTGCGCCAGCCGGATGGACTGCAGCCTGTCGACGAAATAGCGCCAACACGCCCTCTGATCGTCCAGTTCGGGCAAGCTCTTGATCTGCGCAAGGCCGTCCATGTCGCATATCGGCGACTCGTTCGTCTCGGTTTCGTAAAACCGGATGATGGCATCCAGTCCGCGCTTGACGGACGCCACGGCCTCGGATGTCGCGTTCGTCGACGCGATTTCGTCCGTCATGGGCTTTGCCTCGTCTTTCCGCTCGCCGCAACCGGCCAGCAGCACCACGCACGTGGCAATTATCGTTCTTTTCATTCGTCTTTTCTCCATTCGATGCCATTGCAGTACATGCGCCCATCCGCTTCGCGCTGGGCGCTGTTTCCGAACTTTCGCACCGTCACCAGTCCCGACGGCGTGATCTCGAACCGATGGCCGGCCTGCGGGTCAAAGACCTTCAAGGGTGGCGTATTTTTATCTTTATCCGCCAATTCCGCAGATGCCCACCCGAACGGGACTTCCCACGTGATCCATCCGTCCTCCCAGCCGAAATCCGGATTGTCCGTCAGGTCGCCGTCGGCATTGACGCGCAACAGCTCAAGGGAAATGCTGGCGACATCGTATTTGCCCATCTTGTTGTCCCTGTCGATCGGCATCCACTCGCCCGCGCCCATCGCCTTCGAATGGCAGCCGATGACGTCGAAGCCGGGCCTGGCGAAATAGCCCGACCGTCGACCAGCCGTCGAGGGAACCTCTTCCATCGCGATGCCCACGAACGACACGTCGAGCGGCTTGACGTAGAACTCCTGCTTCAGCCCGATCCAGCCCGCGCGCCCGGCGGAGACCTTGTAGGGATAGCACTGCGGGTTGCGTGCCTCAATGCCGTCTGGCTCGACGACAGTGATGTTCGGGATGAACTCGGCATCGCCGCAGATGGCCTTCAGCGTATTCACGGCGGGGATCGACGGGCATCGGTAACGACCGTCTGAATTGACTGTCCCGCCGTCGGAAGCCTCCCAGCGGAGGGGAACGCCCATCGGGTTGACGTTGCAGCAGATCGTCTCGCAAATGCCGAACTTGTGACGGTAGAAGCATTCGTTTCCTGGCGCAAAGTTCAGCACGGAGATCTCGACCTCGGCGACGTTCAGCCGCGCGACGCGGACGAGATTCCACGCCGCATCCATCTTCGGACGCTTCAGGACGAAAGTTCGCTCGATCCGCCCGTCTGTCGGAGCGTTCTCTTCCGTCTGGCTGTCGGCCGTCGCCGCACAGCCGAACCATCTGCCGCAGTCAAAGCCAAAGGACAGGTCGTCCTCGTCAAGTCCGAGAGCGCCGTCCCCGTTCGCGTCCGTCCCGATCGCCACCTCGACGCAGTTCGTCGGCGAGGCGTCGAGCGCAAGCGTGAACGCAATGCGGCTCATCGCCTCGAAGTCGACTTCAAAAGGAATGTTCGTTGTCGCCTCCGAAAGGACGGCGGCGTCAAACGGCAACGGCGGAACGGCAACGCCAAGCGCAACCAAGGGGAAAAGGAAACTTGCCACAACCACTCTCATTGACTGGAATTATATCATGTTGGTGACGATTCCCGCAAACGCGGCATTCTAAAAAGAGACGTGTAAATGAACAAAATGAAGCCCAAATAGGTCTGTAAAACCTGTGTCTTCGGGCGAATGCACGAACTGCCTCCTGATGGCGGCTATTCGAGATTCCCTAAATCTGGCAGCGCAACCGACACTTTGAAATAGCGACTGGTATCTTTTACCGCACCAAATTCGCAATCCAACCGGTCTGCACCGAGAATCGTATACATGCGTGTATTTCCAAGATCTGGCTCATAAGTAACGACAGGTTTCCCTTCTTCCATCTTAAATGACGTAATGCAGAACTTCGCGTTCCTGTCTGTCGGATCTAAGCCTAAAATATAATTATCGTTGAATGACTGCCCGTTAGCGGCTTTCTGTGAGGATGCATCCAAGAGTTCACCAAGTGATGTAGGCTTAGA
Organism: uncultured Kiritimatiellota bacterium; assembly: GCA_934635225.1. GTDB lineage: Bacteria > Verrucomicrobiota > Kiritimatiellia > RFP12 > UBA1067 > UBA1067. Next base: position 51,486 of record CAKTYZ010000016.1, read on the forward strand.
CTTGAAATAAGATACGGCCCATGTGAGATAATCTCCAAATCGACACTCTCTGTACATTGGTCCACTGACGTTGAACAGCCCTACAGATATGGCTTCCACGCCGACTTGAGCCTCCAACTTATCCGCAGCAAGTTTCTTAGTTTCATAGGCCATCGACGTAACGCTCTCTACAGAGAGGCTTTTGGTTATAGACAATGATTTCAAGTCCCATCTGTCTGTTCCTACGCAAATGCGATCGCCAGACAACGGCAAAGCAAACACGTTCACAAGGCAAAACTGAACCCCTTCGTCAACGCTTCCAATATTGTACTTAATTTCCTTAGCACCATTACTGGCAACCCATAGGTTCTGCGGTGCCCCAACAGGCGCCCCTGCATGACATTCCTCACAGATTCCAAGCGGGATGGCGGCAACGCTTTCCACCAGTTTGTCCGTAAATACCGTTGCTCGCTCAAGTTGAGGCAACGCATCGTATAGATACCGAGTATATGCCACAAGTTCTGCGAATGTCAACTGGAAATCCTGCTTCTTCCTTCCATCATGTGCAGCGTATGCATCAGCAGCCGCACACTTCCATCCATTGTCGAACATGACCTTCTTAAACAACGACCAGCGATCCGCTCCCCACGACAACTGGTCAATCTTCGAAGAGGCAATCCACGATTCATTCGCAAGGCAAATGCCAAGACCTTCTTCATCAAGGACGTTAAGCTCATCATCGGAAAGAGTGTCGTCGGAAACAACTCCTTCTGAGTGACAAGCCATGACAACACCTTGGAAAGCGACACCCGGACGCGGCTTCAGATGTGTGCGCACATCCGCGAGAAGGTCTTTTGAGAAATAGTATTGATCAGCCGCGACCAGGCGATTTCCAACGAATTCGCCTTTGGGATCGTACGCCTCCTTTCCTCCGTGTGCTCCGATGTAGAAAAATACGTAATCACCGTTCTCTGCCGTGCAGACCGCATTTGTCAAGGCATCCTGAATGCTCTCTTTCCGAGCAGACGCCCCTATGACCGTCTTTACGGCGAAGCCTCCCTTCTGCTCCAGCAACTCAGAAATCTCCTTTGCGTCAAGTTCTACGGACAATCGGTCGCCCTGCGAGCCAAACGGCTTTGAACACCCAACGACAACGGCCTTTCTGTTGCGCGTCAAGAGGCTTGCGCCTCTAAATTCAATGTCAAACAATGTCGGTACGACCTCATAATTAATTGGGCTCGTAAAAGGCGGAATCGCGCGAAATTCCGAGTCAACAAAAGTGTTTGTGATCGAACTCGTGTTCTGTACTATGTTTGAGGCAATCACTTCAGTCGTTCCGCTGTCAACTGTTCGACGAATTGCGTATCGCAAGTCTGGCGGGCGGTAATCGGATGCCCATCCCAGCGTGAGGCTGCCATCTGGGATTGAGGCACTTTCGGCGAACAGTTCAACCTGTGGCGTGCCAATCTCCATATAAAGTCCACGCCACATGCCCGTCTTCTTGTCAATGACGGCATCCCATGCGTCAAGTTCGGACAAGGCCCAGCCTCGCGCCATGCTGCCGGCGGACGGGCAAAAAGAACCAGCGAACGTCGGCGGCGAAGAGGCAAAGTACACATTCCGAACACCTGTGCAACCCGCGAATGCCGACTCGGCGATCTTTTCCATCGACTGCCCAAAGGCAATCGTTGAAAGACTGGTGCAATTACGAAACGCGTTGTTAGGGACTCTTGGTGCGAGCCAGACGAGGTTGATTATGCCACTACACCCAGAAAACACAGCATCCCCCACGATCTCGGTCTTCTCAGGAATCACCGCCATCTGAATCTTGCGGCAATTCGAGAACGCATACGAGCTGACGGCCTCCACATTAGGCAGGAGATCCAACTTCTCCACTGCCCAACTTGAACATCCTGCAAATGCGGAAGACTCTATGTTCGTAATGGCTGTCCACTGTAGTTGCAGGTCTGTCAAGTTCTCGCATCCGTAGAACATCCGGGAGGGGATCGTCTTGACGCCACCCTTCGCGACAAACGTCTTCAGGCTCTTCTGTCCTTCAAATCCACTTTTGAACGTCGTGATGCCTTTGCCAATCTCCACAGCCTCAAGGTTGGACGAGCCTCGAAATGGCCTAAATGCCAGATCAACAACGCCATCTCCGAGCTTCACCGTCTTCAGCTTGGGGCAACATGCGAACGGCCCATCAACGCTGCCGCATTCCAGAGTGAGATCAGTGCCGTCGACCACCGCCGACTCAAGGTTTGCGCAACTCGCAAAGGCCATTGGGGCAAGCCGCGTCAGCGACAGCAATTCAACGGACTCCAAGGACGAAACGCCATAGAATGCGCTATTCTCAACACTTTTCAGATTCGGCAAGTAGTTCAGGCATCCGAAGTCATATCCACAATTCTGGAATGCCCCGGCCTTGATCTCTTCTATCTTCTCCCAGTTAAGCTTCAGCTCCGTCAGATTCGCACAGTTGTAGAACATCCTATAGGGGATCGCCTTGACGTCGCCCTTCGCGGCAAACGTCTTCAGGTTCTTCTGGCCTTCGAAACCGCTGTTGAACGTCGTGACGCCCCTGCCAATCTCCACGCACTCAAGGTTAGTCGATCCATTAAAAGGCCTGAATGCCAGATCAACAACGCCGTCTCCGAGTTTCACCGTCTTCAGCTTGGGGCAGTAGGCGAACGGCCCGTCCCAACTGCCACATTCCAAAGTGAGATTATAGCCATCGATTGTTACTGATTCGAGATTTCCGCAACCGGCAAAAGCCTCAGGCCCCAGCCGCGTCAACGATGTCAACACAACAGATGTCAGGGATGACACGCGCCGAAACGCATCACTGCCGATGCTTTGCAGGTTCGGCATGTAGTTCAAGTCGCCGAAGTCATATCCGCAGTCTTGAAACGCACAATTGCCAATCGAGACAACGTCTTTCCAGTCAAGCTTAAGTGATTCCAGGTTCTTGCATCCAAAGAACATGCTGCCTGGGATGGCAACAACGCTTCCCCTGAAAACAACCGCCTTTAGGTTGTCGCATCCGGTAAAGATGCATGACCTTCTTGTGATTGTAACGGATGACGGTATTGTCACGTGCGTGATGGACGTATTCTTTGTGAATGCTCTTTGTCCAACCGCCGTGACCGTATAGTCACGATAAATCGGATTCCCGTCACTGTCTTTGTCACCCGACTCGGCTCGCACGACAGAAGGAACTTCAACTACTGCGGCACTTCCCAAGTACTTGTTGATGGTTGCCGTTCCTTGCGACTTGTAAACGGAGAATTCAAAATAGTCCTGTGAAGTCGCATAGGCCGCTGTTGCCGTTAGGAGCAACAGGGCTGTTCCAAGTCTGAAGCTTTTCATTCTGTTGTTCACCCTTTCTGCACATTTCAGAATACGCCCCTCCCTCGTGCAGAAAAAGAAAGTGGCGCATTTCAAATCACCACGTCTCTTGTGAGGCATCGCCAAACGCCCATACTAAAACATGAATGATGAAACACGCCACGTGGATCAACCACGTCGCGCGACCATCGTACTTCGCTTTAGTATTAGAAATTGGCGATTTCACAAGAAGCGTTATACGCTGATTCGCGTACGCCTCGCGGGCCTCGGATGGGTTTCCGCGAGTCCTTCTCCTGTCGGCCCAGTGTGCGGCCGCAGGTCAAAGGTTTCGCCGTCCAAATTCCAAAATCAGGTCAGACCTAATTTTAGAATCCGTTCAGCCGGTGGCTGACGTCTGTGCCCGTCAGCCGCTGTCAAAGAGCCATCCGACCTTGCGGTCGTCATCGGGCAGGGCACATCCCACCCAAAGAAATCAAGGCGAATTATACCACTTTCCGCCGAAACCCGTCAACTCAGCGGAAATGTCGGGGAAAAAGTTGGAAATTGTAAAATCTAACGGGTCAGCAAAGAGGGAAAGCGGACACCGTCCCCACAGCCCATCCGCATGGAAGCCCCTCGTCCATCCGCATGGAGGCTCCCCTTCCATCCGCATGGAGGACCCTCCGCCTTGCCGCGGGCAAAGGGACGCCAATCATCAGTCCGCGCGACATGCCGAATCAAGACGGTCAAGGGGTTCATCTGCCAGTTGGTTTCGGCTCGCTCGCCTTCATGGCGTTTCTGGAACTCTCTTCTTGTATTTATCGTATTTACCGTATCGAAGCGTCATGTATTGTGTCAAAACATCCGATCTCCTGTCAAAAAACCAAAATCATCCCGGGGCCTGTTTCCACGGTCGAGGCAAGACGGTGCGATTGCCCTATGGACAGGATGATTCTGTCATATGCGCAGGACATGACGCCAATCGGTTTGAAATGCACGAGAAGGCGGCAAAGAATTGGCGAAGCTTTGCGATGGACTTGACGCCACGGGCGGATTCAAGGCTGCCCGAAACATCGATGACGTCGGGCGACTGGGACAGGACGCGCGGCAGGTTCGTCTCCGAGACGCCGCCCGCCAAGACCGTCTTAAACGCTCCGCACCGAAGCGCCGTCTCGCCGTCGCCATGTGACGAGTCGAAGAGGACGGCATCCCCTTCCACGCCGCCGGCGAGCGTCCACACCTCCAGCCCGACGGCACGAAGCGCGGCGACATCCGCCGCCGTCGCCCGCCGATGGAGCTGGACGACCGGAAGCCCGCACGCACGGGCCGTCCGCAGGACCTCATCGACACCTTCCGTCGTGAAGACGCCGACGCACCGCGCCCGGCCCGTGAGGCCCGCGCACATCGCCCGAACCGCCTCGACCGTCACGCGGCGCGGGCTTTCCGGCGCGAAGATGAAGCCGAGGTAGTCCGCCCCAAGCCGTTCCGCCTCGGCGGCGAACGCGGCATCGTTCACGCCGCAGACCTTGACTTTCGGCTGCGGCACGGTCAGCCTTCCTTCAGGAAGCGTTCAACGAGCGCACTCCCGATGACGAAGCCGTCGCAGTGCGTCGCGATCTGTGCGCCCTCCTCCGGCGTTCGGATGCCGAAACCCGCCACGACGGGGACGTCCACAAGGCGCTTGATCTCGGCGAGCCGCGCGGCGAGTTCCGGCGGCAGGGCCGCGCGCTGTCCCGTCGTGCCCTTGACCGTGACGGCGTAGAGGAAGGAGTCCTCGACGCCCGCCGTACTCGCCCGAACGCGGTCCGGACCCGTCGTCGGCGCGATGAGCGGCACAAGCGTGAGGCCGACGGGACGCAAGACGTCCAAGAGCTCGTCACGCTCCTCCAGCGGAAGGTCCACGACGAGGACGGCGTCCGCGCCGCGCCGCGCGGCTTCCTCGGCGAAGCGCTTCAGCCCGTAGCTGTAGATGACGTTGTAATAGGTGAAGATGACGATCGGGGTTTCGGGATGGCGCGCGCGAAGCCCCGACACGCCCGCGAGAACGTCGGCGAGCGTCACGCCGTTCGCGAGAGCCCGCTGCGCCGCCGCGCGAATGACCGCGCCGTCCGCCACGGGGTCCGAGAACGGCACGCCCAGCTCCAGGACGTCCACGCCTTCCGCCAACAGCGTCTCCGCCGCCGCGAAGCTCTTCGCCAACGTCGGCGCGCCCATCGTGAGATAGGCGACGTACGCCGCCTTGCCCTCGGCCTTGCACCGCGCAAAGGTCTTCTGGATCCGGTTCATATCTGCTTTCCTTTCTTGTAGTTCGCCACGTTGTCCATGTCCTTGTCGCCGCGCCCGGAGAGATTCACGAGCAGGATCGCCTCCTTCGGCAACGTCGGCGCGCGCTTGATCGCCTCGGCAACGGCGTGGCTCGACTCCAGCGCGGGGATGATGCCTTCGTAGCGGCAGAGCGCATCGAACGCGGCAATCGCCTCGTCATCGGTGATGGGCACGTATTCCGCGCGCCCCGTGTCCGCGAGATAGGCATGCTCCGGCCCGACGCCGGGATAGTCCAGCCCCGCCGAAACGGAATAGGTGTCCACGATCTGCCCCGACGGCGTCTGGAGAAGATAGGTCTTCGAGCCATGCAGGACGCCGACGCGCCCGCCGTTGATGCTCGCGGCGTGTTCGTCCGTCGCGAGGCCCTTGCCGCCCGCCTCCACGCCGACGAGCCTGACGGACGGGTCATCGAGGAAGCCCGCGAAGAGCCCCATCGCGTTCGACCCGCCGCCCACGCAGGCAATCGCCTGGTCCGGCAGCTTGCCGTATTCCTCCAGGCACTGCCGACGCGCCTCCTTGCCGATGACGCTTTGGAAGTCGCGCACCATCTCGGGATACGGCGCCGGGCCCGCGACCGTGCCGATCACGTAAAACGTGTCGTCGCAATTCGCCGTCCAGTCGCGGATCGCCTCGTTCATCGCGTCCTTCAGCGTCGCGCTGCCCTCGCTCACGGCGCGCACCTTCGCGCCGAGCATCCGCATGCGCGCGACGTTCGGGGCCTGCCGCGCGACGTCAATCGCGCCCATGAAGACCTCGCACTCCATGCCGAAGAGCGCGGCCACGGTCGCCGTCGCGACGCCGTGCATGCCCGCACCCGTCTCGGCGATGAGCCGCCGCTTGCCCATCCGCCGCGCGAGGAGCGCCTGTCCGATCGTGTTGTTGACCTTGTGCGCACCCGTGTGGTTGAGGTCCTCGCGCTTGAGGACGATCCGCGCGCCGCCGAGACGCTGCGAGAGACGCCGCGCGCAGGTGAGCGGACTTTCCCGCCCGACATAGTGCTTCAGCAGGTCGTCAAACTCCGCCTTGAACGCCGGGTCACGCCGGGCTTCGGCGTAGGCCGCCTCAAGCTCGTGCAGGGGCGTCATCAGCGTTTCCGCGACGTACTGCCCGCCATAGATTCCGTAATGTGTTTTCATTTGTTTGTCTGTCGTTTTAGTGGAAAGGTTGAAAAGCGGACGAATGGAACGCGGACGCTCAAGCCGTCCTTCCTCCGATCAGGGCCTCAAGCGCCGCGCCCGGACGCGAGGCCCGCATGAGCGTCGTGCCAACGAGAAAGCCGTCCGCGCCCGCGTCCCGAAGCCGCTGGACGTCATCCGCCGTCCGGATGCCGCTCTCGGCGATGCGCACGCGGTCGGACGGAATCTCGCCCAGAAGACGCGCGGCAATCGTCGGATCCGTCCTGAACGTCCGCAAGTCGCGGCAGTTGACGCCGATGACGCGCGCGCCCGCCGCGACGACGCGGCGGATCTCGTCCGCGTCATGCGTCTCGACGAGTGCCGTGAAGCCGAGCGTGCGGCAAAGGCGCAGCAAGTCCCGCAGGGCTGCATCGTCCAGCGCGGCGGCGATGAGCAGCACCGCGCTCGCGCCGGCGGCCCGTGCGGCGGCGACCTGATACGGCGTCGTCACGAAGTCCTTGTAGAGGACGGGGATCTCCACGACCGCCTTCGCCGCGCGCAAGTACGCCTCGCCGCCGAGGAAGCGGTGCGGCTCGCAGAGGACGGACAGCGCCGCCGCGCCCGCCGTCGCCAGCTCCTGCGCGAGCGCCACGGGGTCGAAGTCCGCGCGAATCAGCCCTTCCGACGGCGAGGCCCTCTTGAGCTCGGCGATGACCCGCACGCCCGGACCTCGGAAGGCCGCCGCGAAGTCCGGCGGTTCGGGCGTCGCGCAAGCCTGCCGCAGCTGCGCGACAAAGGGCGTTTCCCGTGCGCACGCCACCGCGTCCGCACGCCGCCGTGCGCTCAGTTCCTCAAGGATGCCTGTCTTTGTCTCGGTCATTTCCGTCTTCCTCGTCAAGTTTGGTTTTCGTCTGTCTGAAAAAGCAAGAAGCGGACCGTCTTCATCTGACGATCCGCCTTTCATTGGGTATTGGGATTCGGCTTCGCGCTTCGCAACTACACGGCAACCGGCCCGCGGATGTAAGACCCGTGGCGCCACCACCAATTGTTGCTGAACATGCTGCGATTCATTTCACGTGCGCTACCCTTTTCGGGCAATGGCGCGTAGTATATCACTTTTTCCCTCGCGCCGTCAACCGCGGCGATCGGAACGCCCTTTGTCGCAAATGGTAATATCTAACGGGTCAGCAAAGAAGAGACGGCATATGCTTGCGATTCGCGTCTGGCCAAAGCGGCTTAAGGCGTCCTTGCTGGCCCACCAGCCCCTTTACAAGTCACCGTGAAAACCGAAGATCAGAAGGACTGATGCGCCGGAGAGGACTCGCGGCTATGCGGCTGACTTCGGTAAAGCGACCAACCGCTGTTCAACCAGAACGAGATGCCGCAGACCCACATTGCCGGGACCAACAACCCGTGGTTGCCGGAAATCTCCGCAACCATGACAATGGCCGCCATCGGCGTGCGAATGGATGACGCGAGGAATCCCGCCATGCCAACAAGCGCAAATGCCGTGGGCTGGATGCCGAACGAGGCCGGAAGCACGCGCGCGAATGCAAGGCCAACCGCCGCGCCAAGGACCCCACCACAGACCAAGGCCGGAGCGAACACGCCGCCCGACCCACCGCTGCCGACCGTGCAGGACGTCGCAATGACCTTGATGAAGAAGAATGCGAGCAACGCCGCAATTGTCAGCGTCTCACCCGAAAGCGTCTTCTGAATGACGGAATAGCTGGTGCCGAGGGCTTCTGGCATCAACAGCCCCAATAAACCCGTCATCAGCCCGCCCAAGACAACACGCGCCCAACCCGGCGCGGAGGACGCGGAAAACTTGCGCTCCACAAACATGAAACAGCGAATATAGAACCGCGCTCCAAAGGCTACGGCCAACGCGAGGACAAAATACGGCAGCAGACGAAGCCCATTCGCGTAGACAATGTCCGTCGGCATCTGAAAAAGCGATCCCCAGCCAAAGAAGCACGCGAAAATCGTGTAGGCAATCGTCGCGGCCGTGAAACACGGAAGAATGCACTCATACTCAATGTCGCTGGACGAGTAAAGCACCTCAAAGCCAAAGATTGCCCCCGCCAAGGGGGCTTGAAAGAGCGCGGCAATACCGGCAGAGATGCCAGCGGACATCAGAATGCGCCGCGCACGCGACGGAAGCCCGAACCACGATGCGACCAGACTGCCGCAGGCCGCGCCCAGCAACGTGACAGGTCCCTCATAGCCCGCCGAACCACCCGAAGCAATCGTCAGGACTGACGCGACGGACTTGACGGGGAGAACCGCTGGCGGTACATAACCATGGCGCCGATGGTACGCCAAGATTGCGCTGTCCGTTCCGCGCGCATGTTCCAGCGAATCAAAGCGACGGATAAGCAGATAGCCCGCCAACGCGCCCAGTGCCGGCAAGACGACGAAAAGTCCGCGAAGACCCGAATCTTCGACAGGGTTGAATATCCAAGCGAACCCAAGCTCGATCAGATAGCGGAACGCCACCACCACGAACCCGGCGACCAGACCGACCAAGACGGCCTGACCGAAGTACTTTCCCGTCTGAAAAGAAAGGCCCTTCCCCGCGAGGAAGAACCTGAAGGACGAAATGGAGAGGCGACGGATCATCAGTCAAGGAGATCCGTCACCATGCCACGCGCAACACGCTGTGCGTTCCGCTTGTCCGTCAGCGTCTGAAGCACGACAAGCGCAAAGAGGAGCGCCGAACCTGGCGCTTGTCCCGTGATGACGTTGCCGTCCACGACAACGGGAACCGGCGACCATGGTCGGTCAAGCTCAAGCTGACACGTCGGATAGCACGTCATGTGCAAGCCGTCGCGCACCACGCCCGCCTCGACAAGAACCGTCGGCGCCGCGCAAATCGCGCAGAGCCAGCGTTCCTCCTCGTTCTGCCGCTGAAGACGGCGAATCAACGCATCCGAATTCTTGAGGTTCTCGGTCCCCTCGCCGCCGCCTGGCAGAACAATCGCGTCAAACTCGCCGCCCGCGACATCTTCGAAACGCGCATCGGCCTTCAAGACAACGCCATGCGCACTCGGGACTTCCAGTGAATTGTGAATCGAGGCCGTCACGACCTCGACCCCGCCACGGCGAAGGACGTCGATGATCGTCACGGCCTCGATGTCCTCGAAACCCCTTGCCAACGCCATCAACGCCTTTGCCATGGCATTCTCCTTCCTTCTCGGACTTTCTCAAATGAGGTTCTTGGCCTCGTTGCACTTCATCTTGCGCCCCATGACTTCCTTGTCATTCAGGGCTTCGCACGCCTTCTCGGCTTCCGCACGGTTCGGCATCTGGACGAAGCCGAAGCCCTTGGACTTGCCATTGAACTTGTTCGTGATGAGACGCGCCGAATTGACCGCACCGAACGCCTCGAACTCCTTGCGGAGCTGGTCTTCCGACATGTCATAGCTCAGATTGCCGACGTAGATCTCGACCGAGCCATCAGCCGGGGCCGGATGGGGCTTGCGCTTCTCGAACGGACGGTCCTCCTTCTTCTGCGATCTCTTCTCGCCTCCCTTCTTGCAGGACTTCTTCCCGCACGGGCTGCAGACCTTGCAGACAAGGCACATCACAATTGCGCCGAGGACAAACGCCGCGATGGCGAGCGCTGTCGCGGCGCAAGACGTCTGGCTGTTCTTGAACAGTTCAATTACACCATTCATGCAGTTCATGTTCTTTTTCTTTCCTGTTTCTCTTTCTCTGTTTTCTTGGGTTTCTTTCCTATCTTCCTTAGCTATTCCGATAGTCTCCGAGCGATTTCATCCGGCTCGGATGGCGGAGTTTGCGCAACGCTTTCGCCTCAATCTGGCGGATGCGTTCGCGCGTGACGTTGAACAATCGCCCGACCTCTTCAAGGGTACGGCTATACCCGTCAGTCAGTCCAAAGCGGAAGTCAACGACCTGACGCTCACGGTCCGTGAGCGTATTCAGGATGTCTCTCAGACGCTCCTTCAGGAGATGCCCTTCCGTCACTTCAAAAGGATTCTCGCTTGAGAGGTCCGGGATGAAATCGCCGTAGTGCGCGTCGTCGTTGTCGCCGACCTTGGACTGCAGCGAAATCGGTTGTTGGGCCATGCGCTTGACCGCGCGGACCTGATCCGGCGGCATGTCCATCTCCTTCGCCAGCTCCTGCTCGGTCGGTTCACGACCCAGCTTCTGAATCAGGCGTTTCTGGACGCGCATAAGCTTGTTGATCGTCTCAATCATGTGCACCGGGATGCGGATCGTGCGCGCCTGGTCGGCAATCGCACGCGTCGCCGCCTGGCGAATCCACCACGTCGCATACGTCGAGAACTTGTAGCCGCGCTTGTACTCGAACTTCTCGACCGCCTTCATCAGTCCGGTATTGCCTTCCTGAATGAGATCGAGGAACGAGAGGCCGCGGTTCATGTACTTCTTCACGATGGAGATGACGAGACGCAAGTTCGCCTCGACCATCTTCGTGCGGGCAATCTGTCCGGCCTTAAGGGCCTTGCGCAACTCGGAGAACGTCGAGACGAACTCTTCGCCTGGCATGCCAAAGAGCGACTCCTTCTCGGCCATTGCCGCGCGAACGGTCTTCAGATCCTCCTCGCGCCGCTTGGACGGGCGTTGGGCCAAGAGCGCTGCCTGTTTCGCGACAAGTGCGCGATACGGCAGATAGATCCGCTCGTCTGCATCCGCGCACAGCGTTTCAAGGACCTTCTGCTTGTAGCTCAAGTCGTCAAAGCACTTGCGCAACGCCGCGCGGGCGTTCGAGAGGGCTTTCTCCGCCCCGCGAACCGCCGTCGGCGAAGCGTCTTTCTGCGCGATAATCGCAAGATACTTCACGCTCGCATCGCGCAGGCGCTTGTCAACATCCTTGATTTCCTTTCGGAACTGCGGAATCAGTTCCATGTAGGCATCGCGATTGTCGTCGAACTTGTCCGTTACAATGCGGTCAAACCGCTCGCATTGGCCTTCAAGCTTGTCAAGAAGCGACGAATACATCGCCGGCACAAAGAGAAAGCGGTTGAACATGTCGCGCGTCTTCGCCTCGGCATCCTCAATGATCGCGCAAATCTCCACTTCCTCCTCGCGTTTCAGCAACTGCACCTGCCCCATCTGATGCAGATACATGCGAATCGGATCCTCAATAATGTCGCCCGGACGCTTCGCGTCGGCTGTCTTCGCGTTTTTCGCGTCGAGATACTTCTTCACGTCCTCTTCGCGGATGACCTGAACGCCCAACGCCTCCAGAATCTTCAGATACTTGTCGCTCTGAATCGCATCGACGATGTTCGACGGCAGAATCTGGTTCAGTTCCTCGTAGGTGATGTAACCGCCGTTCGCCTCACTCCGACGCTTGACATCCTGAATCACGTCGTTCAGCTCCGTCTCGCGGAGAATCGACATGCCTTCCATCGACGGCAGAATCGTATCGACATCGGACGCGTCAGCCGACTCGTCAACAGCGACCGGCGGCATGGGCGGCACATCATCTGACGGCAGGTCTTCGCCATCGTTTTCGCTGCCCTTGGCTTCTGTGCGCTCAACTTCCGCGGCAAGAGACTCATCGTCCATCAACGCCGCATCTTCCGCCTCCTCGTCATCAGGCGGCAAATCATCGTCGTCAATGGGCTCTTCCAAGACTTCGCTGGGCTTCGCCAACGTCTCGGCTTCAGCTGCACCTCGCTTCGCAATTCCTTTCGCCGATCTCTTCGTTGCTTTCTTGCCCGGCTTCTTCATTTTTGCCATAATCTCTCCAGTCTACAATTCACCCGACTGCACCTTGTCAAGTGTTTGGGTATTATATCATATTTCCGCGCGGACTGCTGAGATTTCGTGCGCGCCCGTCAGTACCATCACAAGGCGATCAATCCCCAGGGCAACCCCTGCCGCCGACCCGATGCGCGGCAACGCCATCAGGAAGTCCTCGTCCAGCGGATAGTCAGCCTCACCAAGCGCGTGACGATTCGCTTTCGCCGCCAAGAAACGCATTCGTTGCTCCGTCGCGTCGCAGAGTTCAGTAAAGCAGTTTGCCAGCTCCATGCCATCCCAATAGAACTCCCATCTTTCCGCTTCGGCAACGGGGGACAGCCCCCGACAAGACGGGGGAAAAGATGCGTGAGTCGTCAATTTCGACAAAGCAGCGGCCTGGGGCGGATAGTTCATCAGAAAGACGCCCCCACCCAGAGACTTGATCGCAGGCTCAATCTTGGTCGCCATGTCAAAGTCAAAACGATCCTGATCCCAGTCTACCCATGGGTCCCAGCCGGCATACTTGAGGTAGGATTCACGCACCGTCAACCGCTGGGGACAGGTCCCAAGCACTGAGAGGGCCTTTCCCAGACCAAGGGTTTCGAGCAACGCCTCCAAGTCCGCCGCGATGTCAAGATAGGTCGCGTTCTTGCGATACCATTCGATCATCGTGAATTCGGGATTGTGGCGCGAACCTCGCTCGCCTTCACGAAAGCACGGCCCGATCTGATAGATGCAATCCATTCCCGCCGCAAGCAATTTCTTCATCTGAAGCTCTGGCGACGCGCGCAGGTAGCCGCCGTCTCGACAGGGCGGACAGTCGATGTGCTCTTCCGGAGCCGGCGCGGGAATCCGCACCGCCGTCTCGACCTCGACAAAGCCGCGCGCATCGAAGAACGCACGAATCGCCCGGACGATCCGCGCCCGCTCAATCAGGACATTCACGTTTCTCATGCCTTTTGCACTCAGCAGATGCTATTCGCGTGTTGTATCGCCACTCACACTTCTCGCGCCGCCGAACCTCTCTCTCAGCGCGTTCTCGACGGGCAGAATCGCACAGGCAACCGTGCCCGCACATTGAACGAGGCAAAATGTCATCAAAAGCAAGTGGAAATACCATTTCCGCCGCATCTTCCAGATCAGGAGCGCCGCAAGGCAAACCGACACGATCAAGGATATCCACCCGACACGCCAAGCCATCTGACCGAAACACGCCTGTGCGAAGTCCCACGTCTCCTGGCTCCGCATCGACAAGGCCGTGCGATAGCCATAGGATCCGTTGACGCTTCCAGCCGACATTCCATGCAAACCCAACCAGCCAATGACTATGAAAGTGACAGGCGTAAGAAGCAGCCACGCGACACAGGCAATGACGGCAACACGCTCATACCGCTGCGGATTTTGACGCTTCTTGACCACATCATCTGTCGCGTCTGAACCAAACTTCCTTCTCAGGGCGTACTCGCAAAAGGCGAACACGGGCAAGATGCCAACCACGGGCTGAACTAAGACAAAATAGACCAAAGCCTCATTGAGACGAACATTCAAATGACGCAAAACAAGAATCGTCCCTATACACATCACCAACAACATCCAGCCGACTCGCCAACTGGCGCGGCCATAAACCTCTTGTGCGAATTTCCATGCCTCATCGCTTTGCATCGACAAGGCCGTGCGATAACCGCAAAAGGCATTCCGCCTGGCGGGATAGTGGCCCTGCTTCCACAGCCAGCCGAAGACGATGAACAGCCCCGGCACCAGAAAGATCAAAACCATGTGCATACCATTCTCCTCTCGCGCTGTCGGACCGACGGCCCGAATAGCTCACGTTTGAGACACCCCATGGCCCGCTTTCTTATTCGTAGCGCTGGAAATACTTCAGCAGGTACTTTTCCAGCCGCGTCTCCAGCCACGGCGTCACGTGCCAGTAGTCCCGCAGGTTCAGGTATTCGCCGACGGGGCCGGGCTGGCCGGGTTTCACGCCATACTCGCACTTGAGCAGGATGTTGCGCGCCGTCGCCTCGGACGAGACGAACTCGATGACCTGCGTCTTGAAGCCGAGGACACGCAAAATCATCGCACGGAAAGAATCCGTCAGGATGTCGCACAACCGCTCACGCAAGATCGACTGCCGCAGAAGTCCCGCAAAGGCGACAGAAGCGGGAATCGCCGTCCGCATCTCCTCCTTCCTCTCTCGTCCCTCTTCCTTGCCCAACACCTTCTGCAATTCGTGCTGGCAGCACGGCGCGCTCAGGATATACTTGGCCTTCCACTCCACGCCCTTCGCGAGCGCCTCGTCTGTCGCCGTGTCGCACGCGTGGAGCGAGACGACCATGTCGACGCGGGAGGCTTGAGGGATGGGGGAGGCGGGATGCGTGGCGAGGGCTTCGAGCGTCGTCTCGGTCAAGTCGGCCTCGACGAAGACGACCTTGTCGGCGAGATCGAGCTGGGCAGCCATCTTCTGCGCGGCAGTGACGACATCCGCGCGGCGGTCGATGCCGACGACGCGCACATTCGGGAATTTCAGGACCTCCGTAAGGTAATACCAGAGCGAGATCGTGAGATACGCCTTCCCGCAGCCGCAGTCAACGACCGTGAAGCACCTGGCAGATGCGGGGCTGTCCTCATTTCTTCCTTCTTCCGCTCCCTCCACCGTCTCACCGACAACCTTCAGGAACTCGTTGACCTGATCGTACTTGCCGCGCATCGACGCGCGCACGCGCCCCTCACCGTCCGTCAGGCCAATCGCCTTGAGCAGAGCCGCCGAATCGAAGCTTGTGAGCGGCAGCTTCTTCACGCGGTCGTGCGGCTGCACGGTCACGACGCGCGCCATTTCGGCGGAGCGCGAGACGTGCGCACGCCCCTTCTTCGTCACGCGGAGGTGAAGATCGCCCTTGGCCGTCATCAGGTGCAGGTCGCGTGCGCCACGCTGGGCGAGAATCTCCTCCAGCCCCTCGGCCACCGCGTCTGCCGAGAGGTTCTTCACCTGCACCAGCCCGTCGTCCACCATCTCGGCCTGAAACTTCTTCGCGCCGCCAATCTCCACGGGACGAAGCGAGATCCGGAAGTTCTCGCCGTTGCGACGCACCGTCTGGACGAGTTTCATGAAACCCCCGCCCAGCACGCGGGCGCGAATCTCCTCCTTCAGTGTCGGCTCAAGTTCAAACCGTTCCATTTTCGACGTTCCTTACGCATGACGGCGCATCTGCCGCGTCGTCTGGGGCGGGTCGATGACTTCCGGCATCACGGCCTCGTTCTTCTTCGCGGTCTGACGGCGGATGATCCACATCTGCACGATCGAAAAGAGATTCGAGAGGAACCAGTAGAGCGAAAGCGCGGACGGGAAGGAGTAAAACATGACGAGCATCATGATCGGCATGAAGACCATCATCATCCGCTGCTGGCTCTTGTCGCCCGCTGACGGCGTGAATGCGCTTTGGAGGCCTGTGGTCAGCGCCATCAGGATCGGCAGGATGTTGAGGCCGCCAAACGGCAAATACGCCGCGAACAGCCCTTCTGGCTCCGAGAGGTCGGCAATCCAGAGGAACGGCGCATAGCGAAGCTCGACCGCCGAACGCAGGACGTTGAAGAGCGCGATGAAGACGGGAATCTGAATCAGCATCGGCAGACACGAGCTCATCGGATTCACCTTTGCCTCGCGATAGAGCGCCCATGTCTCCTGTTGAAGTCGTTGCGGATTGTCCTTGAACTTCTTCTGAATCTCCTTCATCTTCGGCTGGATTTCCTGCATCTTCTTCATGCCCACAGTCGATTTGTGGGTCAACGGCCAGAAGAGGATGCGCACGAGAATCGTCAACAGAATGATCGCGACGCCGAAGTTCGGAATCCATGAATTGAAGAGATTCAAGACCCAGACGAGCGGATAGCAGAGCCATCGCCACATGCCGAACTCCATCACGTCGCGCATGCCCAGATTCCAAAGAAGCGCTTGTTTCTTCGGCCCGACGAAGAAGCGAAGCTGGCGCTTGGCCTCGTCCTTGTAGTTTGCCGTCACGGACACGCTCTCGGGACGATAGTCCGCCACTTTCATGTCACGCGTGACCGTTGCCGTGAAGCCGTCCGCCGGCTGGGCATCGCGCCCCACGAGTGCCGTCACGAAGAAGCGGTTCTTGATCGCAATCCACGTCTGGAGGCCCGGATATGTCACCTCCGTCTTCTCCGGCATCCCCGCCGCGCTCTTCGAGCCGCTGCAACCGCCCGCAAGTCCGCCGACGAGGTAGGGCTTCAGGGGCGAGTCATCGTCACCATGATGGACGACGCCCGGCTTGCCCTTCCCCGCGTCCACCGCCCACGAATCGACGGAGAGCAGGTCGTTCTTCGAGTCCCCCATGCGCATCGCGCCAAGCGAAACCGCGCCCGAAATGCCAGCATCGTCAAAGAGAATGCAATAGTCATCCGCCAGCTCAATCGTACGCGACGCCGCGCCCCTGCGGAAAGCCGCCGTCTTGCCGTCTTGCCGGACGACTTCAAACGCCGCGACGGGGCCTGTCCCCGCGCCGAGCGGCGCATCGGAGAAATCCAGCGTGACGGCCGGATTCGTCTCGGAAACCGCCCCGCGGTCCTTCGCATACTTCTTCAGCGTGACTTTCTTGACGACCGCGCCCCATGTCGAGAGTTCGAGCTTCACGTCGTCGTTTTCCAGCGTGACGATCTTCTCGGGGACAGACGGAAGCGTTTGCTTCGCTTCCTCCTCCGCTTTCACCTCGGAAGCCTCAATGACCGCAGGCGCTGGCGCGACCGCCGAAGCCACCGCATTCGTGACGGCCGCCTGCTCAGCCGTCACCGCCGCCTGTTCGGCCGCGAGCTTCGCGCGTTCCTTGGCTTTGCCCATCTCACCGTAAATGTACCAAGCGAGCACTGCGCCCAACAAAAGGCATATGATCTTTTCTGACTTATTCATGTTCTCTTTCTTCTTTCAATTTCAAATCTCTCCGCTTCGATCTCAAGACTCCTGCGGAATTCGCCACGTCCCTTTCGGCGGCACCGGATCATACCCTTTCGCGCCAAACGGATGGCAACGAAGGATCCGCCAGCAACCCAAGAGCGTTCCTTTCAGCGCACCGTGAACTTGAAGGGCTTCGATCATATAGTCGGAACAGCTCGGCGTGAACCGGCAACAATCACCGAACAGGGGGCTGAGAACGACCTGATACGCGCGAACAAACACGACGAAGATCTTCGACAACATCCTGAACTTTCTTCCCCTTGAGGAACGAACGCCCAATCAGGATCCATTCCGTCTTCTCCGGGACCGCGTTTTCCTTCGCCAAGAGCCGATAGGCCTCGCGCATCAGGCGCTTGGCCCGATTGCGGTCTACCGCATCGTGAAAACTCTTTCTGGAAACAACGACGCCGGCCTTCCGGTCGGCGTCTTCTGCCGAAAGATACCACGCGACAAGGAGACGCCCCTTCAAGGAACGTCCCCGGTCGAAGATACGCTTGTACCTCGCACCGGGGAGCCGCGTGGACATCATCCGTGCCCTTAGACCTGCGTCAGGCACTTGCGGCCCTTCGCACGACGGGCCGCGAGAATCTTGCGCCCGCCCTTCGTCGCCTTGCGCGCACGATAGCCGATTTTCCTTTTCCGCTTGATCTTCGACGGCTGCCATGTCATCTTCATCGTCTTTTATTCCTTTCAAAAGTGGTGGTGGCGAGAAAGGGGATCGAACCCTTGACCTTAGGCTTATGAGTCCTGCGCTCTACCAACTGAGCTATCTCGCCAATTAAGCCAACGGACGCGTAGTTTATCAAAAACCGCCGCTCAAAGTCAATACCCCCTCGTGCAAACATTGGCCACGAGGCCTCATGTCCGTCACCATGGACAGGCCTAAGGGACTACAGCGAGAGGACGGCCGTCCTGAAGAGTGCGCCAGAATCCGCAATCCAGACGAGTTTCACATCATCCGCGCCGAGGGTGATCGGCACGGTGACCGTGCGCCCGTTCACCGTAACGCCAATCTGATAAGATCCGGGGACCATCGCGTCTTCCGACCAGACCTGCTGCCCATCCGGAAGCGAAACCCAACTGCGCGTATCGGCGCGGCGAATCGCCGAAACGACCGCATTTGCCGCGAAGACGGCAAGTTGCGCATATTCGTTCCCCGCCGCGTTGACAGCCGTCTGAGCGCCCGCCTGAACCGCCGCGCGGGTGATGTTGCGAATGACGATGCCCGGCAACCGTTCGCTTAGATCGCGCGCGGCAAGCGCACGGATGTCCAGCGCCGGCGTCGCCGCGACGAGGTTTGTCAGCCCCGAGATCGCCACGCGGTTCGGCTGATACGCCGTCTTGTCCCCGTACGTGGGGATGTCAATCGACATCGCCGTGTAGATCGGCACGGGAATCTTCAACGACTCGCGCTGCGGCACAAGCCCCTCTTCGTAGAGCACAAGCAGTTTTGCGCGCCCGCGTTCGGGCGTGCGCACACCTCGATCAGCCCGCGCGGTCGCCGAGACGAAGACGGGATTGTCGGGACGGCATGCCGCCGCCTTGCGATACGACTGCGCGGCCATCTCCATCTCGCCGTCCGACTCGAACAGCGCACCCGTCAGCCACCAAAGGACGGGGTTCTCCCACGAATTGCGCGTCGATGCCATCATCTCCTGCAAGGCGGCTGATTCGTTGGCGCAGATGCCCGCACCCGCTGACGTCGCCTGTGCGTCCGACGATGCGGAGGACTTCTCCAGGTCTTCGCCGTATGTCTTCGCCAGACTGTCCTGAATGTAGACGGCCAGACGCGCATCCACCAACGCGTCTTCGCGCTTGCCGTCCATCAGCTCGGCAAGGATACCGTAGCCAAGCGCCAGATTGATCTCATACGGCGCAAGGTAATAGTCACGCGTCCGATCATCGGTCACCGTGGCCGCAAGCAGCGCGTTGCCGACATCTCCCAGCTTGATGTCAGGCGTATTCTCCTTGCGGTCCACGGCGGAGTCTATGGCCGCGCGAAACCACTGCTCGGCCTTTCCCGCGTCACCCGCAAGAAGCGCAAGGCGTCCGGCCTCCACTGTGCCGAGATTCTTGGAGTAGGTCGAATTTATCGCCAAGTCCTCGCCCCACGCAACGGCGGCAGCGGGCGTTCCCGCACGAATCGCCTCCCGCGCCGCACGCGCGTCCTCCTCGACCGAGACGCACCCCGCGAACACGGCAAGGGCAAGGACAAAAGAAAGGCGGCTCACGGGCGCTCCACCTTAATCGTCGAGGCCCCGGTCCCCACATCGCGCCACTTGGACGTGTCGATGTTGACCTTGATGTTGCGCTCGGCCGCCGCTTGCGCATAGCGACGCGCCAGATCCGCCCGCATCGCCTCAATCGAACCCCACTTCCGCATGCCCTCGTCGGACATCTCCAGCGCAATATCCAGGCTCGTTCCTGCCTGCAAGTTGACCATCGCCTCATAGGGCGTCATCCACATCCGGGAAACGCGCAGCTTGTGAAGCCCCGGCGTCGCGCGGAACTCGCCCGGCGCCGAGCCGATGACCGCGCCGTCAAGTTCAACGGTCGCGCCGCCAACGACCCGCCGAAGCTCTTGAAGCTGCTCGCCGCTCGTGCCCCTCGTCTGCGACTCAAGCTCGGCAATCGTCCGGTCGATGGACGTCTGGACGTGGAACTGGACGAGCGTCGAGTCAAGAGCCGTCGGCGCACGCCATTTCGCCGCCTTCGTCGCGACTGTCGTCGTCATGTCCATCTCCCATTGGTCCAGAAGCGTGTCATAGTATTCCGTCGCGTCAGGATCGGCATCCAGCACCGGGAAGGTGCGCGTCCAGGTCGGCATGCCGTCCACCGAGACGCCGTTTGCGTCCATCACCTTAAACGCCATGCGGAGCGAGAAGACCGTGTTGAGCCGCCCGTTCAGGTTGCGCCGCGTCGAGCCGGCACGAAGAATCGTCGCCACGGCGGCGTAATCGCTGCCGACCATCTTCGCGATGTTCGGCGAGGCCTTGAAGGCATCTGCCGCAAGCGTCGCGTCCACGATCTGGAAGCCGTCGACTTCGGCAAACGCCGCGACGATGCGTTCGCGGATGCCGTCAATCTGCGCGTCCAATGCCGGCACGCCGCTCTTGTTCTGCACAAACACGGCGATCTTCTTGTCCGCCGCAAAACCGCCAACCGCAATGGCGGCGAAAAACAACACAAGCAACTTCTTCATCTTGCCCTCCTCATTCGACTGTTTTGATCTCGCGGACCTGAAGACGCGCCTTGACCGCTTTCGGGTTCGGCGCGATGCCCGTGAAGGTCACGACATCGTTTCCGTCAATCACAAGCGCACGATACGGCTTCGCGTCCGCGTCTATCTCGCTGCCCTCTTCATCCATCCAGACCATCCGCGCCTGAAGACGCTGACGACGCTTCGTCGTGGACTCAAGCGTCACCGTCGCGCGGCGAATGCCCTCGGAAGCCTCGCCGTACGTCACCTTCCTCACCTTGATGCGGTTCGAGAGCCGATAGGAATTCTCCAAGACAGACGCTTCGCCTGACTCCGTATCGACCGTCACGCGCGTCCCGCGCGTCTCCAAGCACCCCATAAGCGTCGCCGACAGCGCCATAACGCAACCAGCCAAGAGCAATTGTTTCATGATGAATCCTTTCATTATTTGCGTTCGCAGACGAGCGTCCTCCCTTGAACCTCCCGTCTCTGCGCGACATTATAGCATAAATCCTCCCCAAAATCTCGCGCACCTCAAAAGACGAATCGCGCGGGAAATGGCAACCGCTGGACGTACCCGGAGTACGACATCGGCAAGGCAAGGGCCTCCATAAACGAGGGCAGGGGCAACACGGGCGCCCTCGTCTTGCCTGCTGGCGACAGGCTCCGAGGCGACGCCGGCGTCGCCTCGCCAGGGGGCCCTTGCTGTCGACGTCAAAGACGGGGCGTCAGGCGCAGGGGCGACACGCCGTCGTCCGTGAAGTCGAAGAACGCCGCGCGTTCAAGCCGCTCGGCCATGTTCTCAGGCTGGTGGATCGTGAAGACGGGCTGCCCGTCAAACGTGCGGAACAGCATGCCATGCCCGCCGTTCCCGGAGAAAAGGGTCTTGTGGCCGCCCCACGGGCCCGCGAGCCGGCCGCTCCGCGACTCGGCGACCAGCACGCGATAAGGGCCGCTCTTGCGCTGGGCGAGCGGAACCTTCGAGCCCTCGTGATGGTCGCCGCCAATCGACGTCGTCGACCAGAAGACGAAGAGCTTGCCGCTTTTCGGCGACCGGTAGACGAACGGGCCGTCCATGATGCCCCAAAGCGTCGTCGGCGCGACGTCCGACACCTTGAAGATCGTCTTCGGCTCCCCCGCGAAAGCCGACAGGTCGTCCTTCAGCGGCGCGACCGCGCATTCGCCCACCCGGATCTGCGGCCAGTTCCAGCTGAAGACCAGGTAGGGCTTGCCGTCCTCCACCCACAGCGTGCCGTCAAGAGCCTGACGGTCAATCGGCGTCAGGGGCCTGTCCGACACGGGCTCGTAGGGGCCGTCAAGGCTCTTCGAGCGGAACACGTAGACGCCGCGCCGGAGCCTGGAGTCGCGCTCGAAAGCCCGCGTGGCAACGAACTCGGGATCGTCATTCAGCCGCCGCAGCGGCGGCTCGACCCGGATGTCCCGCCCCAGCGTGACGAAGGCGTACCAGGCGCCCTTGTAGCGGTGGACTTCCGGCGCCCACGTGTCCACGACCTTCCAGGACTCCGGAATCGAGAGGACTTTCTTCGCCTCCGACCAGTCCTTCAGGTCGCGGCTCGTCCGCACTGACACGCCCACGCCGTTCGTCTGCCACTGGTCGCTGACGAAGAGTCGGTAGAGCCCGTCCTCTGGCGAGGCGACGACATAAGGGTCTCGGACGCGGAACGAATCGATCGGCACGCCGCGCACGGCCACCGGACAGAGCGTGGCGGCGCACAGTCCGACAAGAGAACTCCGAAGCACGTTCGCTTTTCGTCTTCCTTTCCCGCAAGGGCCCACGGCGAATGCGCACGAGGCAAGGATCTGCATTCTGTAGAGTAGAGACCCACGCCTTGGCGTTGCCGCCGGTGCGACTTCCCCCTCATCAAACCGGACGTGCGGATTTCCCGCATCCGGCTTTCCCCGTAGAGCTACGTTCGTCATGGCTTGGCCTGTCCTTTCTCTGCTTTCGCAATTGTTGCCGATGAATTATACCGATTTTTTTCCTGTCAATACCGCCGTCTGCGGACATCCGCCCATCTGAGCCAGTGCATACCGTAGCGGTAGGTCTTCTCGTGGAGTTCCCTCTGAATCCCCTTGACGAACCCTTCCGCTCCGCCCTCGCCCCGCTCTATCATCTGGAAGGTGATTCCGTCCACGCCCGGTGCGCCGCCATTGGCCTTGACGCGCTCCCACGCGCAACGCATCGTCTCGTCGTGGAGAACCCACCTGTACAGGTTGTGGAAGCGGGACTTCGGCTCTGCTTCCGCCTTTCTTGCCAGTCTCTCCGTCATCAGCGCGTGGTCGGGGTACTTCGTGAGGTTGCGCTTCGCGCCTATCTCCCGGATCTCCCTCTCCGTCAAGTGCCGTTTACGCAGTCGCTCCGCGCCGCTTCCCTTTGAGACGCTCTTCGGGCAGAGCCCCTTCGCTCCGCGGTCATTACCCGCTTCCCCGCCACTGCGGACTCCTCCGACTCCTGCCGTCGGCTTCCCGTCGGCAGGTCTCCCAAGTTCCTGTGCTGAACTTTCCGAACGCGCCATGTCCCTATACCCCGTCCCGTCGGGCGCACCGCGTAATGGTTTCGGCGCGTCCGTTTCGGCTTCGGCTGTCATGACCCGCTTGGCCACGGGATGCCTTTCGGTTGGAAGTATCGAGGCGTACATACGGGACTTCACTTTCGTTTGGCTCATTCGTTCGTCGGGCTGGGCTTCTGCGCGTCGGTCGCCCTCCGCACAGCCAGCCGTCCTATCAACGTGCCATTCTCTTCGTTGAGTAGATTCCTTTCATTCTACGAGTTCAGCCAAGTTTTGCTTGGCGCACCATGATGAATCCTTTCATTATTTGCGTTCGCAGACGAGCGTCCTCCCTTGAACCTCCCGTCTCTGCGCGACATTATAGCATAAATCCTCCCCAAAATCTCGCGCACCTCAAAAGGCGAATCGCGCGGTCCAGCGGGAAAGCGGGAATGATCGAATCAACGCGGCGACGGCTCGCCGACGCGGTTTCCCGCCGCGACGACGCCCGTGCAGCTCTCGGGGTCGTAGGTGACGCCCGGCGCGGCGACGT
>CAKTYZ010000017.1 GCA_934635225.1 uncultured Kiritimatiellota bacterium
GTGGGACGCCGAGGCGGATGCGCCCGACAGGGCGGCGCCGGGCGCGACGCTGACGCTCACGGTCTCGGACGACCGCTCCCGGACGACGGACAGCTGCCGCATCGACCTCGACACGACGAAGCCGAGGGCGATTCCGCTCGCGGAGGAGGTTACGGAGATTTCGCTCCCGTGGGCCGCGCGCTGGGCGGACGAGACCTCGGCGTCCCTCAACATGCAGGACGGTTCGGACGTGAAGGTCGTCGCGATCACACGGTACAACGCGGTGACGAACGTGGTCAACACGTTGACGATGCTGGCCGACGAGGGCGGCATGCTCACCGATCGGATCGACTATGGCGTCACCGTCCTGGAATGCACGATCTCGAACCGGGCGACGGGGGCGCAGACGACCTACACGCGCCAGTTCATCCGCGCGCCGGTGATTCCCGCCACGGCGGTGCGCAGGCCGGGGGAGAACGCGATCGACGTCATGTGGACGGTGGTGGACGGCTGCACCTACTACCAGGTCGTCCGCCGCACGGTGGACCGCGACGGGACGCGCGGCGCATGGGGGAACCGGATGGGGGTCTCGCCCTCAGGCGCCGAAGGCTGCTACCCCGACATCGGCGTCGACGCCCTGACGCTCTACGAGTTCGCCGTGTGCCCGAAGTATGCCGACCCGTCCGACTACGGCTACGTCACGGCCGAGCCGGTCCTGCCGTCCGCGCCCGTCTCGGTGCTGGGCGCGCGCCTCGACCTTTACAACCTCTCGGTGGGCGATCCGTGGGACTGCACGGTCGGCGTCGACTTCGCCTACGCCTCGTGCCGCCTCCTCAGCGACCCGACGGATCTCGCGCATGTCAGCCTGAAGGACCTGACGGGCGGCACGAACGTCTTTGCGCGGACGCTCGCCCTCGACGGCGCGTCCGTCTCGAACGGCGCGTTCACGCTCGACCTCGACCCGGCGCAGGGCGCGGTCTCGACGGGGCGGCTCGCCTGGCATGCGACGGCGGACCTTCCGAACGCCTACCTCACGAACGTCGTCCTCGAAATCAAGATGCAGCCGTCGGGGACGACGGCGGTGACGGCGCCGTTCACGCTGGACACGCGGGGGACGCGTGCGACGTTCGACGCGCTGGGTCCGTACCTCGCGGGCGGCGCGACCGCCGTCACGCAGACCGTCGCCGCGGCCTACGGCGCACTCCCGTCGGCGACGCGCGCGGGCTACAGGCTCGTCGGCTGGACGCTCGGCGTGACGAACGGCGCGCCGCAGGCGCGCGAAGGCGAGGCCCCCCTCCGCCTCGGGCCGCACACGCTCTACGCGCGGTGGGAGACGGACTGGGGCGGCGAGACCGCGTTCGCCTACGAGGCGATCGACGCGACGACGGCGCGGATCACGGGCCTGAAGGGGGCGGCGCCGGCGAACGGACGCTTCGGCCTGCCCGACCGGGTTGACGGCTACCTCGTCACGGAGATCGGCGCGCGGGCGTTCGCCTATTCGCCGGCTGCGTTCGGCGCGGTCTCGTTCCCGGTCTTCTGCACGAATGTCGCGGATTATGCGTTCGGGAGCGCAAGGGGCGTGACGGAGCTGGCGTTTGTGCCACCGCGCCGTGCGGATCGTCCGTCCGAGACGGCGACGCTGTCGCTTGGTGAGGGTGCGTTCACAGGCACGCAGGTGACGGACGTGACGATTCCGGCGTTCGTCGACTACCTGGGCGAGGGCGCGTTCGCCAACTGTCAGTCGCTTGCCGAGGTGACGGTGCTGGGGACGCCGACGACGGGTGGCAACGGCGTCTTCCGCCGGGCGGCGCTCGCGACGGACAGCAAGAAGCTGACCTTGCGGGCCGATGTGGCGTGGGTTGCGGCGAACGGCTTTGACGCGAAGGGCAACATCGTGCCGACGGCGATTGCGCCGACCGTCCAGTCCCTGCGCGTGACGGGTCTTTCGGGTGTGGCGAAGGCATGGACGCTGACGCTCGCGGTGACGCTGGCGGACGGTGACTGGGGCGCGTTCGACGCAAACGCCATGCGCGTCGACTTTACCGAAACGCTGACGGGGACATCGACGCGGCTTGTTCCGACGGCGGCGGACAAGTCGGACGAGGGCGTCGTGACGCTGACGGTCGTTCTGCCGGAAGAGACGCCGTGCGGATTCTTCCGGGTGATCGTTGGCGAGTGAAAAGGAGGGCGTTGAAATGAGAGTTCTGTGTGCTTTCGGTTTGGTGCTTGCGGCGACGACAGCGGCGCAGGCGGAAGGATGGCGCTTCTCGGCGGGCCCGGCATGGCGCTCGCGCGTGGAGGTAGAGACGTCGGGCTCGGTTTCCGCGCCGCTCGCCACGCTCGGCGCGAACTCGGTGAACTATCGCTATGACACGGATCGCGCGCAGATCGTGCCTGATCCGGTCGATCCGACGGAAACGCTGTGGGACGTTCCCGTGACGCGCACGGAGGTCATCCAGTCGACGGGCGACGGCATGGCGAGCCTGTCGGATTCGGACAATCCGTCTGCGTTGGGTCTCAACCTCTCGGCGGGCTACGACGTCTATTCTGGTGACTGGTTCTCGGTCGGCCTCGGCCTGCGGTTCGCCGCGTATTTCGACATGAAGTCCTCGTCGTCCGCGTTCCTGGACACGGGCTCGACGCGGACGCGCGTTTCGACGGGCTGGTTCCTGCACGAGGACATGCCCTATCCGCCGAGTGCGCTGCCCGCGATCCCGGACTCGTCCACGTGCCCGACGTTCAGAGAGGATCCCTTGTCCGTCGATCCCGGCACGCCCGTTCCCGGCGCGGGCAGCCGCCTCGTGCGCACGCGCTACCGGGCCGACCTCTGGCAGATCGGCGTCGGGCCGAACGTGACGTGGCACGCCCTCTCCTGGCTCGACGCCTACGCGGGCGCGGAGGCGATCCTCAACCTCGCGGCGGCCGACTTCGACGCGAACGGCTCTTCGACCTCCCGGACGGACTGCCTCCTGGGCTTCGGCGGCCACGTCGGGCTGGAGGCGAAGCTCACGGACTGTCTCGGCCTCTACGGCCAGGTCGGCTACGAGTGGGTGGACAAGTGCGACATTTCAGCAGGAGGCATCGCAGCGGATGCCGACTTTTCCTCGGTTGTCGTCACGGCGGGCGTGATTGTTCGTTTTTGATTTTATTTGATTTTTCGTGAACCTACGGGGCGCGTCGTGCATTAACATCAGTGAACAGCACGAGAGACGCGCGTCCGAATGGAAATCTGGTTGGAAATCAGAAAAGACCCGGAAAGCGGTGCAAAACGGCTCGTTTCCGAGTATGGAGACCGCCTTTTTGCAACCGCGCTCTTGTTGTGTCGAAATGACCACGATGCCGAAGAACTGGTCTTTCGCACTTTCGATCAGGCGATTCGCAAAATTGCGCGTTATCAGACGACAGGTGCCTTCTTCAACTGGCTCTACACGATTCTGCTGAACTTCCGTCGTATGGACGTGCGCAAGCGGCGCGTCGAACTCGTCCCCGTTGGCGGCTCGTTTGACCTGCCAGAGTGTCCGGATCCTCTTTTTGTCGAATTGGCCGCAGATGCGGGAGCCGATGCGTTGCGCGCGGCAATCGGCAGTGTGTCCGAGCCGCTTCGTTTTGTTGTGAAAAGACGCTATTTCGACGCGAAGCCCGTCGAAGAGATCGCTCGGGAACTGGGTGTTCCAGCGGGAACGGTCAAGTCAAGGCTTCACAAGGCAAGGGAGGTACTCCATGGACTTCTGTCCCGAAAATAATGAGAAGCATCTGCCGGCAGACTTTGCCGACCGTCTTGTGGCAAGCATTCGCGCCCGCCGGCGGCGTATCCGCCGCGCGAAGGTTCTTGCGGCAATCGCGTTCGTCGTCGTCAGTTCGGTCGTTTGCGCCGGTTTCTTCGCCCCAACGGAGGCGATTGGGCGAACGGAGACGAGCCTTATTGCGGCGCATCCGACGAGCCGACAGGAACAGGTGTCGGGCTGGATGCTCTTGGGCGTCTTCAGAGAATGCTTTAAGCGCATGAAAACGACGAAGAAGAAAGAAGAAAAGTAAAATGGCTGTGTTGGGTCAGGGCATCGTCCTAATGGTTGCAGGAATGGGGATTGTCTACCTGTTCCTTTGGGTGCTGATTGTCGTTTCCAAGAAGGCGAGTGCGCTGGTCTCGCGCTTCGATTATCTTATCCCGGATGAGGCACCGAAAAGAGCGGTGCGCAGGGGACCGAGTGGACAAGTTGCGCGTGTTCGACCGACTCTCAGCACGAGCGCATCCCTTGCGAAGGGGGAAAAGGTGAGGGCACCTGTGCCGGGCACGGTGTTGCGCGTGACGGCGACGAGCGGGTCGCGTGTTGCGAAAGGCGATGAGCTTCTTGTCATGGACGTCATGAAGATGGAGACTCCTTTTTCCGCACCATGCGATGGCGTGGTTACGATTTTGGTCTCCGCGACTGACAAGGTTGCAACAGGTGATGCGCTTGCCGTCATTGAGCGGTGAAAGAACGAGAACAATTAATGGCCATTAAAGATATGATGAAGAGGATTCTATTGTTTTTTTGCGTTTCAGTTGGCCTGTTCGATGCACGGGCAGAAGACAACTGGCTGACGACTGTTCGCAAGGTCGGCAATCTGGGTGCGGAGACGGGGATTGCCGGCTTCTTGGAACGTGAAGCCCCCGCCTACCTCACGGGGGATTTCGCCGAAGCAGAGCGGCCCGAGGCAAAGCCGCTGTCTGCGAATCGAAACGGCTACTGGGACAAGAACGGCCAATGGCACGGCGGCTATTTCGATGACGGCGGACAATTTGTCGAAGGGCATGCGGTTTCAACGCTCTTCGGAATGCCCTATGGCCTTGGACAGCTGATCATGATTCCCGTCTGCCTTATCCTGCTGTATCTGGCAATCGTGAAGGGCTTTGAGCCGCTTCTTCTCTTGCCGATCGGTTTTGGCGGACTTCTCGCGAACTGTCCGCTCTCGGGCATCACGGTGCCGGCCATGATGCATGACGGCATAATCGCCTTTTTGGCGAGTGGCGAACCCGTGATGACGGGCGGAGTCGTCGAGCCGGGCGGTTTTCTTCATTATTTCTTCAAGTTCGGCATCGACACGGGGGTCTTTCCAATCATGATCTTCATGGGCGTCGGCGCCATGACGGACTTTGGCCCGCTGATCGCCAGCCCCAAGTCGGCCTTGCTTGGCGGCGCGGCCCAGTTTGGCATCTTCTTTGCGCTCTTTGGGGCTTTGGGCCTCTCGGCGCTCTTTCCGAACCTTGACTTTGGCCTTAAGGAGGCGAGCGCTATCGGCATCATCGGCGGTGCGGATGGCCCGACGGCAATCTGGCTCACCTCGCGCCTCGCCCCGGATCTTCTGGGCGCGATCGCGGTTGCCGCCTACTCGTACATGGCTCTTGTGCCGATCATCCAGCCGCCCATCATGAAGATCCTGACGACGAAAGAAGAACGGCTGATTCGCATGCCGCAGTTGCGTGCCGTCACGAAACTGGAGAAGATAGCATTCCCGCTCATCGTGCTCTTGCTGTGCGCGACGTTGTTGCCGTCTGCCGTGCCGTTGATTGGCGCGCTCATGCTGGGCAATCTCGCGAAGGAGATTGGCGCACCTGTTTCACGCATTTCCGATACGATGGCGAATGCGCTGATTAACATCGTCACGATCATGTTAGGCCTGTCCGTCGGCTCGAAACTCGCCTGCGAGAAATTCCTTTCAGGGCAGACGCTCGCGATCCTCGCGTTGGGACTCTGCGCGTTTTGCGTCGGCACGGCGGGCGGTGTCCTGATGGCGAAGCTCATGAATCTCTTCTCGAAGGAAAAGATCAATCCGCTTATCGGGTCGGCGGGAGTTTCCGCAGTCCCGATGGCCGCGCGCGTCTCGAACAAGGTTGCGCTTGCGGACGATGCGACGAACTATGTCCTTATGCAGGCGATGGGTCCGAATGTCTCGGGCGTCATCGGTTCGGCGGTCGTTGCGGGTGTCCTCTACACGCTGTGCCGCTGACTATGCAATCTCAACATCAGAATAACCTAATACAAGAAAGGTCCGGTCTCCCATGACTGTTCGTCTTATCGTCATTGTCGCTGTTGCAATCGCCGCTGTGATAGGCATGGTTGTCATCGGAAAACTCGCGGACGGCAAGCCTGACCAGGAGGGCTGATCGCCGGCCAATGACATGATGGGTGTCCGTGCGCGTGCAAGGGATTCTCCGAGGCATGCGAGTCCGTTTGCCATGCGATGGCCGACGGCGTTGACGGAAGGGGCTTGGTTTTGTTATCATTAGGCCATGAGCCTTTCTTTTCAGATTCAGCCTCGGTTGGCCCAGCATCAGGTCGCGACACCTGTAATGATGCTGGAACTCTCTCTCTTGCAATTGCCCCTGACGGAATTGCGTGAGGCGGTCAAGAAAGAGGTGGACTCGAATCCTGCGCTAGAGATCGAACGCGACTTCAACTCTGGGCGCGGCATGCATGCGGCTTCGGAAGGCTTTGATTTCGAGCGTGTGGCCGACGAGGGCGGCGAAAGCCTTGAAGACCATCTGCTGGGCGAACTCCGGATGGATGGCGTTGAGGGGCGGGAACTTGAACTTTGCCGCGCAATTGTCGCGGAACTGGACGAAGACGGGCGCTTTAAGGGTTCTTATCCCGATCTCGTGATGACGGCAAACGCGACGGTCGCCGAGTTGGAAGCGGCGCGTCAACGTGTCTTGTCCATTGATCCGAAAGGGTGTGGTGCACGTGATCTTGCCGAATGCTATCGTGCGCAGATAGAACGCATCCCTGCCGCGAAACGACCGGCGGTCGAGAAGGCGCTTGACGAATTGTCCGCAGCGATTCAGAAGGGGCAGATGCAGTCTTATCGTCCGTCGGATCTCCAGACTTTCCGCCTTCTTCGGATGTTGGAAGCGTTTCCGGGCCGTCTCTACGACCGTCGTCGCGTCGAGACGGTTGTGCCGGACGTGGTGGTTGATGCGGATGGCACGGTTCGCGTTGATCAAGGCGACATTCCCGAGTTGCGCGTCTCGCAGAAGTACATTGAACTGGCAAAGGATCGCGAAGCCGATGCGGAGGCTCGTGCGTTTGCCGTCGAAAAGGTCAAACGGGCGCGCGAGTTTCGCGAGGCGCTGATTCGGCGGCAGGAGATGATGGAGACGATTGCCGAAGCGGCCGTCGGAGGGCAGAGGGAGTTTCTGACGCGAGGGCCGTCAGGGCTGAAGAGGCAGACGATGAGCGAGATTGCCAAGAAGGCGAAGTGCGACGTCTCGACCGTCTCACGCGCGGCGGCGCGCAAGTACGTGAAGACGCCCCGCGGTACGGTGTCCCTGCGCAAGTTCTTCCAGCTTGTCGATCAGGAACCCATCGAGAAGTTGCGCGAGATTCTTCTGTCGCTTCCGCCAAGGCCGCACGTCCCCGACCAGAAGGTCGCGGAGATGCTGGAGAAGGCTGGCTATAAGATGGCACGGCGGACGGTGGCGAAGTATCGCCGGAAGTTCGGTTTGAGCGAAGGGCGTATTCCGGTTCGCCAGAAAAATGTGGTATAATCTCATCTCTTATGGAAAACTGCATGAAAATCGGTTGTCATCTGAGTTCGTCTGGCGGGTATCTCGCCATGGCCCAGACGGCTGTCTCGATTGGCGCGAATGTCTTTCAGTTCTTCACCAGGAACCCGCGCGGCGGCGCAGCAAAGCCTCTTGACAAGAATGACATCGCGGCGTTTCTCGACTATGCGGCGGAAAATGGCATTGGCCCGATTCTCGCACACGCGCCCTACACGCTGAATGCGGCGGGCTCCGAAGACCGCGTGCGTGACTTCGCCGAGAAGACGATGGCGGACGACTTGAACCGCCTTGCGTTCACGCCGGGTGCGCTCTACAACTTCCACCCGGGCAGTCATGTCGGGCAGGGTACGGAGAAAGGCATCGCGCTCATCTCGTCCATGTTGGTTCGGATCTTGACGGATGCTGCGCGACAGGAGACGGACGGCACGACGATTCTGCTGGAGACGATGGCGGGAAAAGGCAGCGAAGTCGGGCGGAACTTCGAAGAGGTCCGGGCGATCATCGACGCGACGGAGGCTCGGCTTCCGACGGCGAATCGTCCGCGTCTGGGCGTTTGTCTGGATACCTGTCATGTCTG
Organism: uncultured Kiritimatiellota bacterium; assembly: GCA_934635225.1. Classification (GTDB taxonomy): domain Bacteria; phylum Verrucomicrobiota; class Kiritimatiellia; order RFP12; family UBA1067; genus UBA1067. Next base: position 8,100 of record CAKTYZ010000017.1, read on the forward strand.
GGATGGCGGTTATGACATTGTCGGTGATTTGGACGGCGTTGTGGGTGCGTTTGACCGCGTGGTTGGGTTGGACCGCTTGAAGGCGATTCACTTGAACGACTCGATGAATGCCCTCGGTGCGCATAAGGACCGCCACGAGAAGATCGGGAAGGGGAAAATCGGACTCAATGCGTTCCAGCGCATCGTGAACCATCCGAAGCTGCGCGAGCTTCCGTTCTATCTGGAGACGCCGTGTGATTTGCAGGGATATCGTGATGAGATTGCGCTTCTGAAGTCATTGCGGGACTGAAAGCAGGGAACGCGGAAAATTGCTATAATATCCTGACTTATGGAATTCGAGAATACAATCGGGCTGGAGACGCATGTCCAGCTGAAGACGAAGACGAAGATGTTCTGCGGCTGCCTTCTGAAGACGGGTTGCGAGCCGAACACGAATGTATGCCCGGTTTGCCTTGGCTATCCGGGGGCGTTGCCGGTCATGAACAAGGAGGCCGTGAAACTGACGGTGATGAGCGGCCTCATGCTCGGCTGCAAGATCAACAAGCGCGCGACTTTCGACCGCAAGAACTATTTCTATCCCGACATGGCGAAAGACTACCAGATTTCCGAGAATGGGAATCCGCTGTGCCTTGGGGGCGGCGTCGAGATCACGCGCGCGGACGGCACGAAGAAGTTCATCCGGATCAACCACATCCATCTCGAAGAGGACGCGGCGAAGATCAACCACTACGCGACGACTTCGGGCGTGGACTTCAACCGAGGCGGCACGCCGCTCATGGAGATCGTCTCTGAGCCGGACATGGAGTCGGCAGACGACGCGATTGCCTATCTGACAGCCCTCAAAGAAATGCTCGTTTATGCGGGCGTCTCCGACTGCAATCTCGAAGAGGGCAATATGCGTTCTGACGTCAATGTCTCGATCCGCCCGAAGACGGATGTGCCGGGGCTTCCGACGAAGCCGGACGGCACGATTGACTTCTCGAAGCTTGGCACGAAGATTGAAATCAAGAACATGAACTCATTCAGCGGCATCCACGCCGCGCTTGTCTACGAGGCGAAGCGCCAGCGCGAATGCATGGTCCATTCGATTCCGCTTGTGCAGGAGACGCGCCGATGGGATCCCGAGGCGCTGGAGACGGCGTCCATGCGCTCGAAGGAGAATGCGCATGACTATCGCTACTTCCCTGAGCCAGACCTCGTGCCGGTTGAACTGTCCGACGAGCAAGTCGAGGAATGGCGCAAGCTCCTGCCCGAGAAGCCCGAGAGACGCCGAGCCCGCATGATTGCGGACTACGGCCTTGCCGAATATGATGCGGAGGTCCTTTCCCAGCACAAGGCAAACGCCGACTATTACGAGGCGGCGGCGAAGGAACTCGACAAGAAGACAGCGAAGCTTCTCTGCAACCTGTTCCTCGGCGATGTGATGGCTCTCTTGAACGCGAGCGGCAAGGCGATTGGCGACTGCGTGATGACGCCGGTGGAACTCGCCGCACTCGTCAAGCTTTTGGCGGCCGGCACGATCAACGGCCCGACGCTGAAGGAGCTCCTGCCTGAGATTTTCGAGAAGGGCGGCGATCCTGTGGCGATCGTGAACGAACGCGGCCTTGGCGCGGTTTCCGACAGAGCGGCGCTGGAGGCGTTTGTCGACCAGGCCATTGCGGCGAATCCCGGTCCTGTCGCGGACTTCAAGGCGGGCAAGAAGGCCGCAGCCGGCTTCTTTGTCGGGCAAGTGATGAAGCTCTCGAAGGGCAAGGCCGACCCGAAGATCGTCGGGTCCCTTGTCGCCAAGAAACTCGCCGCAATGTGAGCGAGAGGGTTGTGCGCACGTTGCTGGAAGTGCGCGAGAACGGCGGGGGCATTGCCTTGGCGAGGCCCGATGGGACGCGTAAAGCGTCAGGAAATTTGGTATAATACCATAACTTATGAGCGAAGAAGAGACGAAGACGGCGGCGCCGGTCGGTGGCGTTCTTGAGGATGTCAACATTGAAGAGGAGATGTCGAGAGACTACATCGACTACTCCATGAGCGTCATTGTCGGGCGTGCGCTGCCAGATGTGCGCGATGGGTTGAAGCCCGTCCATCGCCGCTGTCTCTTTGCCATGCACGAGCTCGGCAACTCCTGGAACACGAAGCACGTCAAGTCCGCCCGCGTCGTCGGCGAGGTGATCGGCAAGTACCATCCGCATGGCGATTCGTCCGTGTATGACGCAATCGTCCGCCTCGCGCAGGACTTCTCTTTGCGGCTGCCGCTCGTAGACGGTCACGGCAACTTCGGCTCGATCGACGGCGATCCTCCGGCTGCGATGCGTTACACGGAAGTTCGCATGCAGAAGGTGACGAATGACTTGCTGGACGATCTTGAGAAGGACACGGTGGACATGATGCCGAACTTCGACGAGACGCTTGAGGAGCCGACGGTCCTTCCCGCAAAGTTGCCGAACTTGCTCCTCAACGGCTCATCGGGCATTGCCGTTGGCATGGCGACGAACATCCCACCGCACAACCTTGGCGAGCTTTGTGACGGAATCGACCACTATGTGCAGCACCGTGAGGACTGCACGGTCGATGATCTCATGCAGTTCGTGAGGGGACCGGATTTCCCGACGGGGGCTGAGATCTGCGGCGTCAATGGCATCCGCGCGATGTATAAGCTCGGTCGCGGGCAGCTGACGGTGCGTGGCAAGGCGGAGGTCGTGACCGATGCGAAGACTGGGCGCGAGAAGATTGTCATCAGCGAGATTCCCTATGGCGTCAACAAGCGCGAGATGATCATGCGCATGGCCGCGCTCGTGAAGGAGAAGGTCATTGAGGGCATCAGCGACATCCGCGACATCTCGGGCGGGCATACAAGTGATGCGAAGGGTGCTCCGAAGGGGAGGAAGACGACGGAAGACGAAATCTGCATCGTCGTGGACCTTAAGCGCGATGCGGTTGGCGAGATTGTGCTGAACCACCTCTACAAGCACACGGATCTCCAGACGACGTTTGGTGCGATCATGCTGGCGATTGTTGGCGGTCGTCCGAAGATCCTGAACCTGAAGGACTATTTTAAGTGCTATGTCGATCACCGCTTTGAGGTGATTACGCGACGGACCCGGTTCGACCTTCGCAAGGCTCAGGCGCGCAAGCACATTGTGGACGGCCTGCTTCTTGCGATTGACAACCTTGACGAAGTCGTGCGGATCATCCGCGCGTCAAAGACGCGCGATGAGGCGAAGGGCTCGTTGCAGGCAAAGTTCGGGTTCTCAGACCTGCAGGTCAACGCGATTCTGGAGATGCGGCTCTACCAGCTCGTCGGCCTTGAGCGTGACAAGCTCACGGACGAGCTCGCGAAGCTTCTGACGGCGATTGCGGAGCTCGAGTCCATCCTCGCGGATCCCGAGAAGGTCTATGCGATCATTCGCGCGGACGTGGCGGACCTGAAACTTCGGTTTTGCTCCAAGGAGGATGCGAAGCGTCGCACGGAGATTGTGGCAGATGCCAACGAGGTCTCGATCAAGGACCTTATCCCCGACGAGCCGTGCGTAATTACGCTCTCGAACCGTGGCTACGTCAAGCGCGTGCCGCTCACGGAATACAAGGAGCAACGCCGTGGAGGCCATGGCGTCAGGGGGGCGCAGGTAAAGGAAGAGGACTTCATTCGTCTCGTCTTTGTCGCGGATACGCACGATGAGCTGATGTTCTTCACGAATACGGGGCGGCTTTTCGTGAAAGGGGCCTACGAGATCCCTGAAGCACCGCGTACGAGCTTTGGACGCCCGCTTATCAATCTCCTCAACCTCCAGTCAGGCGAGCAGGTCCTCCAGCTTCTGCCGATTCGCTCGTTCGAGGGTGATGTCGATGTCTTCTTTGCGACGCGCAATGGTACGGTCAAGAAGACGCTGCTTGGCGATTTCCAGAACGTCAACAAGTCGGGCATTCGCGCCGTCAACATCGAGGCGGGCGATGAACTCGTCGAGGTTCGCCTGGTCAAGCCGTCAGACGACGTCCTGATGCTGACGCAAAACGGGCGTGCGATGCGCTTTGCGGCGACAGATGTGCGCCGGATGGGCCGCACGGCGACGGGCGTGCGCGGCATCCGTCTGCAGGAAGACGACCGCGTCGTCAGTTTTGACGTTGTCGATGACGCGAAGACGCTTTTCATCGCGACGGCGAATGGCTATGGAAAGCGCTGCGAGTTCAAGGACTTCACGCGCCACAATCGTGGCGGGCAGGGGATGATTGGCATCAAGGGCGCGGATCGCAATGGCGCGGTCGTTGCGGCGCATGCCGTTTCCGATGACGAGAACGTTATCTCCATCACGAGCGACCAGCAGATGGTCCGAAGCCCGGTCGCGCAGTTCAATGTGCAGAGCCGTATGGCGCAGGGCGTGAAGCTCGTGCGGCTCTCCGAAGGCGCGACGCTTGTCTCGGTCTCGGTCTGCGAGGGCTCGGAAGAAGGCCTGTCCACAACGGAAGGAGGGGAAGCGTGAAGGTCGTCTCTTTGTTTGCAGCAGGGTTGCTCGCGGTCGATTGTCTTGCCGCGATCCGTGCGCTGACGCCCGACATGTACGGGGGAAAGGCGGACGCCTGGCAGGTGAAGCGCCATGACGAGAAGATGCACGCCGTCACGAATGGCGGCGCGAAGGTCATCTTTGTCGGAGACTCGATTACGCATTTCTGGGAGACGAACGGCAAGGAGCAGTTGGCAAAGTACTTTGCACGAGGAGATCGGAAGATGCTCAACCTCGGCATCTCTGCCGATCGCACGGAACATGTGCTTTGGCGCTTAACCGAGGGGCGCGAGTTGGACGGCTATGAGGCGAAGTGCGTCTTGCTGATGATCGGCACGAACAATGCCGGGCATTTCCCGTTCGCGCAGGAGCCGCCGATTGACACGATTCTCGGCATTCGCGAGATTTTGAAGACGATTCGGGCCAAGCAGTCAAGGGCGACGATTGTCCTGACGGCGATTTTCCCGCGCGGACGTGATGCGACGGACGCGATTCGGCGTCGCAATGAGGTCGTCAACAAGGAGATCCGCAAGCTGGCGGATGGCGTGCAGGTTTTTTGGTGTGACTTTAACGACCAGTTCTTGACGCCCGAAGGATTGTTGACGCCCGAACTCTTTCCCGATTTCTTGCATCCGAATGGCGCGGGTTACGAGATCTGGGCAGCCGCAGTCAAGCCGTATGTCGATTATGCGCTTTCGGAGGGAGGTCTCCCGTTGCCAGCGAACCGGTATTCTCCTTTTGTGCGCCGGGAGAATGTGCGCACGGACCAGCTTGAGGCGGTCTATCCGGTTTCGCGCATCCGTTCTGAAGGCTATGGTGCGCCGGATTGGTGGCTTGATCGGCTGATGACGAAGCGCAATGAGATCGCGGCGTCAAATGGCGCATTTGACCTTGTCTTCTTCGGCGATTCCATCACGCACGGCTGGGAATCGGCGGGCCGGGCGGTTCTGGATGAACTGCGCCAGACCTATACGGTCCTTGACATCGGCTATTCGGGGGATCGTACCGAACACCTTCTTTGGCGTGGTCGTTTTGGCGAACTTGACGGCTACAAGGCGAAGTGCATTATGCTGATGATTGGCACGAACAATACCTGGCATCGGCGGGATAAGCCCGAGGCGATTGCCTCTGGCATCAAAGAGATCTTGGCTCTTATCGCCGAGAAGCAGCCGCAAGCGAAGACATTGCTCTTGCCGATTTTCCCGTTTGGAGATAGCCCGGAGCATGCAAACCGAGTCAACAACGAAGCCGCGAATGCGATTGTCAGGGGATTTGCAGATGGTCAGAGAGTCATCTGGGTTGATTTCAACGCTAAGTTCCTCGATGCGAAGGGTGACAACGTGAAGTGGATGCCGGACCATTGTCATCCCAATGCGGCGGGGTATCGTGAAATCTGGATGCCATCCGTTCTGCCCTATTTCAAGGAGATCTGCGGCAAATAAGCATTTGGAGAGATTTTTGTCAGAAGGCGGGAGCGAAACTTCCTAACTTCTCGAAGGGCGTCTGACGTCTAACGAAAAAAGAAAGGAAGAGGAAAATGAACAAGAAAAACATGAAACGAACGGTTGCCGTCGCGTGCGCGACGATTCTGTGCGCAGGTGCCTGTTTGGCCCATCCGGGCGGACATGGCCCGGGAGGTCCCGGAAGGCCGGGTTGGCATCGTCCGTCGCCTCCGAGCCGATGCGCACGCTATCGCCATCATGCGCCCTATCGCCATCATGGCGGTGCGTGGGGACGTGGCGGTCGGAACTTCTGGCCAGGATTTGTCGGGGGCGTCATCGGGGGAGCCGTTGCGCGGACGATTGTTGAGCCGGCGCCCGTGTTTGTGACAACGCCGACGGTGGTCACGACCCCGACGGTCGTGACACGGCCTGTGGTCGTTCAACAACCCGTCATCCAGCAGACGGCCGTTGTGGCCTCGCCTGTCACGCAAGTCCAGAATGTCTGGGTTGAAGGGTGTTACGTTGATCAAGTGCAGGCAAATGGTGCCGTGATTCGCGTCTGGCAACCAGGGCATTATGAACAGCGCACTGTTGTCGTCCAATAAATAGGATATTTGACATGAAAGCGGAAAGCTTGAAATCTGTCCCCGGCGCGGCTCTTGTGTGGGGCCTCGCCATCTTCTCGGCGCAGGCCGAGAAGGTCGAACTCTTCAATGGCAAGGACCTCTCGGGCTGGACGTCGGTCGTGGACCATGACGTGACTGGCGGCTACACGGCAAAAGAGCCGACGTGGTTCGTCAAGGACGGCATGATTCTGACGACGGGCACGCCGTTTGGCTATTTGCGTACCAAACGCGACGATTTCGGGGATTTCCGCCTGCATGTCGAATATCGATGGTGGCGTGAGACGGAAAAGCCGAATTCCGGCGTTTTTGTGCGGTTGGCTGCGGAGCGAGGGACCTTCATCCCGACTTGTCTCGAAAATCAGCTCTGCCGTGGGGCGATGGGCGACGTGCTTGGCCTTGCAGGACTGCGGTTTGCGGGCTTTGAGCCGCGTTCGCCCTACAATCCGGCGCAGCCGCTTTCGGGCATTACCAAGGCTCCGCGACAGGGGGTGGACGTGGAGAGGCCTTTTGGCGAATGGAATGTCCTTGAGGTTGAGTTGAAGGGCGACGTGCTGGTCAATCGCATTAACGGTGTCGAACTGAATCGGCTGCAGGGGATTTCCGTTTCCAAGGGCGCGATCGCGCTTCAGTCGGAAGGCGGGGCCGTTCAGTTTCGAAACGTCTGGGTCGAGGATTCGTCGGCGTCGGGTGGCGCAGCTGCGGCTCAACCGAAGTGATGCGATGCAACGACTTCAGTACGACACGCTGTTTTTTGATCTTGATGGCACGCTGACCAATCCAGCGCGTGGTATTGTGAACGCCGTGACTCATGCGCTCGCGAAAAGGGGAATCGTGGTTGAAGACCGGGACTCCCTTTGTCGGTTTATCGGCCCGCCGTTAGTCGATTCGTTCGAGCGGTTCTACGGGTTTTCCCACGCCGAATCCCTTCGGGCGGTGGCGGACTATCGAGAATACTTCTCCGAGACCGGGCTTTACGAGAACGAGGTTCTTCCAGGCGCGGTTGAGTTGCTGTCTGCACTGGAGGCCAAAGGTCGAAAACTGGTCATCGCCTCGTCAAAACCGGAGCCGTTCGTGCATCGGATCCTTGACTGTTTTGACTTGACGGCATTCTTTACGGCGATTCATGGCGCGACGATGGACGAGACGCGGAATCAGAAGGATCAGGTCATCGCATGGGCATTGACTCACTCGGGAGAGATTGGCGCGGCGGTCATGGTTGGCGACCGTTGTCATGACATCGTAGGCGCGCGTGCAAATGGGTTGGATTCTATCGGCGTTCTGTGCGGATTTGGTTCGGAAGCCGAGCTTCGTGACGCGGGTGCGACTTATGTCGTAAAAGATTTGCAGGCGCTGAAGACGCTTTTGGGATGAACTTTGCGCGGACTTCGACGTTTTTGGTATAATGCGAGACAGTTATGGGAATCGACTACAAAAAAGAGTTCTTTGACCGCGACTACACGGCGCGCGAGGCGTATGGACGTGCTTGGAAATACGCGCGAAAGTATAAGTTCCGGATTACGATCGGCATAATCTGCGGCATGCTGACGGCTGGTACGCTTGTGCCGATTTTCACGATTGTTCAGCCGGCTCTTGAGAAGGTGAGCCGGACGGAGCGGCTGGAAGCATTGAAGGCGGAGCTTTCCGAATTGGGGAAAGAAGGACAAGAGATAAGGGAGGAAGGGGGATCCCCGGACGAGGTGTCCGCTCTGGGAAGGTCCAAGATGATGCGTGAGATGAAACGCGCGTCGCAGATGCCAAGCTGGTATCCCAAAGCGAAGGCACTTGCCGACAAGCTGGGCATTCCGCTTGAACAGGAGGATGGCGCGATGGGTGGTGCCCTTGTCCTGATGGCGGTAATTGGCATTCCTCTTGTCGCGCTTTTGCGGTTGGGTCTCATCTTCCTCAATCAGTATTGCCTGACATGGTCCGCCTCGCGTGTGGTGATGGACCTTCGTCAGGATCTTCTGCGCAAGATTCAGGAGCAGTCGATCCAATTCCACGGCCGGATTGACGTTGGTCAGCTGATGACGCGTGCAACGGGCGATCCGCAGGTCATGCAGTCGATCATCCAGACGATGCTGGCCGAGCTTTGCCGTGCGCCGTTTGAGATATTCGTCGCCGTTTCCTTCATCATCTGGTTCGCGATCGCAAACAACATGCTCGCAACGCTGGGCATCATCGCGCTTGCGATGCCGGCGTTCATGTTGCCCGTTTGTGGGCTCGGAAAGACGATTCGGAAGTGGTCTCGTCGGACGTTGGAGAAGAGCTCTGTCGTCGGTTCGCGCATCCATGAGATTCTGACTTGTATCCGCGTTGTCAAGGCATATGACACTGAGTCGTATGAAAACGAGAAGTATGCGCAGGTCAACCGCAAACTGTTTGGGACGAATATGCGCGCCGTTCGTTGGGGGCTTGTCGTGAGCCCGACGATTGAGACGATTGGCATTATCCTTATTTGTGCTTTCCTTGTCTGGTGCTTCGCCACTCATGTCACGCTTGCGAATGTCATTCCGATGCTTGCGCCGCTTCTTCTGATTTACAAGCCAATCAAGCAGATGGCGTCCTTGCAGGTCTCTATTGAGACGGCGCAGGCTTCGCTTCAGCGAATCTGGTCGCTGATGGATGTGGATATGCGCCTTCCCGAGAAGGCGGACGCGGCGGCAAAAGCGTCCTTTGACGACAGGATCGTTTTCGATGACGTCTCGTTTCGCTATGATACGGCCGATCATGACGCCGTGTCCCATGCGTCGTTCGAGATTCTGCGAGGCAAGATGGTTGCCGTCGTGGGCGGAACCGGGAGCGGAAAGACGACGATGTCGGGCCTCTTGGCGCGCTTCTTCGATCCGCAATCGGGCCGGATTATGATGGACGGCGTGGATTTGCGCGATCTGCGCATTTGCGATCTGCGTAGGCTCATAGGTTCTGTCCAGCAGGAGACGATACTCTTCAATGACACAATTGAGGAGAACATCCGCTATGGAACGCATCAAGCGACGCATGACGAAATCGTGGCGGCGGCGAAGATGGCGAATGCCCATGAGTTCATCATGAGCCAGCCTGAGGGATATGCGCGGATTTGCGGAGAAAAGGGCTTTGCGCTTTCAGGCGGCGAACGCCAGCGCATTGCGATTGCGCGCGCGATTTTGCGCAATCCGCCAATTCTCATCCTGGACGAGGCGACGAGCGCGCTTGACACCGTGACGGAAAAACTCGTACAGGATGCTCTCAACAACTTGATGAAGAATCGCACGGTCTTTGCGATTGCGCATCGGCTCTCGACGATTCGCAATGCAGATCTCATCCTTGTCATGGAACACGGGAAGATCGTTGAGCGCGGCACTCATGATGAGCTGCTGTCCGAGGATGGCGTCTATCGTAGGCTCTGCGAAATGCAGCGGACGAATTGAAGCGGCGGTGGAAGGGATGATCTGAGATGAAGACGATGCAGATTGCGCTTGCGACACTTGTTGCCGGCCTTTGCGTGGTCGGGACTCTCGCAGATTTGGCAGAGCTGGGCTTCAAGGAGACGACGCTTCCGTTGCTGCCGGAAGAGAAGTGGTGGGGCGGCGCAGGAGGCGACGGGCAGAATCAGCCTTATGGTGCGACTTCATCGACGCGAATGATGGATTTGCGTGTTCACGGCAATACGTCCGCACCTCTGCTTGTCTCATCTCGTGGACGTTTTGTCTGGTGTGAAAGGCCGTTTGCCTATCAGTTCACGAATGGCGTGTTGCGTCTTCATGTGCGTGAGTCCGCTTCCCTTGAAGTCGAGAAGCCCGGCGAAACGCTTCGTGAAGCCTATCTGGCGCTTGCGGCACGGCACTTGCGTTTTGACGGGAAGCTTCCGCCGGAGATATTCTTCTCGAAACCGCAGTGGAACAACTGGATCGAGATCTTCCTCTGCGGCATGAATCAGAAGAGCGCGGACGACTATGCGCGTGAACTCGCCGAGAGCGGTTTCCCTTGTGGCGTCTACATGATGGACGGTGGATGGCCGACGCATCAGGGCGCCTACGAATTCTATGCGAAGGACTTTCCGGACCCCAAGGGAATGTTCGCGCGCATTCGGTCGCACGGTTGGATCCCCCTGATCTGGACGGCGCATTTCGTTTCGCCGGACAGCCGCGAATACAAGTGCTTGCGGTATCACAAGAAGCTGAATGGGCTGGATTATTTGGCCTATCGTGCAAAGCCGGGCAGCAAGGAGGCCGGCGTTGTCCGCTGGTGGAGTGGAATCAGCGCGATTTACGATCTCACGAAGCCGGACGCGCGAGACTACTATGTCAAGACCCTTCGTGACTTTGCCGCCGCTTACGGAATTGCCGGATTCAAGTTTGATGCGGGTGATCCGAAGATGTTCGCGGAAGACATTCGCTTCTTCGACGAAGAGGCGGAAGGCGTTGACTATACGCGGCTCTATGCCGAACTCGCTGCGCAGGAGTTTCCCTATCATGAGATTCGCGTCAGCTGGAAGTGCGGCGGTCTTCCGCTGGTGACGCGTCTGCCGGATCGCGCTCACTCGTGGGCGTCGCAGCGGACGATTATCCCGCAGATCATTGCAGCAGGGCTGCTCGGTTGCCCCTATTCGGTTGCGGATATGGTCGGTGGTGGCATGGAGGTGTCCTTTGTGGGCGTTCCGCTTGATGAAAAGCTTGTCTTGCGTTCGGCTGCACTTCATGCGCTTATGCCGATGATGCAGTTCTCGTTGGCTCCATGGCGGCGCCTCTCTCCAGATGGCGTGAAGGTCTGTCGGCAGTTTGCGACGTTGCACGAGGCGTTCGCGCCGTATATTCTGGCTTGTGCGCGCGAAGCCTCCAGGACTGGTGCGCCGATCGTCCGTGCGATGGAATATGAATTCCCAAATGAGCGGTTTGTCCAGTCTCGGAGTCAGTTCATGTTGGGGAAACGGTATCTGGTGGCGCCAGTCATGAATGCAGACGATTCGACTGTTGTGGAGTTGCCTCCCGGAACATGGACGGATGATTTGGGGACCAGTTATGAAGGACCGCAGACGCTCGAGCTCAGGGACGTTCCCATTTCACGTCTGCCGCGCTTCGAGCGGGCACCGGCCCCCTTGATTTGTGAGAATGAGGAGGACTGAGATGAAAGACGTGGTGGATGTTCATGCCGTCGTTCGTGATCTCGCCGTGCGGGCAAGATCGGCTTCGGCCTTGCTTGTCAGAATGACAACGGCTGAGAAGAACGCGTTGCTCCAGAGGATCGCCGAGATGCTGGAGGCGCGGCATGATGTGATTGTCGCCGCGAATGAAAGAGACGTCGCTCAGGCGAGGGCGAATGGATTGTCCGAGGCGATGGTGGACCGTCTAGAGTTGACCGAGGTGCGCTTCCGCGGAATGGTTGAGGGTGTCCAGACTGTCGCGCAGCTGGCGGACCCTGTCGGAGAGACGATTTGGGCGCGCAAACGACCGAGTGGCATCACGATTCGCAAGGTGCGTGTTCCGTTTGGCGTAATCGCCGTCGTTTTCGAGAGTCGCCCGAATGTTCTCGTTGATACGGCGGCGCTTTGCCTGAAGACGGGCAATGCCGTGGTCTTGCGCGGCGGCAAAGAGGCGATTGAGACAAATCGCGTGTTGGCGCAGACTGTCAAGGAAGGGTTGGGCGATTGGGCGGAAGCTGTGCAGTTCGTAGACATTCTCGATCATGCGGCCGTCAGGGAACTCGTGCGCGCCGTCGGTCTGGTCGATGTTGCGATTCCGCGTGGCGGTGAGCGACTCATCCGCGCAATGTGCGAGGCGGCTCTTGTCCCCGTATTGAAGCACTACAAGGGCGTTTGCCATGTCTATGTGGACGACAAGGCTGATCTTGCGATGGCGCTTGCGATCCTCGACAATGCGAAAGTCCAGCGGCCGAGCGCCTGCAACGCGGCGGAGTGTCTGCTCGTTCACGAAAAGCTTGCGCCGATCTTCTTGCCGATGGTGCGGGCTTGGGCGAAAGATAGGGGCGTGACCTTGCATGATGGCGCGGACGTGGATTGGGAACGCGAGTTCTTGTCTTTGGAGATGAACGTCGGCACCGTTCGCGATTATCGCGCGGCAATTGACCACGTCAATCGCCATGCCTCGCATCACTCGGATTGCATTGTGACAAATGACGCCTCGCGTGCGCAGGAGTTCTTGCGCGATGTCGATTCGGCATGTGTCTATCACAATGTCTCGACGCGTTTCACGGATGGTGGGGAGTTTGGCATGGGCGCGGAGATTGGCATCTCGACGGACAAGCTTCACGCGCGCGGACCGATGGGGCTGGAGGAACTGACGACCTACAAGTATCTTGTCACGGGCGACGGAGTCGTCAGAAGATAAGGCGGAGAGCGCAAAGGGAGGGGAGGGAAGAAATGAAGAAGGCCTTTGCCATTTTATCACTTGTGTCCTTCATGCCTCTCGTGGCCGTTGCCGCTGAGGGCGGCAACACGAGCCTCGACGGGAGCTATGCAGGCGTTTCGGGCGTAATGACGCTGCCGCAGGGCGGCTCACGTCTGCGTCGTCTTGGCGGCGTGGCGGTTCGAGGGGGTATGTATCTCTCGGACTTCTGGGCGATTGAGGGCGATGTCTCTTGGCAGGAAAACGTCGCTGGATTTGGCGTTTCGACGCTTGTTCATGCGCAGTCTTGGGCAGTTTATGGCGACCTCTTTGGCTATTCCGCTTTTGACCCGTTCATGACCGTGGGCGCATGTGGCTGGCTGGACTCGCATGATGTCGGGCAGGTTGGGCCACAGGTTGGGGTGGGTGCGTTCTACCACTTAGACGACAACTGGTCGATTCGGATGGAGACGACGGCAACGCTGGGTCTTGAATCGGATGTTGAGGTGGTCTATGCCGTCTCGGTCGGAGTCCAATATGGGTTTTAGCGCGGAAGGGAAGGGCGGAGCATGCTGAAGGACTGTCGTGAAGAATGGTATGACCCGGAGAAGAAAGTCTCTGTGACGTTGGTTGACGTGACGCGTGCGGCACAAGACCTCGCCCGTGCGCATTTGTGCGGGCCAACGGCGGCGTATTATCTGGCCAGGGGCCTTGCGGCGGCGGCGTTGCTGGGTGCGGAAATGAGCGAAGCGGACGAGACGGTCGCCGTTCAGCTGAAGTGCACGGGGCCACTTGGCGGGCTTAATGTTGAATGTTCGCGCGAAGGGACGCTGCGCGGCTACACGGAGAAGAAAATCCTGGATGGCCTTGATGGAATGGGCGCACCGAAAGACAAGACTGCACTGGGTGATTGCCAGATTCAGGTCACGCACTCGATTCCCGGGCGTATTCTTTCGCAAGGCATCTCAAACTCCCTCGACGGCTATCTGGCGGGGTCGCTTCAGCGCAAGGCAACCATCCGGCTTGAGGTCTCCGTTTCAGATGAGGTTGAGATTCTGGAAGCGCGCGGCATGCTCATCGAAGAGTTGCCGGATGGAAAGGACACGGGCATTTTGGGCGTTCGTTTCAAGTCGTTGGCGGTCACGGAACGCAATCTTCTCAGGCAGTTGGGGCTTGAAAAGGCGGAACTTAAGAAGACGTCGCCGTTGTCATTCAAGTGCCGCTGTTCGCTGGAACGTGCGGCGGAAATGCTGGCGTCGCTTGATGAAGAGGAGAGGAAGGCGCTCCCCCCGACGATTGACATAACCTGTCACATGTGTGGCAAGACCTATACGGTGAGGACTTCGGTTAGCCATGAGACATCGGGTTTGGGTTGAGATCGACTTGAAGGCGCTTGTCGCCAACTATCGCAAGATCGCCGTGCGCATGCGCCCGGCCAAGGTCTTGTGCGTTCTCAAGGCGAATGCCTACGGGCTGGGCGTCGCCGCGTATGCAAAGGCTTTGGCTGAGGCAGGCTGCACGAACTTCGGCGTTGCCGAGCCGTATGAGGCGATGGAGCTGCTGGGAGTCTTGAAGAAGGGCGCGAAGACGGCGGTTGATGTCCAGATTCTCTCGTCGATTCTGCCGGATGAGATTTACGAAATGGTGAAGGCCGGCGTGATTCTCCCGGTGACGGACCTTGAGACGGCGAAACTCATTTCCGACGCGGCCGTTCGGGCGAAGAGGGTTGCGCGCGTCCACTTCAAGCTTGATACGGGCATGGGACGGCTGGGAATCCTTGCCATGGGCTTGGCAGGCGTGGAGACCGCGCTTCAAACGATTCGTGCCGTGCGGGAACTGCCCGCGCTGGATTGCGAAGGAGTCTTCTCGCATTTTCCAATGGCTTACGATCCGAAAGATCCGTTCACGAAACGGCAGATTGCGCTTTTCAAGAAGATTGTCTCGACGGCGGCAAAGGAGGGAATCGTTTTCAAGAAGGTTCATATTGCCGCGTCGGACGGCATCAACAATTTCCCGGACTGTTCCAAGAAGCCGTTTACGCTTGTGCGCACGGGCATCAACTTGCATGGGTCATTTGATCCGTACGGGCGGAAAGCCCTGAAGGTCGAGCCGGTCCTGACGCTGAAGACGCGCGTTGCGCAGGTGCGCGTGCTGCCGGCGGGGACGACTCTCGGATACGGGCGAACCTGGTGCCTTGCCGCGCCGACGAAAGTCGCGACGATCTCAGCGGGATACGCGGATGGGCTTCCGCTTGCGCTCACGAATCGCGGTTTCGTTTTCATCGGCGGGCATCGCTGTCGGATTGTCGGGCGCATTTCAATGGACTACACGACGGTGGACGTCTCGGACGTGCCGCGTGTCCGCCCGGGCGATGAAGTCGTCTGCTTTGGCAAATGCGGGCGCGATTCGATTACGCCGGATGACTGGGCTCGCCTGAAGGGGACGCACGCCTACGACATCATCTGTTCGCTTGGGAATCGTGTGCAACGCGTGATTCGTCGTTCAAACCGTGATGCGTGTGCCTCCACGCACGTTTGTCGGGGTGGCATGCAGTGGTGAACGCCCCTATCCCGTTTTATGATATAATATGCGTATCATGAATAAGAAGATGAGCTTGATCGGGGGCCACAAGGCCCGGATTCTTGTCGCGGCAATCGCATGGGCGTGTGCGCTTCCCGTTGGGGCGGAGCCGAAGGAAGGAGAGATGGTTTGGGCGCAGGACCGAGAGGTTTTCGTTCACCATCCGAACTATGACGCGGCGAAGATTCCGCCGTACGCGTTGGAGGATCCGTTGACGTTCCTCGACGGGCGGAAGGTGACAAAGGAGAACTGGCCGGAACGCCGTCGAGAGATTCTTGGCATTTTCGCGCGGGAAATGTATGGCGCTGAACCGCCGGCGCCTGAGGCTGTCGTCACGGAACTTGCCGACGAGAAGGTCGATGCGGCAGGCGGGTTTGCGATTCGTCGCCAGTATCGGATGTGGTTCAAGGCGGATCGGTCGGGCCCTTGCGTCAACTGGATCGTCTGGATTCCGCGTTACGCGAAGAAGCCAGTGCCCGTCGCCTTGTTCCTTAATTACAATGGAAACGCCGAACTTGTCCCGGATGCGGACATTCCGCTGCTCACGAACTGGAACAGGTGGGTCGCGGAGAAAGGCGCTGGGTTCCTCGAATCGATCCGTGGCCTCCAGGCCAATCCGAACAATCGGACGCACTTCCCGATCCAGTCGATTCTTGCGCGCGGTTACGCGGTGATGAGTGCGTGCTATTGCGACGTCTCGCCGGATCCTGACCGATTGGAGACAGACGCGAGGTTCAAGCAGAACCCTTTTGCCTATACGGGCGTCTTCGAGCTGTGGGGGCCGCGCGATTCGTCGCGCACGGACAACATCACGGCCCTTGGCGCGTGGGGCTGGGCGTTGTCGCGCGGGCTTGACCTCGCCGAACGCATTCCCGAAATTGACGCGAAGAGGTCTGTCGTGACCGGCAGCTCGCGCCTCGGCAAGGCCGCGCTCATGGCGGCGGCGCGTGACGAGCGTTTTGCCGTCTGCGTGCCGAACCAGACGGGTGGTGGCGGCGTGCCGCTTGCGAAGCGCGACTTCGGCGAGAATGTCTCGACGGAGAACCGCTACTTCACGCACTGGTACTGCACGGCCTATGCAAAGTACGCGAAGGATCCGCACAAGACGATGCCGTTCGATCAACATCTTTTCCTCGCCTGTGTCGCGCCGCGCGCCTTGCTGGTCGAGGGGTTTGACGAGCCGTGGTTTGACACCGAAGGCGAGTTCCTGTCGGTGAAGGCCGCGAGTCCGGTCTGGGAACTCCTGCGTGGCGCGGGTCTGCCGAAGGTCGCTTGGCCGAAACCCTACGACATGTCGGCGGTCGGCCCGTTCCTCGGCTATGTCCGTCGGACGGAACGCCACGGGCTTGTCGCGCTGGATTGGAAGTGGGCGCTGGACTTCGCGGATCGCGTTCTCGGCGCACAGGGCCTGTGAATGTGGCCCAGATTAATGAGATAACGCAAGGATAGGTCCTTGTCGCATTGGGGTGCCCATGGTTGAACTGGTGATAACCGCTTTTTATGTCGTTTTGTGCGTGCTTCTGTTCGCATTGGCGATTCTGATCCATGAATTCGGACACTTCATCGTCGCCCTGAAGCTGGGGTTGCGCGTGGAGGCCTTTTCCATCTTCTTCGGGCGTCCGATTTTCAAGAAGACGTTCCGAGGCGTCGAGTACCGTATCGGGTGGATTCCGCTCGGGGGCTATGTCTCGATACCTGACGTCGATCCCGAGGGGACGAAAGCGCTGGAAGGCGAAGGAACGGGCGGAGAACGTGGCGAGAACTCGAAAGGCAAGCCTTCCGTGCGCATCCCGGCGTGGAAGGAGATTGCCGTTGCCGTCGCGGGCCCTGCGATGAACATTGTTCTTGCGGTTGCCCTTGCGGTGGGGCTTTCCCTTGTGCCGGGGGCGAAGTTCGGCACGCTTTCGGCCAAGATCGGACAGGTCTTGGCGGATGGTCCGGCGGCGGCGGCGGGACTGAAGCCTGGAGATGTCGTGAAGTCCGTTGGCGGTCATGCGGTCGAGACTTGGTCCGAAATGCAGACCGAAGTGCAGATTGCGGGCGGCAACCCGGTTGCATTCGTTGTGGCGCGTGAGACCGACGGCAAGGCTGGGGAGACGGAGCTTGTCGTTACGCCGAAGAAAGACCCGGTGACAGGCGCGTGGCTCATCTTGGCCCTGAGCGAGACGAACACGACAGGCGCTGTTGCCTGGATGCCGGCGCGCAGTCCCCTGAAACAGCTCGCGTGGGATGCGGGGTCGATCTTCCGTGTGCTGAAGGGGCTTGTCACGCCGAAAGAGGCGAAGTCGACGGCGGGTGCGCTTGGCGGTCCTGTGATGATCGCCGAGGGCCTTTACCGTCAGGTCCGTCGCGACAAGTGGGACGGACTCGGCTTCTTGCGCTTCCTGAACGTCAACCTTGCGGTCTTGAACCTTTTGCCGATCCCTGTGCTGGACGGCGGACTCATTCTCTTTGCGTTCATCGCGCTTGTCATCCGCCGTCGTCTGCCGGACTGGTTCATCGCGAAGGTCTCGATGGCGTTCATGGTCTTGCTGATGGGCTTGATGGGCGTGCTGATCCTGAAGGACGGCTTACGCAGTTACAAGATCCACACCTTCAAGCCCGACAATGCGGAGACGAATGTTCTTGAGAGAGCAGACCAGAAGCCTTAAGGTCGGAGACCTTCCGATCGGCGGCGGCGCGCCCGTGAGCGTGCAGACGATGTGCAACGCCGATCCGCATGACGCGGCGGCGTGCATCCGCCAGCTGAACGCCTGTGCGGCGCGCGGCTGTGACGTCTTTCGCCTGACTGTGCCGGATCTGGAGGCCGCGCGCGTGCTGGGCGAGGTGAAGAGGGCCTCGCCGATTCCACTGGTCGCAGACATCCATTTCGACTACCGCTGTGCATTGTCCGCGATCGAGGCGGGGGCCGATGCGCTTCGGCTCAATCCGGGCAACATCGGTTCGCGTGACCGGGTGCAGGCCGTCGCCCGCGCGGCCAAGACGAAGGGCGTGCCGATTCGCATCGGCGTCAATGGCGGTAGCCTTGAAAGGGGCGAGACGCTCGTCACTTCCGCCTTGAAGCATCTGAAGCTGCTGGAGGACGAGGGGTTCTACGCGGTCGTCATCTCCGCGAAAGCCTCGAGTGTCGCCGAGACGTTGGCGACATACCGCGAACTTGCGGAAAAGACGGACTGTCCGCTGCACCTTGGCGTGACGGAGGCCGGGACGCTGATTCCGGGCGCGGTGCGCAGTTCGGTCGCGCTGGGCATCCTCCTGTCGGAGGGGATTGGCGACACGATTCGCGTTTCGCTCACGAACAAGCCGGAGAAAGAGGTCAAGGTCGGGCTTGAGATCCTTCGCGCATTGGGGCTTCGCGCACCCGGCCCGTCGATTACGAGCTGCCCGACCTGCGGGCGGACGAAGGTTGATCTCGTGCGGGTCGCCACGCAGGTCGAGGAGGCCCTTGAAACCTTGAGCCTCGCGAAATGTCCCAAGGTCGCCGTGATGGGTTGCGCGGTGAACGGCCCCGGTGAAGCGAAGGGAGCGGATGTCGCGCTGTGCGGTGGACAAGGTGAGTTTCTTTTGTATGTGCGCGGGGCCTTCGTCGAGAAGGTCTCGGAGGCGGATGCCGTCAGGAAGGTGATTGAACATGTCGTTTCTCTCTAACAACTTCGCCGCGATTGCCGTCGCGGTTGCGTCTTCGGCCGTCGTTTGGACGTTCGGCGGGACGCGTGGCGAACTCCTCGTGATGATTGCGCCGTGGCTCTCCGCACTGTTGCTCGAAGTCCTGTTCTTCTTCCCTCAGCGTCGTTCGGACGAGACGACCTATGATGCGCGTGCGCGGGTTTGGCACGATCTGAAGAAGGATCCCGTCGTTTGGGTCTGCGTCGGCTTCATGGCGCTTCTGCTGATTCCGTTTGCCAACAACGGCCTCTGCCCCGTCTGTGACGCGAAGGCGATTGCTGAGGGACATTCGATGGCTCCGCCCGTGCCGATTCTCCCGTTTTGCGTGGACCGTCTCGACCACTTGAATGTCGTCCTCTGGTTCGCGTTGGCGTTGCCCTCGCTGCTTGTCGTGCGCCATGCGCTGACGCGGAAGGGCAAGCGCTTCGTGCTGGAGCTGATCGTCTGGAATGGCACGGCACTGGCTGCGCTGGGCTTCGTCCAAAGTGCGCTGGGTGCGCCGGGCCCGCTTTGGAGCGACCAGTCCGGGACAAAGAGCGTCGGCGACTTCTTCTCGACGTTCGGCTATCCGAACATGGCGGGCGACTATTTCACGACGCTCTTCGGGTTGTCGCTTGCCCTTTGGCGCCAGCATTTGGAGGAGAGACGTGCGGCGCAGGACATCTCGTCTGGTGAAGTGCCTCGTCCGCGCCAATTCTGGGAGAAGCATTACTTCCTGATTCCGGCGGTCGTCTTCTTCTATTCGGCGCTGAATACGCTTTCGCGCGCGGCGATCCTGCTTGTCACGCTCTCGGCTGTCGTCTATTTCCTGCATTCGTTCATCTCGTTTGTCGCGCACAAGCGCAAGGCAGACCGCGTGCGTGCCGGAGCGTGGACGGCTCTCGCGCTTGGCATCGTCATTTTCCTGTCCTGCCTCTTTGCGCCGAAGGACCTCCAGAAGGAGGTAAACACGCTCGGCACGACGGAGGTCTTGGACCGCGTGACGGGCCGTGGGCAGTACCATGTCCGCGTCGCGACGGAGATCTGGAAAGACCATGTCCTCTTCGGCTGCGGCGGCTGGGGCTACATCCACTTCTGCATCCCGAAGATGACCCCGGAGGAATACAAGCAGATGCAGGTCGTGGGTGGCATCAATGTCCACAACGACCATCTCCAGTTCCTGACCGAACACGGTCTCGTCGGCTTTGTCGCGCTTGTCGCGCTCGTCATCCTGCTGCTCTGGCCGGTTGGCCAGACATGGCATCTGCTGGCGCGCGAGGCGCGGTTCAAAAAAGACCGTGACGCGCCGCCGAAGCCCGTGCAGGTCTTTGCGCTTCCCGCGCCGGCGTTCTTTATCCTCACGACGGCCGTCTGCACGTTCATCCATGCGTTCGGCGACTGTCCGTTGCGCTCCCCGGCTGTGCTGACGCTCTTCTTCGTCTCGCTCGCCGCCATCCCGGGCTTCTTGCCCAGAAAGGAAAACTGACAATGTTGCACGTCAACGAGAACTACGCCAAGATCAAGCCCACTTATCTCTTCGCCGAGATCGCCCACCGCGTCAACGCCCATCAGGCGGCGCATCCGGAGGCGAAAGTCATCCGCCTTGGAATCGGTGACGTGACCGAGCCGTTGGCGCCGAGCGTCATCGCCGCGATGCACAAGGCCGTGGACGACGAGGGCGGGAAAGGCGAGCGGTTCTACGGCTATGGCCCAGAGCAGGGCTATGCGTTCCTGCGTGAAAAGATCGCCAAGTTCGACTTCCAGGATCGTGGCATCGACATTTCGGCGGACGAGATTCTCGTCTCGGACGGTGCGAAGTGCGACTGCGGCAACTTCCAGGAGCTCTTCGGTCCGGACGTCAAGATCGCCGTCGGCGATCCCGTCTATCCCGTCTATGTCGATACGAACGTCATGGCGGGGCGCCACGACATCCAGCTCCTGCCGTGCACGTGCGCCAACGGCTTTGTGCCCGCCCCCGAAGAGTGCGCGGCGGATATCGTCTACCTCTGCTACCCGAACAATCCGACGGGTGCGGTCGCGACGAAAGTCCAGCTTCAGGCTTGGGTGGACTGGGCGAATTCGAAGAGAGCCCTCATCATCTTTGACGCGGCCTATGAGGCGTTCATCCGCACGCCGGGCATTCCGCACTCGATCTACGAATGCGTGGGCGCGAAGACTTGCGCCGTCGAGATCCGTTCGTATTCCAAGACGGCGGGCTTCACGGGCATCCGCTGTGGCTACACGGTCGTGCCGGACGGGCTGGTCGCCTACAACGCCGACGGTTCGTCCGTGCCGCTGCGCCCGATGTGGACGCGCCGTCAGACGACGAAGTTCAACGGGGCGTGCTACGTCACGCAGAGAGGCGCAGAGGCCGTGTACTCGCCCGACGGACAGGCGGAGACGCGGGCGACGATTGACTTCTACCTTGAGAATGCCGCGCTGATGAAGCAGGCGTTGCAGGACCTCGGCTACACGGTGACGGGCGGCACGGACTCGCCCTATCTTTGGGTGGACGTGAAAGGCGAGAGCTGGGCGTTCTTCGACCGGCTCCTGAAGGAGGCGAACGTCGTCACGACGCCGGGCGCGGGCTTCGGCGCGGCGGGCGAGGGCTACATTCGCATCAGCGCGTTCAATTCGCGCACGAACGTTCTTGAGGCGATCGAGCGGCTGAAGAAGGTCCTCTAAACGCGGGCTTGCCGCTCATGCTGGGCGTTCTCATCCTTGCGGCGGTGACATGGTATCCCGCGACAAACTGGGTCGATCGGCCTGATCCGGTCGCGAGCGTGCGTGCGCGAAAGGGCGGGACCCTTCGCTTCTCGGGCGGTCAAGGTCCGAAGAGTTACAACGCCTACATCGACAACAACGCCTACACGCGGATGACGTTTGATCTCCAGTATGAGAACCTCATCTCCGTCAACGCGGCGACGCTTGACTTTGAGCCTGCACTGGCGCGGCGCTGGGCGATTTCGGATGACGGACGGGAGTTCACGTTCGTCTTGGATGCGCGGGCGAGCTGGTCGGACGGCGTGCCGGTGACGGCGGTGGATGTAAAGGGGACGTTCGACGCCGTGATGGACGCGAAAAGCGAGACGGGGCCGTGGAAAACGATCCTCGGTGCGTTCGAGAGTCCGGAGGTTCTGGACGTGCGCACGGTGCGTTTCCGCAAGAAGGGGGAGAGTCCGCGCGACTGGCGCGACCTCATGCATTGCGGCATGTTCTCGATTTTGCCGCGCCATGCGCTTGCGGGACGCGATTTCAACAAGCTCTCCCTTCTCGGCTTGCCTGTCAGCGGGCCGTATTGCCTCGCGCGTGTCGAAGAGCAGGTCGAGAGCGAGTTCCGCCGCACGGGCGTTTGGTGGCGGCAGGACTTCCCGTCCATGCGCGGCCTTTACAACTTCGACCGCATCGTTCTGCGTTACTATGCGGACAACGAGAACGCCTTCGAGGCTCTGAAGAAGCGGGCGATAGACGTCTATCCCGTTTACTCCGCGCGCATCATGAACGCGGAGACGAAAGGCCCGAAGTTCGCGCACAATTGGATTCTGAAGCGTCGCGTGAAGAACCACGCGCCCATCGGCTTTCAGGGCTTTGCGATGAATATGCGCCGTCCGCCGTTCGATGACCTGAAGGTGCGACAGGCGATGGCGAAGCTCGTAGACCGCGAGACGATGAACCGCACGCTGATGAACGGCGAGTATTTCCTCCAGAAGAGCTACTACACTGACCTCTATGACGCGGCGCATCCCTGCACGAACAGGCAGTGGACGTATGACGTTGCGGGCGCGAAGCGGCTTTTGTCCGAGGCGGGATACGCGAAGGGGTTCAAGTTCTGCTTTCTCTCGCGTTCGGCGGGCGAGGACAAGTTCCTCTCTCCGTTCTCGCAGGCGCTGGCCGCGTGTAACATTCAGATGGAGATCGTGCGCAAGGACTTCGCCAGCTGGATGCGTGACATGGACGCGTTCAACTTTGACATGACTTGGGCGGCGTGGGGCGCGAGCCTTTTCCGCAATCCCGAAACGATCTGGCATTCGTCCGAAGGCAAGAGTCCGGGCGGCAACAACGTGACGGGGCTTGACATTCCTGATGTGGATGCGCTCATTGCCGCCGAGAAAACGATGATGTCGGCCGCAGACCGTGAGGCGGCTTACCGTCGGATTGACGCGCAGGTTGCTGCACAAGTCCCGTATGTCCTCTTGTGGAACACGGACGAGCATCGGCTTCTCTACTGGAATAAGTTCGGCATGCCGCGCACGGTCCTCGGACGGTACGGCGATGAGGACGGCGTTCTGTCATATTGGTGGTATGACGAGGACCGTGTCCGCGAGTTGGACGAGGCCATTTCGTCCGATTCCTGCCTTCCCAATGTTCCCGAACGCGTTCAATAGGCAGCTTTGGATCGTCAAGTCGTATCGTCGTATGCGAATGAACGCGTTCTCCTGTTGAAACGAACGCGTTCTCTTGTGTGAACGAACGCGTTCTCTTATATAAGTGAACGCGTTCACTTGGTGGAATGAACGCGTTCGTTTGCCATAGAGAACGCGTTCACTTGCTCTGGAGAACGCGTTCACTTGCCTTCGGGGATGGTAAGAGGCAGAATCCGCATCCTTGCGGCGGCCTCTGAACACCATGGGAATGAAGATTTTTTGTCTCCTGTTCAGGTCGCTATTGACGCAGTAGCCGCGTTTTTGGTATACTGTATCTCACATTCATCTGAATGGGGATATAGCTCAGTTGGTAGAGCGTCTCAATGGCATTGAGAAGGTCAGGGGTTCGACTCCCCTTATCTCCACCATCCTTGATCGTGTGTAAATAAAAGGGTTTCCGTGTTTTCTGGCCGACGCGGGAATCCGCCCTGGACGAGGGGCGTAGGGTGTTTTACAACACTTTACAACACTTGCGCGGGGTTGTCCGAGAGGTGACTTGTAAAGAGGGTGGGGCGGCAAAAACTCCTTAAGTCACTTTGGCCAGACGTGAATCGTAGGCATGTGCGGTCTCTCCGTTGAGTGATTCCCTGTGGATTGAGTTGATCCAGTCCTCGAGCCGCTTCTGGCTCAGGAACTCGCGGCCGTGGACTCTCGCGAAGTGCCGCGGCGATGTCCAGGCGCACCGGTTCACGTACTGGTTCCAGGCGGTCCCGAGGATTTCGCGTCGGTGGTCCGTGAGGCGTTTCCCCGCGTCCTGCCTTATGGCATGCCTCCTTCTGCTCATGGCGTCGATCTTTCGTGTTCCTGGTTTCTTCTGCGCCGCTGGCCACCCCATGGGGGTGGCGTGGCTTGTCTTTCCTCTTCTTCGATCCCCATGGCCTTCCTCTCTTCCTTGCTGACCCGTTAGATATTACCATTTGGGAATGCGAGGTTCATGGCGATGAAAATATGATACAATATCCGCGCCTTTCAGGAGAAGGGCGAAGAGATAATCTAAGCCAATAAAGTGGAAGAAAGGAGACGGAGATGAAGGATTCTGGAGAGAAATTGCGTGGGGGAATGCGCGGCGCTTACCCCGTTTGCATCGGTTTGCTGGCATTGGTGGTCGTATGTTCCGCCGTGTTCTCGTGCTGGTTGTACGGGCGGGTGCGTTCGTATGAGAAGGCGCATGGCGTGGAGATTCTTTCCGCTGCGCAAGAGGATGTTGGGAAGACGGGCGGCGAAGAGCAGAAATACGATCCGCCGAAGCCACTGCCAGAGACGGTGCGCGATGCGTCCGTAGGGGTGAAGACGCGGACGAATGCGGTGGAAAAGGCGGAAATGAAGGTCGCGTCCGTCAATTACGACGGGGATACGCGGCTTGAGGTCACGCTGACGGAGCGTCCGAACATGGACGGCATTCGACAGTACGTGGAGGTCGGGCCGATGGACGAGGGGGTTGCCGGAATCTCCTACAAGGCGGACTACAACTACGGGAAGCGCGTCTACGAGCCGAAACTCATCATCACGGGCGATTTCGCGAACGGGACGAACGTCACGCTGCGCCTGCGCAAGGGACTCTCGCTCTACGGGAAGTCGTCCTTGGCGGAGGGTTCCCTGGCGGAGGACTACACCTATACCTTTCACCGACGGGATCTTAAGCCGTCCGTGGCATTCGCCCATGCGGGACGCTACCTGCCGCCGAGCGGCGGACGGACGCTCGCCATCGAGAGCGTGAACGAGCCGAGCGTCCGGGCGGAAATCCGCCGCGTGGAACCGGCGAACATCGTCCAGTTGCTGGCGCGAGAGGAGAATAAATATGCGCGTTATTTCAACTTTTATTACTGCGACAATGGAGATGCTAGGGATACGGCGGAACTTGCCGGAGAGGTGACGGAAAGTTTTCATAAGTGCCAGAATACGCTCAACCGAAAGGAAATCTGGCAGATGCCGGTCGGCGCGGCGGATGGCGGTCCGAGCAACGGCGTGTACTTGGTGAGCATCTGCCACGGGCCCACATACCGACTCGTCTGTGTCTCCGACCTCGGGCTGTCCGTGCGACAGAGTGGAGACGATTTGGGCGTGTGGGTGACTTCGCTGACGACGGGACGGCCCATGCCGGGAGCGAAGATTCGGGTGTTTTCCGCCGCGAATATCGAAGTGATGACCGGGACGAGCAATGCGGACGGCTGGTGCGTTCCAACGCGCATCCAAAAGGGTGCTCCGTTCGCCGTCGTGGTGACGACACCGTCGGACGATGACCGCACGTTCATGGCCCTCACGGATCGCATGGAGGTTGACGAAACCTACACGGACGGTGCGCGCGCAGACTACGTTGCGAAGGAGGCGTGTACGGGGTTCGCGTGGACAGAGCGCGGCATCTATCGGCACGACGAGAAGATCTTCTACCATCTTCTTCTGAGGACGGGCGAGATGAAGGCTCCGAAGCCGTTCCCCGTGAACCTGCGACTTGTCACCCCGAAAGGTGATGTTTTCATCAGGAAAACGCTCGTTTCGGACGAATCGGGGGCGATTGCGTACAATGGCTTCGCCGTGCCGGCGGACCAGCCGAGCGGGAAGTGGCAGATTCTCGCCGTTCTGCCGGGCGAGAAGGAGGTCGTGCTCGCCGAACGCGAAATCAAGGTCGAGGAGTTCGCACCACCGCAGGTGCGCGTCACGGTTGCCGCAAAGGAGGAGGATGTGAATCCCACGAACTTCGCCTTCACCGTCTCCGCCGAACACCTCTTCGGGGGCGCGGCGACCGCGCTTCGGTGCGAGGGTGCGGTCGTCTTCGAGGACGTGCCGTTCGCCCCGGCGGCGTGGAAGGGCTACCAGTTCGGGAACGAGGACCTCGGACTGAAGCCGAGCTTCCGGCGGCTTGGCGCGAAAGTTCTCGATGCGGAGGGGCGGATGGCGTTTGTCGCGCCGCTCTGGAAGGATTCGGGGCTGCCGAAGGCGATGGTTCGCACCACGGCGCAGGGGACGGTGTTCGAGGATGGGGGACGACCGGCGACGGCCCGCGCGACGGTTCTTCAGCACTATTATCCTTATTATATAGGCTCGACGCTTGCGAGTTGGGTGCGCAAGCCCGAACAGGGAATGCCACGCCTTCTGCTCGCCTGCGTGAACTCGGACGGGACGCGCGTTGCCGAGGCGAAGAGCCTGACCGTCCGGCTTGAGCGCATTGATTCCGTCTACTCCTACAAGCAGGGGGACAACGGCGTGAACACGTGGAACAGCGAGCGCATCCGCGTGCCGGCATCGGACGATTGGACGGTCACCACGCGGACGGATGCGGATACGGAGGTCATCCTGCCGGTTGCCGAGAGTGGGGACTACATGGTCACGGTGTTCGATGTCGAGACAGGTGTCTCCTACGCCCGCGCATTCTATCTGAGCACATGGGGCGACGAGGCCATCCGTGCGCCGCTCGCCAACCCGACGGAAGTGACGATTCGCGCCGACAAGTCCGTCTACCGTGTGGGCGAAGCGCCGCGCCTCATCGTGAAGTCGCCGTTCGCCGGATTCGCGATGCTCTCCGTTCAGCGCGAGCGCGAACGCTATACTCAGATTCTCGAACTCACGAACGCGACGAGCGAAGTGGTGCTTCGTCCCGTCAGCCGTGAGGACGCGCCGAACCTCGACGTCTACCTCTCGGTCGTGCAGAGCGTGGCGGAGAACTCGAAGCACCTCGCCGCGCGGGCGCACGGTCAGACGACGGTGAAGGTGATGCCGAAGGAATACGAGATTCCCGTCAAGGCCAGTGCGACGGTTGAAGCGGCGAAGACCGTGCGGGTCCAGGTTCAGGCACCGGGTGCGGAGGCCGTGTGGGTGACGGTCGTGGATGAGGGAATCAACCTCCTGACGGGCGAACCGACTCCCGATCCGGTCGCGGCGTTTGCAGAGGAGCGCGGTGCGGACCATCCGCTCTACGACATCTACGGCAGGATTCTGCCCGTGGACGGTGCGGCCCTCAAGGCCAACGGAATCAAGACGGGTGGCGGATTCGGTGCCGAGATGCTGGGGCGCGTCAGCCCCGTCGGGACGCGGCGGTTCAAGCCGCTCGCCCTCCAGCGGCAGGCGGAACGCGGTGCGGACGGCATGTGGCGGACGACATTCAAGTTGCCGCCGTTCGTCGGCGAGGTGCGCGTGACGGCGGTCGTCCACTCGACGACGGCGACGGGCGCGGCATCCGTGCAGGCGAAGGTTGCGCCGGCGATCGTGATGATGCCAGATGCGCCGCGTTTTGCCGCACCGAACGACTTGTTCGAGGTGGCGTTGCCCCTCCACAACAGGAGCGGCGAGGCGGCGACGATTGACTACGAGATTCTGGCGGATGGGGCGATTGTCGCGTCCGACAAGACCCTGCACCTTGCCAAGGACGCGGCGACGAATATCTTCGTACGAGTCCGCGCACCGTCCGAGCCGGGCGAGATGCGCCTCGTCTACCGCGTCAGCGGATGCGGCGAGCCGCAGGAGCAGACAATCGACCTCCCCGTGCGTCCGGCCGTCGCGTGGCGCGAGGTGGCGGGCGTGGCGCTGAAGGGCGAATCGCCGAAATGTGAGACTTCCGCCTTCGTCAAGTATGTCGAACGCGAGTTCGATTCGCCGCTTGGGGAGTACGAGGCGGCGTTGCGGTGGCTCGCCGAATACCGCCACGGCTGTCTGGAGCAGACGTGTTCGCGCGTCTTCCCTCTCGTCGCGGCGGGCGGCATCATGAACGGCATCGTCTCGAATGCGACGGACGCGGTGGCGAGGGGCGTTCGGCGCGTGGAGTCGATGGTGCGCGAGAACGACTTCACGATGTGGCCCGACTGCAACTATGCGCCGTGGAACCGCGAGGTCTCCCTCTACGCGGCACACTTCCTGTTCGCGGCGGAGAAAGCGGGCGTCACGCTGAACCCGATTGCACGGAAGCAGGTCGTCAAGTTCCTGACTCAAAAGTGGCAGTATTTGACCCTCGGCGATGAATCGACCTATGCGGCGTATGTGCTCGCGCTGTCGGGCGCGGCGAATCGGGATCGGCTCTTCAGTCTCTACGACAAAAGTGCCACGCTTTCGGCTCTCGCCCGTGCACGGCTCGCGCTTGCCTTCGTTGAAGTCAACGACCTCACGCGGGCGCGGACGCTCCTTGCCGAGTCCTATGAACCGCAGTCCGTCAAGGAGGCAGCGTTCCAGCTGCTGGCACGGGTTGCGGTGAACCCGAAGGACGAGCGGAATGCTCCGCTTCTCGTTTGGCTGAACGAGTCGCGCGACCGCGAAAGATTCAGCTGGGGGACGACCGAGGAAAACGCCCACGCGCTTCTCGCAATCGGCGCGTACTATCAGGCGAATCCGCCGAAGAAGGGTGAGAAGTTCGTTGCGTGGCGGAAGCTGACACTGTCCAAGGTTGAGGACGTGAAGGCCGAATCGTCGGGACTCTTCCTCGCGCGGCGGTTCCTGACGGCGGAAGGCAAGCCCGCCGACCTTGCGAACCTCACCTGCGGCGATCTCCTCTATTCTGAGCTCTCAATCACCTCCGCCGTCAGCCGCGTTGTCAACGACCTCGTGATTGAGGACCTTTTCGCCGGCGGCTTCGAGCCGGTGCACAATGCGCTCGAGTGGAAGGCAAAGGAGGGCGACGCGGATGGGCGACAGCCTGTCGTCGACTGGGTGATGCGCACGGACGCACGGGACGATCGTATGCTGGTCTTTTCCAAGAAGTTCACACTGGGGGCGGGCGATGTCGCACGAGTCTCGTATCCGGTTCGGGTGGTTTCGGCGGGCGAGTTCGTCCTGCCGGGCGCGAGCGTGGAGGGGATGTACAATCCTGAGCTGCGCTCTTGCCTTGCTCCTGGCCGCATCGTGGTTCACCATTGACTGGTCGCCCGAAGGGGCGGACGAGTATCCGGGCGGCATCGTCCTACGCGATGACGCGGGGAATGTGCTCCGCGTGTCGCTGGGCGAGGGCGATGTCGACTGCCGCCCTTACTACGCGGCGGATCCGAACGACTGGATCGTGAAGGCCCTCGTGGCGGTGGAAGACGGGTCGTTTTGGACGCATCGCGGTGTGCGTCCGCTCTCGATCCTGCGGGCGACCGCGCAGAACCTCTTTTACCGTCGCCGCATTTCGGGGGCCTCGACCCTCACGATGCAGACGGTGCGGCTGATTCGCCCCCATCCGAAGACTCTCTGGTGGAAGTGGAAAGAGACGATTCTGGCCCTCAAGATGGAGAGAAAGCGCGACAAACTGTGGATTCTGTCGCAATATCTGAACCGCACTCCCTACGGATCGAACTTCGTCGGCATCGAGGCGGCGGCGCAGGGCTGGTTCGGGAAGGGCGCGAAGGATCTCGGACTCGGCGAGGCGGCCTTGCTCGCGGGGATGGTGCAGGCCCCCTCGCGGTTTCGTCCCGACCGTGGCTACGAAAAGGCGATGAAGCGTCGCGACTACGTGCTGAACCGTATGTTGAAACTGGGAATGGTCACCGAGGGGCAGTGCGCGGCGGCGCGGACGGTTCGCCCCGTCGTCCGCCGTGCGCCGCGTCCGTTCAAGGCCCCCCATTTCTGCGACTGGGTGATGATGAGGATCGGGAAGGATCGCAACGCGCAGCGCAGGAGCGGCGATTTCGTGACGACGCTCAATGCGGACGTCCAGCGGCTCGCGGAAAATGCGGTCGCGCAGGCGGCGGAGAAGGGCGGCTATTCGGTTGCGGCGGTTGTGATGGGGGTCAGGACGGGTGAGGTGAAAGCCCTCGCCTGTAGCGGCGACTACTTCAACGCGGCGGGGGGGCAGGTGAATACCGCTGTTTCGTCGCGTCCGGCTGGTTCGACGCTCAAGCCGTTCCTCACAGCCCTCGCCTTCGACCGGGGACTCTCCACGCCCGATGAGCGGGTTGCCGATGTGCCTCGCGCCTACCGGGGGTATCGTCCGGCGAACTTCGATGCGGCGCACCGGGGACTCGTCACGGTTCGGGATGCGCTCGTCCTTTCCCTGAACATTCCGTTCGTGCAGATGCTGAACCGCGTCGGCGTTTCGGACTTCGGGGCGATGCTGAGGGAACTCGGCTTTGAGCAGTTGGGGAAGTCGGACGAACCGTTCGGTCTTGGCATGGCCATCGGCAACGCCGAAGTCTCGCTCGTCGAACTCGTCTCGGCCTACGCCACGCTTGCACGGGGCGGAATTGCGCGTCCCCTTGCGGTCCTTCGTCCGGAAGACGGAGAAGGCGAGGATGCGGCGGGTTTCCGTGTGTTTTCGGAAGGCAGTTCCTACCTCGTTTCGGATGTCCTTTCGGGTAACGAACGCGCGAGCGCGGCATTCGGGCATATCGCCGACGTGCCCGTGTCGCGCTTCGCGTGGAAGACGGGCACCTCAAGTGCCTATCGGGATGCGTGGACGGTTGCGTGGAATCCGGACTATGTCATCGGCGTGTGGTGCGGACACAAGGTCGGCGGCTTCGGCGACAAGACGCTTGTCGGGGCGAAGGCCGCCGCACCCGTCGCTCTCGGTCTCGCGCGGTCGCTCTATCCGCAGAACGACGGGCCGTGGTTCGTCGCACCGCCGGAAGTCCACGAGCGGGAGGTCTGTCCGCTGTCGGGTCTGCCGCGCAGCGCGAACTGTCCGCAGGGGGAAGTCGGGCGCTATCTTGAGGGACGGAGCGATGCGCGACCATGCGCGGTTCATGTTCGGGACGCGGAAGGGCGCGTCGTCGAGCGGTTGGATGCCGCACTTGCGGCATTTTCGGGAGATCTCGACGCGGCGGAACGGCTTCAGATTTCAAAGCCGGAGAACGATTCCGCATTTTGCCGTGTAAAGGGGATGGCGCAGCAGAAGGTCATCTGCCAGGTCCTCGGCAACCCGAAAGAAGCGCGGCTTTGGTGGATGCAGAATGGCGTAATGGTTGGGAACAGCGTCGATTCCGAGCCGTTTGCCGTCGAAATGGCGGTTGGCACAAACGAGGTGACGTGCGTCTCTGCGGAGGGCGTTTCCGCATCCGTCCGCTTCTTCGTGCGGGAGGAATAAGTATTCAGAAGTGCATGTCCGTACGAACCGTTGGCGTCTCAAGTACTCGGAATTGCGGACGGATTTGAGCGCAAAATCGCTTGATGGGAGTGGAAAGACGTGTAAAATCGTGCATTATTTTGAGGTTCGTGCCAATATGTGCACTTGTCGGGATTCGCGCCATTTCGCCACGCTTTGAGGTAAACGGTTTTGGTCAGAGGGTAAGGCGGGCGCGGCGGATTGCCTGCGGTGCTCGGCACGGAGAAGTAAGACACGCCGCGTCCTGGCTGTCTTACAAGTCCTAAGCGTCCTACCCGACGCGGATTGATTCCCCACGCTCAGCCGTTTTTTTGGCATGCTTCCTTCTGCTCATGGCGTCGGTCTTTCGTCTGATGGTTTGTGTTGCAGTTCCCATCATACACGATTTCCTCGACGCCGTGGGCGTTTTCCTTCGCCGCCGGCGGCCACCCCCATGGGGGTGGCGTGGCGTGCTTTTCTTCTTCTTCGATCCCCATGGCCTTCCTCTCTTATTTGCTGACCCGTTAGATATTACCATTTTCGCGTTGGGATTTTTCACTCGCCCCCCTTGCGCGGCGTCAGAAAAAAGAGTATACTACACACCGTTTTCGATTGGGGCTGTAGCTCAACTGGATAGAGCATCAGACTACGAATCTGAGGGTTGTGGGTTCGACTCCCGCCAGCCCCGCCAATTGAAAGCGCCAGATTGCGGGGTGGAGCAGCCTGGTAGCTCGTCAGGCTCATAACCTGAAGGTCGTTGGTTCAAATCCAGCCCCCGCTACCAAAAAGATCTGGTTCTGGCTTCAAGCCCTTGTCGGACCGTAGCGCAGCCTGGTAGCGCGTTTGCTTGGGGTGCAAAAGGTCACGAGTTCAAATCTCGTCGGTCCGACCAATGAGTGTGGTGATACGCTCGCCTTACGACCAATGTTTTCGTGGGTGTGGTCGAAGGTCTTTTCGTGATGAGACATGTAGGCATCTGAATGTCGCGTGGTAACTCAACATGACAATAGCGAATCAAGGACAAATCGTCGAGCTGTAAAATAGAGGTAAACAATCTGAATCGCTGATATTTCGCGCGCTATGCGAATCGCGTCACATTGATTTCTGGATCACAAGAATGATATAATGCAAACGCCATTTACGGTATGTTCAGAAAAGGTGTTTTTCTTTTTCTCACATGAAGAGGAGGTGATTTTATGAAGAAACTGATGTTTGTCGCCAGTGTGGTATTTGTTGCAGGATCGCTCTTTGCGGTGGCCACCAAGCGGACATATCGTGACGCGCAGGGTCGCAATATGGGTTCTGCGTCGATGGATTCGTCTGGCCGGGCAACTTATCGGGATGCCCAAGGCCGAAATTTAGGGTCGTCCACTATGATTGGTAGCAGGACGACCTATCGTGATTCATTGGGACGCAACCAAGGATCCGCGACAACAGATTCGTCCGGGAACATGACCTATCGAGATTCTCAGGGGAGAATGATGGGTACGGCTCGTATCGATTCGACCGGCATGGTCACGTATCGAGACGCGCAGGGGCGTTTGCAGGGCACGGCCATGACGGATTCGTCTGGCCGGATGGTCTATCGCGATACCCGGGGGCGTTTGCAAGGCACGAAGAAGTGACCTTTGACACGGCATTCGAGAAGCTGGCGCGTTTGAAGATCCGCAGCGGGTTCAGGTTGTCGGACGCGGATTGTAATTATATCGCCGGAGCGTCATCACGCTGGGAGCAAGCCGCATGGCCGATGAAATGTGGTATAATCTCCGTCCACAGACATGAATATCCTTGGAATAGAAACGAGTTGTGACGAAACGGCGGCAGCCGTTGTGCGCGACGGGCGAGAAGTCCTCTCGAATGTCGTCTACACGCAGATTCCGCTTCATCAGCCTTATGGCGGCGTTGTGCCCGAGATTGCCTCTCGTGCGCACATCGAGAAGATTACGCAAGTCGTAGGTGACGCGATGAAGGGGCTGTCTGTTGATGCGGTCGCCGTGACTTACGGACCGGGGCTCTCGCCTGCGCTTATTGTCGGGCTTAACGCGGCGAAGGGGCTGGCGAAGGCCTTGGGCGTGCCGCTTCTCGGCATCAATCATTTGGAAGGGCATCTGCATTCGCCGTTCCTTTGGGATGTGCCCGAGGATGCCACGCACGCGAGTCCGGACCCGCGCGAACTGGGTCCGGCGCTTGGACTCGTGCTTTCGGGTGGCAACACGATGTGGATAGACATGCCGGCCTACGGTCGTTATGAGGTCATCGGTGAGACGCTGGACGATGCGGCGGGCGAGGCGTTCGACAAGGCCGCGAAGCTCCTTGGGTTGGGTTATCCAGGCGGACTCAAGATTGATCGGATGTCGCAGGCGTGGCATGAGCACGCGTCGGCAGATCAGTCGTACATTCCTTTCCCGAAGGGACGTCCGCGCGACGGCGTGACCGCATTGGCGGGGCTGCCTGCCGAACTGTGCGTCTCGTTCTCAGGGTTGAAGACGGCGCTTTTGCGCTATGTCCAGCAGCATCCCGAAGTCCGGATGGAGCCTGGCCTTTCGCATGTTGTTGCGTCGTATCAAGAGGCAATTGTCCAGGCGGTTGCGGACAGGACACGCGCGGCCCTTCGCCGCAAGCGCTACAATGCATTCGTCTTCGGCGGCGGCGTCTCGCTCAATTCCCGTGTTCGCATGGCTCTGACGGACCTCTGCCGGGAAGCGGGCGTGCCGTTGCTGATGGCAAAGCCGAAATACACGGGCGACAATGGCGCAATGATTGCCGGGCTGGCGTACTATCGGCGCAACCACGAGGCGGATGCGATGTCGCTGGACGTAGGCCCGTGTCTGCAGGTCGGAGGCGACTGAGAGATATGGTATAATGTCCGCATGAAGAGAATAGGCATTATCGGCGCCGGGCGATTCGGCATGTCGCTTGCGGAATCACTCTCGAACGCGGGAGCGGAAGTCGTCCTCATCGATCGGAACCGTCCCGCCATGCAGATGGCGAACGAGTTTGCGACGGCGCTTCAGGGTGACGCGACCCAGCCGCACGTCTTGGAGGAGGCTGGCTTTGGCGAATGTGATGTCGTTGTCGTGGCGATTGGCTCCAACATGGAGGCCTCGATGATGGCGACGGCGAACTGCAAGGAGCTGGGTGTCCCGAATGTCGTCTCGAAAGCGACGAGCGAGCTTCACGGGAAAATCCTCAGACGCATTGGCGCGGATTCGGTCGTCTATCCGGATCGCGACTCGGCACACCGTTTGGCGCGCGCAATTGCGAACCATGACGTCATTGACTTCCTGGAGGTTTCCGAAGGTTATTCAATTGCGGAGATTGATGTGCCGGACGGCGTGCGCGGCAAGACGCTGGCCGAGGCGGATCTCCGCCGAAAGACAGGCGTGACCGTCCTCTGCATTCGCCGCGCCGATGCAGGTCCCAAGAAGCCTCGCAAGGTGATTTTTCCGCAGGCCAGCGACATGATCGCGCCCGATGACCGGCTGATCGTCTTCGGCGAGACGAAGAAACTGGACGAACTCTCCTGACGATGAGCCGACTTGTCATTCGAGGACGGAAGACGATTTCCGGTATGCATCGCGTTTCGGGGAACAAGAACGCGGCGTTGCCGATGATCGCCGCGACGTTTCTCACGAACGAGTCTGTGACAATCCGCAATCTTCCTGCGATTGATGACGTGGCGCGGATGCTGGATGTCGCACGGAACTTTGGGGCACAGGTCGTGCGCGATGCGAAGTCGGATTCCGTCACGATTACGGCGGCGCGGCTGAAGTCCGCCCGCATTTCGCCCGAACTTGCGGCGAAGATCCGCACGAGTTTCCTGTTCGCAGGTCCGTTGCTGGCGCGTCTCGGACGGGCGTCCTTGCCGCCGCCGGGGGGGGACGCGATTGGCCATCGGAGGCTCGACACGCATTTTGCCGGATTCAAGGCGTTGGGGGCGAAGGCATCCGTGGGCAAGAAGTCGCTCGCGCTTCGTGGAACGCTCAAAGGGACGAGGATCCTTTTGGACGAGGCATCCGTGACGGCGACTGAGAATGTCCTGATGGCTTCCGTTCTGGCGAAAGGTCAAACGGAGATCTACAACGCGGCGTGTGAACCGCACATTGTCGATCTCGCGAATATGCTTGTGGCGATGGGGGCAAAGATTTCGGGCGCGGGCACGAACCGTCTGCTTGTCGAGGGCGTGGAGTCCCTTCACGGATGCGAAGTGGCTGTTGGTTGCGACTACATTGAAGCGGGCAGTTATCTTGTCGCGGCGGCCGTGACGGGAGGCGACTTGACCTTGACGGGTATCGACCCCGAGCCGTTTCGCGTGCTGGAGACGGCGTTCGCGCGCTTCGGCGTCACATGGACGATTGATGCGGCGGCGCGGACCTTGCGCTATACGCCGCGCAAGCGCCTTCGGATGAAGTATGACCTTGGCGACGCGATCCCGTCCCTGTCGGACGGCACATGGCCTGCGTTTCCGTCGGACCTCCTGTCGATTCTCATCGTCTTGGCCACACAGGCGCGCGGCACGTGTCTTTTCTTCGAGAAGATGTTCGAGTCGCGGCTCTATTTCGTCGATCATCTCCGGCAGATGGGAGCGAAGATCGTCCCGTGCGATCCGCATCGGATCGTTGTCACGGGCCCCGCTGCGCTCGCGGGAGGTACGGTGACGTCTCCGGACATACGTGCGGGCATCGCGTTGGTGATCGCCGCGCTCTGCGCAAAGGGCGAGACGACGATTCAGAATGCGGAATCGATTGACCGAGGGTATGTCGCAGTCGAACGGGCGCTTGGTGCGCTTGGTGCGGACATCGAGCGAAAATGACGACGGTGAAGAGGGCTGTTGAATGAGACTTGTGCAGGCAGATGAAGAAGGACTGGCCGTTGCGGCGGACATGCTGATGAAAGGCGGCGTCATCGTGTTGCCGACGGACACGGTCTATGGGCTTGCGGCGCATCCCGACTGTTCCGAAGCCGTGGAACGGCTTTATGCGATCAAGTCGCGTGACGCAAAAAAGCCGATTGCGCTTCTGGCAAGCGATGCGTCCGGGGCAACAAGGTTCATCGGCGCAGACGCCGCGCACGTCGGGGCGAAGCGTTGGCCGGGCGCGTTGACCGTCGTGGCGCAGGGCGAGGGCGTGCGTGTGCCAGACCACGATTGGACGCGGCGGCTGATTGCACGGTGCGGCGGGGCCTTGCGCGTCACAAGTGCCAATCTGTCCGGACAACGCGCGGCGACGGATGCCGAAGAGGCTCTGAAGGCCGTTGGGCTTACTGCGGATCTTGTCGTGGACGACGGCGTTTCGCCAGGCGGTCTGGCTTCGACGGTCGTTCGGGTCTCAGGCGGGAGCCTCACGGTCTTGCGTGAGGGACCTGTGACGTTCTTGACGCTTGCGAGCGGTTCGCCGCGTCGGGCGAAGATCCTGCACGAACTGGGCGTTGATTTCGTCGTCGTCAAAAGCGATGCCAGGGAGGTGAGCATTCCGCATGATCCTGAGCGAACGGTGCGCGAGAACGCCTTGGCGAAGGGGCGTGCGGCTCACGCGGAGAAGGTCCTGAGCGCGGATACCATCGTCTGGTTTGACGGAAGGATCTATGGCAAGCCGCGTGACCTGGATGAGGCGAAGACGTATCTTCGGGAGTTGAGCGGGCGGGTTCACACGGTCTTCACGGGCGTTGCGTATGACGGCGAGGTGAAGGTCGTTCGTTCGGACGTGAAGTTCCGCACGCTCTCGGATGGGCAGATTGACGACTATGTCGCACGTGTGAAGCCGACGGACCGCGCCGGCGCGTATGACATCGATGAATCCGGGGATTTGATTGTCGAGTCTTACACGGGCAGCTACGAGAATATCATGGGGCTTCCCGTGGAGCCGCTGAAAGAATGGGGGATCGTGGGATGAGACTTCGGTTGAACGGCCTTTCGGTTGCGTGCGTCATTGGAGACAGGCCTGACGAGCGCACGCGTCTTCAGGAGCTGCGCGTGGATGTCACATTGGATATCCCGACTGTCGCGTCTCAGTCGGACATCCTCGCGGATACGGTGGACTATGCCGCGTTGACGGAGCGGATTCGCGCGGTGCTGGTCACGGCGAAATGTCAGATGATCGAATGTGCGGCGCGTCAGGTGCATGACGCCTGTGCGGAGGCCTGTTCCGCCGTGGCGGGGGCACGAGTTGTGGGCGTGACCATTACGAAGGTCGGGACGATTCCCGGGTTGGCGTCCGTCTCGGTGGATTATCCCTGATGAGGAGAGAGAAGATGACGGTGGCGGAGAAATTGGTTGAACTCCTCAAGGTGCGCGGGCTGACGTGTGCAGCGGCGGAGAGTTGCACGGGAGGAGGCGTTGGCGCGGCGATTACAGCGGTTCCGGGGTCAAGCGCGGTTTTCCTCGGTGGCATTGTCTCCTATTCGAATGCCGTCAAGCACGAGGTCCTCGGTGTCTCGCAGACGACTCTGGAGACGGTTGGCGCCGTCTCGCCAGAGACTGCGGCGCAGATGGCAGAAGGGGTGCGGCGTCTGATAAAGGCCGACCTTGCGATTTCTCTGACGGGCATCGCAGGTCCGGGCGGAGGGTCTGCCGAGAAACCCGTGGGTCTTGTCTGGTTTGGCCTTGCCACGCCGAGAGGCGTGCGTACCGAGAAGGCGATCTTTACGGGGGACCGCGCGACAGTGCGGGCGAAGGCCGTCACGCACGCGCTGGGCATGTTGACCGTGGGCGCACTGGCATGAAACGGCGAACGGCCATTCTTGCGGCAGGGGACTTTCCCGCAGTCGGCTCGGAGCCTGAGCGACTGTTGCGGGCGGCCACGCGCGTCGTCGCCTGCGACTCGGCGGCGATGGCCTATCGGCGGCGGTTTCGCCGTTGGCCAGATGTCGTCATTGGAGATCTGGACAGCTTGAATGTGGGTGACTGTCCGGAATTGGCACGGCGTTGCGTGCGGGTTTCTGACCAGGAGACGAATGACCTTGCCAAGGCGCTCGACTTCTGCCGGGCCGAGGATCCGGACGGCTGGAAGGACGCAGTCGTCATTCTTGGCGCGACGGGCAAGCGTGAAGACCATACGATTGGCAACGTCTATCGGGCGTTGGAGGCAGAAGTCCCGATTGTCAGCGAATTTGGAGCGTTTCTCCCCGTGCGCGGTCGGCTGACCTTTCGAACGCAGAAGGATGTGGGCGTGTCCGTTTTCGCGGGCAGTCCGCAGACGCGCATGACTTCGCGCGGATTGCGCTGGAAACTGGACGGAGTGCGCTTTGACAATCCCTACTGTGCGACGCTGAACCGTGCGTCGTCTGAAACAGTGACCGTGACGAGTACTCATCCTGCGTTCGCCTATGTCGCGCGACCCGAAGGCGCGGTACGGGCTGTCGTTTCGCTTGGCTCCAATGTCGGTGCGCGCGCGGCTTATCTGCAGCGGGCTTTGTCGTTTCTGGCAAGACTGCCAAGGACGCGCTTGCTGGACATAAGTTCGGTACGTGAGACCGAGCCGGTTGACGTGCCCGTCGAGTATGCTGCGCAGAAGTTCTTGAACCAGGCGGCGATTTTCGAGACGACGTTGGACGCGCGGACGTTTGCGCAGGCGATGCACGCGGTCGAAGGCCGTCTTGGGCGCGTCCGAACCGTACGAAACGGTCCCCGCACGATTGACTTGGACCTCATTTCGTTTGGATCCGTGAAGATGGAGACGCCCGAGCTGACGCTCCCGCATCCTCGTGCGAAGATGCGCGCTTTTGTGCTGGACCCGCTGAAAGAACTCGGTTTGCGGCTCTGATTCGCTACTCGAAGATGCGGGAGAGGTCGCTGTTGTCGGCGGAGAGGACGAAGACGGGCGAGGGCACGGCGGCAAGGTCTGCCGTGAGGTGGGCGATGTAGTCGCCGTAATCGGATTGCGACTCTTCTTCTTTGGGCGGGCGTAGCCCAATGAATGAGAGCGTGGCGTCCGAGGAGCTTTGCGTGAGAATCTCCGTGAAGGGGTTCCCCTTCGTATCAAGAATGCGCGTTTCGGTCACGATGCGTGCCGAGGCGAGGAAGGCCGTCAGTTGCGCTTGAGCCTGCTCGTGCGTATGGTTGTGTATGAGCATGTTGACGCGCAAGGGATGGCGACGCCACTTGTCGTCTCGACGGAGCAGGACGGCGAGCGCGAGCATCAGTGCGCCGTTGCCGCCGCCGCCGCGCCACCAGATGTCGATGAACCCGTCTTCGGGCGCGTGTCCAGCAGGGCCGATGGCGAGAACGTTCCGTCTTTCGCGTACGCAGGTCTTGACCAGTCCCGCGAACGCGGATGCATGGCCGCGTGCCGGAAGCCCGAAGAGAACGGTGTTGGGCACGAGGGGACCGAATCCGTAGGTGCGAAGCATTTCAGAAATGCCGGCCCAGATGTCATCCGAAGACTGTAAGTGCGGCACGAGGTCAAGGTCCATGTTCGTTCCTGTGCGCAGGACGGCGTCGCGGAGCGTGGGTTTGTCGAGGGGCGTTCCGGATTCGGGCAGGATGCTCGCAAGCGTCACGAAGCTGCGTCTTCCGGAAATGCCCTTTGCGAGTTCAATGAGGCGGGGGCAGGAGACGGGAAGACGAGAGAATACGAGGAGATTCGGTCTCCAGTTGCGTTCTGCGTGCGTGTCAGATGCGAGCCGCTGAAGGGCAAA
This sequence comes from uncultured Kiritimatiellota bacterium, assembly GCA_934635225.1. Lineage (GTDB taxonomy): Bacteria > Verrucomicrobiota > Kiritimatiellia > RFP12 > UBA1067 > UBA1067. The sequence goes on from CAKTYZ010000017.1 coordinate 48,242, forward strand.
GCGCACGAGCGCAGCCATGATGCCGGTGCGCAGGTCGCCGAATTGGACGCGGAGCTGCCGACGTTTGACGAGGCCGTAGATCGCCATCTCGCACGCGAGCGCGACAAAGGTCCAGCCGGGGCTGATCATGAACATTGCGCCCGTGCAGCCGGCGAAGCCGAGCAGGGGGAAGACGGCGCGGACGCGGAACGTCGGGCGCCATGAGGGGTTTGCGAGAAGTTCCTCAGCGGCCGCCACGAAGTTGAGAAGCGCGTAAGTCGAGAGGTTGAAAAGCGTGAGAATCGGCGCGATGACGTTGATGTCGCCCAATGCGAGGCCTGTGGCGGCGATGCCGAAGCAAAGGAGCGCAGACAGCCGAGGATCGTCGGTCTTGCCGAAGCCGCGCCCGAATGCGGAGGGCAGAAGGTGGTCGCGCGCGAGGGCCTGGAGGACGCGCGGGGCACAGAGGAAACTTCCGACGGCGCTGGAGAGAGTTGCCGCCCAGACGCCGAGCAGGATCAGCATCGGCCAGCGGGCGCACTTCTGGAGGAGCATTGTGTCTGCCCGAAGCCACGCCGCATCGGTCACGAACGCATGGAGGACGAGTGGTACCGTCATGTAGATGACGTAGCCCGTGAGGACGGCGGCAATCGTGCCAAGCGGAATGGACTTTCGCGGGTCTTTCAGGTCGCCGGACATGCCGAGGCCCGAAAGGATGCCGGTGACTGCGGGAAAGAAGACGGCGAAGACGGGCCAAAAGCCGAGCGTGGCGGTCGTGGGGACAGACCCCGGTGCGGGCGGCTCAGGCGCGTGTCCGAAGAAGAAGGAGACGAGCGAGAGGACGATGGCTCCCATGATGAAGTATTGGGACTTGAGGGCGAGATCGGCCGAGAGCGTCGAGACGAACGCGAGGATGCAGAGCGTGATGAGGCCGACTGTCCGCACGTCCCAGCCCGAGACGATGGGAAGCCCGGATTGCGTCAGCGCTTCGGCGAAGCCCGCAGTGTAGAATGAGACGCCGATGGCTTGCGAAAGGGCGAGGGGAATGCCGAGCGCGGCTCCGGATTCGAGACCGAGCGAACGCGAGAGCATGAAGTACGCGCCACCGCCTTTCATGCGCATGTTGGTGGCGAGGGCCGAGATGGAGAGCCCCGTCAGAAAGGTGATGGCGCTGCCGATCGTCACGAGCGCGAGTGCGCCGGAGAGCCCGACGTTGCCGAGCATCCAGCCAAAGCGCAAATACATCACCACGCCGATAATCGTCAGGATGCTGGGCGTGAAAACGCCTTGAAAGGTGCCGAATGCGTATCCGCTTGTCTGTTTTGCGTCCGTTGTTGCCATAAAGTCCTCCAACAACAAGATTATACCACAATCTTGAAGGAGCGGGCGAGATCCCCGACGGCGAGCGGATTGTGATATAATATAGGGACTATGGAAGAGAAAATCAAAGCGAAACTCGAAGAGCTTCGCGCCGGGCTTCAGGCTGACGGTGGCGATCTCGAACTGGTGAAGATCGACGGCAAGGTCGTGTACCTGAAGCTCGTCGGGCACTGCGGCAGCTGTCCGTTTGCGATGATGACGCTCAAGCAGGGCATTGAAGTGGGGCTTCAGGAGATTGACCCCGAGATTACGGTCGAGAGGGTCGCATGATGAAGACAGTCAACGTGTCACTTGTCGGTGTCGGCGGTCAGGGAATCATTCTGACGGCCGATCTTTTGGCGAAGACGGCGGCGCTTGCGGGCTATGACGTCAAGAAGTCTGAGATCCACGGCATGGCCCAGCGCGGCGGTTCGGTGACGAGTCAGGTTCGCTTTGGCGCGTCCGTCGCTTCGCCGATCATTCAGGAAGGCACGGCGGACGTGCTCGTCTCCTTTGACAAGCTGGAAGCCCTGCGCAACGCGGGCATCCTCGCGAAGGGCGGTACGGCCTTCGTGAACGACACTTATCTGACGCCGGTCACGGTCTCGTCAGGCCAGCAGGCGGATGTCGCGGATCTGGATGGTAAGCTCAAGAAAGCGTTCAAGAAGCTCGTCCTCGTCGATGCGATGAAGGTCGCGGCAGATGAGGTCGGCAACCCCCGCACGATGAACATGGTCATCGCGGGTGCGCTCTCGGCCTTCTGCCCGTTTGAGGAAGCGACATGGTTTGAGGCGCTTGCGCAGTTGCTGACGGGGGCGAAGGCGAAACTTCTCGACATCAATAAGAAGGCGTTCTCGCTCGGCCGCGCGGCGGCGTTAGCTCATTGATGCCCGCGCACGTCTCTTCGACGGACTTTTCTCAGGGAAGCGACATGGACAAGCTTACGGAAATCAGCTGGGAGGATTTCTCCCGTCTTTCATTGGACGCCAAGCGCCCGTATTTGGCGCGTGAGGAGGGAGACGGTCTCCCTTATCACACGCTGTTCGCCCAGCAGTTCGGCCGTTCGATTCTGGAGCGCCTCTGTGCGCTTGCGAACCGCATTCGCTTCATCAACAAGTCGAGGGAGGGTGCACTCTACCTGAAGAATGTCCTTGCGCACAAGCGTGCGATGCTCTACTTTTCCCAGCCGAGTTCGCGCACGTTTCTCTCGCATTTGGCGGCATGTCAGCTTCTCGGCATCACGACGGGGAGCGTACGTGACGCGGCGACGTCGTCCGAGTTCAAAGGCGAGTCGAAAGAAGACTCGATTCGCACCTTCTCGTCCTATTTCGACATGATCATCATGCGCAGTCCCGAGCAGGGCCTTGCGGAAAAGATGGCATGGGAGTTGTCGAATTCGGACCGCCCGATTCCGATTCTGAATGCGGGTTCGGGCAAGGACCAACATCCGACGCAGGCTTTGCTCGACATTTACACGCTGATGCGTTCCTTCGAGAACAACGGGGGCATTGACGGCAAGACCGTGACGTTCTGCGGCGACCTCATGCGTGGGCGCACGGTGCGTTCGCTCTCATATCTGCTGACGAACTTCAAGGACGTGAAACAGGTCTTTGTCGCCCCGCAGGAACTTCAGGTTCCGGCGGATGTCGTCATGATTCTGGCGAAGAAGGGCATTTCTTTCGAGGTCTGCGACAATCTTCGCGACGCGGTGAAGATTTCTGATGCGGTCTACATGACGCGCATTCAGGACGAGTGGGACTCGGCGAAGGGCGCGTCCGCGCGAATCGACACGTCGCGCTTCAAGTTCGGGGCGGAGGAGCTGAAACTCCTGAAGCCGACGGGCGCGATTCTGCATCCGCTGCCGCGCCGCGACGAGATTGCGACCTGCTGTGATCGCGATCCGCGCGCGATGTACTGGCGACAGATGCGCAACGGCATGTGGATTCGCGCCGCGCTGATCGCTGCGACCTTTGGCTTCGAGCGGACGATTCTGGACTGCGGCTACTGACGACTTGTGCTTTTGGTATAATGTGTGCCATGAATGTTGTCAGCCTTGTCGGACGCCCGAATACGGGCAAGAGTGCGCTTTTCAATCGCATTGCGAAGAAGCGCGTCGCGATTGTCTTTGACCAGCCGGGCGTCACGCGCGACCGGGTGACGCGCGAGGTCGAGGTCCTTGGTCGCCGCCTGATGCTTGTCGATACGGGCGGCATCGCCTTCGACAATCGCGTAACGCACGACCCGCTGGACAACGAAACGCGGAGCCAGGCCGCGCTGGCAGTCGAGGATTCGGCCGTCTGCGTCATTGTCGTTGACGCGCGGACCGGTCTCACGCCGCTGGATCAGGAGGTCATCGAACGCGTCCGCAAGTCGGGCGTGCCGTGTCTCATCGCGGCGAACAAGTGCGACACGCCTGCGGACGACATTCGCGCGATGGAGTTCGAGCGGTTCGGGATCCCGGTCTATCCGACGTCGGCTGAACACGGGCGTGGCGTCGAGGAGCTTGTGCAGACGTTTGTCTCGAAGTTGCCGCCAGCTGTCGAAGACGAGACGGCGGTGCGTCCGTTGCGCGTTGCGGTCGTCGGTCGGCCGAACGCCGGCAAGTCGAGCTACATCAACCGGCTTCTCAACGCGCCGCGTGTCATCGTCTCGGAGATTGCGGGCACGACGCGTGACGCGGTTGAAGTGCCGTTTGCGATTGGCTCGGGCCCTGAGGCGCGGCACTATATGCTGGTTGACACGGCGGGCATGAAGCCTCATACGAAGATGTCCAAGACTTCGGTTGACAATTTCTCGCTGTTCCGCTCGGAACAGGCGATTGAAGAGGCCGATGTCGTCATTCTCCTGCTGGACCCCGTGATGGGGCCGACGCTTCAGGACAAGCGCATCGCCGGCAAGATCCTAGACGCGCATCGCGCGTGCGTCCTTATGCTGAACAAGTGGGATCTCGCGAACGAGGCGGGCATCACGGAGGAAAAGAAAGCGGCGGCGGCCGTTCGTCAGATGATGCCGTTCCTCTCGTTTGCGCCGATCGTGTTTTGCTCGAACAAGTCGGGCTACAACATCCGCCGCACGGTTGATGCGATTGACAAGGCTGCCGCGAGCGCGTCCGAGCGTCTGCCGACGGGGATGCTGAACCGCGTCATCGAGACGGCGACGAAGAAGACGCTCGCGCCGATGATTCGCGGCAAGCGGCTCAAGGTCTACTATGGGCTGCAAGTCGCGACGAATCCGCAGACGATTCGCCTTTTCGTGAATGACCCGAAGCTCGTCACGCCCGCCTATCTCGCCTTTATCGAGAAGAACATCCGCGCACGCTTCGGGCTGGAGGGCGCACCCCTGCGCATCTTCCTCAAGGCGCGCAGTCGGAGGGAATCGTAGTAGCGGCGAGGCGGGCATGATGACGCCCTTGCGGACGAAGTCGTTCCCGACGCAAATCACGGACGTCTTTTCCGTCGAGAGGCAACTGAAGGCGCTTTGGTTCTCGACCGCCGCGTGACTTGCGTCAGCAGTCCGCGTTGAGTGCGTCGGTGCGCCAGTCGCGCATCGTCTTGCCGTAACGCTTGCGGAAGCGCCGCGTGAGGCTCGAGAGGTCGCGAAAGCCACAGCTGGCGGCGATGCGGGCGATTGGTTCGTCCGTTTCCTCCAGCCGGCGGACGAGTTCCTCGAAGCGGCGGTCGTCGAGGGCCTCTGCCGCAGTCCGCCGTTCAAACTGGCTGAATCGCAGTTCGAGCAGACGGCGCGAGACGCCCAGTTCATGGGCGAGTTCGTTCACGCCGAGCCCTCTCGTCGCCTGGCGGTCGATCAAGGCGAGAGCGCGGCGAATTAGCTGCGCGGCGGGTGCAATGGGCGCTGTCGATTCGCGGGGGACGAGCGCATGGTGCGTCCAGGGCAGAATGCAGGCGCCCCGTGGCCGTCCGTTCATCATCTTCTCCAGTTCGCGTGCGACGATCTCGCCTTGGCGTTCGGTCACGAATCGGATGCTGGACAGGCGCGGTGTGGCGTGCGAGCAGAAGATTTCATCGTCGTCTGCTCCGAGCACGGCGGCTTGATGCGGCACGTCGATCTTTGTGGTGCGGCAGGCCGTGAGGACGCGCGTGGCGAGAAAGTCGTTCGCGGCGAAGAGCGCGAAGGGGCGCGGCAGCTTCAGGAGCCAGTCCTGAAGCGGCGTCTCGCTTTCTTCCCTCAGCAGACGGGCCGAGGGAAGAACCATGCAGTCGTGTCCGGCGGCAGCAAGCGCGGCTCGGTAACCCGTTTCGCGGCGCAACGACCAGCGCGTGTCGTCAGGAGAGGGAACGAAGACGAAGGCGCGAAAGTTCCCGACCGAGAGAAGATGACGCGCCGCAAGCCGGCCCAGCCCCTCGTCGTCGGCTCGCACGAGCCGAAGTGCCGCGCCGTGCGGCAGTTCGGGCGGATACAGCGACTCCAGCGAGATGACGGGAATGCCCGAATCCGTTAGCGTCTGCCAGATGGCGCGGTCGAGGTCTTGGAAGACGATGAAGCCGTCTATGCCGTCTTCAAGCGCGGCGGCGATCGTAGCGGATGAGAAGCGGTCTCCAGTCTCGATGAGCTTGATGCGCCAGTCGCGTTCCCGCCGCAAAAAGCGCAAGATGCCTTCAAGGCGGATGCGCCCGACGGCGGTGCTCATCTGCACGGCGATGACGACGTTGCGTGCGCGTGGCTGATTTTGCTGTTTCATGAGTCTGAATGCGAGGGCTTGCCGCACATTATAGCACATTCGAATCTTGCTTTGCGCAAAAAGCAGTTTTTCTCTTGCGCACAAAGATTCCCGAAAGATGGTATCATACACGGCGTTTCGACAGGCGAGGTCTTCGCCGGGCGCTGAAATCAAGAAACAAGGAGAACGAACGATGAGTGATCAAATGCGGCTTGCCGTGCTTGCGGCTTGGGCTTTTGCGGTTCCTGCTGTACGCGGCATGGAGCGGTCGGTGATGTCTGACGCCTATTGGGCGGTTTGGAACGACGCCGAACAGGCGCGGATTGACGCTGACATCGAGCGGAATCGCAAGGCGGACGCTTCGGTGCGGATTGACGCGCCGTCGGGTACGGTCGTGAAGGTCCGGCAGCTGACGCATGACTTCCGCTTCGGTGCGCACATCTTCAATTTCGACCAACTTGGCAAGTCCGCGTACAATGCGGCGTACAAGGCGAGTTATGGCGAAGGCGGGCTCTTCAATCAGGCGACCGTGTCTTTCTACTGGATCGACCACGAGCCGTCGCCAGGCGCGTTCCGCTTTGACGGCGATTATCGGGACACGGAACGCTACTGGAACGGTCTGACGCGGGAAGAGGCGATGGCAGACCGGTTCTGGCGACGTCCCGCGCCGAGTCCGGTCATTGGCTTCCTCAAGGCGAAAGACATTGCGATTCACGGGCACATTCTCATTTGGGGCAACGCGAAGCCGTATTGGATTTACGACTGGTATTGCCCCGAGGGCGAGAAGCGCCTGTTTGACGAAATCGGCATACCGCGTCATTCGTCGTCCTACGGTTGGGAGCCGTGCGGGCAGAATTGGCATCGGGGCTACATGGGCAAGTGGGCGCGCGCATGGAGGATGCGCTACAAGGGGCTCGAGGAACGTGCGCTTGAACGCGCCGCACCTGTCTTTGCGCAGAACATGAGACGGATCTTCCGCAAACGCGTTGCGGATGTTGCCGAGCGCTATGGTGCCGTCGTGGACAGTTGGGATGTCGTCAACGAGAGCGCAGACGACTGGGTGCGTTACCGCAAGTCGCGGACGGGCCTTGGCTACTGGTTCAGCGGCTACGGGCTGATGCCGGGGGACTATCCGCTCCATGCATTGCTGGATGCGAAGGAGACGATGCCGGAAACGGCGAAGCTCGCCATCAACGATTACAACATCTCGAAAGACTTTCTCTCGCAGGTTCGCGATCTGGAGAAGGAAGGCGCGCGAATCGATTTCGTCGGCTGTCAGATGCACATCTTCAGCACGAACGATTCGATGCGCCTGTCGCGCGGCGCAACGGACGTGAATTGGGTTGGCTCGCCGGAGACCATTCGCCAACGGCTCGACATGATGGCGAAGACGGGCCGTCCGCTTCACGTCTCCGAGGTGACGATCGCCGCGCCGGGCGTGGATGACGTCTCGCGGCAGATTCAGGCGATCCTGACGCGCAACATCTACCGCGCGTGGTTCTCGCATCCGAAGACGATGGGCATCACGTGGTGGAATACGGTGGACGGCGCAGGTGTCGCGGGAGAACCGCTCGTCTCGGGCCTGTTCACGTGCGAGATGGAGAAGAAGCCCGTCTATGACGCGCTCGACGAACTCATCAACCGCGAATGGCGGACGAATCTTGACGTCATGGCGGATGGGGGCGGAAAGGTTGCCTTCCGGGGCTTCAAGGGACGTTATCGCCTCTCGTGGCAGGGGGCGGACGGCAAGTTCGTCTCGAAGCTGATTGAGGTCAAAGAGGACGGAAAACATGAAAGAGATTGATTTCACGGGCAAGGTCGCCGTCGTCACGGGTGCGGCGTCCGGCATGGGGCTGATGACTTCGCAGGAACTGGCGAAGCGCGGCGCGGCGGTCGTGATGTGCGACGTGAACGCGGAGTCCCTGACCCACGCCGTGTCGGAAATTGTCGCGTCAGGCGGACGTGCGGTGGCGAGCCCCGGCGATGTGCGCAAGTTCGCGTCTGCCGAGAAAGCGGCGGCCGAAGCGGCGAAGCGCGGCGGCTGCGACATTCTCGTCACCTGCGCGGGCGGCAATGAGGCGCGGTGCTGCGCGAGCCGCGTGCCGTTCTATGAACAGCCGGTCGAGGTGTTGGACTGGGGGATTGACGTCAATCTCAAAGGGCCGATTTATTTCGCCCGAGCGTGCATGCCGCAGATGGTTGCGAAGGGAAAGGGCGTCATCGTCTGCCTCGGCTCGGTCACGGGCTTTGAGGGCGATGGCGTCGGCGCGATGTACGGCACGGCGAAGAGCGGGCTTTTCAACTTCGTGAAAGGGCTTGCTCTTGCGGGTGGCCCGCACAACGTGCGCGCCGTCTGCGTGACGCCAGGCCCGGTGCTGACGCGCACGGCGATGAGCGGCATGCCGACGGCGCTCGGTCGCGCAGGCGAGACGGGCGAACTTGTAGATGTCATCCTTTTCATGTGCTCGGACAACGCTTCGTTCATCACGGGGTCGAATCATGTCGTGGACGGCGGTCGCCTTTGCATGTACCAGCCCTATGTCGCGCCGGAGGCGAAATGAGACGAGGACTGATTGCGGGCGCGGCGTTTCTTCTGGCATTCGGAGCCGCGTGTGCGGCCGTTCCGTCGGACGACCGCCTGAAGGGGCCGTTTCTCATCGCTTCCACGCCTTACCTGACGGATGGCGCCGTGGATTATGACGCGCTGGTGGCTGAGGCGCGCTACATGGACGCGTCGGGTTGCGCGGGTGTCATCTGGCCGCAGTCGAACGACTCGATTGACCTGCTGACGCGCGAGGAGAAGTTTGCGGGCTTGCGTCGTCTCGTGGCCGCCGCCGAGACCTTCACGAACGCCGTGCTGACGCTGGGCGTCAGTGGCACGAATACGGCGGAGACGCTCGCCTTTGCCGCATTCGCCGAGTCCCTTGCCGCAGATAGCCCCGCGCCGATTGCGCTCGCGGTGCGTCCGCCGACCGAGGCGCGTTCGATGGAGGCGGTTCGGGATTGTCTGGAGGCGCTTGGGCGCATCGCGAAGCGTCCTGTCATCGTCCAGACCTTTGTCTCGGATGACTGTCCCGCGCCGTCCGTAGATTACCTCGTCGATCTTGCGCGGCGGTTCCCCGGCGTGTATGGCTACATTAAGGAGGAAAGCGAAGGCAATCGCGCGAATGCGCGGCAGGCGGCCGAATGCGCGGCGAGACCGATCGTGAAGACGGTCTTCAGCGCGTGGGGCGGCTGGCAGTGGCTTTATCAGCACCGCGCCCTTGGAACGGAAGGACTCGTCTCGGAGCGTCCCGCCTATGCGCCGCTCGTCGTGCGCATTTGGCGGACCATGCGGGCGGGCGATCCTGACGGACGGCTTCAGGAGGAATATGCGATGTATCGCTACCTGATCGACCAGCGCGCGATTCCCGGCGGCAGTCTGCGCGGCTATTCGCTCTACTACCTCAAGCGGCTGGGCCTTTTCAAGACGACGCTCTCGCGTACGTACCTCTCTTCGCGCACGACGGAATCGGGCACCTTCGGCGTGGGTCACGACTGGAAGCTGGTCGATCTCAACCTCACCGATGCGCAGCGCGCGGAACTGGATGCGAACTTCGAGGGGATGAGGCGGTTCTTGGCGCGGAAAGCGAAACGGTGAAGGCGCGGATCGACTACAAGTGGAGGCTTCTGTCGCTCCTTTCGGCGACTTACTTCCTCGCGCAGGGCACGCGGCAGATCTACAACGCCGTCCTGCCGCAGATCAAGTCTGACTTCGCCGCGTCCGGGTTGGATGATCTTCAGCTCGGCCTCGTCGGCAGTGCGTTTACGCTCGTGTTCGGTCTGGTGATTCCGTTTGCGGGGACCTGCGCAGACTTCCTCCGCCGCAAATGGATCGTCGTCTTCGGCACGCTTCTGTTCTCGGTTGGCATCTTCACTTCAGGCCTTGCATCGGGACTCGGTCTGCTCATCGTGTCGTATGGCGTTCTCAATGCGGCGGGCCAGTCGATGCTTCCGCCGTCCATCTCGTCCCTGATCGGACAGTTCCATGTCGGGACGCGGGCGACGGCGTTCTCAATCTACCAGATGGTCTTCTATGTGGGAATTGTCGTGTGCAGCGCGGTGTCGGGCTGGCTTTCGGGTGTCTGGGCACGGGCGGCTGGCGCTGGGCGTTCGGACTCTTCGGCGCGTTCGGCATCCTTTGGCCGTTTGCGCTCGCGTTCCTCTTGCGGGACACGCCACAGCCGGTCGCGTCAACGCAAGAGGACAAGCCGTCCGTGCGCGAGGCCGTGTGCGCGTTCTTCGGGCACCCGGCGGCGATTCTGCTGACGCTGGGGCTTGGTTTTTACGTCTACGCGACCTACGGCTTCAAGATGTGGTGTCCGATGTTCCTTCTGCGGACCTTCCCCGGCATGACGCCGTCGGGCGCGGCGTTTCATGCCGTGTTCTGGTATTATCTTGGCGCGATGGCGGGCGTGATGCTCGCGGGGCGGCTGTCGGACCGTCTGTTGCCGCGCCGTCCGTGCGTCCGTCTGGAGGCGAATGTCACGGGTCTCCTGCTGATGATCCCGTTTGTCCTTTTGACGGCGTTCGCGCCGGGCGGCGCCATGGCGTGTCTGGCGATCTTCGGCTTTGGCTTTGCGACCGGCGTTTACGACTCGAACCTCTACGCGGCGCTGCTGGATGTCGTGAACCCGCGCTATCGGGCGGCGGCCGTCGGCATCTTCGGCTGCGGCGGAAATGTCCTTGGTGCGCTTGGGCCGGGAATGCTCGGTTGGCTGAACGGGCGTCTTGGCATGAGGGCTTCCCTTGCGTCGCTCGCGGCTTTCGCCCTCGTCGGCGCTCTCGTCATTTCCCTATCCGGACGCGTGGGTCGAGCGCGGCGTAGACAAGGTCCGTCGCGAGGTTGACGAACTGGTAGAGAAGCGCGCCAAGCACGACGACCGTGCGCACGACCGCCATGTCCGCCGAATGGATGGCGTTGATGGCGACCGAGCCGAGTCCGGGGATGCCGAAGAAGCTCTCCAAGAGAAGCGAGCCCGTGAAGAGTCCGGGGATTGAGAGCGAGACGTAGGTGACGATCGGGATGAGCGCGTTGCGGAGGACATGGCGCGTCAAGATGACGGGGTGCGAGAGACCTTTTGCCCGCGCGGTGAGGACATAGGGCTTGTAGAGTTCGTCGAGGAGGGCCGTGCGGAAGAACCGAACGTCCGTCCCCAGCGACGAGACGATGCCGATCAGGACGGGAAGGACGAGATAGAAGGCGCTTCGGTAGCCCCAGATGGGGAAGAGACCCGCCTTGTAGGAGAGGAAGAACTGTCCCGCCAGCACCCAGATGACGTAGTTCACGCTCATGAGGACGGTCGATCCGAGAAGGATGGCCTTGTCGATTGCCCGCCCGCGAAAGGCGGCTGCGCCGAGGGCGAGCGTGAGACCGACGAAGACGCTGCCGACGAGAATCGGCACGGTTAGCGAGAGGGATGGGCCGACACCGCGCTTGAGCACGTCGAGGACGGGCTCGTCGTTTTCGACCGAGTAGCCGAAGTCCCCTTTTGCGAGGTCTGTGAGGAAACGGACGAATTGGCTGTCTGCCGCGAAGACAAGGGGCTTGTCATAGCCGTATTGACGGTTGAACGCGGCGACGGATTCTGCCGTCGCGTTCTTGCCGAGGATAGCCTCTGCGGGCGAACCGCCAATGACATTGAAGAGGACGAACGTCAGAAGCAGGATTCCGATGGTGGTCGGAATCATCTCAAGAATGCGACGGATGACATACTTCAACATAAAGCGACATTATACGCTATTTCGCCCTCGTCGGTCAAACCGGGACAGGGGGCGGACCCTGAGGGGCGCACGGTCCGCCATCGCTTGATTCTGCGCCCGTGCGTTTGGTATAATTCTCAAAATAAAAGGAGAAATCAGACAATGAAGACACTTGAAGGTAAGGTTGCGTTGGTGACGGGCGCGGCGCGCGGGATTGGCGCGGCGATCGCAAAGAAGCTGGCTGAGAACGGCGCGGCTGTCGCGATTTGCGATTTGAAGGCCGAGTGGTGCGATGAGACGGTCGCGGCGCTTCAGGCGCTGGGTGTGAAGGCGAAGGGGTACGGCGTCAACGTCTCGGTGTCGGCTGAGGTCGATGCGTGCGTGAAGGGTGTCCTTGCCGATTTCGGGCGTCTCGACGTCATGGTCAACAACGCGGGCATTACGAAGGACGGGCTCCTGATGCGCATGAGCGACGACGACTGGGACGCCGTGCTGAACGTCAACCTCAAGGGCACGTTCCTCTTCACGCGCGCGGTGGCGCGCCCGATGATGAAGAACAAGGACGCCGAGGGGAATGTGGTTGGCGGCTCGATCATCAACATCGCGTCCGTTGTCGGCATCATGGGCAACGCCGGTCAGGCGAACTATACCGCGTCGAAGGGCGGCGTCATCGCGCTCACCAAGACGACGGCGAAAGAGCTTGGCTCGCGCAACATCCGCTGCAACGCGGTCGCGCCGGGCTTCATTCAGTCCAAGATGACGGACGTCCTGCCCGAGGCCGTGCGCAAGTCGTACATGGAGACGATTCCGCTTCGTCGTTTCGGCACGGTCGAGGACATTGCCAAGGCCGTCGCGTGGCTCGCGGGCGACGAGTCGGCCTATGTGACGGGGCAGGTCATCTCCGTCAACGGCGGCATGATCTGACGTGCAGGTTCCCTGCGGCAATCCCCCTTGGCCGATTGCGTGGCCAAGGGGTTTGTGGGCGATGCGGCCGGGGGGAGGCCACAGTGCCCTCGATTTTTGGTATAATCCTTAGCCAATCATGAAGGATAATAAGTTTTTCACGAAGCTTGACTGGGCGGCGTTCTGGACAGCCACGCTCCTGACGTTCATCGTCTATTTCTTCACGCTGGGACCGTCCGTCGGTCTAGAGGATTCGGGCGAACTCGCGACGGCTGCGGCGAATCTCGGCGTACCGCATCCGCCGGGGTATCCCTTCTGGACCTTCTGCTCATGGCTCTTCTGCAAGGCGTTCTCATGGGTGACCTACATGGGGCATCCGACGCCTGCGTGGGCTGTTTCGCTCTGCTCGGCGACCTTCGGCGCGTTTGCCGCCGGCTGTACGGCCATGCTCATCTGCCGTTCGTCGTCTGATTTCATCGGTCGGGACGAGGAGACTCCCGACTTCCACATCCTGCGCCCCTCCGAACTCCTCTCCTTTGGCGGCGCGGTCGGCGGTGCGTTGACGTTCTCGCTTTCGCCGGTCGAGTGGTCGCAGTCCACGATTGTCGAGATTTACTCGCTCAACGCGCTCTTTCTGATGTGGGTCTTTCTGCTGTCTTACCGCTGGATGCGTCGTCCGTCGGACAAGGTCCTTTGGTTCACGGCCTTTGTCTTCGGGCTTGGCTTGACGAACTATCAGGTCCTGCTCTTCGCGATTGTGCCGCTTGCGCTCGTGATCGCGATGCGTAACATCGGGCTCTTCCGTGACGTCTTCATCTACCTCGTCCCCGTCGGGATGACTTGGCAGGTCCTCCAGATCGGTCAGCTTGCGCGCGCGGACCGCTATATGCAGTCGAACGTGATCAACAAGCATGCGGCGCTCGTGGACAAGGCCGTTTCGGCTCCGTCCACGACGGTTCTCGTTCTTGCGCTGGCCGTTCTTGTGGCCGCGCTTGTGGCCGCAGCGGTCCTGAAGGGGCGCGGACGGGTCGAGAATGCGGCCAAGGCCGTCCTTTATGCGGGTGGCGGCGCGGCGGCTCTGGTCTTCTTGACGTCATTCGTGTTTGTCTCGAAGAACACCTGGACGGGCGTGACGGCTGAGGTCGCGCCGCTTGTCGAGCCGACGCGCTATGCGCTGATTGCCGCGCTCTGCGCCGGTTCGGTCGTCGCGGCGGCCCTCGCCGCCCTGAAGGGGACGGATGAGGCGATTGAAGGCCTCTTCCCCCGGCTTGCGGCGCAGTTCAGCCGTGAACTGCTGGTTTCGGCGGGGTTTGCGCTGGCGGCGGTCATCGTGGCGCTGACGGTTCCGTCGGCGGGCGCGGCGGGCTATGCCGGTCCCGCGTTTCCTTGGGGGAAGTCCACGGGCATGTTTGCGCTCCTTGTCGCGCTTCTCTTCGTCCTCTCGTCGTTCACGCGACGGGGCCTCTCCTTCGCCATCCCCGTGGCGGGGCTTCATCTTGCGGTGTTTGTCCTTCTCGCGCATGGCGCGATGAATGGGCTGACGCATCCGGCCAGCTGGTGGTTCGGCTGGACTATCGCGTGGAACTTCGTCCTTTTGGCACTGGCGTGGCTGACCTTGCCGAACGGGCGCTCCGTCGCGGGCGCGGCGTTCTTCGCCCAGCTGGGCGTCTCGTTCTACGCCTACATGCCGATTGTCTCCGACCTTCGCAATCCGCCGATGAACTGGGGCTATCCGCGCACGTGGGAGGGCTTCAAGCACGCGATCATGCGCGGGCAGTACGAGGCCATCGGCGTGCCGAGCTTTCCGTCGGTCGGCGCGTTCTTCGCGTTCTTCTTCAAGCAGATGGGACACTACTTCGGCGATGTGATGGTGCAGTTCACCGACCTGCTCGTCTTCTTCGCGCTCGTGCCGTTCGCGGTCGGGCACTGGGTCGTCGAGAAGACGCACCGCAAGATGTTCTGGCAGTGGATGATCGCGGCGGCGGCGTGCTTCCTCATGATGTCGGGTCTCCTCATCCTCCTCGCGAATGTGAAGGGTGACGTGCAGGACGGCTTCATCCAGAAGGTGAAGTTCATCTCCTCGCACGCGATGATCGCGCTTTGGATCGGCTATGGCCTCGTCTTCGCGGCGGCCGTCGGGCTTCGCTTCTTCCAGCGCAAGGCGGCGAGCGTCCTGCCGTCGGACGGCGTCGAGCAGCGTCTTGCGAGCCGTCGGATTCGCCGGAGCGGCGGCATCGTGGTCGCCGCGTGTGTCGCGGCCCTCACGATTCTCGTCTGCGCCGTCTACCCGATCGTCCAGAACTACACGGACGAGCGGATGGTCTTCGAGCTGGGCGGCAACGAGCAGAACGGCCATACCTTTGGCTGGCAGTTCGGGGCTTATCAGCTGGAGGGCGCGAAAGCCATCAACGACCAGATCGTTGCGGACGAGGAACCGCTTCCCGACCCGACCTATCCGCCGGCGATGGACAAGTTCTCGATTTTCTTCGGCGGGACCGATCCGGGGCGTTTTGTGCCGACCTACATGATCTATTCGGCGAACTACCGTCCTGACGTCTACCTCATCACGCAGAACGCCCTTGCGGACGACACCTACATGTCTGTCCAGCGAGACCTCTACGGCGACGAGATCTGGATTCCGGCGAAGGAGGATTCGGCCGAGGCGTTCAACGTCTACGTGGACGAAGTCCAGCGCGGCGTGCGCCCGGCAAACGGCGACCTGCAGATCCAGAACGGGCGCGTGCAGGTGACGGGCGCTCTTGGCGTCATGGAGATCAACGGCATCCTCACGAAGATGATGCATGACCATGACCGTCTGCGCCATTCGTTCTACGTCGAGGAGTCGTATGTCATTCCGTGGATGTACCCGTACCTCTCGCCGCATGGCCTCATCATGAAGATCAATGCGGAGAAGACTCCCTATGACGCGAAGCGTGCCGCGCAGGACCGTGATTTCTGGGACTGGTACGCGCGTCGCCTTTTGGACGACCCGATGTATCGGCGGGATTTTGCGGGGCAGAAGAGCTTCTCGAAGCTGCGCGCGGCGATTGCGGGCCTCTACCAGAAGCAGGGGCGGTATCTCGAGGGCGCGCAAGCGTTCCGCGAAGCCGTCCTCCTCTACCCGGCTTCCCCCGAGGCGACGTTTCGCTACGCACAGGAGTGTCTGCTGCCGTTCAGCAAATGGGACATCGTTCTGGAGATGATGGACTACACGGACCTCATCGACCCGAACAACAAGCGCACGGCGGGGCTGAGAAGCTACGTCAACCGCATCCGCACGCTGACGGGCGAAGTCCAGCGGCTGGAGGCCAAACGGCGCGAAGGCCCCCTGTCAGACGCCGACACCTTCGGTCTCGCGACCTGCTACTATGAGATGGGGCGCACGATGGAGGCCGCGCAGCTCGTGCGCGGGTTCGTGGACAAGGTTTCTGACGCGCCGGCCCTTCAGATGCTGGTCCGCATGCTTCTGGACGCGCGGCTTGACGCGGACGCTGAGCGCGCGCTGACGCGCTACCTGAAGCTGAACCCGCAGGGCGATGCGAACGCCTGGGCCGACCTTGCCAAGCTCCAGTTCCGCGCGGGCCGCAAGCAAGCCGCGCAGCAGAGCTTCATTCAGGGCTACCGCATTGACAGTTCGGCTCTCTATCAGCGGCTCCAGAAGGACCAGGAGCTGTATGACCTCGCCGCGCCGCTGTTCCAGCCGCGTCACCAGTAGAAGGCGATGGCGGCAGAACTGACACCGATGATGCGGCAATACCTCGCGATCAAGCGTGAGGTGCCGGCGGGCGCGATCGTCATGTTCCGCCTCGGCGACTTCTATGAGATGTTCGGCGAGGACGCGATCGTCGCGTCTCCGATTCTCGGCGCGACGCTCACGCACCGCGGCGACCAGCCGATGTGCGGCGTGCCGCACCATGCGCTCAACGCCTACCTCGCGAAGCTTATTCGTGCGGGGAAGACCGCCGCGCTCTGTGACCAGGTCGAGGACCCGAAGACGGCGAAGGGACTCGTGCGCCGTGAGGTGACGCGCATCGTCACGCCCGGAACTGTCACGGAAGACGGCCTCTTGGACGAGACGACGAACAACTACATCGCCGCCGCATCGGGACTGGGGCTTGCGCTCCTCGATCTCTCGACGGGCGAATTCGTCGTCGAGCAGTTCGCTTCGCCGGAGAAGCTGGCCGAGACGCTGGAGCGCGACGCCCCGGCGGAAATGCTGAAGGTGACGGACGAGAACCGCTGGACGTTTTCGATTGACGCGGCGCTGGACTGCCTCACGCGGCATTTCAAGGTCCTTTCGCTTGACGGCTTCGGCTTGACGGGCCGCAATGACCTTATCTCCGCCGCCGGTGCGTTGCTCCATTATGTCGGAACGACCCTGCACCATTCGCTTGGGCACGTCCGCAAGGTGCGCATCCGCCAGTCAGACGACGGGCTTGTCCTCGATTCGGGCACGCTTCGCCATCTCCAGCTCCTGCCGGGCGGCGACGTCTCGAAGGAATCTTCGCTTCTTGGCGTTCTTGACGTCACGAAGACGCCGATGGGAGCGCGGACGATGCGCAATTGGATTGCGCGTCCGCTGGCGCGTTCGGCGGACGTGAACGCGCGGCTGGATGCCGTTCAGGCGTTTGTGGACGACCGGGCGACGCTGGCCGGTCTGCGCACGCTCCTTACGGGTGTCCGCGACTTGGAGCGCTTGGTCGCCAAAGTCGATTCGGGGCGGGCGAATCCGCGCGACTTGCGGGGGCTCGCCGCGTCGCTGAGGCCGTTGCCGGAGATCCTGGAGCGGCTGGGGAACTCGTGCTTCTCGCTCGTTCCGCAGCCTGGAGTCGTTGACTTGATCGACCGTGCGATTGCCGACGACCCGCCCGTCCTGCTGGCGGATGGCGGGTTCATCGCGCCGGGCCATTCGCCCGAGCTGGACGAGATTCGCCGGGTCGCGGCAGAGGGGCGGCAGTGGCTGGCCGAATATCAGGCGCGTGAGCAGCGGCGCACGGGCATCGCCAAGCTGAAGGTCAAGCACGTGCCCGCGTTCGGGTTCTTGATTGAAATCCCGAAAGCGTCCGCCGCACAAGCCCCCGCCGACTACACGCGTCGCCAGACGCTGACGACGGGCGAGCGTTTCGTCACGCCCGAGCTGAAAGAATACGAGCAGAAGGTCCTGGGCGCGCAAGATCGGGCAATCGCCCTTGAGCAGCGCCTGTACCGCGAAATCTTGACGGCGATTGCCGAGAAGACGGTCGAGATCCAGGAGACGTCCCTGGCGCTGGGCGAACTGGACGCGACGCTGGCCCTCTCGGATCGTGCGTTGGCGGCCGGGTACGTGCGTCCGACGGTGGATGATTCGGACGTCCTTGAGATCGATGACGGACGTCATCCGATTGTCGAACAGCTTCCGGATGCGGAGCCATTTGTGCCGAACGGCGTGCGGCTCAACACGACGACCGACCAGATCATGCTCATCACCGGCCCCAACATGGCCGGCAAGTCCACCTACATTCGGCAGGTCGCGACAATCGCCGTCATGGCGCAGATGGGCTCGTTCGTGCCGGCGGCGAGAATGCGGCTCGGCGTCCTGGACCGCGTCTTCACCCGCATTGGCGCGGGCGATGACCTCGCGCGCGGGCGTTCCACCTTTCTGGTCGAGATGCAGGAGACGGCGAACATCCTCAACAACGCCACACCGAAGTCGCTGATCGTCTTGGATGAGATCGGGCGCGGCACGTCGACCTTTGACGGCATCTCGATTGCCTGGTCCGTCGCCGAATACCTCTACGGCAAGGCAACGGCAAAGGCGAAGACGCTGTTTGCGACGCATTACCACGAGCTCACCGATCTTGCGGACATGTTCCCCGGCATCAAGAACTATACGGTGAAGGTGAAGGAGGAGGGCGGACGCATCGTCTTCCTGCGGCGCATCGTGCCCGGTGTCGCCGAAAAGAGCTTCGGTATCCATGTCGGCGCGATGGCGGGCCTTCCGGCGGAGGTCGTGACGCGCGCAGGCGAGATCCTCAAGAACTTGGAGGCGAATGAGCTGGACGTCAACGCGCCGAAGCTCGTGCGCAGACCGCGCAAGCGCCTTTCGGACATTCCGGGGCAGATGACTTTCTTCTGAACGCAGTGAAACCTCAATTTATGGTATAATGTCAGACGTGAACAGACAGATTCTATCATTTGGCGCATTGGCTTCGCTCCTTGTCTCCGGTTCGGCCTTGCTGGCGCAGGATCACCCGACACCAGGGGTCGGCATGGGCCCTCAGACGGGCGTTCGCTACGCGACAGACGCGTATCCGGGGTTTGACAACGAGAAGGAGATTGTCAGCCCCTCGCGCAAGAGTCCGCGTTGGTTCGCGTTTCTCTTCGGCCCGAACCGCGATGACGCGCGAAACCAGTTGGCCTATTGTGTCGATCTCCTGCGCACGGGCGACTTCTCGAAGGCGCGTCGCCAGCTGGACGCGCTTGTGCGTGAATGGCCGACGGCGCCCGAAGCGGCGAAGGCCCAGCAGACCTTGGCGGAACTTTGCCTCTCGCGCCTCGGGCAGACGGAGGACGCGTTTGCGGAGTTCCGCTACCTTCTCGACTTCTATTCTCTTCAGATCGACTATGATCGGGTGGCGGACAAGCTGTACGAGGTCGCCGGGCGGATGCGGGCCGAGGGCAAGGAGGTCATGTTCGTCCATTTCGAAAACGTCGTGGATGTTCGCCGCGCCTACGAGGCGTGCGTGCTGCATGCGCCGGGCGCGAAGTGGGTCCCGGACGCGATGCTGACGATTGGCTCGCTGCGCGAGAAGGAAGGCCAGTTCGGGAAGGCCGTTCAGGTCTACGAGAACCTCCGCAACCTCTATCCGGATTCGGCGGAGTCTCGGATTGCGCTTCTCCATGAGGCGAGGGCCCGGATGGTCCTTCTGGACGACCACGCCTACAACCGCTCGCGCGCCCGCGATACGCAGGGCTTCCTGACGACTGCGCTGGCGGGCTGCCGCGAATCGGACCGCGACGAGCTGCAAGCGATGCGCACGCGCGTCAGCGACTTGCTGGCGGAGGAGGACTACCGTCGTGCGGCGTTCTACGATTCGCGGACGCGCACGAAGCGAAGCGCGATTGTCGCGTACGAAAAGTTCTTGGTGCAGTATCCCGACGGCGTTTATTCCGAGAAGGTCCGTGCGCGGCTGCAGGAGCTGAAAGGTTCGGAGAAATGAGAGCGATGCGTTTGCCGGCGGCTGTTGCCCTTGTTGGCGTTCTTTGTGGCTGCGGAGCCAACTACTGTTGGCGTCCGAGCGTTCCGGCGGCGATGCGTACGGTGTCCGTTCCGACGTTCCGGAACGATTCGGAGGTGCAGGAGATTGGCGCTCTTGCGGCGCGTCAGCTGCTGCGCGAGTTCCAGCGCGAGGGAACGTTTTCGGTTCGCGCGGAGGGAGAGGCGGCGCTTGAGGTCCAGGGCGTCGTGTTGTCCGTCTCGGCGGCATCCGTCGCGTATGACCGTCGTTCGGGTCTGCGGATTTCCGGCGGCGAGTCGGTGGGGGACTTCCGCGTGTCGGTCATCGACAAGAGTTCCGGAAAGGTCTTGATTGACAACCGGGACTACACGGCACGCTCCTCCTACGCCGTCGGCCAGGACCGGACGACAGCCGAGCGCGACGCCTCAGGGCGATTGGCCGAAGACTTGGCGCGGCAAGTCGTAGACGATATCCTGAACTTGAAATGGGAGAAATGAAGATGAATGAAGTTCATGCTGTGATCGAGCTGAAGATCACGCCGCAGCGGGACTGTGGTTTCGGAAAGATCGCCGAGCGCGTCTCGAAGTTCGAACAGGTCGAGGCGTGTTTCCTGATGAGCGGTGCTTATGACCTGCTTGTCTTTGTGAAGGGCGAAAGCCTTCAGGATGTCGCCCAGTTCGTCGCGCAGGACCTCTCGACCATCGACGGCGTGCTGTCGACGGCGACGCATTTCATGCTGAAGACCTACAAGGCCGGTGGCGTGCTTGGCAAATTGGATGATTCTCGTCTGGAGGTTTCGTAATGGCGGTTGATCTTGCTCAGAAGGCTCAGAATTTCACGAACCGCGGTCGTCAGGCCCTGGAGACGGGGCGCTACGAGCTGGCGGTCGACATGTTGATGGAGGCGGTTTCGGCCGCGCCAGACGTCTTGGAGACGCGCAAGCTCTTGCGCGCGGCTCAGATTGCGAACTTCCGGCATAACGGCAAGGCGGGTTTCGGCGCGAAGCTGGGCTACATGATGGCGCGGCAGAAGATCTCCGGCCTCATCAAGAAGGGGAAGGGGGCCGAGGCGATGGCCGAGGCCGAGAAGCTCCTTTCGCAGAACCCGCTGGACGCCGACAACATCGAGAGCGCGGTAAAGGCGGCCGAGGCCGCCGGGAAACCCGACCACGCGGCCATTTCGGTCGAGGCGGCGTATGAGTGCTCGAACAGGGACCCGGCGCTGCTGGAGCGCGTGGCGGCCTACTACACGATTGCGAATCGCTGGGACAAGGCGCGCGACGCCTACCAGAAGCTGTCCGAACTGAAGCCGGGAGACCAGCGCATCCTGCAGCTGCTGAAGAATACGGAGGCGCGCGCGACGATGAATGCGGGCTGGGAGCAGTCGGTCGGCAAGAAGGGCGGCTTCCAGAACCTGATTGCGAACAAGGAGCAGGCCGCGAAGCTCGATGCCGCGAACAAGGCGGTCGTCGCCGGCGACGATGCGGAGGTCCTCATCCAGGAGAAGCTCAAGCAGATCGAGGCCGAACCGAAGAACATGAATGCGCGGCGCGCGCTTGCGCGCATCTACATTCAGGGCAAGCGATACTACGAGGCGATCGATGTCCTTCAGCAGGCCATCGAGGTTTCGGGCACGATGGACCCCGAACTTGATCGCATGCTTTCGCAGACGAAGGTGCAGTACTACGATCAGCAGATCGATGCCCTGCGCGCCGAAGGCCGCGAAGAGGAGGCTGTCGCGATGGAGGGCGAAAAGAACCAGTTCGTCTTTGACGATCTGGCCCAGCGCGTCGAACGCTATCCGAACGACTTGCACCTCCGCTTCGAACTTGGCAAGCAGTATTTCACCTACGGCTATTACGACGAGGCCCTGACGCACCTCCAGCTTGCGCAGAAGTCGCCGAAGGACCGCCTTTGGTCGCTCTATTACTTGGCGATGTGCTTTCTCGCGCAAGGCCAGACGGACATGGGCGTCATGCAGCTTGAGACGGCGCGCGATGCGATTCCGACAATGGACGAGCTCAAGAAGAACGTCGTCTATCAGCTCGGCCTGTGCGCGGAGTCTGCGGGCGACCTCCAAAAGGCGTATCAGTATTACAAGGACGTCTATTCGAGCGATGTCGGCTTCAAGGACCTCTCGGAGCGCATGCTTGCGGTGAGCCAGGCGTTGAAGCAGCAAGGCTGAAACTCGCCCTTGCGCACGGCGCACCGAATATGGTATACTATCCGCCCGTTGAATGTGGCCCCATCGTCTATCGGCTAGGACACGAGCTTTTCATGCTTGGTAGAGGAGTTCGACTCTCCTTGGGGCTGCCAAACTCCCATGACAGAATCCGAGGCGTACATTGCCTTTAACCTGACGGACAGCGTCGGGTTTGCGACGGTCGAGGAATTGGCGCGGGCGGCAGGTTCCGTCGTCGCGGCATGGGAGGCCTACCCGAAGAAGATCTCGCGCACGGGTGGCGAGGTCAATTGGTCCGCTGAAATCGAGAAGGCGCACGGATATGATGTCAAGATCGTGACCCCGGCAGATGCGGATTATCCGCAGTTGCTTCTTTCGGCTCCGGGTCGTCCGCTGGCGCTGTACGTCAGGGGCGACGCGTCGGTTCTTTCCAAGTCCGGGATTGCGTTGATTGGCACGCGCCGTGCCACGGCATATGGCAAGGACCTCGCGAACCGGTTGGCGTTTGATCTGGCCAAGGCCGGGTGGTCGATCGTCTCGGGGTTGGCGCTCGGCATTGACGCGGAGGCGCATCGCGGGGCGCTCGCTGCGGAGGGCGTGACGGTCGGCGTTCTCGGTTCGGGTCTTGACTGCTTCTATCCCGAGGGAAACCGGGCGCTGGCGCGTGAGATCGTCCAGAACGGCGGCGCGGTCGTGAGCGAGTTCCCGTTTGGCCGTCCGCCGGACCGTGAGACGTTTCCCATCCGCAACCATGTCGTGGCGGCGCTGGTGCGCGGGGTCGTGGCCGTCGAGGCGCCGGCTCGTTCGGGCACGCTCATCACGACGTCCATCGCGGCGGATCTTGGCCGCACGGTGATGGCCGTGCCGGCGCGTGTGGACAGCCGGATGTCCGCCGGATGCCTTCAGCTCATTCGCGACGGGGCGATTCTCGTGCGCGGTGCAGACGACGTGCTGGAGGCGATGAGCGAGTTGCTGCCGAAGAAAGGCGCGGCAAAGGCGGCGTGTGATGCCGATTCGCCTGTCGCGGACCCTGCCCAGCCGCCGTATTCGGTTGAGGAGGCGCTCGTCATGTTGCATGTCGATGAGGTGGGCGTTTCGATGGACGAACTCGCCAACGAGACGAAACTTCCGCTTTCGCGCGTCAATTCGCTCGCGCTTCAGCTTCGGCTGAAAGGCTTTGTCCGCTTCCTCCCGGGCAACCGCGTAGCGACCGTTCGCGCCTGAAGTCTGGCGCGTGGCGGGAGAGGAGATGCGTGTGGTCTGTGTGGCTGTGCGCGCGCATCGTCTTCGGGATTCAATCGCGAGGGTCCTCTCCGCGTCAGCGGCGGCGTTCGGACGTCTCAACGGAGAGAACGGAATCTCTCAACGGAGAGAACGCGATGACTCAACGGAGAGAACGCCGCGTCTCCGTTGAGTCGTTTGGACCTCTCCGTTGAGATGTCCCGCCGCCCCTGCGGACAACGGCCCTCATCAGCAAACGGGGGCGAGGGCGTCTTTCGCGCAAGGTGACTTGTAAAGGGAGTGGGTCAGCAAAAACCTCTTAAGCCACTTTGGCCAGACGTGAATCGTAAGCATATGCGGTCTCTCCGTTGAGCGATTCCCTGTGGATTGAGTTGATCCAGTCCTCGAGCTGCCGGATCTGCCGCCTCGTGAGCCGGTTGAAGTCGGTTCCCTTCGGGTGCCATCTCCTGACGAGGCGGTTGCAGTTCTCGATTGCGCCTTTCTCGTAGGAGGCGTAGGCCCTCGTGTAGTAGACCTCGGACTTGAAGGCGCGGTCGAGCCTTTTCTGGTCGAGGAACTCGCATCCGTTGTCCGTGGTGACGCTTCGCACCGTCCCGAGGGCCTTCCTTCGCTTCATTCTCCTTATCGCGGCGACGACCTCGTCCTGGCTTATGTGGCTCAGGTGTTCGATGA